>NZ_QJSK01000005.1:0-181583 GCF_003426095.1 Paraliobacillus sp. X-1268
GTTACAATGTACAAATTGCGACCGAAGGACAATATACACTCGCATATGACGTATTTCCCAATCCAACTGATGTACGCACATTCACTCCTTTTCTAGATAAAATCGAGGAAAGCTTCTTTGAACTTCCCACATATATCGTAGCTGATGCAGGGTATGGAAGTGAACAGAATTATGAAGATGTCCGCATTAATCGGGAGCGCATCCCGCTGATTACATACAATATGTATCGAAAAGAGAAGACAAAGAAATATAAGCAAGACCCTTTTAACACAATGAACTGGGCGTATGATGAAGCGAGTGATTCTTTCCGTTGTCCAAATGATAAAAAAGTGGCTTTCCAGTATCTATCTAATCGAACAGGTAAAGATAACTTCACCCGATCCTTTAAAGTCTATGAATGTGAAGACTGTTCGGATTGTCCGTTGCGTTCCCACTGTACAAAAGCAAAGGAAGGAAAGAATCGAAAAATTTATTATAATGAAAAATGGGAACAACAAAAAGCATACACAAAACAGCAGCTTTCAGAAAAAGAAACCGGTAAAATTTATGGCAAACGAAAAATAGATGTAGAACCAGTCTTCGGATTTTTGAAGGCTAATTTGCGTTTCACTCGTATGTCAGTAAGAGGCAAGAAGAAAGTGGAAAATGAATTAGGATTTGCATTCATGGCGGTGAACTTGAGAAAGTACACGGCTAAGCATGCGCATGGTGCACCAAATCCTGAAAATAATCCAACAAAAAAAGATTCCGACCATCTTCCTAAGATGATCGGAATCTTTTTCGTTATTTTGGCTAGTTATGTCCCAGCCTCATTTTTTTATAAGTAATAAATTATCAATAGGATGCTTCCATTCTATAGATGCGTATGGATAGTGAATTAAGATCTCTTCTTCAAGAAAATACAAATCATTCCGTTCTAATCCTTTTAACTCATCCGGGTTGCATGTAGATACACTAATATTAATCACATCAAAGGAGTTTTCTGTTGTACCAAGATATTTTTCCCCTTCAAATAAAATCCCTTTATATGTTATTAAAAAATTTTTTTTAATATTAGAGGATTCATCAAGAAAATAGAATGTCTTCTTATTCCTTGCAACTTCTAGCTTTCGTTTTGGATTATTAATATATTGATATAGAGTGTAGAATAAAAAGACAAGAGCGACGACTATTAAGAAACGAAATAAAAAAACTACAATCATCTTCACCGACTCCTTGTTAAAACAGGTCTAAGTATATCTACGAATGATCCTGCTATTAGGTTTCACTTTTTTCATGTTATACTAAATGTTGTTCAAATATAGGTTATACATAGGAGAGATTTTTTATGGATTGGCAAAAATTATTTACTATGCAAGAACAACTTGATACTTATATTCAAACAAATCATCAGATAAATGCAAATGATTTGTTTGATAAGAAAGTATTAGCGTTGTTGGTTGAAGTCGGAGAATTAGCTAATGAGACCCGCTGTTTTAAATTTTGGAGTACTAAAGCGCCAAGTGAGAGGTCCGTTATTTTGGAAGAATATGTTGATGGTATTCATTTTATATTATCCATCGGAATTGACTTAGGTTACACGAAAGAAACGTTTGAAGTTGAACCGATAAAAGGTGATGCAACAGTACTGTTTAATCTAGTTTATGAGAAGATTAATCAGTTAAAGAAAGATCCAACAATGCTACATTACAAAGCATTATTTGCTACTTTTTTACGTTTAGGAGAAGTGCTTGATTTTCAAGAGCAAGATATTCAACAAGCCTATTTCGAAAAAAATAAAGTTAATTTCACAAGACAAGACGCCAATTATTAAGTAGTAATCTTTGAAGTGAAAGATGGAGAAGTCTATAATAGATGGTATGAAAAAGGGAGGAAGTACATAATGGCAAAATTAAATGAAAAATTAACAATGCTTAAAGAATTAACAGATGCTAAAGGAATCTCGGGTAATGAAAGAGAAGCGAGAGAGGTTATGAAAAAGTATATCTCACCATTTGCTACCGAAGTTTATACCGACAATTTAGGGAGTTTGATCGCTAAAAAAGTAGGTCAAGAAAAAGGACCGAAAATTATGATAGCAGGCCACTTAGATGAAGTAGGTTTCATGGTGACTAGAATTGATGACAATGGTTTTGTTTATTTCCAAACAATTGGTGGTTGGTGGGGGCAAGTTATGCTAGCGCAACGCGTAACAATTGTAACTTCACAAGGTGATATAACTGGTATTATTGGTTCTAAACCACCACACATCATGCCTGCAGAAGCCCGTAAAAACCCAGTAGAAATAAAAGATATGTTTATTGATATTGGCGCCACTAGTAAAGAAGAGGCAGAGTCATTTGGTGTACGTCCTGGTGATTCAGCTGTACCATATTTTGAATTCACACAAATGAAAAACGAAAAGTTACTTCTAGCAAAAGCTTGGGATAATCGAATTGGTTGTGCGATTGCTATTGAAGTCTTAAAACATTTACAAGGAGAAGAACATCCAAACGTTGTCTATGGTGTTGGAACAGTGCAAGAAGAAGTGGGATTACGTGGTGCAAAAACAGCGACAAGTACGATAAAACCTGATATTGGTTTTGCTGTTGATGTAGGTATTGCAGGTGACACCCCTGGAATCTCACCTAAAGAAGCAGATAGTAAGATAGGAGAAGGACCTCAGATCGTATTATATGATGCTTCCATGATTTCGCATAAAGGTGTGCGGGACTTTGTTGTTGGAACAGCCGATGAGAAGAACATCCCGTATCAGTATGCAACACTAGCTGCTGGAGGTACTGATTCTGGTTCAATTCACTTAACAGCAAATGGCGTACCTGCTCTTTCTATTGGCATTGCTTCTCGTTATATTCATACACATGCTGCAATTATTCATCAAGATGATTTCGATAATGCAGTGAAATTAATTGTGGAAGTAATTAAAGGTTTAGATACTGCTAAGGTTAAAGAAATAACATTTGGTTAATTGTATGAAAAAAGTGGCGAAGATTATTAGAAAATCTCCGCCACTTTTTTTATTGTTTATGCTAAATAGCTACTCATTACTTTTTTAACATAATTCTGTGTTTCTTTAAAAGGTGGTATACCATCATATTTATCAACGTTACCAGATCCAGCGTTATAAGCAGCTAATGCTAAAGTAGTATCACCATCATAGCGATCAAGCATCTGACTCAAGTACTTGGTACCCCCAAAGATATTTTGCTGCGCGTCAAAAGAATCTGTAACACCCAAACCTTTCGCAGTAGCAGGCATAAGTTGCATATACCCTTGTGCACCTGCACTACTGACAGCATTTTTGTTATAATTTGATTCAGCTTGGATAACGGATTGAATTAGACTCTTATCAACATTATATGTTGATGCAGCTTGTTCAATAATAGAGGTTACGTCGCCTGATATATTTTGCTGGATTGGAGAAATTGTATTATATAGATTGTTGTTCGTTAGTGTATTCGTTTGAATGTTTTCACGAATTGAAGGAGTATCGTCTATTGTGGATGTCAACTCACTCATCATCATTTGGAACATTTCTTCAAACATGGATGAACTAGAAGAATTAGTTGACCCGGATGAGAAATTCGACATGGCTTGTGCCTGCATCATATTTTGTAACAATCTGATATCCATTAATGTACCTCATTTCGTTCTATTATTACTTCTATTTTAACGGATGGGGCCCATTATAGCAATTAGTATTTATTTCATAAAACCAAAAGAAGTTGCTCAAATGAACAACTCCTTTACATGTATACCTATTGTATTTGTTTTACACCTTGTTCTAATAAGTCTAGCATCTCTTTTTGCTCACTTTGATCAGATTGCTGCCAAATTAATTCAAATAATACGCCTAAACCAGGTAACATTTTTTCTTCGCCACTTTGAATGGCATCAACAATTGTTGCTTCTAATTGCGACTTGTCATTATCTGATACATTAGCCAAAATTGCTTTACGTAGATTTAAATCCATACATTCACCCCATTATAATATTTTTTTACTAAGATTAGTTTGACCAGACCTAGTAAAAATATGTATGATAGGAAAGACATTAAATAAAGGATGAATAAAATGATTACATCAGTAAAAAATGAAACAATCAAACAATGGAATAAATTAAAAATCAAGAAACATCGCGAGCTACAGCAACTATTTATAATAGAAGGTTTGCATCTTGTACAAGAAGTACTAAGAAGTGATTGGGATGTGGAAGCTTTAATTCTACAAGATGGAGCTAAAATACCTGAGGAAATTGAGGCATTATCAGATAAAATCACTTATGTTACAGAGAACGTAATGCAACATCTTACAGATACTAAAACACCACAAGGAATTGCGGCAATTGTTCAAATGAAAGAATTAAAAATTGTGAATAATCAAAAGTTGTTATTGTTAGATGCCATTCAAGACCCAGGGAATGTTGGAACAATGATTCGCACAGCAGATGCAGCAGGTTTTGATGCTGTAGTATTAGGAGATGGAACTGTTGATCTTTATAATGATAAAGTTATCCGGGCATCACAAGGCTCACTTTTTCATTTACCAATTGCTAGAAAGAATTTACTTGCATATACGAAGGAATTAAAAAGCCAAAATGTAAGCATTTGGGGTTCAACATTAGAACAAGCAAGTCCAATTCAGGAAATAGCCATTCCAGAACAACTAGCACTAATAGTTGGAAATGAAGGTGCAGGTGTTGATCAGAATTTATTAGAGGTGGCAGATCAGCGTGTACACATACCAATTTATGGCCAAGCAGAGTCTTTAAATGTAAGTGTTGCAACTGGTATCATGCTCTATCAAATTGTCACAACAAAGTAATAACGTTGATTTTTTGAGTTTTAGTTGCATCTTTGTTTGGAATTTTCTATAATAAGATAAGATACATATATATTTACAAGCAAAGAAAGAGTCAGTAGACTTTACAACTATTCGATGATTCAGGGAAAAGGAGCCTTAGACTGTAAGCTTCTTGCATGGAGTAAAGTTGAATTTTCACTCTGGAGCTGACGTTTGGACCTTTATTTATGAAGTAAAAACGTTCCGGAATTAATTCCGTTATCAAGTTAGAGTGGGCAAATAGATATTTGTCAACAAGGGTGGTACCGCGATTCGAAGCCTCGTCCCTTTTATGGGATGAAGGCTTTTTATGTGCGTAAATTGAGTCGAAAACAAGAATATAAGGAGGTTATTTCATGAAAGAACGGTTACAAGCGTTACAAGAAGAAGCTTTAGCGAAAGTAGAAGAAGCCTCAACATTAGAGGAACTACAGCAAGTACGTGTTTCTTACTTAGGGAAAAAAGGACCGATTACGGAAGTGTTAAGAGGGATGGGAAAACTATCTGCTGAGGAACGACCAGTTATCGGGGAATTAGCGAATAAAGTTCGTGAAGCCATTGCGACACAACTAGATGAAAAAAAGGCAGCACTAGAAACAAAAGCATTAGATGCAAAACTGTTAACCGAAAAAATTGATGTGACGTTACCAGGTCGGCCTGTTCAAGTTGGGGGACCACATTTATTAACTAGTATTGTCGAAGAGATTGAAGATTTATTTATTGGGATGGGATTTGAGGTTCGAGAGGGTCCAGAAGTAGAAACAGATTATTATAATTTTGAAGCATTAAACTTACCGAAAGATCACCCAGCACGCGATATGCAAGATTCTTTCTATATTACAGAAGAATTGTTATTACGAACACATACTTCGCCTGTTCAAGCTCGAACAATGGGTGAATATAAAGGTAGTAAAGCTGTAAAAATGATTTGCCCTGGGAAAGTGTATCGACGTGATACAGATGATGCGACACATTCTCACCAATTTACACAAGTTGAGGGTCTTTATGTTGATAAAGATGTAAAAATGAGTGATTTAAAAGGTGTCTTAAATCAATTCGCGAAACAATTTTTCGGAGAAGAAAGAGAAATACGTTTACGTCCGAGTTTTTTCCCGTTTACGGAACCATCAGTTGAGATGGATATCTCTTGTAAGGTATGCAGTGGAAAGGGTTGTTCTGTTTGTAAAAATACAGGCTGGATTGAAATTCTTGGTGGTGGTATGGTTCACCCAGACGTATTAGAAATGGCCGGATATGATCCTAAAGTCTATAGTGGTTTTGCATTTGGAATGGGACCAGAACGCATTGCAATGTTGAAATACGGTGTCGATGATATTCGCCATTTCTATACAAATGATGCTCGATTCTTAAAACAATATCATAAAGCGTAATTAGGAGGGATAAACATGCTCGTATCAATCAATTGGTTAAGACAATATGTTGATTTAGAAGATATTTCACCTGAATCATTAGCAGATAAAATCACAAAAACAGGAATTGAAGTAGAAGGAATTGAATATATAGCAGCGAAAAGTACAAATGTTGTTGTTGGTTATGTTGAAGAATGTGAGAAACATCCAAATGCTGATAAATTAAATCTTTGTCAGGTTAATGTTGGAGAAGAAACATTACAAATCATTTGTGGTGCACCAAATATTGAAAAAGGACAAAAAGTTGCAGTAGCAAAACCAGGGGCTGTGTTACCTGGCAATTTCAAAATTAAGAAAGCTAAACTTCGTGGTGTCGAATCTAACGGTATGATTTGTTCTTTACAAGAGTTAGGGATAGAAGAGAAGTTTGTACCGAAAGATATTGCAGATGGTATTTTTGTTTTTCCTGATGATGTAGAAGTAGGAACAGAAGCGGCATCCTTATTGAATTTAGACGATGCCATCTTAGAATTAGGATTAACACCGAATCGATCTGATGCATTAAGCATGCTTGGTGTTGCATATGAAGTAGCAGCAATTTTAGATGTACAAGTGCAACTGCCAGATGAGACAGTAGAAACAACTGCAGAAAAGGCGACAGATCAAGTTAAAGTTACAGTCGAAGCACCAGAGTTAAATCCGTATTATGGTGCATTCGTTGTGAAGGATATTAAAGTCGGTCCTTCTCCATTATGGATGTCAAACTATTTAATTGCAGCTGGTATTCGACCGATTAACAACGTAGTAGATATTACAAACTATGTTTTACTTGAATATGGTCAACCTTTACATGCGTTTGACTTTGATCAGTTTGGATCAAACGAAATTATTGTTCGTCGTGCAAAAGAAAATGAGAGCATACAAACTTTAGATGATAAAGAACGCACATTAAAAACAGACCATTTAGTTATCACAAACGGCACTACACCAACAGCACTTGCTGGTGTAATGGGTGGGGCAAACGCTGAAGTAACGGATGAAACAACAACAGTTCTTTTAGAAGCGGCGTATTTTGATCCAAAAGCAGTGCGCATAGCTTCCAAATTTCATGGATTGCGAAGTGAATCTAGTACACGTTTTGAAAAAGGTGTTGATCCAAATCGTGTCAAACGTGCTGGACTTCGAGCTTGCCAGTTGCTAAGTCAATATGCAAATGGGAAGGTATTATCTGATGTAGTCGAGTTTGATCAGTTAGATAAATCAGAAAAACAAGTAGTAATTGAAACGAACCGTGTGAATAATCGTCTAGGTACAGATATCTCAGTCGATGATATTGCAGACATTCTCCGAAAGCTCGGCTTTTCTTTTGACCAAAACGAGGGGACATTTACTATTCACGTACCCACACGGAGACAAGATATCACGATTTTTGAGGATATGTTAGAAGAAATTGCACGCATTTATGGGTATGATTTATTACCTTATACATTACCTCAAGGAGCATTAGCTGGGGGCTTAACCAAGCGTCAAACTGTAAAACGTGAAGTGAAGAAGTACTTCGAAAGCGCTGGATTGATGGAAGCTATCACGTACTCCCTAACAACGAAGGAACGTGCAACACTATTAGTTAGTCCTGAAATTAAGGAAGCAGGATTCACACCTGTGAAGCTATCGATGCCAATGAGTGAAGAACATAGTACACTTCGTTTGAGCATGTTACCTGAAATGCTTGACTCTCTTTCGTATAATATTGCGAGAAAACAAGTGAATCTAGGTTATTATGAGGTTGGTTCTGTTTTCCTATCAGAAGAGGAAAATGTAACAAAGCAACCAGAAGAAAAACTGAGAGCAACAGTTGCGATCACAGGTGAATGGCTAACACATCCATGGCAACAAGAAAAAAGATCAGTCGACTTTTATCTTGTAAAAGGTATTTTAGAGGGATTACTTGATCGTTTAAATCTTGTCGCAACTTTCGAAGAAGCGGTGGTCGAAGGTATGCATCCAGGAAGAACGGCACAAGTGAAAGTAAATAATGTAATAGTTGGTTTTATCGGTCAAATTCACCCACGCTTGCAGCAGGAATTCGATTTAAAAGATACGTATGTATGTGATATTGATTTGGATTACGTAATGGATGCTCACATAGATGAACCAAACTTTGCGAAGATTCCACGTTTCCCAACCGTTTCACGGGATATCGCTTTAGTTGTAGATCAAGATGTACCAGCAGGTTCTATTCAAGCTACAATAGAAGCTTCAGCAGGAGATTTAGTCAAAGAAGTACGCGTATTTGACCTCTATCAAGGAGAGAATCTAGAATCTGGTAAGAAGTCAATTGCATTCAATTTACTTTACCTTGATCCGGAGAGAACGCTAACAGATGAGGAAGTAGAGAACTCTTATCAAGAAATATTAACCGCTGTAAAAGCAGAACATCAAGCGGAATTAAGAGGATAAGTACGTTCAGAATAATATACGATTAGTTTTTTAAGATTCACTATAAGAATCCGACAGTGTCTAATTGTTTAGACACTGTCGGATTTACTTTATTTAATTGTTTTATGAATTGTTAAATGTTTGTTTAATCACTTTATCTGCAATAAAAGTATTGCCAGCTTCTCTATTTTTGTGCTCATTTATAGAATTGCCCTGTTGCTCTCTATCAATGTCTAATAAATTATTAGTTAGCTCAGAGTCTACACTTATGCGTTCACGACTTTTTTCTTCTTGTATAGTCTGATCTTTATTATTTCGTTCCATTTAATCATCACCTCAATTGTTAATATGTTCAGATTGTTTCACTTTATAAGATGTAATTTTTAAAATGAACTAATTTAATTCTAAATGTTATATTATGTTAAAATAATTATTAGAGATATGATTGAAAGATATAAATGAAGTAACAATATTTTTAAGGGAGGAAAACCACATGTTTTTAGCTATAGGAGTAGGTGGGTTTAACACTGGTGATATACTATTTTCTTTAGTTAGTTTTATTGGTATGATTGTTTTTATAATTTTTATAATCCTTATTGTAAAATTATTTATCAGTAGTATAAATAGAAAAAGTGATTTAACTAGAATTGAAGAGAAATTAGATACTTTGCTAAAAGAAAAAGAAAAGTTGTAAAAATAAACGAAAGCATGTGATAAGGAAGGATGTGAATTTGGATGGCCAATAAAGAGGCACAATGGCAAAGATGGGAAAAGATAAGAAAAATGGGTAAGTGGAAGTATATACTCCTATACGGTGTTCTTTTAGGCGGTATTCTGTTCTTTTTAATCAGCTTGGGATTAGATTACTTCTCTAATGATACGTTTGAAATGCTATCTTATTATATTTTAAATTCGGTGATATTTGGTTTAATGTATGGGGTTTTAAGCTGGCTTTTTAATGAAATAAGATACAGAAAATATCTCAATAATAAAACCGATTAGACTAAATAGAGTTTAGCAAGAGTAGATGCTCCAATGATCACAAAGTAATAGTTTACAGGTAAAAAAACACTTAGTCCGGTAATGATAAATGAATGTGAGCCCCTATAGGTAAACAATGTCCATTAGATCCATGTCCGAGTTGATTTGTTTTTACAATCGGCAGTTGGTACTTATCTGTAATTTCTAAAACAAGTTCTTCTACTGTTGGTTGGGCCTGCTTAGATTCCATTTCCGTGAAAGTGCCTAATAATACCCCGTTACATTGATTGAAATATCCAATTTGGTCAAGTTGTGCTAATAAAGAAGCAGTCCTATTTGATCCACCACCGAGGCTTTCAAGAAATAATAGCTTGTTGGTTGGATTAGGTAAATAAGGAGTACCTGCTAATTTTAAGAAACATCTAATGTTACCACCAACTACTGTTCCGCTGAGCGAATTTCCGCGTAAGAAGGTGTAAGGAAACGTTATAAATTGATTAGCAGATTGATGATCATTTAAAAATAGGTGGTTAAAAAGATCTATTTGCTCGAACGAATGCTTGCCGACTAACGTGCTAATTTTAAAATGATAATTACAAATACCAGTACGTGTATAGAGCCCATTAAGTAAAACAGATAAATCGCTTATACCGAAAAATGGTTTTGGATTCTCAGTAATTAATGGAAAGTCTAAGTAAGGTAAAACTTGATTTGCCGAATCACCACCAGAAATATCAAATATTGCTTTAATAGTTGGATCACGAAAGAAGTTCATTAATGCTTGTCCACGTCTTTCGGGCGAACCACTAAATGGTGTGTCGGCTACTTGGTAGATCGTTTCAGCAAATTTAATTTTCAGTCCCAACTTTATCAAAACGTCTTCTAAGCTTTTCATAGTAGTTACATATTCCGAAGGTTTACCATCTGAACATGAAATGATCCCAATAGTATCTCCATATCTCAATAGCGGTCCCATATAATCCATCCTTTTCGAAAAAAAATAAAAGCAGTGTCCTAAAGATAGGCTTCTGCTTTTTTAGTGTTGGCGAAATGTATTTTACTATATTTTTCAAGTTCTTCTCGTCCACCACGCTCTAAAATAGTAGCTGCAACGCTATCGACTTTTGCAGACGCACCTTTAGGTAACGTTATGTTAGCTTCTGTTGAGAGTTTGTTGATTTCTTGGACGAAACTTGCTCGAGCAAGAATGGATCCTGCTGCCACTGCAATGGAATGATTTTCTGCTTTCGTTAGAAAGTAAACATTATTTTGTAACGTAGCTTGTTCAGACCGCAAATGCTTTTCGTAAACACTAGGTTGTGAGAATTGGTCAATTAAAATACCCATAGGTTCTTTAGGTGCAATTTTTTTAAGCACATTGGTAACTGCTTGATGATGAAGCATTGTCTTAATCTTCCCTTGTGTCCATCCTTTTTGTTGAAGCTCATTGTACTTTTCATTATGTAAGATCACAAGAGCGTATGGAATTTCTAATTGAAGTAATTTCTTAGCAATTGTTTGAATGGCTGAATCTGTTAAATTTTTAGAATCTTTTACTCCTAATTCTCTTAACATGTTCATCTGCTCAGCTTTAACATAAACTGCTCCAACCGTTACTGGACCAAAGTAATCACCGGTTCCAGCCTCATCTGAACCTATATGTGATTGATTGAAAAGACCAGGATCAGGTTCATAGCCATGCTTTGGCTTTTTCTTAGCCTTCTTTGTTTCTTCTTCATAAGCTTCTGGATCGCCCCATTTTTCAGCTTCTGTTTCAGGGTTGTCACCTTCAAATATTACTTTACCTGATTCGTAAGCGGTAATGGAACTAGTAGGCGTTGTCGCTGCAAAAAGCGCACCTTCAGGGGCTGGTTTTAGCATAGACTCATACGCTTGTTTCATTTCTTCAGTTTTTTTTGTCGAAAATGTTAGTACAATTTGTCCCATAGGATCTCCTCTATATTCATAGTATATCTATTATAACAAAAATAATGGAAAGAGAATAGTTTCCTAAATGATTGTGTTCATGTTACTATTAAATTTAGGAATAATTGAAACAAGTGAGGGGGGTATAATCGTGTCCCAAACAAATAAAACACGTACTACAGTTGACATATATGGTAAGCAATATACGATAATGGGAAAAGCGAATGCCCACCATGTACGAATGGTGGCAACTCTAGTAGATGAAAAAATGCGCGAAATACATGCAGCTAATAAAAGCCTAGATACGACTAAATTAGCTGTATTAACAGCAGTAAATACAATGAATGATTACATGAATTTAGAAAAAAAGTACGAAGAACTCCAACGTTCAATACAAATGAAAGAGGAATAAAAAGATAATGATAGATATTATACTAATTGGATTACTTATTTTAGGTGTGTTAAGAGGATTAAAACGAGGGTTTATTTTACAAGCATTTCATTTAATTGGTTTTATTGTAGCATTTATCGTTGCAGCGATGTATTACGACAATCTTTCTAGTAAATTAGAAATGTGGATACCATACCCCGATTTAGCAGAAGGGGAAACATGGGCTGTGTTTCTAGAAGCCTTGCCATTAGAAAATGCGTTTTATAATGCAATTGCGTTTGCGATAATATTTTTCGTAGCAAAAATTATTTTAAATATTATTAGTTCAATGCTTGATTTTGTCGCTGAATTACCAATTCTACACTCGATCAATGGTTTATTAGGTGGAGTATTTGGTCTTCTTGAAACGTATTTCATTTTGTTTGTTATTTTATACATAGCCGCATTGATACCAAATGGATCTGTACAACAAGCAATAGATGGATCATCAATAGCAGGTTTTATCATTGAAAATACGCCTGTTTTATCAGCACAAATCAAAACATTGTGGTTTGATCATGTCATCGGTCTTATCGGTGATTGAAATATTTTATTACATGGAATATTGAAAACCCTTGTGAATTATAATAGCAAGGGTTTTCTCAGGTTATAAAAACTATTGGCGCGGAGGAAAGACAATGACAATTGATAAAAAAGATGTAATCCGTTTGTTAGATACAATTGCAGTATATCTAGAGTTAAAAGGAGAAAATCCATTTAAAATAGCAGCTTATCGTAAGGCGGCTCAAGCACTTGAAACAGATGATCGATCATTAATTGAAATAGAGAACTTTACTGCTATGAACGGAATTGGGAAAGGGACTGCTGCTGTAATTGATGAGTATATTGAAGCTGGACAATCAGAGACTCTTGAAACGTTACAAAAAGAAGTACCAGAAGGACTTGTACCCTTATTAGATCTACCAGGATTAGGCGGAAAGAAAATTGCCAAGCTTTATAAAGAATTAGAAGTAATTGATGCTGCTACATTAAAAGCTGCATGTGAAAGTGGTGCTGTTGCTAATTTAAAAGGATTTGGACAAAAAACAGCAGAAAAAATACTGAAAGCAATTTCTGAGGCTTCAACGAGACCAGAACGCTTGCCAATTGCGTTCATGTTACCAATCGTAGATGAAATTGAAGCGTACTTAAATGAATTAGAAGTAGTTGAGCGTTTTTCAAGGGCAGGAAGTATCCGACGCATGAGAGAAACGGTAAAAGACCTTGATTTTATTATTGCAAGTAAGGATCCTTTAGCGGTTCGAGATGCCTTATTGCAGATTGATTTAATAAAGGAAGTAATTGCATCTGGAGAAACAAAAGTATCTGTTGTGTTAGAGAAACGTTTTGATGTTTCTGTGGATTTTCGAATTGTAGCACCAGAAGCTTTTGCGACTACACTTCATCATTTTACTGGATCAAAGGATCATAATGTTGCATTACGTCAACGTGCAAAACAGCAAGGAGAAAAAATAAGTGAGTATGGAGTAGAAAACACCGAAACGGGTGAGGTTGAAACATTTGAAACAGAAGCGGCCTTTTTTAAACATTTTGGTTTGCATTATATCACACCGGAACTTCGCCAAAATAGAGGTGAACTAGAAGCGTTCGAACAAGAAGTTTCACTGATTTCAATAGAAAATATCCGTGGCGATCTACACATGCACACAACATGGAGCGATGGAGCTCAATCAGCAGAAGAAATGGTAAAAATGGCTATAGAGCGTAAGTATGAATATATAGCAATTACGGATCACTCCAAATTTTTAAAAGTAGCAAATGGACTTGATGAAACACGCTTGCGTAAACAGCGAGAAGAAATTGAAAGATTAAAGAAAGAATATCCCGAAATTCATATTTTTGCTGGAGTGGAGATGGACATTCGTCCAGATGGTTCTTTAGATTTTACAGATGACTTTTTAGAAGAAATGGACTACGTTATTGGTGCAATTCATTCTAGCTTCAATCAAAGTGAAGAAGAAATTATGAAGCGATTAACAACAGCGCTTGAAAACCCATACGTTAACATTATTGCGCATCCAACTGGACGTATTATTGGACGTAGAGAGGGTTATCGTGTGAATCTAGAAGCATTGATTACGAAAGCAAAAGAAACAAATACTATACTAGAATTGAATGCAAACCCGAATCGTTTTGATTTATCAGCAAAATGGATTGAAATAGCACAGGAACAAGGTGTGAAAATTGCTATTAACACGGATGCGCACAGTTATAAAACATTGTCCTTCATGGAAGAGGGAGTTCGTGTCGCTAAAAAAGGCTGGCTAAGACCAGAAACAGTAGTTAATACCTGGACAAAGGATGACCTAATTGAACTTTTTCAAAGTAAACGTTAAAAGGAGTCACAAATAATGAACCCGCGAATATTTAAGGTTTTAGAATTTGATAGAATTATCCAGATGCTAAAGGATCAAGCCGCATCCTCTTTAGGGAAAGAAAGTGCAAATCGTTTGAAGCCATCTACCAATTTACCTGAAGTACTTCGTTTACAAGACGAAACAGATGAAGCGGTTAGTATTGTGCGATTGTATGGAAATGTTCCGCTTGGTGGAATTGTTGATATAAAACCAAGTATTAAACGAGCAGAAATTGGTGGTGTATTAAACCCAAAAGAATGTTTAGATATCGCTGGTACCATTTATGGTGGGAAAACACTGCGTCGTTTTATCGAATCAATTGAAGATTTGGAACTACTCATTATTAATGAACTTGTAGAAAAAATTGAACCACTAAGTGAATTGGAACGTGAGATCAGAAATTGTATTGATGACAATGGACATGTAATGGATGCTGCATCTGATCAATTGCGTTCTCTGCGGTCGAAAATCAGAACAAATGAAAGCAGAGTTAGAGATCGGTTGAATAGTTATACGAAATCAAAAGCTAAAATGCTATCTGATGCGATTGTGACGATTCGTAATGATCGCTATGTGTTACCGGTCAAACAAGAGTATCGGGGAGCTATTGGTGGAATCGTTCATGACCAATCATCTTCGGGTCAAACATTATTTATGGAGCCACAAGCGGTGGTAGAGTTGAATAATCAGCTCCAAGAAGCAAGAGTCCAAGAGAAAACAGAAGTCGAACGAATATTAAGTGAGTTAACGATGAGGATTGCAGATGATGAAGAATATTTAAGACAAAACGTTACAATATTAGCTTCTTTAGACTTTATCTTTGCTAGAGCGAAATTAGGGCAATCGATGCGAGCTGCTATG
This sequence comes from Paraliobacillus sp. X-1268, assembly GCF_003426095.1. Lineage (NCBI taxonomy): Bacteria > Bacillati > Bacillota > Bacilli > Caryophanales > Bacillaceae > Paraliobacillus > Paraliobacillus sp. X-1268. The sequence goes on from NZ_QJSK01000005.1 coordinate 15,227, forward strand.
CCAAAAATGAATGATCAAGGAATTATTAAAATGCACCAAGCACGTCATCCACTCTTGAGTGATGATGAAGTGGTTGCAAATGATGTTGAATTAGGTGAAAGCTATCATGCGATTGTGATAACAGGGCCAAATACAGGTGGTAAAACAGTTACGTTAAAAATGGTTGGTCTGTGTACACTAATGGCACAATCGGGTTTACAAGTTCCAGCACTTGACGGTTGCGAATTGGCTGTCTTTCATGATGTATTTGCTGATATCGGGGATGAGCAGTCAATTGAACAAAGTTTAAGTACTTTTTCTTCACATATGACAAATATTGTAGATATTTTAGAGCATGTCAATGAGAAGACTTTAGTTTTGTTTGATGAGTTAGGTGCTGGAACAGATCCACAAGAAGGTGCTGCTTTGGCAATGGCAATCTTAGATGACGTCGTAAGTCGTAATGCACGGATTATCGCTACAACACACTATCCTGAATTAAAAGCATATGGCTATAATAGAGATGGTGTAGTCAACGCCTCTGTTGAATTTGATATCGAATCGTTGCGTCCAACATATCGGTTATTAATTGGTGTACCAGGACGAAGTAATGCGTTTGAAATTTCACGTCGATTAGGTTTGAGAGAGAACGTAATTGTTTCTGCTAAAAGCCATATTGGTACTGATTCAACTAGTGTAGAAAATATGATTGCTTCTCTTGAAACAGCTAGACGTAATGCAGAGTCGGATTATGAAGAAGCTGAAAAAGTTTTAACTGAATCAGAACAACTGAAAGAAGACTTAGAAAAACAATGGCAGTTATTTGATCAAAAACGGGAATCTCTTTATCAAAAAGCAGAGCAAAAGGCTGAAAAGGCATTACAAAATGCACGTGAAGAAGCAGAACAAATTGTAGCTACTATTCGTGAGATGAAACATGGTGCAACACTAAAAGAACACGAGTGGATTGAGGCACGTAAGTTATTTGATGAGGCCCAACCAAACTTGTCTACTAAAAAATCAGGTAAACCAACTAAACAAGTTAACAGTACGGCAGAATTAGAAGTTGGAGATGAAGTTCTAGTAGCAACGTTAAATCAGAATGGAACCGTTATAGATAAAACAGGTAAAAATGAGTATCAAATTCAAGTTGGAATGATGAAGATTAAGGCCAAACGTAAAGATTTACAATTTATTAAAAGAGAAGAGCCAGTTGTAGAAAAAGCAATTGCCACGGTTAAAGGATCGAATAGTCATGTCAAAACAGAACTAGATTTACGTGGTGAACGTTATGAAGATGCACTTAGAGAATTAGAAAAATATGTAGATGATGCACTTCTAGCAGGTTATCCAAACGTTTCCATCATACATGGTAAAGGAACAGGTGCACTTCGAAAAGGTGTGCAGGAATTTGCTAAAAAACATCGACATATTAGCAATCAACGAGCAGGTAGTATGAATGAAGGTGGAAGTGGTGTAACCATTTTAGAATTTTGAGTAGTTTGATTATACTACCAAAACACCTATTTCTATGATAAAATGCTATATAACAATAGGTTGGGGTGTATAAAATGGCTTCTTTTTGGGAAAATATCTATGTTGAGACTGCTGCACGGTATAGTGTTGTAATATTATGTATTATTTTATTTCTCGTGGTTTTTGAGTTAGTAACTTCTTATAAAAACTGGGATGAGATAAAAAAAGGTAACCTTGCTGTGGCAATGGCTACTGGTGGAAAAATCTTTGGTATTTCTAATGTATTCCGATTTTCCATTGAACATAATGATTCGATACTTGAAAGTGTTGGATGGGGTGCATTCGGCTTTTTATTATTACTGATTGGCTACTTCATTTTTGAATTTATCACACCAACGTATAAAATTGATACGGAAATTGCAAATGACAATCGAGCTGTTGGATTTATCTCAATGGTCATTTCAATTGGATTGTCGTTTATCATTGGAGCTAGCATTGGTTAAAAGATTGCTGTATGAGGTTATTTTTAATGGGCAAAGTAGGCTATGAGCAAACTAGTAGCCAGAGCGCAAATGAGAATGATATACTCAATGAAGAATTAAATAATGTTTAGTAAATTAAGAGGAGGCTATATAAATGGCAATTGTAAAAGCAGACGATAAAACATTTGCAGAAGAAACAGGTTCAGGCGTAGTATTAGCGGACTTTTGGGCAACTTGGTGTGGACCTTGTAAAATGATCGCACCAGTATTAGAGGAAATCGATGGCGAAATGAGCGATAAAGTTAAAATCGTAAAATTAGACGTAGATGAAAACCAAGAAACAGCTGGAAAATACGGCGTCATGAGTATTCCAACGCTTCTTCTTTTCAAAGATGGAGAAATCGTAGAGCAAGTTGTTGGTTTCCAACCAAAAGAAGCATTAGTTGAGTTAATTAACCAACACGCATAAACAATGAATAGCATCTAGAAATTTTAATCCCTTGTTACTTTTATGGTAGCAGGGGATTATTCTTTGTTATAATAGAGCATAAACTGAGTGTGGAGTGTCTGTATATGTCTGATAAAATAAAAGAAAAATTAGCAGTATTGCCGGCACAGCCCGGTTGTTATTTAATGAAAGATAAACACAGTACGATAATTTATGTAGGTAAATCAAAATTATTAAGAAATCGTGTTCGTTCCTATTTTACTGGCGCAAATGATCAAAAAACACAACGATTAGTTCAAGAAATTGTAGATTTTGAATATATCGTTACATCTTCAGAAATTGAAGCATTAATTCTAGAGATGAATTTAATAAAAAAATACGATCCGAAATACAATGTATTACTAAAGGATGATAAAAGTTATCCTTATTTAAAAATCACTAATGAAAGACATCCTAGATTGTTAATCACTCGACGTGTATACAAAGACAAAGGCAAGTATTTCGGCCCTTATCCAAATGTTATCGCAGCAAGGGAAACTAAGAAATTATTAGATCGTATTTATCCATTACGAAAATGTAACAATCCTCCGGGAAGACATTGTTTGTATTATCATATGGATCAATGTCTTGCTTGCTCAGAAGACCCGCCTTCAGAAGATAGGTACAAAAATATCGTTCAAGATATTGTTTCTTTTTTAAATGGTGGACACCAATCCATTAAACGAAATTTAAAAGAAAAGATGGAACAAGCGAGTGATGTATTGAATTTTGAACGGGCAATGGAATTACGTGACCAGATTCAGCATATTGAAGCGGTAATGGAACAACAGAAAATGACTTTAAATGATGAAGTTAATCGTGATGTTTTTCATTATGCTTATGATAAAGGATGGATGTGTGTTCAAGTTTTCTTTATTCGTCAAGGTAAATTAATTGAAAGAGATGTTTCGATTTTCCCGTTTTTTGATGAGGCAGAAGAGACTTTTATGAGTTTCATTGGCCGTTTTTATTTACATCAAAACCATCCAAAACCTAAACAAATTCTTGTCCCAGCACCGATAGAATTTCAACTCCTAAAAGAATTATTGGAAGTAGATGTGACGATTCCATATCGAGGAAGAAAAAAGGAATTGGTTGATTTAGCAGGCAAAAACGCTGAAATTGCTTTGGAAGAGAAGTTCTCCTTAATTGAACGCGATGAAGCACGCACAATTAAAGCTGTGGAAGATTTAGGTGAACGGTTAAATATTGAAATACCACATCGAATTGAGGCATTTGACAATTCAAATATTCAAGGTACAGATCCTGTTTCAGCGATGGTTGTATTTAGTGATGGTCGGCCATTAAAAAAGGAATATCGTAAATATAAAGTTCGTGATGTTGAAGGACCTGATGACTATGAAACAATGCGTGAAGTTATACGGCGTCGTTACACGCGGGTTTTAAAGGAAGGTTATCCCCTTCCAGATCTAATTGTAATTGATGGTGGGAAAGGACAGATGAACGCAGCGTTTGATGTATTAGAAAACGAGCTTGGCTTGGATATTCCGTTGTGTGGATTGGCGAAAGACGATAAGCACAAAACAAGCGAATTATTATATGGAAATCCACCAGAAGTTATTGAGTTAGAACGCCAATCACAAGAATTTTATTTAATACAACGTATTCAAGATGAGGTACACCGTTTTGCGATAACATTTCATCGACAGCTGCGTGGAAAAAGTGCTTTCAAATCAGAGCTAGATTCCATACCTGGTGTTGGAGAAAAGCGACGTAAATTACTGCTAACACACTTTAAATCGATTACAGACATTAAAGAAGCTTCATTAGATGAATTAAAACGGTTAGGGATTCCAGAACCAACCGCCCAGATAATATTGGAACATCTAAAGAAGGATAAAGACGACAGCGAAATAGAGACCACTAAAGAACCATAAAATTTTCATTGGTCTCGATTCGTTTATTGTTTATTTATTAATTCTTTATGCTGAAAGTAATGAGGAGAATGTTTGTGTTTAAAAGGAAATTAGTAGTTGCATTTTTAACAACAATAAACGCTGGGGTAATTTATGTACTATTTAATAACGGCATTACCCTGGGTAATAGTATTATTACATTTCTATTTGACTTATTTGTTTTTACAATTGCGATTTCGATCGTCTATGTTGCTCCAATAGTTTTTATTCTTGGAATCTCAATTTCAATTGGAATAGATAAGGTAACAAATAAAATAAGAAATGCTCTGATTAAAGTTATAAGTCGATTTTTATTGCACGCGGTATCAGGAATCTTTGTTTTATCATTATTGTTTTTTTTAGAGGGCTCTTTCCCGATTATTTCTGATGGAAGCGATATAATAAATCTAATACTAGTGAGTATTTATCCGAGCACTTTCTTTGGATTGATTGACCTTTTAATGAAAATACTGTCTAATGTATTTGGAAATGAATTAAAGCCATTATCTAAATAAAAAAACTAGAGCAATTAAAATGCTCTAGTTTTTTTGTGGTTATAATGAGAAAGAATCATATTTAGATTTATTTTGTATATAAGACATGAAAAGCAACCGTATTTTTCTTAGGATAGATTTCTTCGCTACATTCACAAGGTTTCCCTTTTAATTGTTGAAAAGCCTCTGCTAAAAAGCCTGCCTCTATTCGATAATCAACGACTAGATCAGATTTCATACGTTGACTAATTGCTGGTCCTGTTAATTCAAAAATATGTTCACTTCTTTTTTGTTTAATATCTGTGAGTGATCCCCAACCAGTATTATTAAAAAAATCAGCGACTTGATCAAAAGTTTGCCACTCTATTTGTCTTGCGATATTTTTCCCGAGTACATATAAAATTGTAGTAGCATCTTTTCCGAGTAAGTCTGGTAAGCATACATAGCGCAGTAAATCATATCCAGAACCAGTTGTTTGAAGCTGCTCTGCTATTTGATCTGTCATATTTAAATTGTGATGCACAAGTCTGTCCCCTTCCATAACTGTAACAATAAATTAGTCTATTCATTATTATCGCTTGAAACAGAAGGGAATGCAACCATCATTTAGCTTATGTATTTAACAAATATATTAAAATATAACGTGACAGATATGATAAAAAGTTTTAAAATGTTCTTTATGACTAAAAAATGAATTTAAATTTGATAAACAACTAAGAGGTGTTGACGTTTGCGTAACATTGGCAGGATTTTTAAAACGGACTGGTTTAATATAATCAAAACACCAGTTGCTTTATTTTTGATTGTGGCTTTAATGATATTACCATCCCTATATGCTTGGTTTAACTTAAAGGCATCTTGGGACCCTTATTCCAATACAAGTGATATCGCAATAGCAGTTACCAATGAAGATAGTGGCGCAATAATTCGAGATGATGATGTTAACGTTGGAGATCAAATTATTGCGAATTTAAAAGAGAATGATGGACTTGGTTGGCAATTTGTTTCAAAACAAGCAGCTGAAAAAGGAGTAAGGAATGGAGATTTCTATGCAAGTATAACTATTCCCGAGGACTTCTCAGAAAAGATCGGGACTTTATTAGATGATGAACAAATTAAACCGGAGATAGAATATAGTGTTAATGAAAAAATTAATGCGATCGCTCCTAAAATGGCATCTTCTGGCGCGACAACAATAATAGCGCAAACAAGTGATACTTTCATAGAAACAGTCAGTGAATCAGTATTAACTATATTTAATGATATAGGAATTGAATTAGAACAAGAATTGCCAACAATAAGGAATATTGAAAGTAAAATTTTTGCATTAGAAAATCGCTTGCCAGATATTGAAGAGATGGGTAATAAAGCAATTCAATTAGAAGAGAAAATTCCTGAAATTAATAAACAGGCAGATAAAATCTTACAATTAGAAGCAGAGATGCCCGCAATTATGGAAGCTGCAGAAACAGTCGTCACACTTGAGGATAAGTTACCTGAAATTGAAAAAGTCGGGGATGAAATTTTAATTATCCAAGAAGAAATGCCAGAAATTCAACGTATTGCAGATGCAATTATTGAAGTGGATGAAAACTTCAATCAAGTTGAACAGTTAGTAAGTGATGGATTAGAAGATATACAAAAGGCACAGCAAGTAGTATTTCGAGCACAAGAGGCCTTGCCGGAAATCGAAAGAATTGCGGAATCTGGTGCAGCTTATACGGATGCAATAGCTACCTTTTTAGAAGACAATAAAGATGCTTTTGATACAGTTACACCTGTTTTAAAACAAAATCTACTTTTGTATCAACAAACAGCGGAAGAAGTTCATCAATTTGCAGTGGCACTTGACAATGATGAACTATCAACAAGTGAAATAGAGGAAAAAATTCCTGTGTTAAACACAGATTTAGAAGCAAGCATAACAAGTATTGATCAATCAGTACAAGTGATGGAAGCTATTAATCAACAACAAAACGATGATGCACTTACTTCTGATATAGAGAAACTAAAAGCATTGGGAGCTAATTTTGAAGAAGAACAAGTTTTAATAACCGAAATTAACCAAGATGTGGAAAGTATTTCCCAAGAAATAATCAACCAATTAGTTAATGTATCGGAAGAGGCAGTAGCAACTTCTACTGATCTGATTGACCGTTTTGATGAAACAATTAATCCATTACTTAGTAGTGGACTTGAACAATTACAAATAGATGCTACTAATGCGTCAGAAGATTTACAAAAAGCACAAGAAAACTTGCCTGAAATTGAAACGATATTAGAAAACACGGAAAACTCTTTACAATATGGTGAAGAAGAAATAAGTCAATTACAAGAACAGTTACCCGAAATTGGTGATGAAATTCATCAAACTGCAATAGCAATAAATGAAAAAATGGATGACGTAATGGCTGGAATAGATGCTGCTGCAGATTTTTATGAAAATAGCTTTCCAGAAATAGAGGAAAAAATCCATCAGGCAGCAGATTTTGTAAATAATGATTTACCAGAAGCAGCCGCTGAAATCACTAAAGTAGCAGATTTCATTGAAAACAAACTGCCACAGGTAGAAGAAGCTGTTGGGAAAATCGCTGACCTCGTTAGGGATGATTTACCAGGTTTAGAAGACACGGTCCGAAATACAGCTGATAAGATTCGAGAATTTGAATCAGAACAAGATTTAGCCGATATTATTAAACTGTTAAAGAATGATATTAAACAAGAGAGTGACTTCTTAGCAAATCCAATTGAATTAAAAGAGAACAAGGTATTTCCTATTCCTAATTATGGATCAGCAAATTCACCATTCTATACGACATTAAGCTTGTGGGTAGGTGCATTACTTTTAATTTCACTACTTCGAGTCGATGTTGCGAATAAAGATGAATTGTATAAACATACGCATATATACTTTGGCAGGGGATTAACATTTGCTTCTATAGGTATTATGCAAGCTCTGATCGTAACATTAGGTGATATGTTTATTTTAGGTGCATATGTCGCAGAACCAATCTGGTTTGTTATATTTGGTATCTTTATTAGTTTGGTTTTCATGTCAATTGTATACACGCTTGTATCTGTATTTGGAAATGTTGGTAAAGGTGTAGCAATTATATTCCTAGTACTTCAACTATCTGGATCTGGTGGAACTTTCCCAATCCAAGTTGCACCACCATTCTTTCAAGCGATTAATCCATATTTACCATTCACCTATGCGATTAGCTTATTACGTGAAGCAGTAGGTGGAATGGTTCAGGCTATTGTGATTCGAGATATTTTAGTATTACTAGCCTTTATGATTGGCGCCATTGTGTTTGCTGTATTCTTGAAGAAACCATTAGCAAACAAAATCGATCATGTTTCAAATGAAGCGAAAAAAAGTGAATTGATACATTAAGAGCACTATGTAATGTTAAAGAAAAGCCACACAACTGATTAATTAGGAGTGTGGTTTTATTTTTTATGTGAAAACAAGTTAAATGCGTACGTTATCTTAGGCTGAGGTTCAAATGCAATTTGTAGTTTTCACTAAATTAATTGATATGGTTTAAACAGGGTAATCCAATTCATTTAGATAGTTATCGTAAATATGCACATGGAAGAAAAGTAGTAATCCGATCTTATGGATTCATTATTACACCAGCTAGTGCAGGATTTAGTTTTAGCGCTGTCCCAGCTGTAGATTTTGGCATTCAAAAAAATGCACAAGTATGAATGAAGGTAAACTAATATTTAAACAGAGGGAGTTAGTAAAATGAATAATTTAAATTATGCCAGTATAATGATTAGTTGTACTGACATTATATTTCTGTTTTTAATTGGAATTTAAAAAATATGACAGGAGTTATTGAATTATTTTACCTACCGTTAGTTTTCTTTTTAATATCTTTAATTATAACAATAATAGATGCAATTTTGATAATAGTTCAATTAAATAAGTCTTGAAATATATAAATAAAAAATGCCAATAAGCAACGGGAACCCTCAATAATTTCGGGAAATAGAAAAACTAAAAGGCTTCGTGCTTATTCGAGAAAGTAAGCTTCATAGTTCACAAGCAGACTAAGAGGTTTGGAGAAATTAGTGAGATATTTCTTAAACAAGGACGTGCACTCCTTATTATGTTGCTATTGATAAACTATTAACGGTTGAATTCTCTGGTATTAAGAGATTATGACGTACAGTATAGATAACCATCAATAAAAAGCTCAGAATTGAATTCCTAGCTTTTTAATTCATATATCTTGTTTCACAATTGCTCCTTATATTTTAGGCACTTATTTAAATTGAATTTTTTTAGCCTTAGCTTGCTCAGGATAGGATGCTAAGACATCACCATCAATCCATACTTTTACTTCATCACCTTTTGACCATTCCTCTGGATTGTCATATGCTAAATATATTAAAGGGATTCCCTTTTCGGCTCCCTGTATCTCTGAAATTGATTTATCTTTTATATCTTTTACTTGTCATGAGAAAGATTCTTTGAAAGTAATATCTCATTTTCTGTTATTTCTAAAATAATACCTTCCATATCACCATTACTACATCCTACGAGTGAAATAGTTAAAAATATAATTATAAATGCAATAGAAAATTTTCTTTTCATAAGCTATACACCTTCCCTTTATAAGATTAGACGAATTTAACATTATATAAGTTTCGATGATTTTGATGCTTATACGAAAGAAGGCTTAAAAACTTTACTTTTTTGTTTAAAGTAAGGTAAATGACTACGTTACCATAGGACAAAGGTGTATTTCTATTTAATCGGGATAGAAGCAAGCACGGAAAGGATTTTTTTAACATAGAATACTTTGACTAAATAAATACCCTTCACAGTGTGACTCTAAAGACAGCAAGGAGGGGTTAAGACTTGACAGATAGTGACTACAAGCCGAAGCAACTATTAACGAAACGTGAAAAAGAAGTATTTGAGCTATTAGTACAGGACAAAACAACAAAAGATATAGCCCAAGAACTGTTTATATCCCAAAAAACAGTAAGGAACCATATTTCAAATGAGATGTATAGTAATTGCGAAACTAAAAATAGTTCACTGCAAAAAGTGGGAACTATTTTTAGTTTATAATAATTTAATTGTTAGTTATGCGTTTTGATTCTAGTATTTCTAAACATTTATTTAACATTAGTTCATTTCCAATAACAACTAAGCATATTTTTTTTCTCGCTCTTGTCAATATTTGAAATAACATTCTTGTTGGATGATAGTATGAATTTCTGTCTCCAATAATTTTACCACTATTATCATAAGTAAATGTATTACCAATTATAGCAACGATTTTATCATATTCTTGTCCTACTACAGTATGTGCAGTATCTCTAGAAGTAACATTCAGATTTGTTAATGAAGAGGTACCCCACCTTTGAGGGGTGTAATTAATTGTAGTCCAATTTTCTGTAAGTAAAGAATCTATAAATTGTTCGGACTCATCAATAGTTGAAAAATATTGAATATCAATATTTTGGAAATTTTTAATTTCTCGTTTCTTAGATAGATCAAATAAGTTTAGTATAAAGTTACTAATTTCTGGATTTGTACGTATTTTTTTTGATAACTTGAAATTTTTATTAACTATTTTATCAATCTGTCCTGGAATATCATTTTTAATTTCAGACGTATGTAGGCACTGAATAGGATCATGTGAAAATAAACAAGTAATATTATGTTTATCGGCATGTTCAGTAATTATATCTAACTGATATGGATTAATTCTTTGAACCTCATCCAATATAATTAAATCAAAATTTTCATAATTAGATGTCTTGAAATTCTTAACTGGTATAATATTCCAATTATATTGATTATTAAGTTTATCATGTCCCATATTTAGGTTTCCAACATGTATTATTACAACATTTTTGCGATTATTCATATATTCTTTAGCTAAATCGTATACTAAAAGAGTTTTACCTGTTCCAGCGGCACCTTCTATAGAGAAAAATTTATTCTTCGAAGATTGGCTTGTGTGAATTAATTCTTTTTTTATTTTGTCTTGATGATTAGTTAAGAAATATTCATTTTCCACAAACCTATCAGTTGAATTAAAAGGTGATACTAAGTAATTTGCTGGATCAAATAAGTTGTTTATATTATTAACCTTTATTATGTCTTGTTCAATTAATTTATCAATTAAAAATTTAAATTCAACTTCAACAATTGTATTATTCGATTCTAAATAATATAAAGTTTCTTCAGAAGCAACATATGTGAAGTTGAAAACGTCTTTTTTTAGAAACTTAAGATAATATTTATTCATGATCAATTGTTTTACAATTTTTTCTCCAGTGTGTTCTTTTTTTAATTCAATATTTATAATGTTGCTTTTGCCAAATCTCAATAGATCAAATTCTTTTCCTATTTGATTAATCTTAAATCCAATATAAAAATCATTAAACAGGTTAGTATGAATTTTGTGTTTTTTTAAGTTCTTAACGAAGTTATATAAATCGTCTAATTCTGAAGAACTTATACTAACACCTAATTTTTCAAAATAAGCGTTCTTAGTAGAATCAGTAAGATCTTTATTCGAATTAGTTATAGAGATTAAGCTAACAGGTTGTTCAAGCATTTTAAATCACTTCCTATGTGGTATTTAATGTTTTTTATTTTTATGATTGTTTAAAGCTTTTGCAGCCTTGGACTTTTGTGAATTGGTTGATTTTGAATTAGAAAGAGTTTTTCCTGCTTTCCCAATTTTACCGCCTGAATGTTTTGTCACGATCTATTTCCCCTTTACTTAAATTATAGTTTATTCACAACCCACACCATCGCCATCTCTATCTAGATGTGAAGCATATCCAGGGTCACCTTCATAGACTGGAGCTGCACCAGCTTCTCTTGCTGCTGTGCAATTTTCATAATAAGCAGAAGTATTACTGGTTGCATTTGAACTACTATTATCGCTAGAATTAGATGAGACGCTAGTAGATTGAGTATCTATGTTACTTTGTAAAGAGCTATTTTCACTTTCTAATTCGTCAATCCTTACATTTAAATCTTCAATTTCACTTTCCAATTCTTTATCGCTCTCGACTTGTTCATTAAGAGCACTATATTGTTTCTCAGCTTCATCCAGTTGGTCTTCAATATCGGATTTGCTAGCGGTTAAGTCTTCCAGTTGCTTTTCGAGTTCATTTTTTTTGTCGGTTATTTCTTTCTTTTCAGTTATAAGTTCCTCATTTCTTTCTGTTAGTTCATCGTTTTCATTGGTTTCTTTGACTAACTTTCCAGAAGCACTAAATTCACTACCAATTATTAAAAATATAATTCCTATTCCAAAAATTGAAAAGAATATTTTTTTTGATAAATGTCTTTCCTTATTGAAAATTTTCCTTATAAAATGATAGATAAGGTAACCTAATGAATAAATGATAGCCAATAGACCGATAGCTTCAAACATTGTAAAACCCCCTAGTAAATTACTAATAGTTATATTGTACTATTAAATGATAAATTTTACATGGAATATACAGAATTAATGATAAAAAACTAAATTAAATATTTTTTAATATGTAATGTTACTTTCCATTACTAAAATCATTTTGGAAAATATTTTATTCCTCACATTATCAACCCTCTCAACACAAAGTTCTTTACTAACTCCGAAATCATGCGCTAATTGCCCACTAATATTGTTTGACTCTAAATCGTATCTGAATATCATGGAATAGGGTAGTGCAGAATATTTAGTGAATCTCTTACTATCAAATTCTTGTAGCTCTATAAAACTCTTAGGCATAATTAATTGAGATCCTGCATGTCTTAATATATGTCCGAGTTCATGAAAGAAGCGTTCCCTTTGAATTCGCTTAGGGAGCATATTGTTAATATTAATTAATTTATCGTATCTATCTTCATAAGAGAAAGATCGTCTATCTGAATAATCCAATGATATCCCCAATGCACTTGCTATTTTTTGCTCATCAATATCGTCTGGTCTAGTAATGCCAATATTTTTGTAAAACACTTCAATCCACTTTTCCAATTCAAAAGGAGTATAGTTATAGTACAAAATTCTCACCTCAAAAACATTATACGAACAATTGTTCTTGTGTGCAATGAAAAAAAGTATCCCAAAACGGGATGCTTTTGAGACTAAGTTAGTTTTTTAAGCTTTTCTGTTCTCCATTTACCTATGTATTCTTGTACATGAAGACCGTTCCATGCTTTCATTCCAGTTTCTTGAGCAAATTCTTTAGCATGTTTGGTATAGTTACTTGTTGTAATAAAAAAAGTACCAGGTGTTTTATAAAATCTCTTGCCACCTTCTAATTTTATTAAATCAGCATTTCCGATATTACTTCCAACTTTATATCTTTTGCATTGAACAGCCATTTGTAATCCGTCTTTAGGGTCTTTCACTATTAAATCTACACCATGATCACCAGATTTACCAATCCATTTAGGTTTATATCCTATATCCTCAAAATACATCATACAGAGCTGTTCAAATTCATCACCGTTAAGTGATTGAATATCAGCTTTCAATAAATAATGTTTATCTTCTTTATTAACATTCGAACTAGTATTAACAGAGGTTTGTTTAATTGGAATAGAATTATCTTTCCTTTTAGCTGTTTTCTTATTTTTTGTAGGTATGTAGGATGTCAATATTCGTGGAATCGTACTTGCTATTATGATAATTACAAACATTGCAATGACATTTTGCTCGAAGATTGTAAACCATAATAGACCACCAATTACATAGAAGATAATTATTAGTAACGATCTTATCGCATCAATTTGCTTCTTCTTCACTAATTTCCCCTCTCTTTCTTAGCCTTCCATTTGACGTATTCAATATGATTCTTAATATCTTCTATTTCTTCATCTGACAAACCTTCCATGTCAAAAAAGAATAAATTTTTGTCATCATCTTTCTTTGAGCTTCCATTAATTAAGTAATCTAAAGATATATCGTATAACTCGGAAAGCTTGGATAGTATTTCATAATCTGGTTGTCTAGTTCCGTTCTCATAACTAGATAGTGTATTATTTTTAATGCCCACTTTTGCAGCAGCCTCGTTTTGTTTTAAACCACGTTTTTCACGACATGCACGTAACCTTTCATGAAAATCCATTTTTAATCCCTCCATTACTGTTATTTTAACATTTTTTCGCATATTGAGAATTTTTATTCACTAAATGTGAATAAAATACTTGAAATTCACAAAAAGAGAATATATAATGTAATTAATAGTTCACATAACGAGAATAAAGTGAGGTGATAATATGTGTGAAATTGGTGAACAAATTAAAAGGATTAGAAAAGAAAAAGGGTTAACACAGTCTTATGTGTCAAAGTTATTAGGTTATAAATCAGCGTCAATGCTCAGCGAAATAGAATCAGGAAAAAAAGGACTTGATGCAACTAAAATTCCTTTACTTGCTGAAATCCTTACTGTTGAGATTAATGAGCTTTTTTTTGTTCGGAATGTTCTCGATAAGAGAACTGATGTTGAAATCGCATGAAAGGAGTAATTCAAATTGAAAAACACTAAATACCATTTTGAACATTATCAAGATACAAAGATTGATTTTGAATTAATTAAACAACTAACTGCTGCAAGTGTTCCAGATCGAATTTTGTATCGTTTAAAAGAACTTGATACATCAGAAGAACCGTTAGAAAAAGTATACGGATGCAAAATTGATTGTTTCAGTATTGGAACAAAAATCACAATTTTGTCAGGTGATTGGTGTCATATGTTTACATTCTTTCATGATACAAACGATTTAGCTTATAAACGACTTACAACACTTGAGATCCATGAATTAAATGATTTTATATTTTATTCAAAGAAAAAGCGTTCAGAGCAATAAAAATATGGTTAGTCCACATGCATCAGCTGCATAGATTGTGATAAGAGGTGATAAACATGCCAAAACAGAGAGCTGAAAAGAAAAACCCAATTCATATTGGTAAAAGAATGTACGGAACAGTTCCTAAAGAGGAAGCTTTTAATAAAGCGTTAGAGCCGTACTTTAAAGAAAAAGAAAAAACGTTAACTATGTCGTAGCTTAATTATACCAGTATTTTGAAAAGGAATGTAGGCAATGAAAATATTATCGAAGCAGGAAAAGAAAAATGCACTATTAATTGTAATACGTATCTTAAAACAAAAAGGATTCAAAATTGATTATGCGAGCAAATTTTATTATCGCAATTGAAGAATGGAGAGGTATTTATGCATGAAGGCATAAAAAAACAGCAAGTGCGTCAACACTTACTGCCAAATCAAAATATATACTCTTATACCTTATCATTTCTCTCCATTTTTTCAAGTTTTTTTACTAGAAAGGAGTTATGCAATCTATGAATCTAGCAATAGCACAAAACGATGGAATTGATCTTAGATCTTTATTTCCAACATCTACAAAACCATTAAAGGAAATTAAATTAATTGGATATTCCAATATAAATAAAGAAAGCGATTATAGCACTGCTAAAAGACCATTCATGAAGAAATGGCAGGATCTTAATAGGCCAGGTCTTGACGAATCACAAAAGCAAGCATGGTTGAATCAAAAAGGTTGGACAGGGTTAGTAATTCCGGATGGCTATGATGTGATCGATATTGATGATATGCAAGAAGGAGAAGCAATATTCCAAGCGTTAGCAGCTGCCGAGTTTAACTTTCATGCAATTAGAACGGTACGAGGTTATCAGTTCTTTTTCAAATCAACAGGCAAGATCACCGGACAAGATGCAAAGGTGTTAATGGCAGGTGGTTTTGTTGGTGACTATCGACTGGCAGGAAGAGGACAAGTAGTCATGCCTAGTTCAAACACAGAAGGGCGTGAGTGGGTACATATAGCGAATGATGAGTTAAGTCCTATGCCAATCTTTTTCGAGCGTTTGAAGAAGGTTGAAGCCAAATCAAGACCGTTCGAGATTCCAGTCTATGAAGGTGGGAGAAATAATACTTTATACAGTCATTGTTGTAGATTAATAGAATTTGGTTACTCACAAAAAGAAGTGTTGTACATTGTTCGATTCTTAAATCGATTCTTTTTCATGCCATCTATTGATGATCGTGAGTTTGAAGCAACATTAACAAGTGCCTTCCAACATGAACCAAGTGGTAAAGATTATGGCGCACCACCTGAGAGTGGACAAGCTCAAACAGCTGAATCAAAACAACCAAGCTTCAATATGACGGAAATGGGAAATGCAGAGCGTTTAGTGTATCGGAACGGTAATAATTTACGCTACTGCATTGAATTTGAAGAATGGTTGTTGTGGGATGGTAACACATGGATTGAGGATAGGAAACGTAAGATTGAGCGTGTTGCGATCAAGACGTTTCGTGAAATGTATAAAGAAATAGCTTTAGTTGAAGATACGGATCAACGTAAGAAGATATATAAATGGGCGCAAAGTAGTGAAAAAAGCTCCGTATTTTTAAATAGCATAAACAGAGCGCAGGCAATGCTACCAATCACCCAGGAGGAATTGAATAGAGATCCTTTTAAATTAAATTGCACGAATGGCACTGTGGATCTTAGAACTGGTGAATTGTTGCAGCATAAGCGAGAATTTTTGATTACAAAAAATACACATATCCAATACGACGCAAAAGCAGAATGTCCTAATTGGATCAATTTTTTACACAATATCTTTAGAAATGAAGATGGTGAGTTAAAACAGGATCTAATTGACTTTATACAAAAATCTATCGGATATGCATTAACAGGAGATACTAATGAGCAAGTAGCTTTCTTTTTATGGGGAACAGGGCGCAACGGAAAGAGTACATTAATAAATACGATTAAAGATTTGCTCGGCGATTACAGTAAACAGACAAATTCTGATACGTTCACTAGCAAAATTAATGAAGGTGGGATTAATAATGATATCGCTAGGCTTCATGGTTCAAGGTTTGTTTCAGCTGTTGAATCTGAAGATGGACAGAAGCTATCCGAATCATTGATTAAACAACTAACAGGTGGCGAACTAATCACGGCCAGGTTCTTACGCAGAGAGTTCTTTGAGTTTATGCCAGAGTTTAAGTTATTCTTCACAACAAATCATAAACCAATTGTTAAAGGTGATGATGAAGGAATATGGCGCAGGATTCGATTAATTCCATTTAATTATACGATCCCTAAAGAAGAAGTGGACAAGCATTTACCAGAGAAGCTGCAAAATGAACTACCAGGTATATTAAAATGGGCGGTTGATGGCTGCTTAAAATGGCAGCAAGAAGGATTAGGCGAACCCGACGAAGTTAAAAATGCAACAGATGAATATAAAGAAGAAATGGATTTACTTTCTAGCTTTTTAGAAGAATGTTGTGTGAAGAATCCAGATGCTAAAGTGCAAGTTAATATGCTGCATAAGAAATATATGGTGTGGGCTGAGGAAAACGGTGAGTATCCAATGAAAAAACGCGTATTCAATAACCGTATAACAATGAAGGGATTTCAAAAAAGGAAATCTACTGGAAATAAAACTTTCTTTTTTGGTTTAGGTTTATTGGATGATTATGGAGATAAGTTATCTAATAGTTACCTAGTTACCCAAAGTTACTTAAAATCCGGTAACCCTATATATGAAAAAAATAATGGAGATAAACAAGAAAATAGGTCACTTGAGGTAACTAAAGTAACTGAAAGTAACTCTGAAGTGATTGAAGAGGAAATATAAGATGATAAATAACTTATTAGATAGTTTATATAACAAAGATATCCAATTATTAACAATAAATAATCAAAAGATAAAACTAGTATACCAAAAAGAAAAAATAACAACAGACCTAAAGAATGAAATAAAAGAAAATAAGCAAAAAATAATAGAAAGATTGCAAGAAAATGATAAAGCTAAACAAAAAGGCTTCAATGTATATGGGCACGGTGAATTATATGAGTATCGTTATGGGTTTGAATCCTATCTTTTCATAGAAAGGCTTCAGAATGGATTAGTTGCGGCCTGGCGAGCTAATTATCCAAGGGGTAATAGTAGTAAACCTTATAAAAAGAAAACAATATGCCCAAATAGCAGCTTTGAACGTGCATTTAAAGATGCAACCGGATTTATTGATTGGCTTAATAAAAAGAAATGAAAATTGGAGGGATATCTATTGTACTTGGAAAGGGTGCGAACAAAAGGAAAAACATACTTGTATCTCAAGAAATATTTTGTGCGTGATAATTATTCAAATAACACAATGACTATTTATGGCTTTGGTAGGATTGACCAGGCGTTAAAACAGATGTACAGATGGAAACAGGATTTATCGACTTTGCCAGATGATTTAAAACAAGAGGGTTGCAGCAAAAAGGATTTGGATACTTGGATTGCAACGCTTGAAACGGGCGTACATAAATCAGGTAGATCCTTTGTGATGCAGACAGATATATTTGATTATATTGAAATGTAGAGAATTTAATCATAGTTCTCTACATTTTTTTGTGTAATATTGACCAATTCATTAAACTTGTCTATTGATATATAATTAAAGGGATTTATTGAAGGAGGGAAATTATGATAATTAACGAGCTCAAAAAAGAGTGTTCTGACGTAGTTAACGATTATGTAAGAGATCATAAAAATTATAAGTTAATGAGAAGGTTGAGAAAAGTAAATTACTTGCTATTTGTTCCATTATTATTTATGTTTTTATTCCTATTAACCGGAGAAAATCTAGAATTAAGTTTTTTTTCTTTATTCTCTTTTATAGTAACAGGCATTGCCTATATAAATATTGATACTTTTATTTATAATATGCTTGTTTATCGAGACAAGGACATAGAGAAAATCTATAAGAAGTTTAAGCCTAAATTAGAAAGAAGAAAATTTGATTTACAACAACTTAATTTTTTGGAAGATCAATTAAAAGAACAGATTAACAAGATACAAAAGGGTAGTACTGCAATATTAGTAATTTCAAGTGCAGCATCTTTACCTATTTGGCAAGGGTTAATAAAATTAATAATTGAAAATGATAATGCTAGTTTATTAGTGAATATTACAATCTTAATGTTACTCTTGATTTTTATGATAGTTTTTTTGATTTCTCTAAAAAATATTTATCACTTTATGTTCAAAAATTCAAACGGTAATTTGATATTATTAGAAAAATCACTTCTATTCATACAAGAATATAGGTTGGATAATCGAAAGGTTAATAACACGTCAATGATAAGAAGATTAAGAAAGTAAACTAAATATAAACCGTGCAGTTTTTAAATATATATTTATATATTTAAATCTGCACGGTTTTTTTATGTGTTTTTTATCTGAGACGAGAGTTATAAATATATGTTTTAAGCTTAATAGATTTATATTTTCCAAGATAAGATTTTTCGATTTAAAAGTTTTGGCATAGTATTAACTGGTTTTGGGATATGTAAGTAAATAAATAGATGATAGATTTAAGTTATTAAAGCAAAGCGATTTGTTGCTTTGGGGATAGGTGAACAATTTGGAAAATGAGCCGGAAGTGGTTGTACCAGTCGAGATTAGAGAGTTGACCAGATTCGAAACCGACCAGGGCAATATAGATCTTATCCATGAGATCACAGTAGGTGACTTACTTATAAGCACCATTCTTTTCTCAATATTAATTTTCTTTATTGTTAGCCGGGTAATTAGGAGGTAGGTAATTATGTACGAAGTAGCGAGCCAGACACCGAAAGAAGTATTTCTTATCTATATTGTTTTTTTAGGTGCTTGTCTTATAACGTACCCGATTATCAAACTAATTACGACAACCCTTAAAAAGGGGTTGAGTTAATGGCGGTGGGCGGATTGATGGCGGAAGCTTTTAAAATCTTTTTAGGTAATCCGGACATTATGGCTTTTGTACTTACATTTATGGTAGCTAGCACGTTAATGCTAACAATAATCGAAGCAAACAAAGAAACAGAAATCTAGGGGGGAAATAAAACACATGAATTTATCGGGCGTTTGGGATTGGGATTTTTTCTGGAATACCTTTGGTTTTTTGTTAAAGACAGTTGCTTCTTTTCTAATGATTATTGTTGCTATTATAGCGGTGGGAATGTTGCTGCAAGTTGTAATTAAAGCCGTACGATCCAGTAGGGATTAGCCATGTTTGAAATTAATTTTTTTAACGCAGAAAGAATGGCCACATTTTGGAACTATTCCAAATATCTATTAGAAGGGGTTTCCTTACCTATCATGATTGCATTTGCTATTACAGCATTGGGAATATTTTTGCCAATGATTATAAAAGCATTCAAAAAATCAGATGAAGAAGAACAAGATTTTGAATACAGAGAGTTTTAAAACACGTTAATAATAGGATAAAATCCGATGATTATATAAAAAATATTAGGGGGATTTTATCATGGCAGTAGATTTCACAGGAGTAACTTTACCATTCAGCGTAACGGATCTTGTTTCAAGCGGTAACGCATTATTAGGTTTAGTAGGTGGCTTTGTACTATTAGCAATGGCATTCGTATTTGTTCCTAAGTTGATTGGACTTATTCGCAATTCTTTTGCAGCAGGGCGAAAAAGCTAATTAGATTTAATTAGCTAGTAACTCAAACTAAACTAAAAAATTAGCGAGAGGGGTTTTAAAAATGGAAGAACCAACAACAGCACTAGACTTTTCGGGAGTATCTTTACCATTCAACGTAACGGATCTAGTTTCAAGTGGTAATTCTCTTTTAGCTTTAGTCGGTGGCTTTGTACTACTAGCAATGGCATTCGTATTTGTTCCTAAGTTAATCGGACTTATTCGAAATTCTTTTGCAGCAGGAAGAAGCTAAATATAAAAGGTTTTTAGCCTAAAAAGGAAAGATAGTTAAAGGCTATCTTTCTTTTTTTTTCATAGTAGAACGTGAGGTGTTTAATATATTCAATGCAAAACTGATTATTGTTACTATTCTAGTTTTCTTTTCTTTTTCTGCAATCGTTGAAGCTGCAACGACTTATATAGACTATTTTGGAACAATGAACGAATCGAGGTATTTATGGGCGAATACAGCAACCGGAAACGATGAATTTTTAGCCGTCCAGTACGTTAGTAATTCAAATGACGCTGTTATCCAATATTACGAAAATATAAACGGTAGCGCTAGTTTAATGAGTACAGCGAAACTACAAAACGGATCTGGAACGGTCACACCACCGGCAGGAACGAACGCAATTAAATTAGTTTCTAATGATGGTGGCGTTGTTTATCTAACATATGTACAAACAACGAACCCAAACGGAACGGACGTATATTTTAATGCGCCAGAAGGTGGCGGAGGTGGCTCTAGTGGTGAAACAATTGTAAATGTTTATCCAGACGTAAATGTTACTGTTTCAAGTCCACATTTCACCGAGTACATGGCGAAACTAACAGAAATTAAAAATGCAATTCCACCCGTTCCAAATTGGGGCAATGTAGCAGATATTTTCCGAGATTCAATAGCACCACAAATAAAAGCAGATATGACCGCTTTATTAGGTAGAGCTCCAGACGCACCAGACGCACCAAGCGCACCGAGCGCACCAAGTATGCCAGGTGCTTTAGATAATGGCGGATTACAAGCGCCAACAGGTAAAGAAGCGCCAGGTTTAGCCGATTCGGGTTTTACTGAAGATGATATAAAGAATGAAGCAGAAGAAATAGAAGTACGAGAAGATCCAACAGGTGGTTTTGATCTTCCAGATGATCCGACTATTGGACTTCCAAGCCAAGAAGAATTTTTAGAGAATGCACCGGAAGAAGGAGCAGCACCGTTACCAGGTGCGCCAGTAGAACAGGAGAACATACCACCAGATCCAGGAGACACAACGGAAACAGCGCCAGAACCGCCAGAAGATACGGTGGAGTTACCAGGAGCCCCGGAAGATGGGGCGACTTTCCCAGAAGCACCACAAGATGGCGCAACCGTACCAACAGCGCCGGAAGAATCGGAAAACTTTTCACCAACGCCGAGCGGTGACACAAGCACAGCGCCAGTACCTAGCGACGACACAGGGACAGCACCGACACCAGGAGAAAGTTTTGACGGTTATCCAATACCAGGAGCAGACACAAGCACAGCGCCGATACCTAAGGGGGGTTGATAACGAATGAAAAGAAAATTAAAAATAATACTTTTACTTACAACGGCGATTTTTATCTTATTTCCTGGAGTTAGCGCCTTTGCTTATGAAGGGGGGGTGTTAAATGAACCTAGCTCATCTCATCAAATGGGAAATCCAAGCTATGCAACGGACGACGACACAAATACTTTTGCATATGGGGATAGTTGTTGTACAAGCTCTCGGATTACTTATGAACTGGAAAACGTAGAAACAATAACGGAATATTACCTTATGTTTTCGGGGTCGTCATTAAGTATAGGTTTTTATGATTCAGATATGAATTTACTTCAAAGGATTAGTGTAGAAAATAATGGAAGAATAGCCATAATGCCACCCCAAAGTAATGTAAAAACAATACAGCTTGCCGGAATAAGGCATGGAACAGACGTAAGAGAATTTGATGTTTACACAAGTGATTCACCGCCACCAGATAGCGACGGAGACGGCATACCAGATTTAGAGGACGATTATCCAGAAGATCCAAACAACGGAGATCAAGACGGTGACGGCATACCGGATTCAGAAGACAAGTATCCAGAAGATCCAACGAACACTCCGCCACCAGTTGGGGAGGTTATTAATTTAGAACTAGAAGCGCAATTCGATAGAGTGGATCTTTCGTGGACGTTGCCGGATAGCGACAGACTAGCACATGTAAATATATATCGTGATGAAATAACAGAAACAAGTATGTTACAAAAAATAATGGGCGTTTCAGTTGCACATGCAGCAACAACAGAAATCTTTGAAACGAACGGAACGTATTTCAATGATCTAACAGTAGAACCAGAAGCCGAGTACGAATATACCGTAACAACAACTGATACGGACGGAATAGAAAGTAATGGGGTTACAGCTACAACTGGAACGCCAAAAGAACCAATGATAAATTTACGAGATATGGAATTGCCGTTCGGTATTGGTGATCTTATTTCAAGCGGTAACGCCTTATTAGCTTTAGTAGGTGGTTTTATTTTACTTGCTCTTTCTTTTATATTTGTTCCTAAACTTATTAAATTGATACGAGGATCTATAAGAGAAAAAGGCATAAAACGAGATGAACATGGAAATAGAATACATTTTCAGAGTAAGAAGGCAAAAGCTTATCAAGCAAAAGAAAAGCAAGAACGAGTAAGGGAAAAGAGATTACGAGGAAGAGAAAAACGAGAACGAGAACAAGGATTAAAACGAGATGAACATGGAAATAGAATACACTTTCAAAGCAAGAAAGCAAAGGCACACTTAGAAAAATCAATAAAAGAAATGAAACCGCCTAGAGGTAGGTTACAAAGACCGAAAAGAGAACCGAAACAAACGAGACAACCGAGAGAGCCGAGAAAGGGAAGGAGATCAAACTAAATGGACGCAGATCTTTTACAAGCAACGATAGACATAGTTTTTAAAGGGAATTTACTTTACCTTGCGCCGTTTATCTTTCTACTTATGGTGATCCTGGTAGCAGATAGATTTATAGATCTTATTGTAGGATCTATAAAAACAAATAGAAGAAGTCGTTACTAAATGGGCGTGATCGGGGACGCATTCGGGAAGCTTTTTGGTTTCTTAGGCGATCTTTTTGGTGGTTTGTTTGGCGTTATATGGGACGGAATAAAATGGATCGGTAATCTATTAGGGATTTTATTGCAATCGTTACTAGATCCTATCCTTTTATTCTTTGAAGCCATATACGGATTAATAGCCGGATTGCTGCACTTGCTTTTTATGATCGGGGTTTTAGCGGTCAAGTTGTTTCTTGTTATCTTTGAAACAGCAAAAATACTATGGTCGCTTGTTATAGGGTTTGGAAAAACCTTAGCAAGCCTTTCATATTCACCTAGTAGCAGTGGTGGACATGGTTACTCTGAAATGATCGGAAAGTTATTTAAAAACCTAGAAGTTTTGCAGCTAAATTCTATTGCTTACATTTTATTGTTTATGTTGTGGTTTATGACAGCAATTTCAGCAATAAAACTAATATCATCTATTCGGGTTGGTGGTGATTAATTGAATATTAAAGATACAATAATTAGTTTCATAGATAAAATCATGCAGCCGCCTATTTCCTTCTTAGATATGGCAATAGATAGATTGCAAGGCATTCAGATGGTAACGGCACAGGGTTTAGATCTTAGTAAATATTTATATGTTTTTGGTGATATGCCGACTGCCTGGCAGTTGGTTATCACTTCTCTTTTAATATCAACAGTGCTACTAGGTTCACTATTAATTTATAGATCTATTATGCGGATATATTACGCAGCCAAAGAGGGCGTTAAATGGTGGTAATAAAGAAAAGGAGTGTTTAGAAATGGCAGAAGCGTTTATATATATGTTTGTTGTTGGTGCTGGTACGAGTTTAGGGGTTGCATGTGTCGCCTTTGCGTCCTGGAAGGTTTACCAACGTTCGATAAGAAAAACTAGTAAGAAAAGAAAGGGAGTTGCTTTTTAAATGCCACTAGGATTAGGGAAAAAGAAATCAGAAGAAAACGAATATAACTTTTCAACAAATGATTTACTTATTGTTTTCAATCACGAAAAAAGGACAAGTGATATTAACCTGGTAACAGAAGTTACGGACAACGCCGTTAAAGTAGATGGCTTATACAATGTTCCTTTAGAAGATTGCGAGATCACGACCGGAAAAGATGGACGGAACTTCTTTTATCGAGCGCCAACGCAATCGATTGTAGAAACAGAACGGCTTGCAAAATTAGAAATGAATACCGTACTAGAGCAAATAACATCATATAAACCGCCAATTCTACCTAGTAGCCTAGATTGGACAAAAGGTTTACTAATCGGATTGATCTTTATTGCATTAGTCGTATTAGGCTTTGCAGCAACTTAAAAAAGGAGTGTTTCAACTATGGAAAATATGAAAATGTATCTTTTGATTTATGAATTAAAGGGAGTAATTGAAAGTTTACAAGAGTTTGCAGAACATGATGAAGAATATTACACGCCTTTAAATGAAAAAATAGAATCGAAATTAGAAAACATTATCCAGGAGATAGAAAACAAGCAAAAAGCAAGCTAAAACGTTGTTTCTATAGGCTTGTACAGTGCGATTAAATTTTTAAAGCAGGGGGATTGTTCACTAAATGCAAAATTCACAGCCACAAAATGACACAGAAAACGCAGAAAAATTACAAGGCGTTATATCAGATGATTTATTCCCAAATGTGCAACATATTTCAGATGTAAAGCAAGTAATCGAGGTAATGAAAAACAATTCGCAGAACTTGCGAGAAATTCAATTAAAAGGATTGCTCTTACTCGAAAAGATGGGAAGCAACAAATACTTACATGGTGAAAAAGATCCATATAAAGACATAGTTAAATATATTAAAGAAAAAGGTAAAACGGACGTAGCTTCTCCAGATTACTATCTAGATACAATTGAAGCGTTGATACCTAAACCGCCAAAACCTATAGTTATGGCGGAGAAGGGCGGTAAACGATAGATGGCACATCACTTCTTTATTCAAGGCGCTTTAGGATCGGGCAAAACGTTTATGATGTCTTTGCTAGCACATCATTGGAAGCAGAAGACAGAAGCAAAAGGTGGAAAGGTTAAACTTTTTTCTAATTATGATCTATTGGATAGCGAGCCAATGGATCATTACACCGATTGGTACGACGTAGCGAAGGCGCAAGGTTCTATTATTTGTTGGGACGAAGCGCAAATGTCTTTCTCTAATAGAAAGTGGAGTAAGTACGGTTCGGGTGTAGCAACAGAGGTATTAATGTTCACTAGAAAAATGCAATCGGTACAAATATATTGTAGTCCTTCCATTAACAACGTAGACAGCAGAATAAGGCAGATAGTAGAGATATTAATCACTGTTACAAAAGTTGGTGACAAAGGCTTTAAATTGCATTTCAGAGACTATCAAACAGGGGAGTTCATGCAAACACAATTCTTTCCTATGTTCAAAGCGAAAAGAATTTTTAAAATGCAGCTGTACGATACATTTAACATGGTGCAAAACTTCCCTTTACCAGCAACAGAAAAACAAGGTACAGAGTTTTTTGAAACGTTAGAAGAGATCCATAACCAGGCAAGAGGAAAACAACGGAGAAGGCGGTCTAAAACATGAAAATAGAAGATATTACATTGATACCAAAAGATTATAAAGTGAATGATCCTAGACCTTTATCTTATTTGTATACCAATTCAATTAATATTGTTTCTTATGCTAAAAAAATGCAAAAGTTTTCGTTCTATCAATCGTTAGAAATTGCGGAAGATCTAGCGAAAAGGCAAGGTTTTATACTCTTACCCTGGGAATGTATTCACTGGGAAAGAGCAAAAGCATACGGCAAAGATCGAAAAGTAAAGATAGGTCGAAAATCGTTTTTTCTTATGAAGATAGATGAACTTACAAAAACAGAGAAAAGGAAGCTAGAAACGTATCTAGAAGATCTAAATGAGGCTATATGAAGGAGGTTGTCTTATGGAAAATATACAAATGAGAATGCCATTGGCTTTAAAAATAAAGAGAAATAGTAAAGAAATAGATGTTTATACTAGTCAGCTGCTAAACGTTGCTGTTACAGAATTAATGGAATCTAACATAACAGAAGCACAATACAGCAAAGTTGTAGATCTAATAACATGTTTAAATATAAAATCAGACGAAATTCAATTCGAGATTACTAGTTATTTGAATGACAAGAAAAGAAAAAGAAAATTTTCACATGGTATTGACTTAAAAGCATAAAGGGAGGTTTTTTGATGATTGTAAGGCTTAAAAATATAGATATAGGGGTTTTGTGTTTGCATATGTCAATTATGCGCCAGAACGTTCGAAAAGGCTTTAAAAGAACATATGGAAAAGAAGAAGGAAAGAAACGTTTAACCTTGTTTGACGAAGTAAAAGGATTGCTAGAATTTGAATTAAACCAATTAGATGAAGGAGAGGCGAACAAGCTAAAACAATTCTATTTTGATGATAACACGCTTATGATGGTTTCTTCCTTCTTAGATTTTTATACTATGAAACTAGCAAGCACTTTGCAGCAAGCCGGAAAAATAAATGTAGAAGACCAGGGGCAATTAGATAGCTTACATTTAATAAAAAAACAATTGGATCAATTAAAGGCGCTGCATAAAGTTGATTAGATCTTTTTTAGTGATCCTTTTGTTTTTTGTTGCAGCTGTTCCGGCACATGCTACAACACTACAAAATTATCAAAATGAAGCGCAAAATATCCAATCAGAAAGAAAAGAATTAAAGGAACAAATAGAAAAAACAGAAGAAAAAAGCGAACGGATTGAACTATCACAAAAAGAAAATGCGCTGTCTGGTTATGAAAAAGCATACGTAAAAGCGCTGCAATTAATGGGGGCAGGAATTGAGGGAGAAACAAGCAATTTAGTAAACCAATTGATTACACAAGAGGGCGGCGTTCCAATTGAATATCTGCCTATTTATAAAGTAGCTGCGGAAGTTTATTCAATTGATTGGGAACTGTTAGCAGCAATTCATAAACAAGAGACTAACTTTTCTTCTATAACTGATATGGTTTCAAGCGCAGGCGCAACAGGTCACATGCAATTTATGCCAAAGACTTGGGAAGCATACGGCGTAGATGCAAACGACGACGGTATAAAAGATCCGTATAATATATTTGACGCTATTTTTAGCGCAGCTAATTATTTATCAGCTAGTGGCGCTTCTGAAGGGAAATCAGAGCAAGCTATATTTGCATATAATCATGCCGATTGGTACGTAGAAGACATTTTGAACCAGGTTGCTATCTATAAAGAAAGTTACAGCGAAGCAGGAGTTTCTGTTATTGATATTGGCAAGCAATTCATTGGTAAATCTACTTATGTTTTCGGTGGCGGTAGAAATCAAACAGACATAAGCAACGGTATATTTGATTGTAGTAGCTTTATTCATTATGTATTTAATAATGCCGGTGTAGATCTAGGTAATTTAAGCAGCGTAACAACAGATACGTTAAAGATCCAGGGCGAAGCAATTGAAATAAATAAGATGGAACCAGGAGACTTAGTTTTCTTTGATACATATAAAAAAGATGGTCATGTAGGTATTTATATAGGTGATGGAAAATTTATAGGCGCACAAAGTAGCACAGGCGTAGCAATTGAAAGTATGACTAGAGGTTATTGGAAAGAGAAATTTAATGGTAGGGTGAAACGACTTTAGAGTCGTTTCACCCTATTTATTTGAATAAAAAGTGTCATAACTTATAAATTATTGAACCAAAAACCATAGTATTAGTGCAACGCTATTTTTACTGGTATCAATACTTAGAATCATAAATGTGGTGAAAATTAATGAAATAAGGATATGCAAGTTATTAAATATAGAACTGTAGGTTAAGCGATCGCACGTTTTCCTTTTTTAATATGATTTCTTTATATATACTTTTTAATGGGCTTATTATACTACTAATTGTTTTTTTATGTTATTGTGAAAATAGTCAGTTAATCATATTTCTTATAAGAAAGGGTGTAGATACTTGAGTGGAATTTTTAATAGTCAAATATTTAAAATTGATCATACTTCTGAAATTCACTTTATCGACATAAAAGAAATCGATGAAACAATGTCTAGTTTTATAAATCAACATTTCGTTAGAATTTGTAAAGGTGTTAACAGTAGAAGTTCTATTGAAATTGTGAAAAAAACAGCTAAGAAATTCTTTGATAGTAAAGATTACAATAAAAGAATTGGTGGAACAGCAGAGTTTTTTATACATCTGTATTTACTTAGCTTATCTTTTGAGCAACAATGTATGTTTCTTAACAAGGAAGAAAATGCTATGAAAAAGGGTTTTGATGGTTATTATACTATCGGTGAAGATGAGTGGATAATGGAGAGTAAAGCAGGAAATAGTATTGATGGATCACTACATAAAAGTAAGATAAAGGAAGCTTATAGGAGTTTAAGTAACCAACTAAAAGGTGTCAATAAAGATAAAAATGATCCATGGCAAAATGCATTTCAACATGCTAATTCAAGGGACAATGAACCAACAGAGTCGTTATTAAGAAATTTAGAACTATTATCCGATGATTACGTTAGTGAAATTTACCATTTACCGGAAGAATTTAATATCATTCCTGCATCTACTATTTTTTTTAAGGGTGAGTGGAATGATGTTGATAGGCAAGTTATATTGGATGACATAAAGAAGTATCTTTTAAAAATTGAGTTTAGTAGAATGCTAATAATATGTTGTAGTAAAAGAACTATAGATCTTTTTATGGATTTTTTAGATGTTATAGAAAGGAACGAGGATAATGGAAAGCAAAGAGAAAACACAATTGAAATTAATCAATGAAAAAATCCCTTTATTTAATAATAGTATAAGGAAACTTTTCCTAGATGAAGAATTTGATTTTAAAGAGAAAAGCTACATACTTTCTGTCGCTATAACGTTTATATATGAATTTGAAAAAGATAAAAGGCTAACTTCTTATTTGGAATTTGGATATTATTTAATTTTAAAATATTCAATTTTTTATAATGATTATAGGCCTCTTTATGATTTTTCTATTAATTTCGGTTTTTACCCAATTGCAAATGATATCCGTTCAAAAAAGATGATATCAAATTTTAAGTTAAAAGATGATTTAGCTGCAATAAATATAAGAGATTATCAATATAACAATTATATTGAAACAAGTGAACAACAAGTTAATAGGATGAAATTTATTGATAGCGAGGAATCAAATATTAGTTTAATTGCTCCAACTTCTTTTGGTAAAAGTTCATTAATAATAGATCATATAAAAAATAACAATGGAAACTCAAGTAAAATAGGAATAATTGTCCCTTCAAAATCACTTTTGATTCAAACATATAAAAATGTAAGAGCTGCAGATTTAGGGAGTAAAATTCTAATCCATGATGAAATGTTTAATAATGAAGATAAATTCATTTCAATTTTAACACAGGAGAGAGCACTTAGGTTATTAGAAAAACATGATACATACTTTGATATATTATATATCGATGAAGCACATAAGCTTTTCGAAAAGGATAGCAGGAGTATACTGCTATCAAGGTTAATTAAATTAAATAAAAAAAAGAATATTAAACATAAAATTATTTATTTATCACCACTAATAAATAATAGCGATAATTTAAAATTAGAACCTTTAGATGAAATAGCAGAACAAAGAATTCAATTCAATATGAAAGAGCCAATGATATATGAATATAAAGAAAATGGAGAGGTTTACATTTATAATAGATTCAATGATGTGTTTTACAAATATGGTGTGATAAATTATACAAGTTTAGAAAAGGGGTTTATTACCTATATTAAATCAAACACGGGTGAAAAAAATTTCATATATCATAAAGGACCCAAAAAAATAGAGGAATTCTCAAAAGAACTTTATACTAAATTAGACTTTATACAAAATGATATGGGTATTAAAAACATTATTAAGGATTTACAAGAACATATACATAAGGATTTTCACATGATTGAATTGATAAAAAAAGGTATATTATATTTGCATGGAAAAATGCCTGAGATGATTAAGGAATATTTAGAACATCAATTTAAAATTAATAATAATTTGAAATATTTAGTTGCTAATAATGTTATTCTTGCAGGTGTTAACCTTCCCATTGATACACTCTTCATTATGAATACTCATAGTTTATTAGAAAAAGATCTTACAAACCTTATAGGAAGAGTGAATAGATTAAACGAAGTATTTGATCATAGAAATTTTAATCTTCATAAATTATTGCCGCCAATTCATTTTATTAATAGTGAAGAATACTCTAGGAAAAATGGAAACATGGAGAATAAAATAAAAAAATTAAGAAGTAACATTTTTAAAGATATTATCTTAAATCCTACATTAAACAATTATAATAAAGATAAATTGTCTGAAAATGAAAAAGATTTAATTGAAAATGAAAAAATAGTTTTATCTGATGAATTATCTACATTAGATGCTTTAAAAAAGGATTTCATAAAATCCGGATTAGAACATATCCTTGATTTAAATGATGAGTACCTTAGTATAATTAAAGAACGAATGGATAAACACAAAGAAGCTGCTAGTTGGAAATCGCTAGATTTTATAGATAAGATTTACACCTTGTTTTTTTATGATATTAGAAAAGAGTTTATAAAAGATGCTGTAGTAAATCGTTTAAAAAATGAAAAGGCAAGAAAATTTTATAAGATGCATATAAATGACAAACATACTAAATCTTTAAAACAACATATTATGAAAACATATAATTATTTTAAGGCTAGAAAAGATACAGACGACTTTAATGTATATATTGGAGAGACTTATGGAGAACATGCAATCTCCTCGAAAGAATACCCCAATAGTACAAGAAAACTTTTTATTGATTTAAGAGAAAAAGAAGATACTGAATTGATAAATTTGGCAATGGTAAAAATAAAAATTGAAGATGACTTTGTAAGTTATACTCTTAATAGATTTATTACTGTTTTATATGATTTCAATCTAATTTCTGATGAAGAATACAATTTAGCGATATATGGAACTAATGATAATCACAAAATAAATATAAGAAAGACAGGATTGTCTTTCTCATTAATATCAAAACTAACGATAGATAATCAACTTGGAAATATAATTTTTGATAAAAATAACAATTTAATTGGAAATGCAATCTTTAAAAAATATTTAAATGAATTAGATGGATTTCATCGTTTTGAGATAGATAAATATGTAGGATAAGTATATTTATCGGAAACGTATGTTCTTGTTATCAAAATGATGTATAATAAACATGTAAAAAGCATTTAAATATTGAGGTGTAAAAAATGTTTGAAAGTAAAGAGGGATTAAAATATGATGATTACCCATATTTAGTTTACGCGCGTGTTTCTACTGATAGTGATGAACAAAAAGATTCATTAGCTAACCAGGTAGACATATGTCGTTATTGGCTTGAACAACATGATTTTGAGTGGGATGATCGAGCAATTTTACAGGACGCTGGAAAATCAGGAACAATGTTCTTAGAGAGATCAGCAATGCAGCTAGTACTTAAAAAAGCGCGTAACAGGGAAATAAAGATGGTTGTATTCAAGTCTCTACATAGGCTTGCAAGAGATCTTAAAGATGCGCTTGAAATTAAAGAGGTAATGCTAGGTCATGGTGTCCGAGTGATAACGATTGAAGAAGGATATGATAGTGAACTAGAAGGCAAGAATGATATGAAGTTTGAGATGTTTTCAATGTTTGCAGCACAATATCCAAAAACGCAATCTGTCTCTATTAGTGCAGCACTTGCAGCTAAAGTAAGGCGTGGTGACCATATTGGTAAAACGCCATATGGCTATGAAAAAATAGA
Source organism: Paraliobacillus sp. X-1268 (assembly GCF_003426095.1). Lineage (NCBI taxonomy): Bacteria > Bacillati > Bacillota > Bacilli > Caryophanales > Bacillaceae > Paraliobacillus > Paraliobacillus sp. X-1268. The sequence continues at coordinate 47,479 of NZ_QJSK01000005.1, forward strand.
TCAGAAGTTATTAATTAAAGAAGGCGAAGCAGCAATTATTCATCAGATATTTAAATGGTACAATGAAGAGAAAATTGGAATGAAATCCATTACGAATAAGCTAAATAAAGGTGTTGCAGAAGGGACGATCTTACCACCTAGAAACGGTGGAGCATGGCAATTAACGACCATACAACGTATTATAAGAAATCGTACTTTCTGTGGTGATTTTATTTTAAATCAATATACTAAAATCAAAGTAGATGGACGAAAAAAACAGATTCGTAATCCGGAAAGTAAATGGATAGTATTCAAGGATCATCATCCAGCTATTGTATCTAGAGAAGCTTTTGATCTAGCGAATGATAAGAAAGTATTAAATAAAAAAAAGAAGATATCACCTTATAATGAGTTTAGAGGATTATTAAAATGTGCGCATTGCGGTTGTAGTATGATTATTAATCAAGCAGGCAAACGAAAGAAAGATGGAACACATTGGCGCTATCTGAAATGTAGTAATTATAGACGTTCTGGTCAATGTGTGAGTCATGTTCCAATGACTTATGAAAATTTAAGGATTACTATATTAAAAGATTTAATCAGTGAAAGCGAAAAAGTAAACTTTCATCTTGAAAAATCACTTAACGATAACAAAAATCAAAAAATGAAGAAGTTGAATAATACGATTGCAGCAACTGAACAAAAGAAGAATAGATTACTAGATCTTTATTTAGATGAAATGATTAATAAATATGAATATGAAGCAAAAAGAGAAAGACTTGAACATGAGATTAATCGAATGAATGACGAACTCTTCTTATTGAATAGTGAAGAAGAAAATGAAGTGAATATAACACATATAAAGCAAGCAATTAGAGCATTAAACGATACGGAAAAGGATTTATTTCATGTTTTCCAGGCATTAATTGATTTTGGTGTTGTGTATCAGAATGGACAAATTGATTTGAAGTATACATTCCAAGCTAATGAAGAAGAGGAAAAGGCGTAAATATAATTCTAGTTCAAATTCCATGCGAAATGGGATGTTCCCAAACAATTGTAGAGCCGTTAAGAATGGGTAAAAATTAAAGCTCTAATAAAAACCGACTTTCAATTGAAAGTCGGTTTTTTCATGCGACACTTAACTCAATTAGCTCAGAGAATTCATTTAACATTGAAATATTTATAGATTGAATAATACAAGTGTTTTAATATGAAAAAAGTATAAGTTAATAATATTAAGTATTATCTGCCTCTATAATATCTAATTCTGTATTGTTTTTAAATAATCTATTCCCTGAAAAGCGAATATGGTGTCTTTCTCCCGATTTAATGTTGTCAACTAAATTTTGCGGTACTTCTATTTTGTTATTATCCAAGAAAAGAAAAGTTTTGTCACTTTCAACTATAATATCTTCTTCATTCACAGTAAAATAACCTTCAGTAACAGTTCCGTTATAATGATAAAATAAAAAGAAAAAAATAGTAACAAGAGTAATAACAAATATAATTTTTAATTTTTTCAAAATAGTCCTCCTCTATTAAATCCAGACTTACGGTATACGTGAAAAGTATTTAGTAACGAAATAATCAATGATTCTTTGAATCATTTTAGGATTACGAGCCAAATTTGTTAAGTATATATTTTCTTTAAATTATAAATCTAATTTGAATAAAAATCAAGTAATTGTAAAAAAAACAAATTAATTTGAAATATATTGAATAATATTGAATTATATGGTATTTTAATAATGTACATGGCCATGTATAATTAAAATTTAAGGTTAAGGGTGTGTTATTTTGAAAAAGAATTTAATTGCTTTTTTTACATTTATAGTCTTATTTATTTCTAGTACGTTAACTATCCAAGCATCTGAGCTAAATGTTGATAAAAATAATGATGATATTTTAATAGAATTTGGATTTGATGCGGAAACGATAGAACTTATGCCTGTCGATAAAAAACAAGAACTTGCAGAGATAATTATTGAAGATCCAAGTAAAGTAGATCTTGATGTTTCATACTTCCACTTAGATAATTTATCTATAATTGAGTTTTTTGCAAATACTGATGAGTCTGAACTTCAAGAGTTGGGATTGTCCTCTGAAGAAGTTGAATTGATAGAAAATGATTTGGATGACTTAAGGGAAATTACAAAAGATGAAGCTTTAGAAACGTTGGAGCTTGATACAGTAGGATATAAAATGTTACAGAATGCACTTGAGGAAAATCCTGAGTATAATACAAAGGAAGTTCTTGAAGAAAATACTATAACCGCATCTGGTTATATATCTAGTAGTAAGTTAAAATATACTCAATCTGTAGCTAATAAATCAACTAAAACTAAGCCTCAATATAACGTTGGAATAAACTTTAATTGGACAACACCTTATTATAATTATCTTTTTACCGATAGAATTGCAGTAGCTTGGGGTGGAGGGTTAAATTCTAAGAATATAAGCTCAAGTGCGTATTATTATAATACAAATACTGCAGTTACTAAATGGAGTAAGCTAAGCAAAAATTATTCTTGGTCTAAAAGTGAGACTCCAAATAAAGGAATTGTTTTTAGTACCAACCAAACTTCTAATGTAGGAAATAAATTGAAAACAGGTTATGTGTTTCTAGATTTATATCAAAACAAAAAAGTTGGCAAGGATACTAAAATAGTTTCTCAGTTCGCGCACCAGATTGTTAAAATCGGAGGAGTAAGTATTAGTGGTAGCCCATCTATAACTATAGGTACTGGTTATAATAAAAGTCAACAACGTTCGTCAACAATTACTTACTAGGAAATTTAAACACCCCAATACATTGGGGTGTTTGTATTTATGAGGTGTATGGTATGAATAACAAAAAAAAATATATATTGTTTTCTATCGTAATACTTGTTTTTCTAATAATGCTTTTCACATTTTATGTATCAAATAAGAGTGTTCCGGATCAACAAGTATCTTTAAACAATGAAAGTGAAATTTATAATACAAATGCTACATTAGCATGGGAAATTACTTTGGGAGAGCCGAATGTAATTATAAGTGTGCTGGATACTGGTGTCGATATAGAAAATGATTTTTTGAAAAATAGTATTTATGTGAATAAAGTTGAAAAAGAAAATGGCCTGGATGATGATAATAATGGCTACATAGATGACTTTAATGGTTGGAACTTCTACAGTGACAATAATAATTTGTTTAGTAGTGCTTTAAATGATTATCATGGGACATTTATTTCTTCAATAATTAGTGGAGAACATTCTAAACAAAACGAGGCCTGGGGAATAGCACCAGGGGTTACGATTTTACCTTTAAAAGTATTAAATGGGACCTCTGGAGATATAGAAGATTCTATACCTGCAATAGATTATGCTTATGGTACTGGGTCTCGTATTATAAATATTAGTTGGGATACTCAGAATTTTAACGAGCAAATGTTTAATAAAATAAAAGAAAATAGTGATGTCTTATTTGTTGCCTCAGCAGGTAAAGAAGGAAATAATTTAAATGAGTCTTCAATCTATCCTTGTTCCTACGAATTAGAAAATGTTATATGTGTTGGAGCTGTGGATAGTGAGGGGGAAAAACTGGTATATTCTGGATATGGTTTAGAAGACATGATCTATGCACCAGGAGTTGATGTTATAGGTTTAGTTCTCGACAGTGACTTTACTAAACTATCAGGCACTTCTTTTGCCACAGCTTATGTTTCGGGCGTGGCTGGTCTATTAAAGAGTTATAATTATGAATTAAGTGCTAAGCAAATAAAAGATATTATCTTATTGAGCAGTGAAGAAATTGGAGATATCCGATTAGTAAATCCTTACAATGCGCTAAAATATGCTGAAAAATACTAGTTAATAGATTCTCTCTTAGCAATAGATTAGCTTATAATGAAAGAGATCCAACGAGCTTAATTTAATAAATAAGTCCTTACAGAAGAACATTAGGGACTGACAAGCACTATTTCACGCTTAGGTATTAAAAAAAAGTGAATAAAGATATTAACTTGAAATTTCAAGGGAGATATCTTTATTTAATATTTGCAATCACTATGTATTTCAAATGCAATGCAAAAGCTTGGTGTAAAGGGGCGTTCGCAAGCAGTTGTAGAGCTTTTAAGAATGGGTGAATTAAAGCTCTAATAAAAACCGACTTTCTAATGGGAAGTCGGTTTTTTTGCTTGGTGAGGTCTGATTAATTGATAATCAAAGTCCACTTCAATTCAGTATCTCTTTTAATTTATCAGTGTTTTCTTTAGAAAGTCTATAATAATTTTGATTTTCAAAAATTTCATCACTTAATAAAGCATTGTCGCTATCATTTAGCCACACAGCATAGTTAAGTGTACTTATATTGTCTTTTTCATTTTTCAATAATAATATAAAATCTGGATATACGTTAGGTTCTTCTGAAATCTGATTCTCCGTTTTAGTTTCTAATATATTTTTAACTTGCGTAATAACATGATTATCTCTAATTTCTTGATTATATTCAACTCGATCTACATCTGTTCTCTTTCCTATTAATAACGCTTCATCAGTTCCGCAACCATTTAGAAATATTAACATTAGAAGTAATAGATAAGTTATTTTATTCAAGTGATCGAACTCCTTCTATAGTGAGTTAAATAATCAATCGTGATAATTTTATCAAATTAATAACATGAACACTAGTGTATTAAGTATTAATTATACAAAGTCTTGATCTAACGGGGCGTTCGCAAGCAGTTGTAGATAAGAATGGATGAATATAAAGCTCTAATAAAAACCGACATTCTTATGGGAAGTCGGTTTATTTGCGTCTTATAAAGGGGTGTAGATAACTAATGTAAAGTGTCTATAAAGAATTGTATTATTTATATTGTAATTCCCATTTTTATGTAAAATTACGTTAATGTGATTATTATAATAATAGTAATTATATTTCACGCTGGAATAAAAGTGAATTGTTGGGAGAGACCTAGGATGAAAAATAAAAATATTGAGGCTGTTTATTTTTTAAGAACGTTTGCAATGTTATCGGTAGTGTTAATCCATACAATTGGTGCTTATTATACTTCGTTTGAGATGGATAGCGGTGCATTTCAAAAGTATCATTACTTAAGTCGAACGCTCCGTGTGGAAAAGGGTATTTTTATTATGTTGACGGGACTGGTTTTTTTCTATAGTCATGCACAAAAAAGATGGACGAAAGATAATCTACTAGATTACTATAAAAAACGTTTTAAGTTTATTATTGTACCTTATCTCATATGGGCTAGTGTTTATGAGTTTTATGCGTATTCCCGATTAGGACGTGAGTTCGTTATAGGAGATGTTATCAGTCGGATAGTACAAGGAGAATCCCACTATCAATTATACTTTATTTTTATTATCGTTCAAATTTATATGATATTACCTGCAGTAATTTGGATTTCACAACGATTTTCAATTATTAAGAAATACCTTTGGTTATGCGGTATCCTTATTCAATTCACTTATTTTGTCATCCAATCTACATTTGATTTAACGAGTTCTCATATATTTCTTAGTAATATGTCGTATTTACTTTTAGGCGGTTGGATAGGATTACACTATGAAACAGAAAAAGCTAAAGGGAAAAATAACATCCCTATCATTATATTTGGTGTGATGACACTTATTACGGGATCAAGCTTATTTTATTTACATTACTATGGCTATACACTCCAAGAAATAACGGTAACTGGTACAGTTTACACGTTAACTGAAATTACCTATTTAGTAATAGGAAGTTATTTCTTTTACAAGCTAGCAGAGAAATTTGCAGCAATGGGATCAACTAAAATGATTGGTAGAGTAAAACACTTCGCAGTTTATTCTTTTGCCTTTTACTTAATTCATCCGTTAATCCTAAGAGAAGTTGCAGTATATACTCCAACAAGACCAAATTATTGGTTTCATTTTGACATAACGATTCGATATATGGTGACAGTCATTTTCTGTTATTTGGTTATTCGCACCATTCATCTTTATATACCGCTTGCTCATTTAATTTTCGGTAAATTACCTGCAACTCAACAAGATGTTAATAGAAGGAAGTTTCGTAGGATAATGCTTAAGCCATTCGAATTAATCAAAAGAAGTTATCAAAGTAAAAATGAAATTAAAAAAGATATGTAGTGTGAGTTTCATAAAATAAATAAGTCGACTGTTTCTATTTGAAACAGTCGACTTATTTAATAGATTACTAAATTACTTACCTATTTACTGGGCTAATTTTAACTGTGCTCACTTTAAAACCAGGCATTTTGCAGTGAGGATCTAATTCATCAGAAACTAATCGATTAACATTTTGTGATTCTGTCCAGTGGAATGGTACAAAAACGGTGTCTTTTCTTATTGTAGTAGACCATTTCGTTCTAACAACGATAGAGCCTTGTTTTGACTCGACTTTTACAAGCATTGATTCTTTTAGATTATATTTTAAACCTGTATCTGGATGGACTTCCATAAACGCTTCAATATTTCTTGCAGCAAGCGAAGGACTTTTTCTTGTTTGCTCACCAGTTAGGTAGTGTGACATGACACGGCCAGTTGTTAAAAAGAGCGGATAAGCATCGCTAGGTATTGGTTTGGGTATTTTTAATTTGTGTGAAATGGCTGCCATTTTTGCTTTACCATCTTCATGAGCAAATGAATTTTCAAATAAACGGTCTGTACCAGATTCATTCGGATCCGGGCATGGCCATAAGACACCATCTTCTTTTCGAATCCGATTATAGGTAATGCCATAATAATCTGCTCTACCACCACGGCTTGCGACTCTAAGTTCTTCAAAAATATCTTCAGCACTTTGATAGGGGAAATACTGTTCCTTTCCTAATGCTTTTGCTATATCACAAATGATTTGCCAATCATGTCGTACTTCACCAGGTAGTGGAAAGCTTGCTTCTCTTAACATGACGCGACCTTCGACATTAGTCATAGTTCCTTCATCTTCTAAATAGGAAGAGGCTGGTAGGATGATGTCTGCTAGTTTTGCTGTTTCTGAAACGAACATATCAACAACTACTAGGTATTTTAATTGTTCTAATGCTTTTTTGACGAAGTTAGCATTTGGATTTGAAACAACTGGATTGGAACACATAACGAACATACCGCTAATTTTTTGTTGCTCAATTTCCTCAAACATTTCGTATGCAGATACGCCTTTTCTAGGTAAGTCTTGTGCATTAACTCCCCAAACATTTGCAATATATTCTCTATGTTCATCGTTTTCAATCGAGCGATAACCTGGTAATTGATCTGACTTTTGTCCGTGTTCTCTCGCTCCTTGACCATTGCCTTGACCAGTAACTGCACCGAAACCAGAATTAGTTTTTCCGATTTTCCCAGTAGCTAAAAGAATGTTTATAAAGCAACGTACTGCAGCTGTTCCATCAATTTGTTGTTCAATGCCTCTTGCGGTAAAGATCATACCTGATGTTTCTTGTCCAAAAGCAGTAGCAGCCTGTTTAATTTGCTCAACAGTTAAGCCTGTTAACTGCGCTGTTTCCTCAAGCTCAATAGATGTTACTAGTTCTCTTACTTCTTCAAATCCATTAGTTCTATCTTGAATAAATGCCTGATCAACTAAGTTATTCTCAATAATTACCTTTAATAATCCATTAGCTAAGGCTACATCTGAACCTGGTTTGTTTTTTAAGTGCATATCTGCTAATTTGGTTGTGGCTGTTTCGCGTGGATCTATAGCAATGATGTATGCGCCATTTTCTTTGGCTCTTTCAAAATAAGGCATGATGGTCGGCTGACATTCAGCGATATTTGTTCCAGCTAAGATTATGCAGCGCGTATTAGGAATTTCCTTTATTGTATTCGTAAATCCGCGATCTACACCAAACGTTTGATTTGCACCTGTTGCAGCAGCTCCCATACATAAACGACCATTGTAATCAATGTGTTTTGTTTGTAAGCCAACGCGTGCGAATTTACCTAATAGATACGCTTCTTCGTTAGTGATTGAAGCACTACCATAAACCGATAAAGCATCAAGACCATCTTGTTGCTGAATCTTTTTGAAATTCTCTTTTATCTGTTCTAATGCGACTTCCCAAGAAACAGTAACGAATTCACCGTTAACCTTCATTAATGGCTGTTTAATTCTGTCTTTATGAAGTGCATGCTGATGGGCATTTAATCCTTTAATACAAAGCCGTCCTTCAGAGGTTGGGTTATCTTTTCCGATTGTTTTATATGTTTTTCTCGAAACAACTTTTTGTTCTACTAATTGCATCTTGCATTGCATACTACAATAAGGGCATTGTGAATCATAAATTTTCTCTGTTTCAGCTTTTTGTTGCTTATCTCTGAAGTATTTCAATAGTAACTCTGTCAAGATATCTCATCCTTTGCTCGCTGATTTAATGGAGTTCTGGTTTATAGAGTTAAGAAGTATGAAACCTATTAATTACTTAGTAATAACAATTTACGCTGCTTCACACTTCTTTCTAATCTATCAATTAGATAGTTTTGTAATTCTTCATCAAAAAGCACTTCACGAAGGTGAACTAAACTTACTCGATCAATCCATTGCCATGTTCGTTCTAAGTAATTGGCAGATTCACGGTAGTATTGGACGAAACCAAGAATAATGTTAACTGCTTCTTTCTGTGATTCGGTGACAGCTAATAATTCACCTAAGCGACTGTTGCGACCGCTACTACCTCCGACATAAATTTCCCATCCTCTATCCATTTTGATAATACCTATATCTTTTGTAGTGGAACCAGCTCCATTATGTTTACAAGCAGATGCTCCAATCCTGATACGATAAGGTGTTTTTAGAAATTCCATTCTCCGCTCAAGCTCATGTGCGATATGATAACCTGGTAGTTTATCACACTCGCATAAATGATCACCACTGCTAGTTTTAATACTCTGTACTGTATTTGCAGCTGCGGAGTGAAGCCTCATATTGAGATCTGTCCATACAGAAGATAAATCTTCTTTTTTAATGCCTTCTAAATGAATTCTTTGTGCACTTGTTAATGGTAGGGTAGTTATATTGTACTTTTCTGCAACTTTTGCAATAGTTTTCAATTGACTGGTCTGAGCTGTTCCACCATATAGTTGTGGAACGATCGTATAGGTGCCATCTTTACGAAGTTTTGCATTCATCTTTTCATTCACATAGATTGTTTCTTGATTTTGTTCATATTCTGGATAGATCATTTCTAAATAATACTCTATAGCGGGAAGACAAATTGCACAACCGTCATTCGTTCCCCATCCTAGTGTTTCCATAACTTCCGTAACACTAGCTAAATGCTTCGTTTGTATTTCTGTAACTATTTCATCCTCAGTTAGTTTAGTGCAAGAACAGAATCTTTTATCTTCAACTGCTTCATTAAAATATTCACTATTTATATAGGTTAGTAGTTCACTAACAATTGGTTTACAACCACCACATGAGCTGGAAGCTTTCGTACATTGGCGAACTTCATCAACAGTAGTAAGCGCGTGCTGTTGGACATTTTCAATAATAGTACCTTTAGATACAGCATTACATGTGCAAACAAATTCATTTTTTGGCATTGTAGCTACATAAGATTCACTTGGATCTAAAGGCGTAAGTAAAGCAACCTTTTCTTGATCAGCGACGAATTTTTGTTTTATAATTATATCTAACAATCTAGGTCCTTCTTTAGTGTCACCGAACATGACGCTGCCAACCACTTTGTTACCTCTAAAGAAAACTTTCTTATAAGTTGAAGCAACTTCATCATGAAAATGAATGGCCTTTGTTTGATCATCTGTATAGAATTGTCCGACAGAAAATACATCAACTCCTGATATTTTTAACTGTGTTGATAAAACGGATCCTTTATATGGCTCATTATCCTTGGCGCACAAATGTCGTGCGAGTACAGCTCCTTGTTCATAAAGCGGTTTGACAAGACCGTATACCATTTCGTTGTGTTCTGCACATTCACCAACAGCATAAATATCCTCTGAACGCGTTGCGAAAAAATCATCGACAAGAATACCTCTGTTAGTTTCAATACCGGCTTTTTGCGCTAATTGAATGTTTGGTTTTACACCCACTGCCATCACAACAAGATCTGCCTTAGCTATTGTTCCATCTTTAAATCGAATTCCTTCAACCCTAGCGTCTCCAATGATTTCTTCAGATTGTTTTTCTAGAAGAAAATGCATGCCTTGTGACTCTAATTCACTTTGGAGCATATGTGCTGCTGTTTCATCTAATTGTTTATTCATTAAATATTCAGAAATATGAACAACGTCAACTTCCATTCCTAAATTTAATAAGCCTCTTGCTGCTTCAAGGCCAAGGAGTCCACCGCCAATTACTATCGCTTTCTTATATTTCTTTGCCGTGTCGATCATTTTGTGACAGTCATCTATTGTGCGAAAAGAGACAACACCTTCTTTGTCATTACCAGGTAAGGGTAGAATAAAAGGGTTAGAACCAGTTGCTATAATGAGTTTATCATAAGAGGTTATTGTGCTTTTATCGGTCTCTATTAGCTTCTTTTCTTTATTAATATTTGTAACGGTTTCACCAGTATGAAGAAGGATATCATGATCATCATACCAGTTACGGTCATTTATTGTGATATCATTAAATGTTGTATCTCCTTGTAGTACGGAAGATAGCATAATCCGACTGTAATTCACGTGAGGCTCACTACCAAAAATGGTGATATCGTAAAGGGTATTATCCTCTTTTAAAATATTTTCGATACAGCGCAAACCTGCCATACCGTTTCCGATTAAAACAAGTTTTTGCTTTCCCATCATAGTTATCCCCCAGAAAATCTGAATTTGGATTTAATGTTAGCATACATATGGTGAATAATCTGTTTGTTTGTAAGAAAATATTACACACATAATTCCCTGAATTAGATTTGTTATATACGAGGGAAGACTTATTGAAGCTAGCTTTATAGAAAGTCAAATGATAAAGTAAGTACATATATAAACAGTTAGGATGAAGGAAATGCAGAATGACGTACAATTGAAAATTAAAGATAAATTTGTTAATAAATTTAAAATAGGTTTTCCACATATATTTAAAGAAGCCATCTTAAATATGGAGGTACTGGATCAAGAAGGTATAATCGTTCAATTAGTTGATGAGAAAAATCATTTTCTTGGAAGAGGTTATTATGGTAGACAAAACAAGGGATTCGGTTGGGTATTAACTCAAAATGAAAATGAGCCAATTGATCAGCAGTTTTTTGATAAAAAAATCGAAAAGGCATTAGATATAAGAAGTGCCTATTATAAAGATAAAGATACAACTGCTTTTCGTGTCTTTAATGGAGAAGGAGATGGGATCGGCGGTCTGACTATTGAATACTATGCAGGGTTTTATGTTGTAAATTGGTATAGTCAAGGGATTTATCTGTTCAAAGAGCTTATACTGAATTCACTAAAGAACTTAGTTGAATTTAAAGGTATTTACGAGAAAAAACGTTTTGATACTGGTGGAAAATACCTAGAAGACGATGATTTTGTTGCCGGAGAACGCGGCGATTTTCCGATTATTATCAAGGAAAATGGTGTGAATTTTGCCGTCTATTTAAATGATGGTCCAATGACTGGAATTTTTCTTGATCAAAGGCAGGTAAGAAAAACAATAAGAGACAAGTATGCTAATGGAAAATCAGTATTAAATACTTTTTCATATACAGGTGCTTTCTCTGTTTTTGCAGCACTGGGTGGTGCTGAACAGACGACGAGTGTTGACCTTGCGAATCGTAGCTTACCTAAAACGATTGAACAATTTCAAGTGAATGGCCTAGATGAGAACGATCATATCATTCGAGTGATGGATGTTTTTAATTATTTTAAATATGCGGTTAAAAAGAATCTGAATTTTGACATGGTTATTCTTGATCCCCCTAGTTTTGCTAGATCCAAGAAACATACGTTTAGTGCGTCAAAGGATTATGTGAACTTACTTAAAGAAGCAATTGCTATTACAGCGGATCAAGGGATCATTGTTGCGTCAACGAATGCTAGTGGTTTTGGCATGGATAAGTTTAAGAACTTTGTTAATCAAGCTTTTAAGGAAATGGATGAGGCTTACAGGGTTATTGAGACATTTTCTTTACCAGATGATTTTAAGACAATAAAGCAGTATAAAGAGGGAGACTATCTCAAAGTACTATTTCTTAAAAAACTCTAATAAAAAAGGAATCCTTAGATAGACTGAAGGATTCCTTATTATTAAGAAACAATACGTGCAATTTTCTTTTCAATTTTAGCTGGCTCAACTTTAGGTCCAAAACGTTCGATAACCTCACCATTCTGGTCTACTAAAAACTTAGTGAAGTTCCATTTAATGTTATTACCTAAAAATCCTTTGGAATTACTTTTCAAATATTGAAACAATTCATGTGCATTCTTACCATTAACATCAATGATTTCATGGATTGGGAATGTTACACCAAAATTGATTCGACAAGACTCTTCCGCTTCTTCCGATGTACCTGGTTCTTGGTTAGCAAACTGATTACTTGGAAAACCAAGTACAGCAACGCCTTTATCCTTATACTTCTGGTGAATTTCTTCAAGTCCATCAAATTGACCGTTAAGTCCACAATTGGATGCCGTATTTACTATTAACATAACCTGATTCTTGTATGCATCAAGTTGGTATGTTGTGCCATTAGACTTTTTAACTGTGATATCGTAAATACTCATAACTGACCCACTCCCTTACGAAATTAAATTGTGTACAATATAATTAGTATAACACTTTAAAGAATAATGACTAGTAATATTACTCGTATTTAAATTACTGATAGTAGCTTAATTATTTTGCGATCAATTAAATTATTTGATTATAAAGTAGATTATTTTTGGAAAATAAAGCAAGTTGGTGTAATATATTTATTGGTTTTAATTTAGCTGTGAAGGTGGATAATAATGTATATAGAAGATTTGAAGGTCGGTCAACAATTTAATCTAGAACCAATCAAGGTAGAGAAAGAAGATGTTTTAGATTTCGCAAAAAAATATGATCCACAACGTATACATATTGACGAAGAATTTGCAAAGCAAGGGATGTTTAAAGGAATTATTGCATCTGGGTATCAAACAATCGGTCTGGTATGGTCCAGGTGGATTGAAGCGGATGTATTGGGTGATGAGGTGATTACTGGTGCTGGAGTTGACCAAATTAGATGGACAAAGCCTGTCTATCCTAATGATTTATTGATTGGTACTGTTGAGGTGATGAATAAACGATTATCTTCAAGAGGTGGAAGAGGTACGGTAACTTTTTCGTTCACTATAAATAATCAAAATAAAGAGACTGTTACAACCTTTTCGATTGATGTACTGTTAAAAACAAGAGAGTAAAGTAAATCATCCAATTATATAATTTAGATAAACTTAAGCGCTATTCATTTTATGAATAGCGCTTTTTGAGGAAAAGTGGTTAGTTATTTCAGTGTTTATGTATACTAAAATTATACAATTTATTTCAAAATTTAGGTTGTGTATATTCTGTTTGTAAATGTATAATTAAGTTTATATTGACAGATTAATAGAAGAGTTTGGAATTGATACATAATAATTATCATGACATCAGTTTTTATGAATCTTGATTTATGCAATGTTTTTAATTTGAGGGGGTTAGTAATGAATTTTATTAAGCGTGGACTGTTAAGTATTTCAAGAAAAAAAGGAAAGTCACTAATTTTATTGGCTGTAATATTTATTTTAGGGAACGTAATATCAGGTGCTATTTCGATCCAACAGGCTACAGACAATGTGGAAACAAATATAAAAGAAAAATTAGGTGCTGCAGCAACTGTTGAACTTGATTATGAAAAGTTAGAAAATATGGATGAAGAAGACCAAATGACATTAGAAATATCTAATTTAGATCTTGAATTAATAAAACAAATTGGAGAGCTTTCTTATGTGAAATATTATGACTATAACCTGTCCACATGGTTAGGATCAGAGAACGTTCAAAGTTATCAAGGCGAAGGTATGGAAGAAGAGGTTGAAGTAGAATATGAAGGCCCTAGTATCGACTTCATGTTGAAAGGTATTAATTATGCACCAGTAATTGATTTTGAAGAAGGAATAGGGAACTTAATTGAGGGTCGCGTTTTTGAATCAGGTGAAATAGAGAACGGTTCTAGTGTCGCGATAATATCTAGTAAGTTAGCAGAGAAAAATGATTTGCAAATTGGTGATAATATCACATTAACTAATGAGGTATACAGCTATGATGAAGAAACTGGAGAAGAAAAATTAGCAACTTCTCGAGATGTTATATTAGAAGTTATTGGTTTATTTGAACCTAAATCAGCAAGTGTTGAAGAAAGTGAAGAAAGTGGAGAAATGGATTTCATGAATATAGAATATCAAAATACTATTTATGTTCCTAATGAAGTCGTTAGTAGTGAATTAACGTATTATAATGAAGAGTATATGAAAATTGATGAAGAATATGCCGCAATGATTGAAGCAGATGCAGAAGCCCTCACGGAATACTATACACCTATTTTTGTGTTGAATAATTCAGAGGATAGTATTGCATTTGAGGAAGAAGTTCAACCATTATTACCAGAACTTTATAAAGTTAGTAATGCTAGCGATCAATATGACACAATCGCAGCACCAGTTAAATCTATGTCTAAATTAGCTGGTTATGTCTTACTTGTTGCCGTAATTGCTACTGTATTAATTATTGGTTTAGTTGTATTATTGTTCCTTCGAGATCGTAAACATGAATTAGGGATTTACCTCTCTTTAGGTGAACGACGTGCTCGTGTAGTAGGCCAAATTTTAATTGAAGTAATGGTTGTCGCACTAATCGGTATTACCTTATCGCTATTCAGCGGGAATTTTTTGGCGCAGGGTATATCTGAAACGTTGCTCAATGCTGAAGATACTCAAAGTGATGAGGACATGATGTATTACAGTGAATTGGAGGCATATCAATCTAGTGTAACAACGGATGATGTAATGGATTCGTATGAGGTGAAACTGGATTCTAGCTATATACTAATGTTTTATTTAGTAGGATTATTAACGATTCTAGTGTCAACAATCATACCATTAATATATATTGTTCGATTAAATCCTAAAAAAATAATGATGTAGTAGAGAGGTGAAATAGATGATATTAGAAGCAATAGATTTGAATTATTTCTATCAAGATGGAGAAAGTCGTCGTTATATTTTGAAGGATACAAATGTTGGATTTGAAAAGGGAAAGTTTTATACAATATTAGGTCAATCTGGTTCCGGTAAAACAACACTTTTAGCATTACTTAGTGCTTTAGATTCACCACAGAGTGGTAAAGTATTATTTAATGGAAAAGACATAAAAGAAATAGGTTATGAGCAATATCGACGCAATAATGTCGGCATCATTTTTCAAAGTTATAATCTAATTCCTGCGTTTACAGCAGTAGAAAATGTGCTAGTTCCAATGTCTATTACAGAAAATGAAATTCCGAAAGACCAAAATACAGTTGCTTATAATCTATTAGACTATATTGGAATTGTAAAAAGCAAAGCAGATCGTTCTGTGAATAAACTTTCTGGTGGTGAGCAACAACGTGTAGCCATTGCTCGTGCATTAGCTACAAATGTGGAATTAATTCTTGCTGATGAACCTACCGGTAATTTAGATGAGGAAATGGAACAAGAAATTATTAATATCTTTAAGAAATTGGCACACGAACATGATAAATGTGTTGTAGTTGTAACGCACTCGAATGAAATTGCACAACAATCTGACCAAACTTTCACTCTTCAGAAAGGTACTCTATCAGCTTATGAGTGATTTTTTATCAAAATTTAATAAAGAAAAATATGATGGTACTTTGATTGAACAAGATGAAGGAAAATCAACTGAAGCGAAAGATTCGATAGCAAAACCAGAAGATAGTGTGATAGAAAAAGAAGAAGAGAAAGTTATTCCAGAAACAAAACCGCTCTCTTCAACTAGTAGTCGTCGAAGTATTGTAGGAGAAGAATTAGAGTTTGATCCGACTTATCAGAAGAAAAAACGCCGCAAGCTGTTATTTATTATTCTTGGATCAACTCTAGCTTTTATCGTAATGTGTGTTACTTACTATAATGTAGTTCATGCAGAAGTGGAGAATTTTAGGGATAAACCAGTTTCTGAAGCACGAGCATGGGCCAATACGAATGATGTAGCTATTGAACTAACAGAGGAATATAGTGCAGATCTTGAAGCTAATCGAGTAATTTCTCAAAGTATATCAGAAGGTAAAAACATTCGAAAGGGGAAAACGCTTTCGATAGTTAGTAGTTTAGGACCAGATCCTGAAGAAGTTATTCCCTTACCTGACTTTTCTGAAATGAACCAAAGCGATACAGAGCTCTGGATAGAGGAGCAACAAGCTGATAACCTTAAGTTGGTTTCAGAATATAGTGATAAAGTCGAGTCTGGTTCATTTATTAAACTTGTTATTAAGGATAGCGAAATTGATGAAGTAACATATCGTCGCAAGGATAGCGCTGCTGTCTATTACTCTAAAGGTGAAGAAGTATTTGAGAAGAATATTAGTGTCCCAGATTTTTCTGCGAGTACAAAAGAAGAAGTACAACAATGGGCAGATACGAATGAAATTGCATTAACGCTTGAAGATAAAGATTCTAATACGATAGAAGTTGGCAAGGTTATTAGTCAAAGTGTAAAAGCTGAAGAAAAAATTGCTAAGAAAGATAAAATGACCGTCGAGATATCTGTAGGTAAAGCGATAGTCGTACCAAATTTCGGTGAACTTACAATGGATGAAGCAGCCAGTTATCCTGGACTAACGGTAACGGTCAAACAGAAATTTCAATCAAAACTATCTTATGGAAGATTAGTTTCTCAATCGATTGAAGCAGGAACTAAATTAACCGGTGAGGAGGCTCCCGCTATCACAGTTACTTATTCTGAAGGTCGTCCTTTTCTAGCTGACTACCGTGGTGTGATGGAAGGAGATTTACCAAAGTTATTTTATGAAGACTATCAATCTAAAGGGGCAGAAATTGATTATATTGTTAAATATGTTGAGTCTAATGAGGTAAAGGGAACAGTTGTTAGCATGAGTAAATTTAATGCATTTGTTTCTATGGATTATACCGTTGAAGTGCGGATTAGTAATAATGCTTCAGCTGCATCAACGTCCAATCCTTTGGAAGATGACGAAGAAGAATTTGATCAACCGATAGAACCAGTAACAGATGAGGAGTTACCAGAACAAATTGAGAAATAACATAAGAAATAACGTATGGGTGCTTAATCAGATCCATGCGTTATTTTTGTGTTTTGATTTTATATTCTAGCTATAGTTTAACTTTATCATGATATAGAAATAATCAAATTTTGACCTAATTTGATAAAAAAATGATATGATACAAATAGAATAGCTTAGTCAAAGGAGGTTTAGTATTCGTGGATGAAGTTAAAAACGCAGCGA
Organism: Paraliobacillus sp. X-1268; assembly: GCF_003426095.1. Classification (NCBI taxonomy): domain Bacteria; kingdom Bacillati; phylum Bacillota; class Bacilli; order Caryophanales; family Bacillaceae; genus Paraliobacillus; species Paraliobacillus sp. X-1268. The sequence continues at coordinate 64,910 of NZ_QJSK01000005.1, forward strand.
CAATTGCAGAAGTAGAGAAAGAACTACGGTATATTTCTGGAATAATTAAACAAAAGGGTCGTGAAATTTTAAAAAACTATCCGATAACGACACCTCAATTTATAGCCTTACAGTGGTTATTAGAAGATGGGGATTTAACAATTGGAGAAGTTTCGAATAAAATAAATTTAGCTTTCAGTACAACAACTGATTTAATAGATAGAATGGAAAAAAATCTTTTAGTGGAACGAAAAAGAGATACAAAAGATCGACGTGTTGTTCGAATACATTTATTAGACAAAGGTAAAGATATTATTCAAGAAGTAATCGAGAAAAGACAGGATTATTTAGAAGATGTCTTAGAAGATGTTTCAACAGACCGAGTAGATGTATTGTATGATATTTTGAAGTTGCTTCACAAACAAATGAAACTGGATCAAGATAAAAATAGTAATGTGTAAACATTTAAGATAAGAGGGGATTTATAGTGGATCAACCGATTGGAGTCATTGACTCAGGTGTTGGTGGTCTGACAGTAGCGAGTGAGCTGATGCGTCAATTACCAAAAGAACAATTAATTTATTTAGGGGATACATTACGTTGTCCATATGGTCCACGACCAAAAGAAGAAGTAATTCAATACACGTTAGAAATGGTTAACTTTTTATTGAAGCAAGATATAAAGTTACTTGTTATAGCTTGTAATACAGCAACAGCTTTCACATTGGAATTACTACAAGAGAAATTAGATATACCTGTGATTGGAGTTATTCAACCAGGAGCTCGAGCGGCGATAAAGATGACAAAAAACATGCAAATAGGTGTTATTGGAACAGAAGGAACAATTGAAAGCCGGGCTTATCCAGAGGCTTTGCATAGTATTAATTCTGAAATAGAAGTACAAGGTCTACCATGCCCTGAATTTGTCCCAATGGTTGAACAAGGTGTATTTACTGGTGCTAAAGCATATCAAGTGGTAGAGAACGCTTTGCAATCTATTAAGGAAAAAGAAATAATTGATACACTAATTTTAGGTTGCACGCACTATCCGCTATTAAAGGATACTATTCAAGCTGTGATGGGAGAAGAAGTTCATATCATCTCATCAGGTGAAGAGACTGCACGAGAAGTTAGTGTAATCTTAGGTTATCATCAAACGATATACGAAGGTGAACGTTCACCAAATCATCGTTTTTATACCACTGGCCCATGGGAAATTTTTGAACGTATTGCGATTCAATGGTTAGATATACCAATTAATATTATTGAGAATGCAGATATAGAAACAAACTAGACGAGTATAGAATAAAATCTGATAAATACAATGAAAGCCCACAACTTATTACTAGAATTATTCAAATAGAGAGAACCGTGCCTACAATAGTCGTAGCCATGGTTCTTTTTTTGAATAATAATACTGATTACAATAAGTGCTGTTTTGCCTTTATGAACATAACAAAGTAATTTCTAGATAATCTAGAGTAAAGATAGGTCTATTTTTCTGAACAGCTCGTATACATAATAATACAAACCATCGTAGGAGGGAAAAACATGAGTATGCGATTATTCAAACTGACAATAAGAATTGGATTACCGATTTTGTTTGTATTATTTTTGACAACTGGTTGTGGACTATTTCAAGGTGAACAAACATTAGAAGAAATAGATGTGCCAGTTGGTCAAACAACTGATACAGAACAAACGGATGACACAGTAGAGCAAGAGACGGTTGAAACGACTGTTGGAGAAGAAGGCGTTGATGTTACAACAACAGAAACAGAAACAGTTCCAAGAGAATTATATTTAATTAATGAAGAAGGAATGGTTGTTCCACAAACAATGGAATTACCTAAAACAGAAACTAATGAAGTAGCTACTCAAGTATTAGAGTATTTAATTAAGGATGGTCCGGTCACTTCTAGTTTACCAAATGGATTTGAGGCAGTTTTACCAGCTGGTACACAAATTTTAGGCTTGAATTTAGAGGAAGATGGTACATTAGTTGTAGATTTGTCAGAAGAGTTTACAGAATATCAGCCGGAAGAAGAACAACAAATCATTCAAGCAATGACATACACGCTTACACAATTTGATAATGTTAACAAAATTAATCTTTGGATTAATGGATTTGAGCAAAAGGAGATGCCAGTAAACGGTACACCACTAACAGATGGCTACTCACGCGCAAATGGCATTAATGTTTATCATGCAGATGGTGTGGATCTTTTGGATAGTGAAGCCGTAACGCTTTACTATCCATCACAACAAGGCGAACAATTATATTATGTGCCAGTAACACAACATGTTGAGATGATTGAGGATAATGTTTATCAATCAGTTGTACAAGCATTGTTAGATGGCCCATCCTATGATCTAGGTTTACTAAATGTTTTTAATCAGAATGCTACAATTATGGAAGAACCAACAATAGAAGATGGTGTCTTGCAGGTAACATTCAGTAAAGAAATTCTAAGTGACGAAGCAAGCGGAGCAATATCTGATGAAGTAATGGAGACATTGGTATTAACGTTGACAGACCAAGTGAATGTAGAAGCTGTTTCTGTAAATGTTGATGATGTTGAACAAGTATTTAATGAACATGGTGTGCCTTATAGCGAACCTGTTTCAAGGGATACCTTTGTACCAGTTGGAAGTTTGTAATAGGAAAAGGAGCTGGAACAATCAGCTCCTTTTTTTCTTTGCATGAAGTTATCGAAATGGGTAAAAATATGTTACGATTAGAAAGAATTAGAAGGAGGAAGAATTTATGAGACCAAGTGAGCGTGAAGTAGATCAACTAAGAGATATAAAAATTGAGACGGGTTATACAAAACATCCAGAGGGTTCAGTATTAATTACAGTTGGAGATACAAAAGTAATATGTAATGCAAGTATAGAAGATCGTGTTCCACCATTTATGCGTAATAAAGGAAAAGGTTGGATAACAGCAGAATATGCTATGTTGCCGCGTGCAACAGATACAAGAAATATCCGTGAGTCTTCAAAAGGTAAAGTATCAGGAAGAACGATGGAGATCCAACGTTTAATTGGTCGTGCCTTACGTGCAGTTGTTGACTTAGATAAAATTGGTGAGCGTACTATTTGGGTTGATTGTGATGTCATCCAAGCAGATGGTGGTACACGAACTGCATCGATTACAGGTGCATTTGTTGCAATTGTTCACGCCTTTGGTACATTAATCGAAAAAGGAACAATCAAAGAAATGCCAATTACTGATTATTTAGCAGCAATCTCTGTTGGTGTGATGCCAGATGGAACAGAAGTTTTAGATTTAGAATATACAGAGGATTCACAAGCACATGTTGATATGAATATCGTGATGACAGGTAACGGAAAGTTTGTAGAAATTCAAGGTACTGGTGAAGAAGCTACATTTAGTCCAGCACAATTACAAACAATGTTAGGTTTGGCAGATAAAGGTTTAAAAGAAATATTTGATATCCAAAAAGATGCATTACAACAGTGGTCAACATATTTAGAAAAGTAGAGGGATAATGATGAAAGAAATCATGATTGCGACCCAAAATAAGGGTAAAGTGAAAGATTTTCAATTGCTATTTAAAAAATATGATATTAACGTGACTTCTTTATTGGATTTGAAAGAACCAATTGACGATATTGAAGAAACAGGTAGTACTTTTGAGGAAAATGCAATCATAAAAGCAGCAACAATTGCAGAAAAATTTAAGATTCCTGTTTTAGCTGATGATTCTGGTTTGGAAATAGATGCATTAGATGGACGACCAGGTGTATACTCTGCTCGTTATGCAGGAGAAGAAAAAGATGATCAAAAGAATCTACATAAAGTATTAGATGAAATGCATGATATCGCAGATGAAAATCGTTCAGCTCGATTTGTTTGTGTACTAGCAATAGTAAGGCCAAACCAAGAACCAGTAGTTAAACGTGGAACATGTGAGGGCAAGATAACACGCATACCAATTGGTACAAATGGATTTGGTTACGATCCGATTTTTCAACCAATTGATACCAAGCTAACCATGGCGCAACTAAACTCTGATCAAAAAAATGAGATTAGTCATCGAGGAAATGCGTTAAAAAAAATAGAAGAATGGGTAAAGAGTATATAGAAAGCGAGGGGTACTATGCCAAAAGTATTGATCACCAGTGATAGTCATGGGTTAACAGAGGAACTTGAAATAATTAAGGAACGTCACAAGGATGAGGTCGACCAAATGATTCATTGTGGCGATTCAGAATTAGAATTTGACGCTAGTCCAATGGATAATTTCAAGAAAGTTACTGGGAATTGTGATTTTGATTCACGGTATCCTGATGAATTAGATTTTGCTGTTGCTGATTTAAACTTTTACATTACTCATGGACATATGCATCAAGTAAAAACTTCTTTAAAACCAGTTATTAAGCGAGCAAAAGAATTAGATGCAAAGATAATTTGTCATGGTCATTCTCATATTGCAGTAGCACAGAAAATCGACAATAAAGTTATCATTAATCCTGGCAGTATACGTCTGCCACGCGTACGTGAAGAAAAAACCTATGCGATTTTATCATGGGAAACAAGTCAAGAATTAACAGTAGATTTTTATGATGTTGATGGAAATCTAGTGAAAGATTTAGGCTTCGAGACAACAATAAAATGATATTCTATAGAAGAAATATGGATTATCCATATTTCTTCTATAACTTTTTTCTTTAAATATATTGACAAAAGACTCAAAACTTAATATAATAAGTCTTGTCTGTTACGAAAGTTAGTACATTTTTTGTACATAAATCAATACCACGCGGGTGTAGTTTAGTGGTAAAACCTCAGCCTTCCAAGCTGATGTCGAGGGTTCAATTCCCTTCACCCGCTCCAATACGTCCCAGTAGCTCAGCTGGATAGAGCAACGCCCTTCTAAGGCGTGGGTCGGGAGTTCGAATCTCTCCTGGGACATCATTAGAAACCTTGTAAACTTAACGTTTATGAGGTTTTTTGTTTTCTTGAGGTTTATATATTTTTTTGGAAAGATACCAAGAGGATACCAATTTTAATCATTTTTAAATAATGTTTCGAAATATGTGGCTGCACTTTGTTCAACTTCCTGGAGTACGTGTCCATAAGTATCCATTGTAGTACCTATTTTCGAATGACCTAGTCTTAGGGAAGGCGAAATTGCAGCATTGGAAGGAAAACATCTAACTGCTGCAACCTTTACAATCAATTGCCATACTTCATATTCACCCTCAAGTCTTGAAAAAGCAGTTTAGATTCTTCTAAGTTATATACTTTAAAATGAGGTTGATGGTGTCTATGGATGAAACACTCGTAAGAAACTAAAAGCTGTTTTAAAATCTAAAGGATGTTCAATTACAAAGAAGATCAATCGTATAAAACTTACCTTTATAATATTGCTAGTTATTATATCTAGTAAATAGTGTTTTTAATAGATTAAAAGAGCCCTCCAGCTTATTATATACACTAGGAGGGTGGTAATTACTTTATATCACCTATTCTTGATAAACCTTTTGAATAAACTAATTTTGAAGAGGTAGCTTCATAAAAAGAACCTTGCAAGAATAGATAAGGAGGTAAGAGACCATATCTCGTGGCAAAACTTTGTGCATCAGGATCAAATATTCCTGGAGCACCAATAGAATATACTTGCCAAACTAGTTTTGAACAATATATATGTTGGTATTATCTAATAGATCTGTTTTGAAACCATAAGGAATATTTGAATTATCATATGTTTTTGCGAATGCTGCAGCACTACTTGCTTTTGATATACTACCAATCCTCACTACTTTTGTACTATCTTTAGCATTAAACTATTTTTTAAAAGAATAAATATCTGGATTATAACCAGGCCCTTTTATCTCTAAATGATTATTTGAGTCAGTTACTATAGCAACATGACCAGTTATTCCTTTAGCGGCAGCGTCGTCTGTCACTAAGATATCTCCTGCTTTTGCTTTTGTTCCATTGGGATAAGAGAAAGCTGATACTGAACTTGCAAATAAAAGGGCGACAAAGATCGACAATAAAAGTAAAAATGAAACTTTTTTCATGAATAAATCTCCTCTTTTCTTTTCTTTATTTTTGGATTAAAATGTTAATAGTGACAAAAAAAGAAGAAATGGTATTAAATGATAAAAAAATATACAAAAATACTATTTTTTTGTATTATTTTCAATAGTTTTACTTTATCTAGTATATTTCTTGTATTTAGCAACCTTTTATGGAAATCCCAAAAAGATTTCAGAAACAGAAGAGATGATGCGGAATTATTTAATTCAAGAAAAGGGATATAGTAATCAAGAGGATATTATATTAATAAAAAGTTGGTATAACTGGAAAGAACCAAGAGGTGAAAAATATGTTGGAGCCGCAGTAATAGAAAATACTGCATATGAGTTCGGAGTAGTTGATGGTGAGATCATGGAATATCACGAAATTCCTGAAGGAGAGGGTATAAATATTCTTAATCCATAACCTCCTAAGTAAATTTCACAAGAAGATGTAATCTAAAGGTTTAATATAGAATAAATCTTTTTGGATACAAAAAGATGATTATTACGTGTCAATATATGTATAAAGTGATATTTTACACCAAATTCATGCTAATCTGTAAATAAAACAGGTAATAAAAAGGAGATATGAATTACTAAGTACAGAATTTGACGAAGAAGTAGGCAAACGAGTTATTAAAGTACATGACATCGAAGAGGATTTTACATATATTTATTACGAAGATGAAGTTGAGGATATTGGCATTCTAGCGTTAAAACTATTTATTAAAGAAAGAGTAGATCCGATAGCAATTGGCGTTTATGATGTTTCGATGCCGTATAGAAAAAAGCCCTCACGGTTGTGGGGGCTTAATTTAATAAATTTCTCATTATCTAACCAGTAGCTTTACCAGCAACTCTACGATCAATACTTTTTATGGACCGTCTTTTTATGACTGAATCTACGTCATTCTTGGTTGCTTATTAAATGCACCAAATTAAATAAGAATTTTTTACCTAACAACTATATTGTTTTGTTCAACTTGTATAACCTGTGAATTTGAAATATGTAAAAGATTTATTCTGAATTCGTAAAAAGCAATTAAATCAAATACTTCGTCTTTAAATGGTTCGCTATTAAAATGGGGGACTGGATAAAAATTTATTAAATTTAAACCATCAAGCGATTTTAATTCAGTTGCTTTTTCTTTATCGTCTAGAAATTTTGCGTATTCTATATTGGGTGATGTTATTATAGCACCTGCTGATTCCCCAATATACAATTTTTCAGAATTAACTTGTTCTGTTATTATCTCATCTACCCCTGATTTCCTTAACTCTTGTAATAAGAAAAAAGTATTTCCGCCTGATACGTAAATGAAATCGTTACGTTCTAACTTTTCTTTAATTTCACATTTTGAAGCTACTGAAATATCAAGCTCTTCAACAACTATCCCTAACTTTTTAAATTCTTCTTTTGCGGTATAAATATAGTGGACTACTTCTTCTGGAACACTTGCAGTAGGAATAAACGTTAAAGTTTTCCCTTTTAAATCCACCTCCACGAATTCTTTGAATAGACCAACGACATCTTTAAGCGAAGATGTTAAAAACATTTTAATCATATCTATTCTCCTTTCTCCTTATTATTCTTGTACAAATTGAAAACTTTTCACACCATTTATAATGTAGATAACGAACAATATGTTTCGACTCGCAATCAGATCAATGATATCCACTCTTTTTACACTTAGAAATTTCTTGTGAAGAACAGTTTCTGTCGAGGACGATGCAGGAAGAATCAATTAAATATTCTCACAAACGATGTTTCTCTGCTGAATTTAGTTTTGAATGGCTTTAAGAATATCAGTTGATCTCACGGTCATGACCAACGTTTTGGTAGCTAAACCTATTATGGAACATAGGTTCGGATAAATCAAATTATTAACAATAAACATTAACAGAGCCTATTGTAGAGAAATATCAACTATATCCTCGATGTTTAAGAAGTCTCAAACGTCCGAACATCTACCTCAATTCTTTTCTTGCATGATAAAGTATGGCTACTTCTATAATTTATCTTCACTTAAAATTGCCTTAAAGAAAGTCTTAAATATTTTTCCAATCATTACATTTAATTTAAACATATGGGGAATATCTAGATTAAACGCATTGATTGGAAAGGATAATAATATGAATCAAATAATACTATGGCTAATGTTTTTACTTCCAATTGCATCATTGGTACTAATTGGAGATAAAACGCTTAGAAGATTTCTACCAGTTGGATTGTTTGTTACTGTAGTCAACACGCTTACTTACCAAGCTGCATATCATTATAATTGGTGGAGAGAATCAGGGCTATTTGAGTGGGACAAAGTTGCAAATATTCCTTGGGTATATAGTGCTTATTTAGTAGCAACAATATGGATTTTTAAGTTTACCTATGGAAAATTTATTGCTTATTTAATAACAAACCTAATATTAGATGGTGCATACATATATTTATGGTATCCATTCCAACAAAAACTTGGAATGGCTTCGGGAGAATTGTCGCCACATATTACATATTTGATGATGATCGGCGTATCCCTTTTGATATATGTTTTTCAAATTTGGTATGAAAAAGGTTTATTAAGTAATAAGGATAATAAATAAAAATTTGTAGGTAAGTTAAGTTTCATTTTTATATAAAGCTCGATATAAAAGAAACCATCACAGGATACCAATTTCGTGAATACTCGTAATAAAGTATAAAAAAATGAAATAATTAAAAATAAAAAAATGCTACAAAGCGCTAATCTATAGCATTTTGTAGCAAGGGATATCATCTAAAGAATATAGGTTAATTTATGGTTATGGATAGTTAATCCAAGTGCGATTGATCTAAACGTAATATGAATAAAAAAGTTCTCATGCTGAAGTATGGGTGTCCATATGTAATGAAATCATTTTAAGTAATGGAGAAGATGTTGATCCGAGTTCATACAAACAAATTTAAAGCGAGATTTAATGGAGATTGCTCTTGTTAAAAGTGTGTAACAACAAAAGAAACCACTCTTGGCAATTTGTAGAGGGATAACGATGTTAAATGCTGCGCAGGGTGGAACGGTTATTCAAGATATTGAAAAAGCTAACCCCAAAGTAATTAAGCATTACCAGCAAAGTGATAGACAAGAGCCAACACATGACGTGCAGATCAATGAAGATAGTATGTTATATCAAATATTTAATGATACAAAGATACGGGTGAACAGTATACATCACCAATCGATTAATAAGCTTGCATCTAATCTTAAAACGGTAGCAACTACTCCAGATGGTTTAATAGAAGCAGTTGAGGGACCAACTAATCATTCATTTATGTTAGGTATTCAATGGCATCCTGAGGAGATGGTCGATATAGATTCTCGTATGCAAGACATCTTCCAAGTATTTGTTCAAGCATGTAGCAAAAGTGATATGGCTAATGAAAAATGAAGAAAATTCCTACTATTAAATGCTTTTTATTGTCTAAATCTCATTAGGATTTGATGTAATGGACCAGAAGTTAAAAAAACTCGAATACGTTTGGTATGCGAGCTATGGCTCAAATTTAAATAGGGATAAATTTTTATGTTATATTAAAGGTGGCAAGGCAGAGGGCTCTTCTAAAGTGGAAGTCGGTTGTAAAGATAAGTCACTTCCAATAAAAGAAGTGACATACAAGATGAATTTACCTTTATATTTTGCGAAAAACTCTGTTCGCTGGCAAAAACAAGGTGTAGCATTTATCGGGTTGAAGCAAGATAAAAACATCTTACATACAGCAGAAAATATTTAATAACAAAGGATCAGTTTTTGGATTTAGTTAAACAAGAAAATAATCAAGCAGATTTGAAGATAGATTTAACTGAACTAATAAAAAATGGTGTAATGACATATAGGGATTCGTGGTACGGAACGCTCCTTTATCTTGGAGAAGTAGATGGCTATCCAATTGTAACATTTACTGCAGACTGGGATTTAGATGTTCCTTTTAGCAAGCCTTCCAAGCAATATCTTACTATGATTATGAAAGGATTAAATCTAACTTTAGAGCTTAAAAAAGAGGAGATAGTTGATTATATAAGTTCAAAGCCTGGTTTAATAGATCATTATAATAAAAATGAAATTGAAGAATTGATTAAATGAGATGAAAGTCTCCAAAATAAACACGTATGTCTAGTCGCTTCGTTTGAATTAAAATAATGTTCTCTCCCTTAAGAATTCGAAATAATCCCCACATTCCTCTTTTGTTTTATCTCATTAGTAAGTATTCGAAATCATGTAAAGATAGCAATTAATATGTAATCAGATTTTAATGGAAAGATTACATTATGAATTGGATTTATATGTTAAAATTAGATTTAGCTAACAAAAATAACTATTGTATCTTTAAGTGATTGAGAAGGAGGACTTTTCATTGTTTATAAATGATATTAAGAATCTTGAATTTTTCAGCCATCTTTCCTTAAAACATGTGGAAGACCGTCTACTAATTAATGCAACGTTTCCTAAAGAATTTCTCGTAGAAAATAATATGGCAGAACCTTTCTTATATGTCACACTTTATGTGCGTGGTGGAGAAAGGGTTAAAATAATTGATGAGGGAACAGCAAAGATCTATACCCCTTTCAGAAACCAATATGATCAAGATACGTACAACCAAATCATTCAGTTTGCAATGGAGCATTCGAAACAATTTACCCATTTAATAGAACATTAATTTAAGAGAAACATAGTTGAACAAAAGGCAATCTACGCATTAGTAGGTTGTCTTTTGTATTATTTATATATGTTTTCACATAAAAATGCATAAGAATAACACTGTCAGCTTATCTAACAAGTAAATTGAATACATGTTTTAAGTATGTTTATATTAGATATAAGATGAATTTTCAGAAAATTAAACTATTTGGAGGAGTTATTCACATGCCAAAACAAAAGTTGCTTTTAATTGGAAACGGGATGGCAGGAATTAGAGCGATTGAAGAAGTGTTAAAACTTAAACCAAATCAATTTGAGATTACCGTTTTCGGTAGCGAACCATATCCAAACTATAATAGAATTCAATTATCAAAAGTTTTGCAAGGTGATACAGACGTAAGTGATATCACATTAAATGAATGGCAATGGTATGAAGATAATAACATCCGATTATATCCAGGCGAAACAGTCATAAATATAGATAAAACTAAACAAGTAGTATCAACAGATAAAGGTAGAGAAGAGCCATACGATAAATTAATTATCGCAACTGGATCTAATGCATTTATTTTGCCTTTACCAGGTGCAGATAAAGAGGGAGTTACAGGGTTTCGCGATATTAAAGATTGTGAAAAAATGATTGATTATTCAAAGAAACATAAAAAAGCAGCAGTTATTGGTGCAGGTTTACTTGGTCTTGAAGCGGCTCGTGGATTACTCAACTTAGGTATGGAAGTGGATGTTATCCATATAAATGATTATTTAATGGATCGCCAGTTAGATGAACCAGCAGGAAGACTTCTTCAAAAAGAATTAGAAGAACAAGGAATGAACTTTCTATTAAATAAACAAACAGCAGAAATTACCGGTGAGGAAAAAGTTAGCGGTCTTAGATTTAATGACGGGGAAGAAATTGATGCTGACTTAATTGTTATGGCAGTAGGAATAAAGCCTAATGTTGCATTGGCAATGGAGAATGGGATTAAAGTTAATCGAGGAATAATTGTTAATGATTATATGGAGACGGAGACGCCAAATATTTTTGCGGTTGGTGAGTGTGTTGAACACCAAGAGATGGTCTATGGACTAGTTGCTCCTTTATATGAACAAGGGCAAGCTTTAGCAAAACAGTTATGTGGTGTTCCATGTGATGGTTATAAAGGGACAGTCGTTTCTACCCAATTAAAAGTTTCGGGTGTTGATGTCTTCTCAACTGGTAAAATAGATGAAGATAAAAATACGAAATCGATAAAAGTGTTTGATGAATGGAACGGAACCTATAAAAAGTTAATAGTTGAAGATGGTAAATTAGCAGGTGCTGTGCTATTTGGTGATACAAAAGATGGTACACGGCTGTTAAGTCTTATTAAAAAAGCAGCAGATGTTGAAGAATATTTAAATGCTAACGAAAGCGAACAGTCAGGGGCAAGTTTAGTAGCTGAAATGCCAGATGATGAATTGATATGTGGGTGTAATGGTGTAAGTAAAGGCACAATAGTCGATGCAATTAATTCAAAAGGTTTAAAGTCACTTGAAGAAGTAAAAGGTTGCACGAATGCATCTCGTTCTTGTGGAACCTGTAAATCACTTGTATCTGATTTGTTAGAATACACACTCGGTGATGATTATAATGAAAATCAAAAGGTATCTGTTTGCGGCTGTACAACTTTATCAAGAGATGAAGTAATTGAGGAAATTAAAGAAAAAGGCCTTACACATACACGTGAAGTTATGAATGTATTAGGTTGGAGTAATGAAGAAGGTTGTTCAAAATGTAAACCGGCCTTAAATTATTATTTAGGTATGCTTAATCCAACTGATTATGAGGATGAAAAGGAATCTCGATACGTTAACGAACGCCTTCATGCTAATATTCAAAAAGATGGCACATTTAGTGTTATCCCTAGAATGTATGGTGGTGTAACGAATGCTGTAGATCTTAGGAAAATTGCAGATGCAGCAGATAAATATGATGTCGGTATGATTAAGTTAACAGGTGGACAAAGAATAAATTTACTCGGTGTTAAGAAACAAGACTTACCAGACATGTGGGCAGACCTAGGGATGAAATCTGGTCATGCATATCAGAAAGGACTTCGTACAGTTAAAACGTGTGTTGGTTCTGAGTTCTGTAGATTCGGTACACAAGATTCAACTGGTATGGGAATTAAATTAGAGAAAAAATTTGAAGGTATATCTGGACCACACAAATTAAAAATGGCTGTATCTGCTTGCCCAAGGAATTGTGCAGAAGGTGGAATTAAAGATGTCGGTATCGTTGGTCTAGATGGTGTCTGGGAGTTACATGTTGGTGGTAACGGAGGTACAGAACTTAGACAAGGTGACCTATTATGTAAGGTGAAAACAGAGGATGAAGTAATGGAATGGGTTGGAGCATACTTGCAATATTATAGAGAAACTGGCAATTATTTAGAAAGAACTTCTAGCTGGGTCGATCGCTTAGGTATTGACCATGTTAAAGAAATATTAGCAGTCAAAGAGACTCGTGATGAGCTAAATGAAAGAATGGATATTGCCTTATCTGCTATTCAGGAACCTTGGAGTGAAGTGATTAATAATGAAGAAACGTTAAGAGAACTTTATGAAAAAGTAAATGTTACATCAACTTCTAAATAAAAAAATCGGGGGGATCTACATGGAAAAAACACAACGACGGATTTTCGTTGGCAACTATTCTGAATTGCCGAAAAAGCTTGGAAAAACAGTTATAATTGGTGATCAAGAGGTGGCGGTTTTTAAATTAGCTAGTGGAGATATCCGAGCTATTGAAAACCGTTGTCCACACAAGGGTGGCGTACTGGCAGAAGGAATGGTAAGTGGTGACCATGTTTTTTGCCCAATGCATGATTGGAAAATAAGTATGGTTGATGGAAAAGCACAAGCACCAGATGAGGGTTGTGTCCAAACATATACTACTGAGGTTACAGAAGATCAAGTATATGTTTTAATGGAAGAGTAATAGATAAAAAGTTTTACGTGAATAAGGAAGCTCTTAAGTCTAAAGAGGAGGGTTCATTGTGGGAAAAGTGTATATTGTTGGAGCAGGTCCAGGTGATCCCGACTTAATAACTGTAAAAGCGTTAAAATTGATTAGACAAGCGGACGTTATATTATATGATCGCCTTGTTAATAAAGCGTTACTTACAGAAGCTAAGGAAAATGCGAATTTAATCTATTGCGGAAAACTACCAAAGTATCATATGATGATACAAGAGACAATTAATGACTTGTTAGTTAAATATGCATCGCAAGGTAAAATGGTAGTAAGACTTAAAGGTGGAGATCCCTTTATATATGGTCGTGGTGCTGAAGAGGTGGAAGTGTTAGCGAAAAATGGAATAGATTATCAAGTTGTTCCAGGAATTACTGCAGGTATCGCGGCCCCTGCATATGCGGATATTCCTTTAACACACCGTGAATTAGGTAATTCTTTTGCCGTCGTTACCGGTCATTGTAAGAAAGGTAAGCCTCATGATATTAAATGGGAGAGTCTTGCTCATGCAGTGGATACTTTGGCTATCTATATGGGGATCGGAAATTTACCTTATATTTGTGATCAACTTTTAAAATATGGAAAAAGTAAAGAAACTCCTGTAGCAATCATCCAGCAAGGAACAACCGATGAGCAAAAGACAGTAATTGGAACACTTGAATCAATTGTTTCTATTGTTGAGGAAGAAGGAATTCAAAATCCAGCAATGATTGTTATAGGAGAAATTGTTACTTTCCGAGAAAGAATTAACAGATTGAAACAAATTAATTCTAGTAAATCTGATTTTGAATTAAAGGAAGCCTTTTAGAATCGAACTTATACCTGCTATATTAAAAAGGAGTGATTAACATTCAAGCTGTATTATATGTTTGTCATGGTAGTCGTGTAAAAAAAGCTGCACAAGAAGCAATTAATTTCATTGAGAAGACAATGAAATTAGTTGATACGGAAATTCAAGAATATTGTTTTTTGGAATTGGCAAGTCCGTCTATTATAGAGGGTGTCGATCAATGTATTAAACAAGGGGCAACTAAAATTGCTGTTGTGCCTGTGTTGTTACTAACAGCTGGTCACGCTAAGAAAGATATACCAGAAGAATTAATACATGCTCAAAACAAGTATCAAGATGTACAATTTAGTTATGGGAAACCCATCGGTGTTCAGGAGAAGATGAATGATGTTTTAGTTGAGAGATTAGAAGAGCGAACAGTCTTAACTCCTCAAACAAATATCTTACTTGTTGGAAGAGGTAGTAGTGATCAAGACGCTGTAAATGATATACAATCAATTGCAGATTCCTTACAAGGAAGAGTGCATGTATCCTCAGTTGAAAAATGTTTCCTCGCTGCAGCCACACCTAAATTCAAAGACAAACTCAAAGCGACTGTCTCAACTGGTGCAGAACATATCGTTATCCTTCCTTATTTGCTTTTCACGGGTATTTTAATGAAGGAAATAAGAGAATTTGTAGATGAACTGAGTTTGAACCCAGAGCAAGAAGTCATTATTTGTGATTACCTTGGTGACCATGATCATGTTTGTGAGCAATTAAAAAATAGAGTAGTAGAAGCGATTAGGAATGAAGAACCTATTCCAACATTAATTTAACAATAAAGAAGCTAGCAAGTGATTTATTAATAGATCATTCGCTAGCTTTTTTATGTAATTCTAATTTTAAAGAATCGAGTGTTTGTTTTTGGAGGTTTATATCAAGTAATTCTTCATTAATTAGTGAATGTAATATTTTTTTCTTCTCGTCTCTATCTAGATTTGCATTTTTCACTAATTGACGTGCATCAAATAAAAAATCCATATACGCCTGATACTGTTCATCATATTTATTTTCTAATTCATGTTTTACTTTTTTTGCAAATGCAGGGCTTGCTCCGTTTGTAGAGATAGCAATGGATAGTTTTCCACGCTTCAAATGAATCGGAAATTGCACATTTCCTTGTTTAGCATCTTCAACCGCATTAATTAATGCGCTCTTTGGTGCCGATTTAATTACCGAGTGATTAACCGCAGAGTTATTCGTTGCAACAATGATAAGAAAAGCATTATCTAGATCACATTCTTCTACTACCTTTTCATGCCATCGTATTTTTTTTTGTTTATGTAAAGATTCGATAGTTTTCGTTGCGGTTGGACTTATTACGGTAATAATAGCAGCATGATCAAGCAAGGTATCAATTCTTCTTTGTGCTACCTTTCCTCCACCAATTACTACAACCTTTTGTCCTTTTAAATCTATCATTATTGGAATAGGAGCCATTATATCACTATCCTTTGTTAGTATTAATCTGCATCTTGAACTCCCAGTTCGTTTAAAAAGTTACGTAATTCTTCAGCAACAAGGGCGATCATTTTAAAGTAGGTTTGTTTATCGCAATCATTTAATATTCGGTAGTTTTCTATCATGGAGTCTAAGATGATTCTTTGCTCACTTGTTGCGTGAAGATAATAAGGAGCAAGAGAGGCACATATAATTGTAAAAGCACCATTATTATGTAATATAAAGTCTTTGGAAATAGTGCCTGCCATTCCGTCTTTATGTTTTATATTTAATGCTCTCCTAGCAACAATTTCTAACTTTATCGCATTTTGTTCATTCATCATAAGTACACCTCCTCGTATAGGACATAGTACCACTATAATAGTGGGGTAATAAACAAATAAGTAGTATAATGATAACAGAATTTTCAAATAAATAAAATCTAGGTTTTTAATTTTGAAGTAAAAGTAGTATTATAATAAGTAGTAAGGAGGATCGTTAAATTTGTAATAGGAATTAATATAAGTGTGTTTCATAAAAAAGTTCATTTAAAACCAGTGTTCATTATATTTGCAAACTATATCTGTGAAACTGTCTAGTTTGAATTAATTTTAAAAAGGGAATGATTTATTAAAACAAATAGTAAAAATAGAATAATATTGCCTAAGGTTATTATTTCCATTAATATGGGCATATAAACTATTATCTGAGAGTGGGATGTCTCATGCAGCATAATGATCAAAAAGTCGTCCTTTTCCCAAAATGGAAGAAGGATTTGGAAAGTGAAGCATACCAAGCTTTACGTGAAAAAAGATTTCATGAAGCTTTAGATGGATTTAACACGTTGCTTTCTTATCAAATTAACAACCAAGAAATATCTGTTGGCAAGTTAACGTGTTTAATGGAACTTGGAATGCAAGAAGAGGCAGAAGAATTATGTGAATCACTACTTGCAAATAAGGATGCTAATTACTTCTCATACATACATATATATGCTACGTTATTGTTTCAAGCGAGTAAGTATCAAGAGGTGTCTGAATTGTTAGAGGATGTTATTCATGAAAAACTTCCTGATCCTTTTAGAACGCAATTAGAAACGCTTTATCATTTAAATGAAAGGCTACGAGAAGAGCAACAAGAAAAACAGGCCATGTCAACATTAAAAGAATTAGAAGACGCTGTTGAACGAGATGACACAGTATTACAATGGCATTTAGTTAATCACTTACATCAAAGCGACTTATCTGCTTATCTGAATCTTTTTGAAGAAATACTCTTAAATAAAATTGTGCATCCAGTAATTAAAACCTCCATTTTAGGTTTATTACAAGCAGAATCAATTGACCAAGACATAAACATTGAAAAGTTTTCAAAAGTAATGGTAATTAATCCAAGTACATACCCTTTTATTATGGATCACCCTTTTCGTAATGACATAAGAAAAAGTTTAGAAAAGCTTGAACAAGATAATCCAACCCTATTTGAACTAGCAGATCAATTATTGTATAGATACTTGTATGTTAGGTACCCTTTTATTGTGGATAAATCAGAAGCTGATATGATGAAAAAAGCTTTAGTTCATCTTGTTACATCATCATTTATAGATGAACCAAAAGTAGCGGAAACAATGAAAGATGAAGAAATTGGGCAATACATAGATGAAATATTATATTGTGAGAAAATCTATTTCTCCATAATGGAAGAATAATCAGAATTGGAAATAACAGTGGATCTTGATTCTAAATCTTGAAAGGCCGGACGTTTATGTTATAATAAGATGGTCGCAATTTGCGTTCGGTCTCGTATAAGAAGCATCGTACAATGAATGAACGGCAAATAGAATTACTTATAGATTTTTGGAGGGAATAGTATGACAGCAAAATGGGAAAAACAAGAAGGTAATAAAGGCCTTTTAACAGTTGAAGTGGAAGCTGAAAAATTCAACGAAGCATTAGATCAAGCTTTCAAAAAAGTAGTGAAAGATGTACAACTACCTGGATTCCGTAAAGGTAAAGTACCACGTGGATTATTTGAACAACGTTTTGGAGCTGAATCACTTTATCAAGATGCAGTAGATATCATTCTACCTGAATCATACACACAGGCTATTGAGGAGACTGGTATTGAACCAATCGACCAACCTGAAATTGATATTGCGCAGATTGAAAAGGGAAGTAATCTTATTTTCACAGCAAATGTTACGGTTAAGCCAGAAGTAACATTAGGTGATTATAAAGGATTAGAAGTTGAAGAAGAAGCTGTAGAAGTTACAGATGAAGATGTTGAGAGTGACTTAGAGCATCAAAGAGGACACCAAGCTGAGCTTGTTGTTAAAGACGAAGGTTCTGCAATAGAAGAAGGTGACACTGTTGTGATGGACTTTGATGGTTTTGTAAATGGAGAAGCTTTTGAAGGTGGATCTGCAGAAAATCATTCATTAGAAATCGGTTCAGGTTCTTTCATTCCTGGTTTTGAAGAACAGCTAGTTGGTAAGAAGGCTGGTGAAGAATCAGAAGTTACAGTGACTTTCCCTGAAGAGTATCATGCTGAGGAATTAGCTGGTAAAGAAGCTACTTTCAAAGTTAAAATTCATGAAGTTAAAGGAAAAGAATTACCAGAGTTGGATGATGAATTTGCTAAGGACGTTGATGAAGAAGTAGAAACTTTAGCAGAATTAAAAGAAAAGATTAAGAATCGTTTAGAAGAGCAAAAGAAAACAGAAGCTGAGAACAATAAACGTGAGTCACTTATTCAGCAAGCGTCTGATAATGCGGTAGTTGACATTCCAGAAGTAATGGTAACAACTGAATTAGATCGCATGTTACGTGAATTTGAACAGAAATTACAACAGCAAGGTATGACACTAGACATGTACTACCAATTCTCTGGTCAAGATGCCGATGCACTTAAAGAACAAATGAAAGAAGATGCTGCAAAACGTGTAAAAACAAACCTTACACTTGATGCTATAGCGATTGCTGAAAACATTGAAGCAACTGATGAAGATGTAAATCAAGAGTTAGAATCAATGGCAGGTATGTACCAAGTTGATGTAGAACAACTTACACAAATGCTTGGTGGAAATACAGATGCAATTAAAGACGATCTTAAATTCAAAAAATCAATCGACTTTCTTGCTGAAAATAGTAAAACGAAATAAGAAGTTTATTTAACAAGATTATAGTAATTAGAAAACGAGGTACATCAAAAACGTGCCTTGTTTTCTCTTCTATAATGAAACAAATAGATGACATACATAACATTACATACAGCAAATTATTTGACATTTACCAAATAGTATACATAATAAAGTGGACAAATTAGTTTGAATTTAACAAATGTTGTAGACAATTTTAATTCAACGTTTGTTTAGTAACAAGCAAGATAGGAAAGACTGTTTTTAGAATTAAAAGTGTATTACTTTGTAATCATGCTTTTATCTGATATCATGTTGAAGAGAGGCTATAAGATATAGGGATGTAGATGCTTCTTCCTATCAAATAGATATTTTTACACTTGAGGGGTGAAATGGTTGTATAAATTTAATGAAGAAAAAGGACAATTAAAGTGTTCGTTTTGCGGAAAAAGCCAAGATCAGGTAAGAAAGCTTGTCGCTGGTCCAGGAGTTTATATATGTGATGAATGTATTGAATTATGTACAGAAATTGTGGAAGAAGAGTTAGGAACAGACGAAGAAGTAGAATTTAAGGACGTTCCAAAACCACAAGAAATACGTGATATTCTAAGTGACTATGTAATTGGTCAAGACAAAGCGAAGAAGAATCTATCTGTAGCCGTATACAATCACTATAAACGTATTAATGCAACAAGAGGTACTGATGATGTAGAACTTTCAAAGAGTAACATTGCAATGATTGGTCCAACTGGTAGTGGTAAAACTCTTTTAGCACAAACATTAGCACGAATATTAAATGTACCATTTGCAATTGCTGATGCAACATCATTAACAGAGGCAGGGTATGTTGGTGAAGATGTAGAGAATATCTTATTGAAGTTAATTCAGGCAGCAGATTACGATGTAGAAAAAGCTGAAAAAGGTATTATCTATATAGATGAAATTGATAAAGTTGCTCGTAAATCTGAGAATCCGTCGATTACACGTGATGTTTCTGGTGAAGGTGTTCAACAAGCGTTACTTAAAATTCTTGAAGGAACTACTGCTAGTGTGCCACCTCAAGGTGGACGTAAGCATCCGCATCAAGAATTCATTCAAATAGATACAACAAATGTTCTATTTATTTGTGGCGGTGCATTTGATGGTATTGACCAGATTATTAAAAGTCGCTTAGGTAAAAAGGTAATTGGCTTTGGTGCTGATACAGAGAATAACGAAATGGACAAAGGTGAACTTCTTCAAAAAGTATTACCAGAAGATTTATTGAAGTTTGGTCTAATTCCTGAATTTATTGGTCGTTTACCAATCATCGGTAGTTTAGAGCCATTAGATGAAGCGGCGCTAATAGAAATTCTAACAAAACCTAAAAATGCATTAGTTAAACAATATGAACGATTGTTCCAAATTGATAATGTTGAATTAGAATTTGAAGAGGAAGCGTTAATAGAAGTTGCTAAAAAAGCAATCGAACGAAAAACTGGTGCACGTGGACTTCGCTCTATCCTTGAGAGTATCATGTTAGATGTGATGTTCGAACTACCTTCACGAGATGATATTGTTAAATGTGTTATTACGAAGGAAACTGTTACATTGGAAAATGGTCGTCCGAAATTGATCCTAGAAGATGGAACGGTACAAGATGAAAATAAAGAGACACCTAAAGAAAGTGCGTAAAGTATTATAATTTGATAGAAATCCCTTGTTATCTAATAGCAAGGGATTTCACTATACATATAAGTTAATTCGTTGTTTTTTTGTTTAGGTATTGGATTTGGGGAAATACTAACATGTATCTTAAATTTCGGAGGTAGCATATGGATCTTGTTAGTATTGTAATGATTATTCAACTGTTTTTTGGGATTGTGATTGGGCTTTATTTTTGGAATATGTTAAAGAGCCAACGAGCTAGTAAAAATGTTATAGAAAAAGAGTCAAAAAAAGAACTTGAATCATTACGAGCCATGAAAAACATTCGCTTAACCAAACCTTTATCAGAAAAAGTTAGACCAAAAGTTTTATCAGATGTGGTTGGACAAGAAGATGGAATTGAAGCGTTGCGAGCTGCAATATGTAACAGTAACCCACAGCATGTCCTTATATATGGACCACCTGGTATTGGAAAAACCGCTGCAGCAAGATTAGTATTAGAGGAAGCAAGAAAAAATAAAGATTCTCCTTTTGTTATGAGTGCACCATTTATTGAATTGGATGCAACAACTGCTCGATTTGATGAACGTGGTATAGCTGATCCATTGATAGGTTCTGTACACGATCCTATTTATCAAGGTGCAGGAGCAATGGGACAAGCTGGAATTCCTCAACCAAAACGTGGAGCAGTTTCAAATG
This sequence comes from Paraliobacillus sp. X-1268, assembly GCF_003426095.1. Classification (NCBI taxonomy): domain Bacteria; kingdom Bacillati; phylum Bacillota; class Bacilli; order Caryophanales; family Bacillaceae; genus Paraliobacillus; species Paraliobacillus sp. X-1268. The sequence continues at coordinate 86,381 of NZ_QJSK01000005.1, forward strand.
CACATGGTGGAATTTTATTTATTGATGAGATTGGTGAATTACACCCAATTCAAATGAATAAATTATTAAAAGTGCTAGAAGATGGCGTTGTCCACTATGAGAGTGCTTATTACAGTGAGGAAAATCAAAATATTCCGCGACATATTCATCGGATATTTACAGAAGGATTACCTGCTGATTTTCGTTTAATTGGAGCAACAACACGAATGCCAGAGGAAATCCCACCTGCGATCCGATCTCGTTGTTTGGAGATATATTTCCGTGATTTAGAGAAAGAAGATATGATGACAATTGCAAAACGTGCCAGTGATAAGGTAGCTGTTCCTTTATCAAATGAAGCATTAAATATGTTAGCTATTTATGCACAAAATGGTCGTGAAGCAGTTAATCTAATTCAAATCGCTGCAAGTGTTGCAATGAAAGAAAGCAGACAATCAATTGAACTAGCTGATATGGAATGGGTTACTGAAATAAGTAGGTTAACTCCACGTCCTATTAGTCAAATACCATTAGAAAGTAAAATTGGTAAAGTAAATGGATTGGCCTTGCTAGGTCCTAGTACAGGTTATTTGTTACCACTGGAAGTTTTATTGTTGCCAGCATTAAAAGATTCTAAAATAATAATTACAGGCATAGCAGAGGAAGAAACGATAGGAACGCAATCAAAGTCAATTAAACGAAAAAGTATGGCCAAAGCTTCAGTAGAAACTGTGGTCACCTTTTTAAAATCAATTGGGATACCAGCACATCAATATGATATTCATGTTAATTTCCCTGGTGGTACGCCAGTGGATGGCCCGTCTGCAGGTTTAGCTATCGCAATGGGGATATACTCCTGTATGAAAAAGGTTCCTATTAGTTGTAATGTTGCAATGACTGGTGAATTAGGCCTTTACGGACAAGTTTTACCTATTGGTGGCGTTACAATAAAAATAAAAGCAGCTAAAGATGCGGGTGCTAAAACAGTACTAATACCTAAGGCAAATCACCAAGCACTGACGCAGAAGATTAAAGGGATTAATGTGATTCCAATTGAGACTTTTCAAGAGGCATTACCCTATGTATTAGAAGCAAATACTACATCAACTGAAAAGATGTATAATGATAATAAGAAATCAAGTTAATTTATGCGATTCGGAGGTACAGAAATGACTGAAACAAGCAACATTCAAATACCACTCCTTCCTTTACGAGGTATTCTCGTATTTCCTACAATGGTTTTGCATTTAGATGTAGGTAGAGAGCGCTCTGTACATGCGTTAGAACGAGCAATGGTAGAAGAGAACATCATTTTTCTTGTAGCGCAAAAGGACAGTTCAATAGATGATCCAAGTGAAACAGATTTACATCGAATTGGTACAATTGCAAAAGTGAAACAGATGTTGAAGTTACCTAATGGTACATTTCGTGTTCTAGTAGAAGGATTAAGTAGAGGTCAGATTGTTCAATTTATAGAAGATAAAGATCAATTCATTGTAGAAATTGAATCCGTTAAAGATGAACATGCTGATAAAAATGAAGAAACAGCTCTACTGCGTTCTTTGTTAGAACAATTTGAACAGTACATAAAGATCTCAACAAAACTTAATAAAGAAACCTATGAAACAGTAAAAGATATAGAAGAAGCAGGTCGTTTAGCTGATATTGTAGCTTCTCATTTATCGCTGAAGATAAAAGTAAAACAAGAATTATTAGAAACAAACGACATAAAGAAACGATTAAAAACATTGATCCAATATATTTCTAATGAAAGAGAAGTACTAGATTTAGAAAAGAAGATAGGAATTCATGTAAAGAAATCAATGGAAAAAACGCAAAAAGAGTACTACTTACGGGAACAAATGAAGGCTATCCAAAAAGAATTAGGCGATAAAGATGGTAAAACAGGAGATGTTGCAGATCTTAAAGAAAAGATACTTGCTTCTGATATGCCAGAACGTATATTAAAAATTGCTAATAAAGAATTGGATAGATTTGAGAAAGTACCTCAAACTTCAGCAGAAAGTTCCGTGATACGAAATTATATTGAATGGTTAATAGCGTTACCGTGGACTAATGTAACAGATGATAATCTAGATATCCATCATGCAGAAACGATTTTAGATGAAGATCATTATGGATTGGAAAAAGTTAAAGAAAGAGTATTGGAATACTTAGCGGTGCAACACTTAACAAAATCATTAAAAGGGCCAATTCTATGTTTAGTCGGTCCACCAGGGGTAGGTAAAACCTCTCTCGCAAAATCAATTGCCCGGGCAATAAATCGAAAATTTGTTCGCATTTCTTTGGGTGGTGTTCGTGATGAAGCTGAGATAAGAGGACATCGAAGAACATACATTGGTGCAATGCCAGGAAGAATAATGCAAGGCATGAAAAAGGCGGAAACGGTTAATCCCGTTTTCTTACTAGATGAAATTGATAAAATGGCTAGTGATTTCAGGGGTGATCCATCTTCAGCAATGTTAGAGGTATTGGATCCTGAACAAAACAGTAACTTTAGTGATCACTTTATTGAAGAAACATACGATCTAAGTCAAGTTATGTTTGTTGCGACAGCTAACACCTTACAAACTATTCCACGTCCTTTATTAGATAGGATGGAAATTATTTCGATAGCAGGGTATACAGAGTTAGAGAAACAACACATAGCCAAAGAACACTTACTATCTAAACAGATAGAAGAAAATGGGCTTCAAAAAGGACAACTTCAATTAAGAGATGAAGCATTACTGAAATTAATTCGTCGTTATACGAGAGAAGCTGGTGTTCGTGGTTTAGAACGTCAGTTAGCATCTATCAGTCGAAAGGCTGCTAAAATTATTATTTCAGAAGATAAAAAGAAAGTTATTGTGACGGAGAAGCAGTTGGAGAGCTTATTGGGCAAACCATTGTTTCAGTATGGTATGATGGAGGAAGTAGATCAGATTGGTACGGCAACTGGACTTGCTTATACTTCTGCTGGTGGTGATATACTTGCAATTGAAGTTAGTATTGTACCTGGAAAAGGTAAGTTAACGTTAACTGGAAAGCTAGGAGACGTTATGAAGGAATCCGCGCAGGCTGCCTTTAGTTATATCCGCTCGCGTGCTGAAGTGCTAAACGTGGATCCTGATTTTTATCAAAAAAATGATATTCACATTCACGTACCAGAGGGAGGAACACCAAAAGATGGTCCTTCTGCCGGTATTACAATAGCAACTGCATTGGTATCAGCACTTACTAATCGAGCTGTAAAAAAAGAGGTTGGTATGACTGGTGAAATTACATTACGTGGTCGTGTGTTACCTATCGGTGGTCTAAAGGAAAAAGCTTTGAGTGCGCATAGAGCTGGAATAACAACAATCATTATTCCAAAAGATAATGAGAAAGACTTAGACGATATACCTAAAAGTGTACGTGAGGAGTTAACATTTATAGCTGTGCAACATTTAGACACAGTATTAGAACATGCTTTAGTGGGGGATTAATATGAAAGTAACAAAAGCTGAAATAATTATTAGCGCTGTATCACAAAAGCAATATCCAACTGGAGGTCTTCCAGAGATCGCTTTAGCTGGTAGATCCAATGTTGGCAAGTCTTCATTTATTAATAAATTAATTAATCGAAAGGCATTAGCCCGAACATCTTCAAAGCCAGGAAAAACACAAACACTTAATTTTTATAAAATTAACGACTTTTTCCACTTTGTAGATGTACCTGGGTATGGTTATGCAAAAGTTTCAAAAACAGAACGAGAAGCATGGGGAAACATGATTGAAGAGTATTTTTTGGAACGTGAAAACTTACGTGCTGCTGTTCAAGTTGTAGATATTCGTCATCAGCCTAGTGTGGATGATGTTTCTATGTATGAATTTTTAAAACATCATGATATTCCGGTTATAGTAGTCGCTACAAAGTTAGATAAAATTAAAAAGAATCAAGTTGCAAAGCATGTTAAAAGAATAAAAGAGACATTGACACTTGAAGGAACTGATACGATCATTCCATTCTCTTCTGAAACAGCACAAGGAAAAGAAGACGCATGGAGAACAATTGATTCTTTTCTAGCAAAATAACTAACAGAAAAATAGCAAGTCTGCATAATGTTATGCGGACTTGCTATTTTTTATTAAATAATAAATAAGCACCAAACAATACAAGAGCAAGTGGCCAAAATGTTTCTAATAAAGCCATAAATTCATTTATCCAGTGAAACCATCCAGGTTGATTAGACGCAAAGATGGCTATAAATGATAAAGCTAACAAAATTAAACCTGGTATTAACCCAGCCTTTGTCTTTTGATAACGAATTAAGAAAGCCAATCCAATAATAATAGTATAAATGCCCCAATGATCAATCCAAAAAGAATAGTTGTTTAAGCCATGGTGGTGGCTTCCAATTCCTAATAAAATCACGCCAGGAAACAATTTATCATAATCTCTCGCGATATAACTGTGTAAAAGAAAAGCAACTCCAAGAATGATCAATAACGTTGGCCATGAGTAAAAATCAGTAATAATTGGGAATCTTAATTGTTTTAATAAAAAATAAGTTCCAATTCCAATTAACAGAAAAGCCGTTAGCGTATGTTTTTTGCGCATTAGTAACTCCTTTTTATAATAATTATTAAGTAGTATTAATTTGTTGATTGTAGCTATTAAATATGTTAAAGTATGTAGGTAAATGAAATTAATAATTAAAGAAACAACATTACTTATCTTACCATAATGTTGGTAGGGAAAGATAACAAAGTGATGTTTTTAATTTTGAGAATATATTGTAAGAAAATTGCCCTATTTAAAAACGTTTGATTCATATAAAAAATGATATAATAAGATATGTAACCTTGTGTTACGGAAAACTTGGGGGTAGATAGTGTGCATATCCTGATGGTTGGTGTCAATTATAGAACTGCTCCAATTGATATCAGAGAAAAATTAACGTTTCAAGCGGATGAACTTGTTGAAGCAATGCAGACGTTAAATAAACAAAAAAGTGTCTTGGAGAATGTGATTGTTTCTACATGTAATCGTACAGAGGTATATGCTGTTGTGGATCAATTACACACGGGACGTTATTATTTAAAACAATTCTTAGCAAGTTGGTTCGGTTTAGATAAAGAAAGTTTTACTTCTCATTTAGTTGTTTATGAAAATGATGGTGCAAAAGAGCATTTGTTTCGCGTGACAGCTGGACTTGATTCAATGGTTGTTGGAGAAACACAAATATTAGGACAAATGAAACATGCATTTTTACTTGCGCAACGAAACAGTATTACAGGGACGATGTTTAACCAATTATTTAAGCAGTCAATTACCCTTGCAAAACGTGCCCATAAAGAAACTGCAATTGGAGAGAATGCTGTCTCTGTTAGTTATGCTGCAGTTACATTAGCCAAAAAGATGTTTCCTAATTTAGCGAATAAGCATATTGTAATTCTAGGTGCTGGTAAAATGGGAGAGTTAGCTGCGAAAAATTTACAGGGTTCAGGTGTTGAGAATATAACTGTTATAAATCGTACATTTGAAAAGGCTCAAGCATTAGCAAAACAATTCCGAGGACAAGCGCGTTCGGCACAAGAATTTGATGATGCGTTGTTAGAAGCTGATATTTTTATTAGTTCTACAGATTCTCAAGATTTTGTTTTGACAAAGGATATGCTTAAACCAATTGTAGAACATCGACAAGGCAGACCACTATTCATTGTAGATATTGCCTTGCCACGTGATATTGATCCTGATATTGCAACGTTGGAAGGTATTAATTTAAATGATATAGATGATCTACAAGGTGTTGTAGATCATAATAATTATTCAAGAAAAATTGCTTCAGAACAAATTGAAATGTTGATAGAAGAAGAAATTGTTGAATTTAATGATTGGGTAAAAACATTAGGTGTTGTGCCAATCATATCTTCATTACGCGAACATGCCTTAAGTATTCAAGCGGACACTATGAATAGTATAGAACGGAAAATCCCTGGATTAACAGAACGTGAGCGTAAAGTGATTAGTAAGCATACGAAAAGTATTATTAATCAGTTATTGAAACAACCTATCTTACAGGCCAAAGAACTATCAGTAGGTCCTGAGGCAGATGATTCTCTACAGCTATTAACAAAGATTTTTGGAATTGAAGATTTAGTGAAAGAAAAAATAGCTGAACAAGTAGAAGATAATAATGTGATCGCATTGAGGACTGTTAATAAAACAGCCAATCTTAAATTGGAACCAGCTCTAATGCGCTAAACAATACCCCACCCTTTGTAATTATTGGTGGGGTATTGTTAAAATGAAGTATGTACATGTTTAAACTGGAGAGGAATGATTAAGAATGCGGAACATTATCATTGGTTCACGAAAAAGTCCTTTGGCTATAACGCAAACTGAATGGGCAATAGAACAATTAAAAAAAGTGAATGCACCATTTACTTTCGAGATCAAGAAAATCTCAACTAAAGGGGATAGAATTTTAGATGTAACCCTGTCTAAAGTTGGAGGCAAAGGATTGTTTGTTAAAGAAATTGAGCAGGCAATGTATAATGAAGAAATTGATTTAGCTGTTCACAGCATGAAGGATATGCCTTCAAAAGTTGCTTCAGGTTTACTTATTGGAACGATTCCATCAAGGGAAGATCATCGTGATGCATTTATATCTAACAATCATGTGTTATTCAAAGATTTACCTAAGGGTGCGATCGTAGGAACGAGTAGTTTACGTAGAAGTTCGCAAATTTTAGCAATTCGTCCTGATATAGAGATTAAATGGATTCGTGGTAATATTAATACACGTCTACGAAAGTTAGAAGAAGAAGATTTTGACGCGATAATTTTAGCGGCAGCAGGACTTAGTAGAATGGGATGGAGTCAAGAAGTGGTAACAGAATATCTTGATCCAACTATAAGTGTACCGGCTGTTGGTCAAGGTGCGCTAGCGATTGAATGCCGTGAAACAGATACAGAACTAATCTATTGGCTTGAGAAAATTCGTGATGAAGAAACAACTCGGACAGTAACTGCAGAGCGCACATTTTTACATTTATTAGAAGGTGGATGTCAAGTCCCTATAGCAGGTTATGCCTATTTAGATGAGGATGACATTATATTATCAGCACTTGTCTCTACACCCGATGGAAAGACAATTTTGCATGAAATTATCCGCGGTAAAGATCCAGTTGCAGTTGGTCAAGAGGCAGCAAAACGTCTAAAAGAACAGGGCGCTGATGAAATTGTTCGGAAAGTGAAAGAGGAGTTAGAAAACGAATGATTTCGCCATTACAAGGAAAAACAATTCTTGTAACACGTGCAAAAGAACAAGGAGAGATATTCTCAAATCAATTAGAGAATGTTGGTGCGACAGTTATTCACATTCCGTTATTAACTTTTCGACTGCACAAATCAAATCATCATCAATTATTAAATGGCATCAAAGATTATGGGTGGATTTTTTTCACAAGTGCGAATGGTGTTATTTACTTCTTTGAGCAACTGGTTCGATATGAAATTAATGCATCTGTCTTAAAAGGGCTACAGTTTGCTGTTATTGGTAAAAAGACGAAGCAAATGCTACAATCATATGGATATGAAGTAGACTTTCATCCTACAAATTATCAAAGTGAGGCAATGGCTGAAGAGTTTGTTGCCCATTTTGGTTCAGCTGAAAAAGTTTTGTTGGTGGTAGGAAATCGATCTCCATTAGAAGTGAAAGATGTATTAAAGGCCCATCAGGTCTACATAGATTATTTGATTGCTTATGAAACAGTAGTCAACAAAGACAATCAAACTGAATTAATAAAGCTTATTAAACAGGATGAAATTGACGGTTATACCTTTACAAGTCCGTCAACTATTGAGGCATTTAATCAACAATTAGAAGCTGTTCAAACAGACCTTGAGAGGATAAAACAGCATCGTTTATGTGTATGTATTGGCACAACCACCGCTGAGACAGCAAAAGTTAATGGTTTTAATAAAATACGCATACCACAAGAATTCACCACAGAAAAGATGGTAATAGAGATGATCGATTTTTTTTCACAAGAAAGAGAAGGTGAACGTAATGAAAGAACATAACTTTAAAAGACATAGACGGTTAAGGTCTTCTGTCAATATGAGAGCTTTGGTGAGAGAAACGGTATTATCAACAGATGATCTCATTTATCCTATGTTTGTTGTTGAGGGTGAGGATATTAAGCATGAGATTTCTTCTATGCCTGGTAGTTTTCAGGTATCGTTAGACAATTTAGATGAAGAAATAAATGAGTTGGAGCGTCTAGGCATTCATGGTGTACTATTATTTGGTATTCCAAAAGAGAAAGATGAAGTAGGTACGCAGGCTTATTGTGAAACAGGTATAGTGCAGCAAGCATTGCGTCAAATTAAAAAGAACTTCCCAGACATGTTGACGATTGCAGATACTTGTTTATGTGAATATACGTCACATGGACATTGTGGTGTGATACATAACGGTGACGTTGAAAATGATCAATCGTTACAATTAATTATAGAAACAGCTATTTCTCAAGCGAAAGCAGGCGCAGATATTATTGCACCATCTAATATGATGGATGGCTTTGTTGCTGGAATTCGTCAAGGGTTAGATAAAGCTGGTTTTGAAAATACGCCAATTATGTCCTATGCAGTAAAATATGCATCGGCTTTTTATGGTCCTTTTCGAGATGCTGCGCAAAGTGCACCACAGTTTGGAGATCGTAAAACATATCAGATGGATCCTGCTAATCGATTGGAAGCACTTCGGGAGGCTGCAAGTGATGTAGAAGAGGGTGCAGATTTCTTAATCGTGAAACCAGCATTATCATATATGGATATCATTCGTGATGTTCGCGACCGACATGATGTACCAATTGTAGCTTATAATGTTAGTGGAGAATATTCAATGGTGAAAGCTGCCGCTCAAAATGGCTGGATAAATGAAAGAGCTATTGTTCTAGAAAAGTTAACATCAATGAAACGTGCAGGTGCAAATTTAATTATGACCTATCATGCGAAAGACGTTGCTAAGTGGTTGCAAGAATAGCAGGAAGAGGTGCAATACAATGAGGAATTTCGATAAATCAATTGATGCTTACAAAGAAGCGGTTGATCTTCTACCTGGTGGGGTTAACTCACCGGTTCGAGCATTTAAATCAGTAGGAATGAATCCGATTTTTATGGAAAGCGGAAAAGGTTCAAGGATTACGGATATTGACGGAAATCATTACATTGATTACGTTTTGAGTTGGGGACCTTTAATTTTAGGGCATGCCGATCCAAGAGTGGTTGGAAAATTAAAAGAGATAGTCGAAAAAGGAACGAGTTTTGGCGCTCCAACATTATTGGAAAACCAATTAGCAAAACTTGTTATTGAACGAGTACCATCAATTGAAATGGTGCGAATGGTGAATTCGGGGACAGAAGCGACAATGAGTGCATTAAGACTTGCTAGAGGATATACTGGTCGCGACAAAATTCTTAAATTTGTAGGAAACTACCATGGACATGGTGACTCATTGCTAATTAAAGCTGGTTCTGGAGTGGCAACTTTAGGATTACCTGATAGCCCCGGTGTACCAAGTTCTGTTGCACAGCATACCATTACGGTGCCATATAACGATTTTGAAAGCGTTCAGTATGCATTTGACCAATTTGGTGATGATATTGCTGCGGTTATTATAGAACCAGTTTCAGGCAATATGGGTGTTGTACCGCCGCAAGCTGGTTTTTTACAAAATTTACGAGATATTACCGAAAAAAATGGCTCGCTTCTTATTTTTGATGAAGTGATGACAGGTTTTCGTGTTGGTTATAATTGTGCACAGGGCCACTTTGATGTAACTCCAGACTTAACTTGTCTAGGCAAAGTAATTGGTGGAGGACTTCCTGTTGGTGCTTACGGTGGAAAAAGAGAAATCATGGAGAAGATTGCTCCTACTGGCGATATCTATCAAGCAGGGACGTTATCTGGTAATCCATTAGCAATGACAGCAGGTTATCAAACATTAAAGGCGATGGATCAAGACGCATATGTAAAACTAAATGCGAAAGTTGATCGTCTAGTTGATGGATATAGAAAAGCTGCAGCAGACTTTGAGATAGACTTACAAGTCAATCGTGCAGGTTCAATGGTTGGATTTTTCTTTAATGCAGAGCCAGTGACTAATTATGAAACAGCAAGTAAATCTAATGTAGATTATTTTGCTAGTTATTATCGCGCAATGATTGAAGAAGGCATCTTTTTACCACCTTCTCAGTTTGAAGGTATCTTTTTATCTACTGCGCATACGGATGAAGACATTGACAAGACAATTGCAGCGGCTCGCGTTGCATTTAAAAAAATAGCGAATCAATAAATGAAAAAGTGTAGCTGAGATTAATTTAAAAGCTACACTTTTTTTTGCTTTTTGGTAATCAAATTTATTATCGATCATATAATTAAAGTAGGTTAGATGTTGTTTATTCACGCAATATTTTTTTGCATATATTTTTAGTTGGTACATATATCTGTAAAAGGAAGGTACGTTGTTTTATTTAGGAAGGAGGAGTAGCAATGTCCTATGATGATTCTGTCTTTACGTTTGATTTAAATGAAGTACTAAGCTTTAAAAACGGACAGGAAGTTAAGGAAATGATTGGAATTTCCTTAGAACCGGAAATTTCCATTCAAGAATATCGAGAGTACGTGTCGATCCGGGGTGTTATGGAATTAAAAGGTGAGTATTTTTTTGAAGATCAAAACTTAGATCTCGAAGCTGTTGCTAATAGAGAAGATATCGACAGTATCGACTACCCAGCGCATCGTTATATGGAGGAAGTTAAACCACAAGATGATGGTGTAAATCAATTTTCTCATCACTTTCCTGTCGAGGTTTCCATTCCTTTGCATAGAGTCACCAATTTAGATGAGATAATGGTCGGAATTGAAGCGTTTGATTATGAATTACCTGAAAGTAGTCAATTAAAAATACGCGCCTCCATCGCAATTCATGGGGTGAATGGCGATGAAGTGAAGGAAAGAGAAGAACTAGAAGAACTAGAGGAACTAGAAGAAATAAAGCAATATGAAGAAGAAGTAACAGAAACGGATAGTGATGTAGAGGATCCTTGGATTAATAAGGAGGATACATTTACTTTTGATCTAAAAGAAGCAGCAGAGGAAAATGAAAGTCAGGATAACCGTAGTGAAGAACCTAATTTAGTTGAAGCGGTATCACAAGAGGAAACGGAAGAAAGCAAGGAACGTTGGCCTACTAAAAAGCCACAGTCTTTTGCGACCTTTTTTGATCATGAGGATCTAGAAGAATCAATCGAATCAATTGAATCTGTTGAATCTGTTGCATCAGTTGAATCGATCGAAGCCATCGAATCAGAAGAATTATTTGAAGTAAATAATGATGAACAAGTAGAAGTAAATCGAATAGAGGTCAAAACAAAGGATTCAAAACGTGATGACGATGACCAACAAGAAGCAACCTATTTATTAGATATTTTTAATGAAGAAGAAGAGGAGCAAGCATATACAAGGCTTCGCATGTGTATTGTGCAAGACACAGATACGTTGCAGACGTTAGCTGATCGTTATGATCTATCACCTATTCAACTGTCACAAACAAATGATCTAGCAAACGATAATTTGAAGATTGGTCAGATTTTGTATATTCCTGAAAAACGTAAAAAAGAGAAGAAATAAGTGGTTATACGGTAACATTCACTTCTAACCATGTGGGTGTTATCGTTTCTTTTTTTCTATACAAGATGGAGGTGTTTAATGGTGGAAATTATAACAGAGATTTTGCGCGCTTATGGAATTGATTTATTTAATGTAACAAGCGTAACTCCGAGACTTTGGAAGATCACAAGTAATAACTATAATTTTGCATTAAAACACGCAAGATTGGAAGAAGCCAATATTGAGCAGTGGCAAGAATTATATCAATTAAAAGCTGTTAGAGATCTTTCCGTTATTTCACCTGTTTATCGAACTACTGAAGGAAGCATTTATTGTACTTATCAAAATAATATTTATTATTTATCCCCTTGGTTTGAAAGTGAAAATGGCGATCATACAATAGATCACCAACAGGGATTATTTGCAACTGTTGGTCGACTGCATGGTAGCACAAAACAAGGCTACTCCATTGAAGTGCAGACAATAGAAGAGAAAATTGAGGATGAAAAGAAAAAGCATGAAGAGGCCAAATCCTTACTTCTTCAATACATAGGTCATTTTGAACAGATGCGTTACATGCCACCGTTTGGTTTAGAAGTTTGTACACAATTTCGAGATATACTAAATGCCTTGAAACAACTTTCTAAATGGCATGACAATTACTTAACTGATATAAAGGAAGAGCAAACAACTTATCAATCAATCTGCCATGGTTATTTATCTGCAACACATCATATTTTTACATCAGATCAAGCAGTTTTAATTAACTGGGAGCATGCTCATTTTGGTGATAGTATGTTGGACCTGCAAAACTATTTACATAGAGCCTGTTTTCAACATGATACAAACATTACTAAAATAATAGACGACTTTTCATATTATGAAAAACAAAATCCGTTAACAAATAGTGAGCGTAGTTTATTAGCTATTCATTTATTACAACCTTATCGATATTTAAAAGTCATCCAAGATTTCGATCAAGTTCAAGCACAGCCTTTTCAAATAAGAAACCTGTTGCAAAATTATCGTCGATTGTTAGCTGGTGTAATGTTTCAAGAGATGCTTGAACATAATCGGAACATAGTAATTGAAAATCAAACGAAAGAAAATAGTGATTAAATCCATTTAAAATAGAATGAAATATATATCCCCATAAAAACACCTAGTAATAGCACATCAAATGTGGTTGGAAAAAATAAAGTTCTTACACATTGCACGATTAAGATAGGCATCATGCAACGTTCAATTATAAGTAACCACTGTTGACACCATGGAGGCAAACGAAAACGATAAAAGCGACTCATTTAGGTTACTCCTCTCTGATTCTTTTGGTGTATTCTATGACAGGTAAAACGAATAGTGCCTGTCTTTTTGAGTTGCTTATTGACTTTTCACTAAGAAATTGTATAAAATAGCTGATATAAGAATAAATGAAATTGAAATGCGAAGAAGAGGAAGAGTACAGAAGAGATGCCAATAGAGAGAGAAATCATTTGCTGAAAGATTTCTTAGGATTATCTGTTTTGGAATGTCGCCTTGGATGCAGCTACTTTGAATGTATAGTAGAAGGAGCCGGTGAAGAACCGTTATATCCTAATTGAGTGTGCATTTTTTTAGGAAAATGTAAACAAAGGTGGTACCACGGAATCTAGCCCTTTTCGTCCTTTATTGGATGTAAAGGGTTTTTTATGTTTTCGGAACCGATTGGATGTTAATAAGGAGGAAAAGACGTTATGAGTGAAAAGAATCAAAATTTACCACCAAAATATGATGCTACTGCAGTTGAAAAAGGACGTTACAAATATTGGGTTGACGGAAAGTTTTTTGAAGCTGATGGAGATAAGAAGAAAAAGCCGTACACAATTGTAATACCTCCACCAAATGTAACAGGCAAACTGCATATTGGTCATGCATGGGATACAACTCTACAAGATATGATTACCAGAATAAAACGTATGCAGGGCTATGATGTTTTGTATTTACCAGGTATGGATCATGCTGGTATTGCAACACAAGCGAAAGTGGAAGCTAAACTTCGTGAAGAGGGGATAAGCAAATATGACCTTGGTCGCGAAAAGTTTCTAGATAAAGCTTGGGAATGGAAAGATGAATATGCTTCCTTTATTCGGGACCAATGGGCAATGCTAGGACTTGGTTTAGATTATTCTCGTGAACGTTTCACATTAGATCAAGGTTTATCTGAGGCTGTAAAAGAAGTTTTTGTTACCTTATATGAAAAAAACTTAATCTATCGCGGTGAATATATTATTAACTGGGATCCAGCAACAAAAACAGCTTTATCAGATATAGAAGTTATTCATGAAGAGGTTCAAGGTCATTTTTATCACATGCGTTATCCACTAAAAGATGAAGAAGGTTACATCGAGATTGCCACAACTCGACCCGAAACAATGCTTGGTGATACTGCTGTTGCCGTTCACCCAAAAGATGAACGTTATCAACATTTAATTGGTAAGAAGGTTGTGCTACCAATAGTTGGACGTGAAATTGAAATTATTGCGGACGATTATGTAGAGATGGACTTCGGATCTGGGGTAGTAAAAATAACACCTGCACATGATCCGAATGATTTCGAAGTTGGTAATCGTCACAATCTAGAGCGTATTTTGGTTATGAATGAAGATGGAACTATGAATGATAAGGCTTTAAAATATCAAGGAATGGATCGTTTTGATTGTCGAAAACAGATAGTTGCTGATCTTCAAGAAGCAGGCGTTTTATTCAAGATTGAAGAACACATGCATTCTGTTGGTCATTCGGAGCGCAGCGGGGCTGTTGTCGAACCGTATTTATCAACACAATGGTTTGTTAATATGCAACCACTAGCAGATGAAGCGGTAGACTTACAAAATAAATCTGAAGATGAAAAAGTTAATTTTGTACCAAAACGTTTTGAAGGAACTTATTTACACTGGATGGAGAATATTCGCGACTGGTGTATTTCGCGCCAATTATGGTGGGGACACAGAATTCCAGCTTGGTACCATAAGGAAACAGGAGAAATATACGTAGGCAAAGAAGCACCAAAAGACATTGAAAATTGGGATCAAGATAATGATGTGTTAGATACCTGGTTCTCTTCTGCATTATGGCCTTTTTCAACATTAAACTGGCCGAATACAGAGGATGAAGACTTTAAACACTTCTTTCCGACTAATACGCTTGTAACTGGTTATGATATTATTTTCTTCTGGGTTGCTCGAATGATTTTCCAATCGAAAGAATTTAATGATGAGCGTCCTTTTGAGGATGTCTTAATTCATGGACTAGTACGTGATGCTGATGGTCGAAAAATGAGTAAATCATTAGGCAATGGTGTTGATCCAATGGAAGTAATCGAAAAGTATGGGGCAGACGCGCTACGTTATTTCTTAGCAACAGGGTCAACTCCAGGTCAAGATTTACGTTTCCAATGGGAAAAGGTAGAGTCAACATGGAACTTCATTAATAAGATTTGGAATGCATCACGATTCGTACTAATGAACATGGAAGAATTGAAGTACGAAGAGATTGATCTGACTGGTGAAAAGTCTGTTGCAGATAAATGGATTTTAACTCGCTTAAATGAAACGATTGAGCATGTTAATAAAAATGTTGAACGCTATGATTTTGGTGAAGCTGGACGTTACCTTTATAATTTCATCTGGGATGAATTCTGTGATTGGTACATTGAAATGGCGAAACTTCCATTGTACGGTGAGGACGAAGAACAAAAGCACACGACACGCTCTGTACTTGCTTATGTTTTAGATAATACGATGCGTATGCTTCATCCATTTATGCCATTTGTTACAGAGGAAATCTGGCAGCACTTACCGCATCAAGGCGAATCAATTACGCGTGCAGCTTGGCCAGAAGTCCGTAATGAATTGCATGACGAAAGTGCAGCAGAAGAAATGAAACGTCTTGTTGCCATTATTCGTTCTGTTCGAAACATTCGTGCCGAAGTAGATACACCAATGTCGAAACAGATTGTTTTGTTTGTTCAAGCAAATAATGCAGAAATAGAAGCACAGCTAGAAGCGAATCGACATTATCTCGAGCGCTTTTGTAACACAAGTGAATTAACAATTTCAATAAACGTGGATGTACCAGAAAAAGCAATGTCTGCTGTAGTAACTGGTGCGGATCTTTATTTACCATTAGAAGGTTTAATTGATACTGAAAAAGAAATTGCGCGATTAAAAGCAGAATTTGATAAGTTAAATAAAGAAGTAGAACGTGTTCAGAAAAAATTAGGCAACGAAAGCTTTATTAGTAAAGCACCTGAAAAAGTAGTTGCTGAAGAAAAAGGAAAAGAAAAAGATTATTTAGAAAAAAGAGCGAAAGTAGAAGAACGGATAAAAGAATTACTAGGATAATTATATTGAAAACAGCTAAAGTGCGGTGCTACCGTACTTTAGCTGTTTTTATGTGGATATGTGGAAGGCTTTCTTGTATATCGGGCTCTATCTATCAGTTGGCATTGGGCGAAAGTAAGCTTAATCGGGCGAAAAACTTGAAAATCAGGCGAACGCGAGTATAATCGGGCGATAATTCAATTAATCGGGCGAACGCAGGCATAATCGGGCGATAATTCAATTAATCAAGCGAACGCGAGCATAATCGGGCGAAACACAAGCAGAATCCAGATCCGACATTCATTTATCTTTCATTAACTTGCTTTTTAATAAATGCAATGATGTGATCTGCAATATTTACGCCTGTATAATGAAAAATATTTTCTATATGGGCGTTTGTATTTACTTCACAAATAATAGGTTGATCATTTTCACCAAACAATAAATCTAGACCAGCAAAATCAGCTCCAACAGCCTTCGTTGCTTGGATAGCTAGAGCTTTTTCTTTCTCGGAAGGTTGATAAGTTTCCATTGTACTGCCTAATTGGACATTTGCTCGGAAATCATCAGTGGCAAAGCGTTTTACTGCTGCTACAACTTCATTTCCTACAACATTAATTCGAACATCGCGTCCATAGCTTGATTTAATAAATTCTTGAAATAGAAATGGTCGATTAGTAAGTAGTTTTATTCTCTCTATTAATTGGATACGATCATTAATTAGAAAAACTTGTTCGCCATATGAACCGTAGCCTTCTTTGATAATCAGTGGGTATGTTAATGCTTTTTCAATTTCATAAAAGTTTTCCATCGTCAGTTTAGTAACATCTGAGAAAACTTTTGGTGCAATAATTGTTTTGGGAATGGTAACTTTCTTTTGTGCTAAAGCTTGGTACATTAATACCTTATTATCACATAACTCAATCGCATCAGCAGAATTAAAGACCCGTATCCCCATTAATTCTAACTGGCGTGCTAATGGAATGTCTTTATCAATAAATACAACGAATTCTGGTAGATGGTCTTGTTTAATTGACTGAAGTAAGTTTAATCCAGTAGAATCTACAATAGAAAGAACTTGATCATTCTTAACTTGCTCAATAGTCATTCCTTCTTTGTTACCTGCATTCTGTATCCATGTTGAAAAACTAATGAATTTATCACTCGACAAATTGCCATTATAAATAACCCAACCATACATATAAAAAATCCTCTCTCAAACCTCTAATAACTTATTATTTGATGTAATATCTATCTTATTATGAATGAAAAAGTATCTTTAGGAAAGTAGGTTAAAGATTTGATTTATACAATAGAAGAAGTAGATGAATTTTTAAATGCCCGAACACGTGGTGGAATAAAGCCTGGATTAGAAAGAGTGAACATTTTATTAGAAGCACTTGATCATCCAGAAAGGAAATTTGAATCTGTACATATAGCAGGGACTAACGGCAAAGGATCAACACTAACATATATTTCTACTTGTATGGTTTTAAGTGATTATAAAATAGGTACATTCACCTCGCCAAGTATAGCGAAGCGAAACGATATGATTCAAATTAACCATCAAGCCATATCTGATCAATCTTTCATGGAAATTTTTAATCAGTTACTACCAGCGATTCATATACTTGAGTTGCAAGATAATCCACCAAGTTCTTTTGAAATTATTGTAGCTATTGCTTATGGTTATTTTGCTGGAAATATTGATTTGGCAATTATTGAAACAGGGATGGGAGGACTGGAGGATGCAACCAACGCAATTAATCCTATTCTATCAATTATTACAACCATCGGTATTGATCACCGAACATTTTTAGGAGAAACTTATCAAGAAATAGCACATCACAAAGCTGGAATTATCAAACGCTATGTTCCCATAATACTAGGTGAAATGCCTAAAGTTGCTGAGAAAGTTATCAGAAATGTCGCAGAACATAATCAAGCTGAATTAGTGCAAATCGGTGAAGATTTTAACTATCAGAATGTGCGGATAGATGATAATAAACGAGAGGCATTTACTTTTCAAACAAAAGAAGTATCGTATCCAATCACTTTAAGAATGAGAGGTACACACCAAATTCATAACGCTACACTTGCTGTAATGGCATTGTTGCAACTACGTGATCGTGGATTCTCTAAAGCATTAAATGCGGTTGAAACTGGCATGAGTCAGGCAACGCTTTTCGGTCGGTTTGAACAAATATCAAATCAACCAATAGTAATTGTTGATGGAGCCCATAATGTAGAAGGAATTACAGCGTTTATAAAAACGGTGCAGCGGTATTTCCCAACAGAAGAAAAACAATTACTTTTCGCAGCATTCGTTGATAAGCCAATAAAGCAAATGGTTGGCTTGCTTGAGAGTTATTTTGATACTATTACATTTACAAGTTTTGACCATCAAAGGGCAGCAAAAGCATCAGAATTATATGAACAAGTTGAAAACCACGGTAAAATAGAAGAAGCTGATTGGCAGCAGGCATTACAAAAGATTTTAAATGAGGATAAGGATAAGATTACTTTTATAACAGGTTCATTAGATTTTATTGGAAAAGTTAGGGATTTTTTTGAGTAATTAGAATTATTATGGTATCTTTAATATATTCTGAAAACTTTGAATGAAGTACTTATGTATGACTAAATGACTGAACCAGTAAAAGGAGGAAACTAGATGGTCTTAAAATCAAAAAGAATGTTACTTTGGATAATTTGGTTAATTATTTGGCCATTATCTATCGTTTGGACATATGTTGCATGGCCAATTTATTATGAAGATCAGTTGTTAAGTGTCGTGTCATTTGCGATCATTATGGCCACAGTTTCCTTTTTTCCTATAATTGTTAATAAAACACCGATTTTTTTGGTGAATTGTATTGGGTTTGCAGTCTTTTTAATATTCGGATTATTTATTGAAGTATTACTAACGCAAATTGCATTAGTTGTTGTTTTAATTAAACTTAAAATAGATAAAAGTCAGGCATTTCGAATTCCGCTTAATCTACTTATGTTTTTATTCATATCCGTCTTATCGGCAAGTGTATATAAATGGATAGGTGGTTTACACGAAGCGATTGTTTTAGATTCTTTCACCCAACAATTGCAATTAATTGGTTATGTGGTAACAGTTTTTCTTTCTAATCAAATTTTCCTCCACTTCGTTAAACGCTTTTTTTATGAACAAGAAACAAAATTCTTTGATGAAGGTTTTTTGTGGGAAATGATTACGACTTTAATTGTTTTACCAATTGGTTTTATACTCTATTTAATGTATGAAAAATTTGGTGTTATTGGTATTTACGTAGTTGGCATACCGTTTATTAGTATTTCTATTATTATGAAACTATTCTATTCTAGTAGAACAGTAAATTATTATTTAAAACAAACAAATGAAATAGGACAGGCGTTAACAGGGAAGTTAGAACGGAATGATGTTATTTCGGTTTTTTTAACCCATATTACAGAAATCTTTGCTGTAGATTATGCCTTTGCTTATGATGTGGTAGATAATAGACAATTAAAATTAATTCGTTCTTATACTAAATTAGAAGGTCTTGTTTATCGTGATTCTATTTGTATTGAAGAAGGAAATACTATTATCCAACAAGCGTGGAGACAAGAAGAAATGCTGCATTATAAACATAAGAAAGCATGGGATTATATACGTGATAGTGCCATACCCGAAGATGGGGAAAGTCTTGTTGTTATGCCTGTAAAACGGAATAATGAAATTGTTGCGATTATCGTTTTCGTATCGAAATATAAACAAGCCTTTACGGAGCACTTATTTACAATATTAAATATACTAAATAATTTCTTGGGAATTGCGTTAGAAAACGCAAAAAATTACGAAGATAGGAAAATACAAAGTGAAACAGATCAATTAACAGGTTTATATAATTTTCGTTATTTTGAAGCTTATATGCAAAATTATAGTACTCAAATCAAAGAATCCAACAAATCAAAAATTTGTTCACTTATTTTATTCGATTTAGACCATTTTAAAAAGATAAACGATACGTATGGACATGAATGTGGCAATGAAATTCTGAAAGCTATAGCAGAAAGAGTCAAAACATTTATTGGAGATGAAGGCTTAGTAGCACGTTATGGTGGCGAAGAATTTGTCGTGTTTTTACCTGGAAGGAATGCAGAAGACAGTCAGCAACGCGCAGAAGAATTACGCCAAGTTATTACAAATAAAACAATAAGAACCTATACACATATACAAGAAAATGAAAAGTGTATTGATATTACGGTCACCATTAGTGTAGGAGTTGCTAGTTATCCGGAGCATTGTGAAGACCCATTCGAATTGGTCAGGTTAGCAGATCGTGCGATGTATGTAGGAGCTAAGCAAAAAGGTAGAAATCGAGTTGCGGTCTATCAATCATAATTGAAAAACATATACAAGTAGTTTAAATTGTACTATATTTAAGATAAGAATATAGTTAAAAAGGCTGAGATGATGATGACGAAAAGTTTTTCGCAGATGAATAATCAAAATGGTATGACTTTAGTAGAGATAATTGTTTCTATTGCTATACTTTCGATCATAATTGTTACTTTTTTAACTTTTTTTATTCAATCAACCAAAGTAAACAATGTATCAAAGGATATCACTGATTCGTCATATGTTGCACAATCAGAAATGGAAGAAATATATCATTTGAGTGATACGATGAGTTACGTGGATACAATTACCTATTTATCAAATACGTATCATGTAAACAGTTCAGATAGTAATTATGAGTATATACTCACGAAGCAAATGGAAGACACTAATATTTATAATATTAGTATTACATTTACTACTAACGACGATGTAAAAGACGTGGTTGTAAAGGTATATAATGATGCAAATAAACTAGAAGCACAGTTGGAAACAAAACTATTGTGGGAAAGTTAGAAGGTGTGCTAGTGTTCAAAAATGAAAAAGGTATGACATTAATTGAATTATTAGCCGCACTTGCTTTAATGTCAATCATAATTGCTTTAATTGGATCTGCGCATATATTCGGCCAAAAACAATATCGAAATCAAACGGAAGAAATCAATTATCAGGAACAAGTGCGTTATGTTATGGCGACTATTACCAAGGAAATACGATCAACAGAAGCTGATCTAGTAAGTGTTACAAGTGATACAAACGAAATAACCATTGGTACAAATAGTTACGAACTAGAACAACCAAATTTTTATGAAAATAGCACCGTAATTAGTGACCAAATATCAAGTTTTAATATTGATAAAGAGGATGGAAAAATAGAAATATCGATTAGTAGTCTCCCAAATCGGAATGGAAAAATAGAAACACTATCTACAGTAATTTATTTGCGAGAGTAGGTGAAGTTTATGCAAAAACATTACAAATATATAAAAAATAATCAAGATGGTGCTATCTTAGTTATCGTAATGATGGCCTTAACAGTATTATCTTTATTAGGTTTGGCATTAGCCACTGCTTCATTTGCTAATATCAAATTAACTACTGTTGATCGAGATTATCAGGCTACCTATTATGTAGCTGAGGGTGGAGCAAATCAAACATACGCAGAGATAGAAACACTTGTTGAATCGATATACGAAACCACGAACACAGAAGCTTCTTTTTATTCTGATCTTAATTCCCGCATAGAACAACAATTGGATGGTACTAGTATTTCAGACTTTGAAGAGAGTTTTACTGAACAACCAAGTGCTAAAGTTAAAGTGGAACAAGTAACAGATGGCAACCCTCGCTCTTATCAAATTGTATCAGAAGGCATTATTGGAAAGCGAACACGCACAGTAACAAAACCATTTCAAGTGAATTGGAAGTCTGGGAGTGGTGGTTCGATTGAGATACCAGATAATTTAGCTGCTTTAGTACAGAATGAAGTAATTACAAATGATCGGATTACTGGGAATATAGCTATAAATCTTAGCAAGAAGGATGCTGTATCTATACAAGGTGAGGGTTCTATTAATGGAATTGTATATGCTCCAGAACTAATAGGTAGCAATGTGTTAAATTACCCTGGAAAGTATAATAATGATACATATTCTGGTAAGATACCGGAAGTTAAACCGATAGGTAATATGAATCAGGTTTATCTAAATGCAAAAGAAATTATAGATAATTTCCCTGCATATCCTACGTATGAAATTATGCCTGATGAGCAAATAAAAAAGTGGGGAGCCAACCATGATGTCATAAAAAGTGGGATATTGACAATAAATCAAGCAACTAATGAATATGTAATGAATTTAGATAAAAACATTGCATTAAAAAAGTTACACATTACAGGTGCAAATACATTAGAAATTAAAACAAATGGGGAAAATAGAGAAATTGTGCTAGATGAGCTATCCATTCAACAGGGAGAAATAAAAATTACTGGTGGAGGTAATCTTACAATATATGTTGAAGAGACAATAGATTTTCATGAAGGTACTCAAGCGAAACTGAATTTAGGTGGGACTATTGACCAATTAACAATATATTTAAAAGGATTTAATAAAAAGGTTGATCTGAGTGGAGATAGTATTATAGGTTCTTTTTTTGCTCAAGGTGCTGATATTTATACTACTAGTACAGGGGGTATACAAGGTCACCTACTAACAGGCGGTAATAAAGTCGTAGTAAATGGTACATATAAAAATAACACCTTGTTATTGGCTCCAAATGCAACTGTTGATATTGTAAACAGTGGTACGTTTAATGGAACTGTAATAGCTGATAGACTATTTCTCGTAGGGAGCGGATCTTTAACTTATAAAGAAGTCAATCTCGATGACTTCCCTTTTGGATCTAGCAGTTCCCCATCAACGGATGACTTAATTGAAAAACAACCAACAGTAGAATTAAATTAGGGTTTTAATCATTGATACGAAAAGAGGGGTCAAATGGCGATACGAAATAAACGGAAACTTGGTGACGTCCTTAAAGAAGATGGCTTAATTACCGAACAACAAATAGTTGAGGCAATAGAACAAAAACGAGAGAAACAAAAACTTGGGGATGCACTGGTTGAACAGGGCTATATTACGGAAAAGCAATTATTAGAAGTTTTAGAAGTACATTTGAAAATTCCAAGCGTTTCTTTATATCGTTTTCCAATTGATGAAGGTTTAATGGATCTTGTTCGAAAAGAAACAGCACGTGAAAATACGCTCTTACCTATTCAACAACAAGAGAATATTTTAACTGTTGCAATGAATGACCCGCTCGATTATTATGCAATTGATGATTTAGAACTATCAACAGGGTTTACGATCAAACCTGTAATCGCAACAAAAGATGATATTTTACAAGCGATAAATAAATATTATGACATGGAAGACGCTTATACAGAAGAAGAATCTGAAAATGAGGAAGCCCCTGCCATTCGGATATTAGATCAAATATTACAAACAGGTGTAACGCTAAAAGCGAGTGATGTACATATTGACCCTTCAGAGTCGAAGGTTATGATTCGATATAGAGTTGATGGTATGTTACGAACAGAAAAAACAATACCAAAGCGATTACAAAATGCTTTAATTGCCCGAGTGAAAATATTATCGGAATTAAATATCACGGATACACGTTTGCCACAAGACGGTAGAATTCGTTTAATCATTGATGCGAAACCAGTCGATTTACGGATTTCAACCTTACCAACGGTTTTTGGTGAAAAAATAGTTATTCGTATTTTAGATTTAAGTAATATATTTAAAACATTGACAGAACTTGATTTTTCAAAAGACACCTTAGACAAATATCAAAAAATAATCGAACAACCTTCAGGATTAATTTTATTAACAGGTCCAACAGGTTCTGGTAAAACAACGACACTTTATGGATCAATCAATGAATTGAATCAGGAAGATGTTAATATCGTCACAATAGAAGACCCGGTTGAATATCAATTGGAAGGTATTAATCAAGTTCAAGTAAATAGTGCGGTAGGTCTTACTTTTGCAAAAGGGTTACGCTCAATTTTACGTCAAGATCCAAATATAATAATGGTTGGGGAAATTCGTGACCGTGAAACTGCTGAAATAGCTATACGTTCAGCACTAACGGGGCACTTAGTTTTTAGTACATTACACACAAACAGTGCGATTGCAGCGATTCCTCGTCTATTTGATATGGATGTTGAGCCTTATCTTGTCGTTTCTGCTTTATCAGCTGTTATGGCTCAACGTTTAGTTAAAAAGGTTTGCGTTGATTGTAAACAATCACGATCCGTAACTAAAATGGAAAAAGAAATTTTTAGCCGTCATAATATAGATTTAACGGAAGTGGTCGAAGGTGTTGGTTGTGATAGTTGTAGATCAACAGGTTACCGTGGTAGATCAGCAATTCATGAGCTTTTAGTAATCGATGATAAAGTCAAAAAAATGATGATGAATCAGTCTGATATGACAGATATTAAAGAATATGTAAAGCAAAATGGCATGCGATTTCTGTTAGTAGATGGTCTAATAAAAGTACAGCAGGGTATTACCACATTTGATGAAGTATTACGCGTGGCAACGGAAGAGTAGGTGAGCAAACATGGAAAATAGACTAGAGGAATTATTAACTACAGCATTTCATAAAAAAGCATCAGATGTTCATTTAACTGTTGGTTCACAACCAATTTTTCGTGTGGACGGTCGGTTACAACTTCATGGACAGGATAAATTAGAGCCAACGGATACAGAACAAATGGCTAAATCGATTCTAACTGAAGAGATGTGGTCTAAATTAATAGAAGAAAGAGAACTAGATTTATCACATGGAATTGCGGGTGTATCACGTTTTCGAATGAACATTTTCTTTCAGCGAAATTGTATCTCATTAGCTATTCGAACGATTCCAACTACGATTCCATCTATTGAAGATTTAGATTTACCTAACGTATTGAAAGAAATAGCAGGGTTACCACAAGGGTTAGTATTGGTAACAGGTCCAACTGGAAGTGGAAAAAGTACTTCTTTAGCAGCAATGATTGATTATATGAACAAAACAATGAACCGACATATTATTACGTTAGAGGATCCAATCGAATATCTGTATCAGCATAACAAATGCATTATCGATCAAAGAGAAGTAGGTTTCGATACGAGTAGTTTTCAAAAAGGGTTACGTGCGTGTTTGCGTCAAGATCCAGATGTGATACTAGTTGGTGAGATGCGCGACTTAGAAACAATTTCTACAGCAATAACTGCTGCAGAAACGGGACATTTAGTTCTAGGAACACTGCACACAACTGATGCGTCCTCAACGATGGATCGAATTATTGATGTTTTTCCTGCCCACCAAAAGAGTCAAATAAGAATTCAACTTGCTAATGTGTTAGAGGCCATTGTATCGCAGCGCTTGTTTCCTTTGGCAAAAGGATTTGGACGAGCAGCAGCAACTGAAATTTTAATTAACACACCTGCAGTAAAAAACTTAATTCGATCAGAAAAAATGCATCAGATTCCTAACACCATGCAAACGTCTAAAGAGTATGGTATGCATACCATGACGATGGATATAAAACGGATGATACAACAAGGAATTATAACGCAAAAACATGCATCTCCGTATTTAAAAGATATGACTTTTTAGTTCAAGTTATGATGGGGGAAGAGGTGGAATTTTATGAACTATTATGCGTATAAAGCGAAATCTGTCGATGGCAAGATAAAAAAAGGGAAAATTAGTAGCGAGAATGAAAAAGAAGCGATCAAACAATTAAAGTCTCAAGGACTAATTTTATTTGAGATAAATGAATTGAACTCATTTTTATACAAAGATATTTATATAGGTAATCCAATAAAGAATAAGGATTTTGTTATTTTTCTCCGTCAATTTTCGACGTTAATAGATGCCGGTATAACATTAGTAGAAACAACTTCTATTCTAGAAGATCAAACACAAAGTAAACCACTAAAAAAAGCACTACAACAAATTCAAAACGATCTAGAAGAAGGAATTGGCCTATCTGATGCATTAGCAGAATTTCCTCGTCTTTTCCCTGAATTATTAATCAGTATGATCCATGCTGGAGAAATTAGTGGTAATTTAGATGAAATCCTTGATAGAATGGCTACTTATTATGAGAAACAATACCAGTTAAAACAAAAGATCATAACTGCATTAACCTATCCTGTTGTGGTTGGTATTGTTGCCGTATTTATCACTATTTTTTTACTTGCATTTATTGTACCGATTTTCACGGACATGTTCCTATCTTTTGACCAAGAAATACCACCATATACAGCAGCGATATTAAATATTAGCGATATGGTTCAGTCTTATTGGTGGATTATGATGATACTAATATTAGTATTAGGTGTGACGATTAGATTATTAAATCGACGCCCAAACATTTCTTATTTATTTGATGTCATAAAACTTCGAATTCCAATATTCGGTATGTTTATTCAAAAATCTTTACTCGCTAGAATGACGCAAACATTAAGTTCTTTGTTAAATAGTTCTGTACCAATCTTACAAGCTGTTACGATAACGGAACGGGTTATAGATAATAAAGTAATTAAACAAGTTTTGCGTGAAAGTAGAGATTCCCTTGAAAAGGGAGAGTCACTAGCCACGCCTATGGAAAAACATTGGGTTTTCCCTAAATTAATTACACAAATGATTGTTGTAGGCGAACGAACAGGTTCAATTGATGCGATGTTGAAAAAAGTTTCTGACTTTTATGAACAAGAATTAGATGAATCATCGGAAAAGTTAAAGTCATTAATTGAACCGATAATGATTCTGTTTTTAGCTGTAATCGTAGGCGCAATTGTTTTAGCGATCGTTATACCTATGTTTAGCTTGTTTGAAAATATCTAAAAGTGTAGACAGGTTATAAAAATGTAGTATAATAGAACTATTAGTATAAAACGAATAGTAGAAGCAATGAAGGTTTATCTGTATCTGGGCACTTGGATAAATTTGAGCTAGTAGTGCAACCGACTGACACCATCTTTATGCTGTGAGTCTTTTTTTATAAGAGAAATTAAATGAGGAGGAATAATAAAATGTTAACTAGAATGAGGAAAATGTTACGCAATGAGAAAGGTTTTACATTAGTAGAGCTTTTAGCAGTTATTGTTATTTTAGGTATTATTGTAGCAATTGCTGTTCCTGCAATTGGGAATATAACTGAAGATGCTAGAAGTAATGCTGCTGAGGCACAAGAGGAACTAATCCTTGATGCTGCAAGACTAGCAGATGTAGAGGGTAATTTTACGAGTAGCAGTACTACAGTACAGGATTTGATTGATGATGGCTATTTAGAAGATGGAGATTATGTCAAAACAAGAGTGATATATAAAGATGGTGGGACATACAGTTTTACTAAACCAACTACAACACCATAATCAGGTTAATGAAAATTAATTTTCAATATAAAAGATCCCTTCCCAAAGGGGTCTTTTATACATAATTAGGAGATAAAAAATATGGAAGTCTATTATATCGTTATCTTTTTTATTTTTGGAAGTGTATTTGGTTCATTCTATAATGTTGTTGGTTTGCGTGTACCGAATAATAATTTCTTAGAATCTGAACGTTCTTATTGCCCTCGTTGTGATAAAACATTGCATTGGTATGAGCTGATTCCGATATTTTCTTATCTGTTTCAAACTGGTAAATGCAGAAACTGTAAAGAAAAGATTTCCCCTCTTTATCCTACAATAGAATTATCTACAGCTTTCCTTTTCAGTTTTAGCTATTATTTTTTTGGGTTTCAATTAGAGCTAGTAATGGCACTAATACTCACTTCTTTATGTGTGATTATCGTTGTTTCTGACATCACTTATATGCTAATACCTAACAAAGTTTTATTGTTTTTCCTACCGTTTTTAATTATTTTACGCTTTATTGATCCGTTAGAAC
The DNA here is from genome assembly GCF_003426095.1 of Paraliobacillus sp. X-1268. Lineage (NCBI taxonomy): Bacteria > Bacillati > Bacillota > Bacilli > Caryophanales > Bacillaceae > Paraliobacillus > Paraliobacillus sp. X-1268. The sequence continues at coordinate 114,235 of NZ_QJSK01000005.1, forward strand.
CGTGGTGGTCTTCAATTGCTGGTGCAGCAGTCGGATTTATATTATTAACGCTGATCATTCTTGTTAGTAAAGGTGGTATGGGTGCGGGTGATATGAAGTTATTCACTATACTAGGAATTGTGTTAGGATATAAAGGAATTCTACTAACTTTTTTTCTAGCAACTATTTTCGGGACAATTATCACATTGCTATTACTGGCTACTAGAAGAATCAATCGTAAAAGTCCGGTGCCATTTGGACCCTCTATTTGCATCGCTGCGTTAACTACTTATTTTTTTGGTAGTCAAATAATCAATTGGTACATTACATTATTTTTTTAAAGGATGAACACAAATGAGTTTATTTAACAAAGATAGAATAAACATCGCTATAAATGATACGATGATTCGATATCTTGTTTCCACTAAAAAAAACGTTACAGCTAATAAAGACTATGGGGAAATACCATTGGAACATGGCATTGTTGAGGATGGGAAAATCATAGATCAACAAAGGTTAACAACTATCATTAAAAATGTTGTTAAAGATAAAAAATGGAGGAATAAGCACCTCGCATTTTGCGTTCCAGATGCTTTTGTTACGATGAGAGAAGAATCAGTACCTAAACAATTAACTAAAGATGAAGTGAAAAAATATATTGAATTAGAATTAGAAGGTAGTATTCGACTGCCTTTTCAAAATCCAGTTATAGATTTTGAGGTTATTGCAGAAGAAGAACAAACCAATAAAATTCTTTTATTTGCATATCCAAAAGAACGGTTAAATGCTTACTTAGAAGTGTTTGAACGAGCAAATGTAAAACTGATGGTAGCTGACTTGTCTTTTCTATCGGTATATCGGACTTATTATAATTTGGATCTTGCTAACAAAGAAGAGCATTTACTTATGATTCAGTGGTCTAAAACGGACTTAGTGCTCACCGTCTTTCATGATCAAAAACCAATCTTCAATCGCCATATTCATTTGAATAGTAATGATATGATTTTTACTAATAATCTAGTTGAAGATTCGATGCATTCAATTGAAGATATGTGGAGAGAGCTGATTGATGATCAGTTAATAACGATAGAACGTTTTATGGATTTCTATCAATATTCTATTATGTCAGGTGAGGCCCAAGTTTCTCATTTATTATTAATCGGTGATTTTCCAGCGCAGTCGTTAATAAATGAATCACTGGCATCTCGTTTCAATTTGCCAATTAAAACTATAGCATTTCCTAGTGACTTACCACCAGAATATGCTACTGTATATGGATTAACACAAAGAAAGTGAAGAGAAGACTATTTAAACTTCATAGTAAGGGGATCACCTTATGATAGAAATAAATTTTGTTGAAAAAAAGAAGATAAATACCGCCCTATATTTGCTACTTGCTATATTTATGGTCAGTTTACTTATTATTAGTATTAGTTTCTTCATTCTCCATACAAGTTTGGAGAATAAATATGTTTCTCTACAACAAGAAAGAATAGATAAATCTGAAATTATAGCAGAAATTAATACACTTAACATGGTCGAACAACAAAAACAGACATTGAAAGCACAAATTGAGCAATTAGAAACTGCTGTTTATCCTTCTTTATTTTTATTAGACGATATCCAAGCTGATTTGCCAAACGATACGTTTATTGAAAACTATTCATTTACTATCACGAATGGTGTAACAGTAGGTATTCATTTAAATGCATTATCAGAAGCTGCCAACTTTAGTCAAAATATTAATGGGTCGACATATGCAGAGAATGTAAATTTAATAAATTTAGAAAAAATAGATGATTACTATGTTGCAACATTTAATTTTGGTATTAATGCAGATTATTTAGTGGAAGAGGCTGATTAAAATGATATTTAAATGGTCACGTATCTACTCATTGCTATCGATTGGTGTAGTTTTACTAGTTATTATAATTGCCTTTTTTTCTTATTATCAATTTATTTATCCTAGTCAACAAGAAGTAAGGTACTTAGAAGGTGAACTTGCAGAACAGGATCAATTGATCGAAGATGCGGATTTAAGTAAACAAGAACTTGAAGATGAAATTGTTAATTCATTGGATTTACAAAAGCAAATCCCAATAGATAAAGCAATTAATCAACTAATTTTGATTGTTGAAGAAATAGAGAAGAAAACGAACAGTACTATAACATTATTGACGAATAGTGAAGATCAAGTAGCTAGTGATCAAGATGGAGAAGCTACATCTGAACTTACTAAAATAAATTATCAAATGGAAGTATTAGCACCAAATTATGATGAGATGAATCAGTTTTTAACAGATTTAACTAACATGGATCGCATAGTGGAAATTAATAATATTGAATTTGTTCAAGTAGAAGAAGGAAGTATTGAACTCTCCGTCGGTTTAACTACCTTTTACAATCCAACGCTAACAGCACTTCAAACAGAAACACCAACATTCGAATATGATGAAGAACAAGAAGCAGAACAACAACAAGAGGACCAAGATTAATGGTCCTCTTGTTTTTTTGATTACAAAGAAATTACGAATAATTTGCTAGTTTATGTTGGTAATTGCTATCGCGTACTGACAAAACTCGTCTACTTTTTCATTTGGATTATGATAGAGTGAACCAAACGTAATAGGAAACGAGGTAATTAGGGTGGATAACAATAACAAAATCACTGTAAAAATAAATAATAAAAAACAGAATAAGCAAGATAGTAAAAATGATAGTCGGGATTATTTATCTGATAGACCAACATGGTTTGAGGAAGCGGCTAGTTTGGATAAAGAGGAGATCGAAGAGGTGGATGTTTTTGAAAAAAACAGTCATTTAACTGATGATTCTTCGTCTGAAAAGATTAAGAGTAAAAAGAATAATAATTCGGTTGTGAAAGCCTTTATATTTACTGCATGTGGTGCGATTGGGATCAGTGTTATATTAGGATTTATTATTTTAAAGATGTTTGTTGAAATAGATGACCAAGATAATCTTGCGACGAATGATAGAATTTCTTCTGAAGCTACTTCGACAAATACGGGAGCTGAAACGGAAGTTGTTGATGGAGAAAGTATAACGTTAGAAGCATTACAAGCTTATGTTGTTCAGGTGGGTGTATTCTCAACGAAGGAAAAGGCAACTGAATGGCAAGATAAAATAGCAGCTTCTGGGTATAATGCAATGGTCTGGAACGAAGGAGATCAACTTCGATTATTTGTCGGGATTACTCCAACAGAAGAAGGAGCAAAAGCCATTGCAAGTGATATGGAGGCAAAAGGGTTGGAGGCATATGCACGCGCATGGTCAACAACAGAACGTAACGCAGCTTTTAATCCTCAAGTAATAGAATGGTTACAAACTTTCCCAACTCTATGGACGGATACAGTTCAGGCGGTTAATCAAGATTCAGATGCTGAACAAGTTGAGGTATGGACAAATTGGTTGGAAGCAGCTCCAGAAGGATTACCAGAGAGTGTTACGGCATGGAAAGATTCGATTCAAAAAATTGCTACCATGATTACTGAAGGGGAAAGTAGAGAAAATAAACAATTACAATTATTGGAAGTATGGCAACTTTATCAAAATATTTAAAAAAACGTTAGAACATAATAAAAAGTAATTCTTAATATGGTTAAACTGTATAATGCTTGTTTTTATCTAACCAAATTTATATCTTTAACATATAAAGAAAGCCCTGAATTTGAGAAATGCAGATTTGTTTTCTATTCATTGACTCGGTACTATTAATTGTATAAAAAAACATATTGAGGTGAATAGATGACTAGTATACATGTAACGATGAAAGATGTACCCAAACAAGATCGGCCTCGAGAGAGATTGATTGAATTAGGAGCAAGCCATGTCTCTAACCAAGAGTTACTTGCGATATTATTAGGTACTGGTACAAGAGAAGAATCTGTTCAGGATCTAGCTCAACGTGTGCTAATGCACTTTGAAGGAATAAATTTATTGCGGGAGTCAACATTTGAAGAATTAACTGCGATTAAAGGTATAGGTATGGTGAAAGCTGTGCTGATCTTAGCGGCTATTGAACTGGGTAAACGTATGAATCAATTAAAGCCGCAAGAAAGGTATGTTATTCGGAGTCCTGAAGATGGCGCTAATTTTGTGATGGAGGAAATGCGCCTATTAAACCAGGAGCATTTTGTTTGTTTATTTTTAAATACTAAGAACCAAATTATTCACAGGCAGACCGTATTTATTGGGAGCCTTAACGCCTCAATAGTACATCTATGCTGTTTAAGTGTTGATATGAAAGGCTTTTGGTGGGGTTTATTTGTAAAAGTGACGCAAAAGTGACCAACGTCAAAATAATTGTTCAAATACGTTAGCTCCTTCTTTATGCTGATCTTCTTCCAGATGGGAGTATAGATCAAGTGTAATTCCTATATTTGCATGGCCTAAGCGTTCTTGTATTACTTTAAAGTTAATCCCCTTCTTTACCATTAAAGAAGCACAGGAGTGTCTTAATTGATGAAAGGTGATAGGTTTTAATTCGTTACGCTTAATGATTTTATTCCATTCATTTCGCATCGTATTTAAATGAGTAGGATATCCATCATCTCTTACCAGCAATAGATTAATTATGTTATCCTCTGCATCATATATTCCTTTCCATAGATTCCCCATTTCCATTCTTCTTGCTTTAAATTGTAAGTAGTACTTATTCAGTTCATCCATAAATTCTTTAGGGAAATACACGGTACGAGGTTTCTTATTTTTTACTGATGCTAAATAAAATTCTTTTTTACTTTTGTCATAGCGTAATTGCTTATCTACATAGATTGAATTATTTTCAAAATCAATTGATTCTTCTCTTATCCCTAATATTTCTCCGCGTCTTAATCCGCCGATTGCAGCCAGCTTAATCATAATACGGTGCTTAGGATAACAATTCGTTAACACAGTAAATAGCTGATGCAGTTCATCCTCATTATAATAATCTACCTTTTTCTTTTCTCGCTTTGGCTCCTTTATACCTGATGATGGATTCGTGTTAATTACATCCCACTCAATCGCTTTTGCGAAAATGCTTTTTAACAACATATATTTATTTGGTAGGAGCGGTTTATTGTTTGCTTGTTCGTTTGCCAGGTATTCTACAATGTGATATTTTTTAATATCTTTTAATTTCATTTTCCCAAAGTGGTCTTTCACACCACAATCATTTAACAAATACTCATACGCTTCTTTACTGGTTAGTGCTAGATTAGGATTGACGTGATTTTTAATCCATCGATCAGCAAAAGCGGAAAAAGTAATCTTTTCTATTGGTTCATCCTTTTTATTAAAACAATTTATTTCAAAATCACGCATTTTTTTATTCAGATCACGCTGGCTAGTCGCGGTGATAGTTTTCGTTTTCCTGTTACGTTTGCCACGATCGTCATAACCGAGTTCTACATATATTTTAAACTTTCCAAAACCCAAATCTTCATAGCTGGCCATTACATATCCTCTCCTTAATATAAGAATGTATGTTCTATTTTGTGGTTAAAAATTTTTATCAAACCACTCTATAACTCCTAGTGGTTCAAAACAAACTGTGTAATTTTCGTAATCGACAGTATCTCCGTACTTTTCTTTGTAGCGATCAAGCGCTCCCTCTAAAAAAGATTCCGTAACACCTAAGAATTTTGCAAGCTCATATTTATTTTTAACGGACTCTTTATGAGCTTGTACAATTTTTTTAAAAGGAACTGCTTTTTCAAACGCCCATGCACGAGCTCTTTTCTCATGCTTACGATTCACTAATTTGGACTGATCAGTAATATCGCCAATTGAAGTATAGTAATGTCCAAGTTCTTCAGCTAAGATGCTGTATTTTTCGGTACTTGTTGGTAGCGATTTATTAATCCATATAATGTTATCACCATACAACCCTTTATTTTTCATTTTCTTTTCATATACCTCAATATCCTTACCATTACATTCCTCCATTAAAGTTTCGTATAAATACATGGCTATTCCCCTTTCTTTCTTCGGGCTTCTCTTCTCATAGCCACAAAACGTTTGAATTCTTCAATCTCCTCCAACTCTTCCTCTGTCCATTCTTCTCCGTCATGGTGAGCTGCTATTGTCTCAGGTTCGTTGATGTACTTTTCATCCGTACGGCCGAGTAGGTAATCTGTTGAGACATGGAAATAGTCGGCTATAGCTTGAAGTTTATCAGCTCCAGGTATTTGTGTTTTTAGACGATACAAAGTGTTTTTTGAATAACCTAGTGCGTTTTCTAAATCATTAATAGAAATTCTTCTTTCTTTACACAACTCTTTTACTGCTTCGAACACTATCATATCAACCATCCTTGAGAGCTAGTCAAATAAAATTAAATTTTAAGCATAAAAATACTTGACGATTTTATACTTATAGTTTAATATTACTGACATAAGCTATTTAGTTAGCGAAAAAAGACAATAAAAAATACGACCTAAGAAAATACAGTTTTGACGCTGGGGAGCAGATAAATGTATTAGTACAGGCTTTTAATAGTCTTATTTAGCTATGGGTATATATTAAACTATACGCATAAAAAGGTCAATGCTTTTTAGCTAATTAAATCGCTTTTTTTGTAAAATACTCCAATCTTGTATCAAGTTAACAGATAGGTAGTAGGAAGGAGGGTCAATCATGTCAAATGATTTAGGTGCGTTAGTAAGATCAGAGTTATTCAAACGAAAATTGAAGCAAAAAGAATTAGCTGAAATGCTAGGAATCTCAAATGCATATTTATCTGACATCATCAATGGGCGCAAAGACGGTCCAAAAGCACAGGAACACATTAAACATATTCTTAAGATTTTAGGTGTTTAGGAGGTGAGGTTTTATGAGAAACGTCCGAGGGGCTAAAGAATTATCCAAGTATCTTGAATCAATCGGTGCTCCTATAAGTGAATCAACTATTTTCTCTTTGCTTAGAGAGGGAAAGATTCCACATCAGAGACCGTCTCCGAGAATCTTGATTTTTAACTTAAATGCGATTGATGAGTGGCTAAATCTTAAATAAATAGTTGAAGGAGGAGGAATCAAATGTATAAGGACCTGATGGATCGCTTAGATGGTTACACAATCGGTACAACAATAGTTGATGACGGTGATGCCTATTTAATAAAACAAGATGGTTCGCGATTTGATTTAGATACGGACTGTCAAATTGAATTATTAACAAACACAGTCATTGGTGGCGAGTATGTAGAAATCACTTTCGAAGAACTGAGAGATGTAGTTGCTTCAGATGGTGGTATCCCGTTGTATGCAGGATTTTATGCCAGGGTGAAAAGGAGTTGAGTGGCACATGTTTACTATTGAAATTTATGATAGAGAAACTAAAAAACTCATATGGACGGAATCTCATAGTAAAAGACAAGAAAGAGAAGATGCCATTCAGCTTTTAAAAGAGAGAAATTTTAATCCTGATTATTTTGAATATAAATTAATTGATTCGTAATCTAGACAGAAAATGTGCAGTAAGGAAGGAGGAGAAAAGATATTGAGCGAGACAAACGCAATTCAAGAAATCTCTTTAATAGCTAATCAATTACCTCTTGTTGTTCTACAAGATATTAACCAACGCATTGGAGACTGGTTATCAAGTGGGGGGAACGAAAACGATTCTTATATCAAACAACAGTTAAGGTTTGCTAAACGTTTTGTGAAAGATTAATTATTGCGGATTTCGATTCAAAACAACGAAAGGAAGTAATTTCATGAATATAGTAGCAACGGATCAAGACATGCTAAGCAAATTTAAAGATCGTTTTGAAGAAATTAAGGAAGTAAAAGATGACTACCTTAAATCTATTAGACTCGGTGCATTAATGACTGACATGGAATATGCCTTTCGTATCCCATTGTTGGGAGCTGAAAGAATTGCAGCATATAAAAGATCTTTTCCAGAGATTATGTCGCTGTACCTGGAAGCAAGTTATGCGAGGTGTTTCTAATGTTTGAAGGTATCGCTATTGGATTGTTTGTAGCAGCAACATTAGTAATTACGTTAAATATTGTACTCGCAGTTAGGATCGCTAATTACGAGAAACTAGATCGGGGTGAGTAGTTTGAAATTAAGTGATTACTTTTCAAAGGCAGACCATCAAAGAGCAGCAGAATTAATCACTCAGCAAGAACGTTATTTTAACTTGTCCAAGATTGAATTGGACAAAGGAGAGTTTGACAAGGCTGCATTATATAGCAATCATGCAACAGCTATTGCCGTGGAGATTCATCGTATGCATAAGCAGAAATTAACCACAGATGATGCTCTAGACATTTTAAAGCAAATTAAACATCGTGAACTGGCAGATCAAATGATGGATCGCAAAAAGTGGTTTTGAAGGGAGGTGAATGATTATGGATATGACATTCAAAGGATACGAATGTGAATTAAAGTTTGGTAAATATCGTAACGGAAATACGGCCATTCAATTGCATGATAAAGAAGATGCCAGCCGAGTTGCAATAGCAACAGTTAATGGAGAATTCCAACCATCTGAAGGTGTAGTTGGTATAAAAGATTGGTCAGAAAATCACGGAATGGTCGATGCTCTCATTAGTGCAAACGTAATTGAACAGGATCTACAATTCATAGAACCTACTGGTTTTGTTGCTATTGAATATTACAAATTATCTGAAGTTACACTGCAAGAAATCGAAATCTTCAAAAATAAAAAATGACCAACTGCTGCAACAGAAGGTCAGAAACAAACTTATCAAAAGTAGTATATCACGAAAGGGGAAATTTTAAAAATGGCTCAAAAAGAAATTGATTTACCTTTATCAAGACTAGCCAATGGAGCGATACAAGAAAAGCTAGATCATGAATTAAATAAAATCTTTAACAATATTCATGATCCAAATACTAACGCAGAGGATAAACGAACTGTAACGATTAAGCTAGAATTTGCTCCTGATGATAACCGTCAAACGATTAAATTAAATAGCACGATATCTGTAAAACTAGCAAATGTAAAAGATACATCCGTTACAGTCATTACTGGTAAAGATCTATCTAACGGAAGAATTGAAGCAAGAGAACTTAAATCAAAAGTTCCTGGTCAAACCTATTTTGATGATGATGCGAATGTAAACACGGATATAGGTAAACCAGTAGACATCATTGAACGTGAAGAAGAGCGGAAAAACATAATTAACCTACAAAAAGGAAGAGGGTAATTCAACATGTTAAAAGAAGCAATTAAGTTTTTACAACAGTTATCAATCAAGCCAGATGAAAGATTTGTGGATGTCGTAGATGCCAATGGACAAGATCGTCACTTTTCAGTAGATGAAGATGGACGAGCTTACGAAATAAAACCGTTCGTTAGTAGAGCGGAATCAGCTTTAAAAGTAAACACTTTAACAGGATTAGTAGAATACATTAAAGCTAATCTTGAAAGAAACAATCAAAATTTATTCCTGCAAGTATTCGATGAAAATAATGTGGTTTTGAAAGGTGTTCTTGATTCAGAGGGAGAACGTGAAAGTTTAGTTATGGCTAAGGCAATTGTTCCTAGTTTTGGGTACGATCATTACTATGATTCAGAAGAAATGATCATTGCTTTCCAGTCTAAGTTTAAACAAACGAAAGACCGTGACCTATTGTTAAAAGTGATTGGTAATATCCAAGAAGAAAATGTTCGCCAAACAGGTGACACCGGAATTGCACAGGCCGTAACAATTAAAACTGGTATTTCGTCAGCTGATGATGTTCAGGTACCTAATCCAGTTAGATTAGCACCTTACCGAACATTCTTAGAAGTTGAGCAACCAGTAAGTGACTTTATATTTCGTATGAAAGAAGGTCCAAGAGGTGCCATTTTTGAAGCGGATGGTGGTGCTTGGAGAAATCAAGCCATTGTGAATGTTCGTGATTACTTGAAAGAAGAGTTAGAAAAAGAAGTTAAGGACGGCCGAATTACAATCATTGCATAAACGGAAGGAGATAGAACATGAGCATTAAGATAAACAAACTTGAAATTGAAAATATAAAACGTGTCAAAGCTGTAAAAATTGAACCCACTGCAAATGGCATCACAATTGTTGGTGGAAAGAATAATCAAGGTAAGACGAGTGTATTAGATGCAATAGCTTGGGGACTAGGCGGTAATAAGTACCGTCCTAGCAAGGCTGATCGTGAAGGTTCTGTTATCCCTCCGTATCTCAACATTACGCTATCCAACGGATTGGTTGTAGAACGCAAAGGAAAAAACAGCGATTTAAAGGTAGTTGATCCAAACGGTGAAAAAGCTGGACAACAACTATTAAATAGTTTCGTAGAAGAACTAGCTATTGATCTACCAAAGTTTATAAATTCTACAAGTAATGAAAAAGCAAATACGTTGCTGCAAATTATTGGTGTAGGGGATCAATTACATCAATTAGAACATAAAGAACAAGAATTATATAACCAACGCCGAGCAATTGGACAAATAGCAGATCAAAAGAAAAAATATGCTGAAGAGCATACTTATTACCCTGATTCACCAAAAGAACTTGTTTCGGCATCTGATCTGATTAACCAGCAGCAAGAAATACTTGCTCGTAATGGTGAAAATCAACGAAAACGTGAGCAATTACGCATGATCCAAAGTAAATATGAACAACAAGCACAAGAAATTGAACGCTTAACGAAACAACTAGAAGCATTACAAGTAACGCAAAATCAAACGGCACAAGATTTAGAAATTGCCAATCAATCAGCAATAGATTTACATGATCAATCGACAGAAGCCTTGCAGCAAAACATCCAAGAGATTGATGAGATAAATCGTAAGGTGCGTGCCAATCTCGATAAAGATAAAGCAGAAACAGATGCTAATGATTATCGTGGCCAGTATGACAAGCTAAGTGGCCAAATTGAAAATGTACGTAAAGAAAAATCAGAATTACTTGCCAATGCACATTTACCATTAGATGGCTTATCAGTTGCAGAGGGAGATCTAATTTACAACGGTCAGAAATGGGACAACATGAGCGGATCGGATCAATTGAAAGTATCCACTGCTATTGTACGTAAATTAAAACCTAATTGCGGATTTATCCTACTAGACAAGTTAGAACAGATGGATATGGACTCATTAAAAGAATTTGGTGATTGGTTAATCCAAGAAGACTTACAAGCTATTGCAACTAGAGTATCTAGTGGTGAAGAGTGCAGCATCATTATCGAAGACGGTTATGTAACTGGACAAGATGTTCTATCAGAAGCTACGGAGGAGAAACCGAAGCAAGAACCGGCACAACCGAAAACTTGGAAAGCAGGTGAGTTTTAATTATGAATATTACAACTGGAAAAGTAGCGAAAGCACAAAAGGTAGTTTTATATGGACCGGAAGGGATTGGAAAGTCCTCTTTAGCGTCACAGTTTCCTGAGCCACTTTTTATCGATACAGAAGGTAGTACGAGCAATATGGATGTGGCTAGGATGGACAAGCCTACAAGTTGGACATTTCTTTTTCAAGAGATTGAATATGTAAAACAGAATCGTCCCTGCAAAACGATTATTATCGATACTGTTGATTGGGCAGAGCGGTTAGGTATTGAGTTTGTAATTAGTAGAGCTAACAAAGAAAGCATTACTAGTTTTGGATATGGAGAAGGATTCATTCAACTGGAAGAAGAATTCGGTAAATTTCTGAATAAGTTATCTGATCTAGTTGAAATCGGTATTAATGTCGTTTTGAATGCTCATGCAAAAATAACTAAATTTGAACAGCCAGATGAGATGGGCGCCTATGATCGTTGGGAATTGAAATTAGGTAATAAAACAACAGCCAAAACTGCTGCTTTAGTTAAGGAATGGGCAGATATGGTGCTATTTATGAACTATAAAACATTCAGCGTGGCAACAGATGACAAAGGTAAAAGACATAAAGGTCAAGGTGGTATGCGTACTATTTATGCTAATCATCATCCTGCATGGGATGCCAAGAATCGGCATCGTTTACCAGATGAGTTTCCAATGGAGTATGGTCAGATTGCTCATATTTTTACGGCTGTACATGCAGCGCAAGATACACATGTTCAACAACCAGTGCAAACTGAACAACCAGCAGCGCAACAACAGGTTGAACAACCAAATATTCAACAGACACAACCGATTACGGAACAACCATCTGTACAAAGTGCAGAACCAGTTGATAATAAAGTTGAATTAAGTCCAGACATACCAAAGGCTTTAAGAGATTTAATGGTACAACATAATGTTTCCGCAGAGGAAATTCAAATTGTCGTTAGCCAAAAAGGATATTATCCACAAGAGACACCAATCTCTAATTATGATCCAAGTTTTATAGATGGTGTGTTGGTTGGAGCATGGCAACAAGTGTACGGATTAATTGAAGATTTCAGAAAACATTTGCCGTTTTAGTTCTAAAAAAAGGAGTGACGATTAACGTGAAAGTATATGTTATCGAGTTGGACAACGGTCAGGAATATAGCGATTATGAAAATTGGGTAGATAGTGTTTTTAGTTCATATAGATCTGCTTCTCAAAGTCTAATTGATAAAGGATTTATTCCTTATTCAATAAAAAATAATTTAGGAGAATGTGTATTAATTTTTGAAAATCCTAAAGTGTCAGGTATTGCGAATCAAGAAGGATGGATTACTGAATATGAATTACAAAACTAGGAGGAAATATTTATGAGTCAAGGACAAGAGCGTGAATTAGGTTGGGATGATGAGATAGAAAAAGAAGGTGGTAATTTTGTTTTACTACCGAAAGGTGATTATAACTTCACTGTTGCAAAATTTGAACGAGGTAGATTTCAGGGAAGTGAAAAGATGCCACCTTGTAATCAAGCCAAATTAGAACTTACTATTCATAGTCAAGAACACGGTGACATAACTGTTTTTCATAACCTCATGCTTCATACGAAAACGGAAGGTTTCTTATCTAATTTCTTTGCGGGGATTGGACAAAAGAAACCAGGAGAAAAATTGCGTATGAATTGGAATGCCGTAGTTGGCGCAAAGGGTAGATGCAAAATCGTTGAAAATAAATATATGTCTAAAGGCGAAGAACGCGTAAATAATCAAGTCGATACATTTTATTCGTATGAAGAATATTTGAAGAAAAGTGGTGGGAATCAACAACAAGCTCCTGCGCAAAATCAAGCACCGTTTCCAACTGGTCAACCGCAAAATCAACAGCAAAACGGTGGATTTGTACCAGGTCAATTCTAGAAGGGGTGTAAAACGATGAAACTTAGAGATTATCAAGAAGAATCTAGAAAAGCAATTCAAGTGGAATGGGATAAAGGAAATAAAAAAACACTATTGGTTTTACCAACTGGAACAGGTAAAACAATTGTTTTTTCAAAAGTAATAGAAGATAGAGTAAAGAAGGGCGAGCGTGTTCTCGTCCTTGCCCATAGGGGTGAATTACTAGATCAAGCTGCAGATAAGTTAGAACAAGCAACAGGACTTAAATGTGCGACTGAAAAAGCAGAGCAAACATCATTAGGTAGCTTTTATCGCGTGGTAGTAGGTAGTGTTCAAACATTAATGAGAGATAAACGATTGAGAAAATTTGATGCAGACTTTTTTGACACGATTATCATCGATGAAGCACATCACTGTATATCCGATAGCTATCAAAGAGTTTTGAATCATTTTAATGCCAATGTATTAGGAGTAACAGCTACGCCTGATCGTGGCGATATGAAAAACCTAGGTACTTATTTTGAATCATTAGCTTTCGAATATACCTTACCAAAGGCCATCAAAGAAGGGTATCTAAGCCCAATAAAGGCATTAACAATCCCTTTGAAATTAGACTTGTCAGCGGTTGGCCAACAAGCAGGTGACTTTAAAACAAGCGAATTAGGAAGTGCGTTGGATCCATATCTAGAATCAATTGTAGATGAAATGGTTAGAGTGGCTAGCGACAGAAAAATAGTGGTTTTCCTTCCACTAGTCAAAACAAGTCAAAAGTTTACGGAATTACTTAATCAAAAGGGATTTAAAGCAGCAGAAGTAAACGGAGAGTCAAAAGATCGAGCAGAAATATTAAAGGATTTTGATAGTGGAAAATACAATGTTCTTTGTAACTCTATGTTATTAACAGAAGGTTGGGATTGTCCATCCGTAGATTGTGTGGTTGTTTTAAGACCTACAAAAATAAGAAGTCTTTATAGCCAGATGATTGGGCGAGGTACCCGATTATTCCCTGGAAAAAATGAATTACTGTTACTTGATTTTTTATGGCATACAGAACGTCATGAGTTATGCCATCCAGCTCATTTAATTGCTAGTAATGATGAAGTGGCAAATGCTATGACAAAACAGATTGAAGAAGCTGGTGTACCTCTAGATTTAGAAATGGTAGAACAAACAGCTGAGGAAGATGTGGTCGCTCAACGTGAAGAAGCGTTAGCTAAACAACTGCAAGAAATGAAACGGCGTAAGCGTAAGTTGGTAGATCCATTGCAATTTGAAATGAGTATCCAAGCTGAAGATTTATCAAGCTATGTACCCTCATTCGGTTGGGAGATGGGACCACCTAGTGAACAACAAGTTAAGACATTAGAGAAACAAGGTATTCTTCCAGATCAAGTAGATAATGCAGGTAAAGCTACTAAACTATTAGAACGGTTAGAACGTCGTAGATCAGAAGGTTTAACAACACCTAAACAAATACGTTTCTTAGAACAACGTGGTTTCCAACATGTAGGTAAATGGCCGTTTGAATCTGGAAAGAAATTAATCGATCGAATTGCAGCAAATGGTTGGAGAATACCTGCAGGTGTTAATCCTAAAGAATATCGAGGTGAATAGAAAATGGAAGAAAAGATAGTTTATTTGAAAGAAAAAATCACATTTCTAGAAACACTTTTAGAAGTTAATTTAGGAACATTAGAGAAAGTTTTCGAAACAAATAAAATGTTAATAGAAGAATTGAAAAAGAGAGCCTAGTGAAACTCTCTAAGATTTGGATTTATTAATTAACGCTACAGCTTTTTCATATTCGACTTCATTTTGAATTTCAGAAATTAGAACTCTTACGAACGCTTTAATTGAATTAATATCATGTTCAGGATGCTGTCTTGTGTAATGTGTCTCATCATTACCAATAAAAGAAATAGCTTTTGCAAGTTTTTGAATTCGTTGATTAGGTATTTTGGAAATCTTGTTTCCTAAAGTAGTTTTAGGGTCTTTTAACCAATCACTTTTTACACCTTCTACTGGATAAGCTATCAGATAGTCCGTTACTAAAAATTCAAGAGCTTTTCTGTATCCCATTCCAGCAATCTGATCAAGATTTTCCATCTCTGCTTTTTCAGATTGAGAATAAATTTTACAAAAACTTGGAAATTTAACTTGAATAGTCCAAGACAATTCTAAATGTTCAACTTCAAGGGGAGGGATTGTTTCAAATGAAGATAAATAATCTACTTCTCCACCCCAATAATTCATGAAATGAACTGAAGTTGAACCACATAGCGGACATGAAAATAGAGCGATTCCTTGATAGTTATCATGTCTACCATTAGTTTCAAAACAATCTAATAATATTTGAGTACCAGTATTACTACAGTGCATACACTGCCTAGGTTCGTCAATATAAGTTTTATCGTGTTCAATTAAGTTGCTGTTTAAATCATACGAAGACATATGTACATTAATCATAATTTACCTCCAATATTGTTTCTGTAATTTTAACACAAAAGAAGGCGGGTGATAATCTCCATGGAACACAAATTAAACTTACTGGAATTATTGGACTACATTAATCCATCGATGCTAAATTATCAGGAATGGTTAAACGTAGGCATGGCTCTTAAACACGAAGGATATACCGCATCAGATTGGGAAGATTGGAGCAAACGTGATGGTACCCGTTATAAACCAGGCGAGTGCTTCAGAAAATGGACCTCGTTCGAAGGGAACGGAATTACGGGTGCCACCATTACACAGTTTGCTAAAGATTATGGTTGGAAGCCAAAGCAATACAGTGAATCTCGTGAATTGGATTGGAACGATGAAATAAACGATCAAGATGATTATATCGTTATCGATAAGAACTGGATAGAAGGAAAAGAAATTAGTGAGCCATCTAATTGGAATCCTGTTAAAGAATTAACTACCTACTTAGAAACCTTATTTGAAGCTGCTGAAAACGTGGGATATGTTACGTCAACTTGGCAAACAGATGAAGGTAAATACTTGCCAACTAAAGGGAATTGGGATCGTACAGCTGGTGAATTAATTCAATTATTAAATCAATCCAATGGTGATATCGGTTCAGTATTAGGTGATTACAATCCAGAAGCAGGAGCGTGGATCCGTTTCAATCCATTAGATGGAAAAGGCGTTAAAAATGATAACGTATCGGAATTTAAATATGCACTAGTTGAATCAGATACGATGGACCTTGAGAAGCAAAACGCAATCATGCGTGAATTGGAATTACCAATCGCAACGTTAGTGTTTAGTGGGAAAAAGAGTATTCATGCCATTGTAAAAGTAGACGCTGCTAATTATGACGAATATCGGAAACGTGTAGATTACCTCTATGACGTGTGTAAAAAGAACGGTTTAAATATCGATAGTCAAAATAGAAATCCATCAAGACTATCACGAATGCCAGGTGTGGAGCGTGACGGAAAAAAGCAATTTATTATCGACACAAATATTGGTAAGCCAAATTGGGAAGAGTGGAACGAATGGATAGAAGGTATTAATGATGATTTGCCAGATCCAGAAAGCTTAACCGATTATTGGGACAATATGCCGGAACTTGCACCACCATTAATTAAAGGATTACTTCGACAAGGCCATAAAATGTTAATGGCAGGACCAAGTAAAGCTGGTAAGTCCTTTGCATTAATAGAGTTATCTATTGCAATAGCTGAAGGTGATAAATGGCTCAGCTGGGATTGTACAAAAGGTAAAGTATTATACGTCAACTTAGAGCTTGATAGAGCCAGTGCCTTGCATCGTTTTAAAGATGTATACACAGAATTAGGATTACAACCGAATAACATTAATAACATAGATATTTGGAATCTACGTGGTAAATCAGTACCAATGGACAAGCTTGCACCGAAGTTAATTAGAAGAGCAATGAAAAATAACTATATCGCCGTCATTATTGATCCGATCTATAAAGTTTTAACTGGTGATGAAAATAGTGCTGATCAGATGGCACACTTCACCAATCAGTTTGACAAGATAGCCACAGAGTTAGGCTCTAGCGTTATCTACTGCCATCACCATAGTAAAGGTACGCAAGGTGGCAAGAAGTCAACTGATCGTGCTTCTGGTAGTGGTGTTTTCGCTCGGGATCCGGATGCGCTTATTGACTTAATCGAATTAGATCTAACGGAAGAATTATTGAAACAACAAGAAGGTAATGCAGCAAATGCTCTTTATGTAAAAGCTGTTCAAGAGGCTAACTATGATTATTTTGATGAGAACGTCGGATTAGATGACCAACAAAGCGTTTCACAAATGAATAATCATGCTAAACTAGTGTTGTCCAAAGAAGCATTAGATAAAGTAGAAAAAGAGATTAATCAAGAAGTGAAAAGCGTTCGTATACGATCAGCATGGCGTGTTGAAGGTACTTTGCGTGAGTATCCGAAGTTTAGTCCAGTTAACATGTGGTTCCAGTATCCTGTTCACAAAGTGGATAATGCAGGTATCTTAAAAGACATTCAACCAGATAGCGAGCAACCTGCTTGGAAGAAGAACTTTCCGAAGAAAAAGAGTTCAAATGAACGCAAAAAGGAACAAAATGAATCATTAGAGGTAGCCTATGAATCTTGTACGATTGAGGGGAACGTAACTCTAGAGTCATTATCAGAGTTTATGGGTGTTACACCAAAAACTGTAAGAAATAGAATAAGAAATCATGGTGGATATTGGGTGACAAATGGTGAGGTTGGAAGGAAACCAGATTAATAGATTAGGGAAAAAGTCGATAAATTTCCTTTCCTTCCCTACAAATCAAATAGGGAAATTCTCGATACTTTTCCTTTCCCTACTCAGGGAAAAAGCCGAACTTTTCCCTTTCACGATTTAGGGAAAAACTCGGTACTTTTCACTACTTTCACAATTTCCCTTTTCGAGGGAAAAAGTCGGTGTTTTTCCCGATTTCCGAGGGAAGGGAAAACCCTATACTACGTATAGGTAAATTTCCGTTTCACTCCTCGTCAGGTCACAGAGAAAAAAGGTGGTGGGCTTAAGCTCTGCCCGCCACACACTTTTCTCTTTCTATGACAATACAATTTTCAAAAAAAATAAAAATACAAAAAATAGAAGGTGAAAAAATGACGGAATTCTTTATGCCAATGAAAAAAATTCCAACTGTTACTCATCAACAAAAACAAGTAACAGTAAGAAATGGTAAGCCAGTATTTTACGAACCAGAAGATTTAAAGGCTGCTAGATCAAAATTCATGGCGCACCTTGGCCAACATGTTCCAGAAAAGAAATATGCAAAAGGACCACTTAGATTGATTGTGAAATGGTGTTTCCCTATAAACGGAAGACATCAAGATGGGGAATTTAAAGATACCAAACCTGACAACGGAAATATGAATAAACTACTAGAAGATTGCATGGAGGACTTAGGTTTTTATACAGACGATTGTCAAATTGCTAGTTTAATTGTTGAAAAGTTTTGGGCAGAGATGCCAGGCATTTATATAAAAATCGAGGCGATATGATGGACTACCAAAAATTTTATGCAGAAGTTGTTGAGTGGATCATGCAGGTAAATCAAAAGGCAACACAGTTTGGTATGGACAGTCAAGACTTTTGGAAGTGGGTTATGACATCAGTTAGTGAATTTGAGGTTCGTTATAACAAAAACAAGTTAGTCATCAATCAAATGGTTATGCTCATTGAATGGCTAGAGGAGATCTATTTTGAAAGAAAGAATGGTGCAAGTAAGGAGGCATAATGTATGCATGATATTAAAATAACAAAATCCACTTTTAAAAAGGTTGAAGCGGAATGGTTCAATTATTACAGGACACTTGATGAAATAAAATTGATTGAGGATGTTATCTTACATCCATATAAAGAAGTTTGGGAACAAGATGATAATACTGGTGGCGGAAAGAATAATATTATCAGTAATCCAACGGAAGCTACAACGATAAGATTAACCAAACATAAGCAATTAAACCATTTACGTGAGGTTACAAGTGCAATTGAAACAGTGTATAAAGAATTGAACGAAGAACGAAAGAAGTTAGTCCACATACGTTATTGGTCCAAAAGGAAACTAGTTTGGGATAGAATAGCAGAAGAGTGTTACGTAAGTAGACGTCAGGCAATTAATTGGCGAGATGAGATTATTCAGGCAACTGTGGAAGTTTTGGGATGGAGGTAAAATCCCATTGCACTTTAGTTGCACTTTTGGCTCGCTAAATCGTGTTATTATGGTAGTGTGGAAATTAAATAACCAATTATACTGTTATAAAAAGGCACTTATCCAAGCGATAAGTGCCTTTTTATATGTATTTTTGTAAAAAAATAGGAGGTACACAAATGACAAATGAAACAACAGCTATTTCAGAAAGTGAAACAGAGTATTATGATGAGGTAACTTATCAGCAATATCGAGATGAAATCTCGGAGACAAATTATTATGTAACTAAAATTCCTAATAAAGATAAGGATCAAAATTTTATTAAATTAAACCATGGTTTTCAGTACGATTCTATGAACAGTGGCGAGGGGGAAACAGTAAGGTCTTTTGCACATCGAAAAAATGTATCTTTTGCTGCCAATGCTTCCATTTTTAACACCTCTAATAACCAAATTAGAGGTATACAAATTCAAGACGGTCAAATATTGCAAGCTACAACATATAGTGATTACTACACCCTTGGAATAAAAGCAGATAATACTTTAGTGGCCTACCCACCAAGTATTAGTGCGAATAATATTCTACAAGATGGATGCTTAAACACTGTAACGGGGTTTTTTCCAATTATTGAAAATGGGAATCCAGTAGATTCAAGTATATTCGACGGTAAGAATCAATCTAACGAAGCGCATCCAAGGCAAGTAATTGCACAATTACCAAATAAAGACCTATTGTTTTTCACTGTAAAGGGTAGAACAGATCTAAGTAAAGGAATGACATATAATGATTGTATAAGAGTTCTTCAAGAATTTAATGTTACCTTTGCATACTGTTTAGACGGTGGTGGTTCTACTCAATCAGTAGTAAGAGGGGTTTTATTAAATGATCCAATTGACGGAGACGGAAAGATTGAAAGAAAAGTACCAGACTTTTTGTATGTAGTTAAAAATGTAACAAACGCACGTAATCTAGATGCCACAACATATGATTTAGGAAATGTAAATAAAAAGGTATCAGACCTCAAAGCTGATCTAAATAAAATGGGTGCATTTTTTGATAATGTACAAGTTGTTGATAACTTAAATAATATAAATAAGAGTGGGTTATACTGGATTCTAGGCTCTGCAACTGGTGCCCCGTCGAATGACACTTCTTGGGGGATTATCCATATGCAACATTCGCCAAACAACTCATTGCAAATAGGTTTTCCATTCCATAATACATTAAATGGTATGAGATCCAGGAGAACAAATCCAAACCAAGTTGGAACCTATTACAATTGGAGAAACCTTTAAAAAAATGTCATCTTTATTAGCGATGTTAGTTAAACTGTTTTTACTAACATCGCTAAATACATAAAATATTTTAATTTAAAGATATTATTTCTTTTTTAATCTCTCATGGTAAAACAATCCAATACCTGATAAAATTCTATGTATTACTACATAGGGGGTTATCGTTTGAAAAAGCTAGCATTCGTATTAGTTTTATCTTTTTTTCTTTTTGGTTGTAAAGCAAAAACAGATGAGCTAGAAACCTTTATAAATGATTTTAATGAAAGCGTAGAGAACACTGAAGCAAATGAAATTGATACTGATGAAGTGGCAAAGCACGAGAACAATCAATGGCAGTCACTATATAATGAAAAAGGAGCTTACTTCATAGAAGTAAAGAGTAATTCGAATGGGGAGTTAACTAATTTCAAGATAGTGATTGATAAGAATCAAATTTATTATCATCTATTAGGGTCAGGTATAGATGCTTCTAAATCAGTAATTAGTTCTTTAGATTTAGACAAGGATAAGTTTTTGATTAAGTCAGCCGAAGCTATAGATAACTTAAATGCAGAAATTATTAAGTACAGTGAAAACGGATTTGAAATAGGTGTACAGGATATAACTTATGGAGAAAAATACCGTGATGGTTTAATTATCATGATAGATAAAGTTAACTAAAAGACATCTCATTGAGGTGTCTTTTTATTATGCAAAAAAAGGGAGATGAAGATCATGTTAGATAAATATACTCCACAACAAATAGAAACTGTAAGGCAACTTGCTGAAGAAGGTAAGTTGAAAGAAGTAACTGAGATCGTAAAGCAAGCATTGATCAACAACAATTTACTAGTAGTTGTATTAGAAGAAGAGAATTCAGTACCAAAAGTATTTTATAAAGGTAAAGAGATAAAACATAAGCTAAGCGTTCTCCTTGATTGGGAAACAGATACGGATACTTATGGAGGACTTTCTTATTCCATCGAACATGCTGATCTAAGTAAAGGTTATTCAGTAACCAATCGAATTGACCGCAAAGTAAAAGGTCATGCCAGCAACTGAATATAAAACCAAACAGCAACAAAAGAAGTTCTATCGGTCAGGAGCTTGGGTTGCTGTAAGACGTGAGGTTCTTAGACGGGATAACTTTGAGTGCCAGGAGTGCAAGCGCCAGGGAAGAGTGTATACGGATAAGCATGATCCAGATAAGCACAAACGATTAGATGTGGATCACATCAAAGAGTTAGAAGATTATCCAGAGTTAGCTTTGGATTTTGAAAACCTTGAGACACTTTGTGTGAGGTGCCATAACAAAAAGCATAATCGGTTTATGTTTCAGAAGAAGAAACCTAAATGGGACGATGAATGGTGGTAGGGATGAGAGAAGATGCGATACAAGATTGTTTAAAAGAAATCAAAATAAGATTAGCTTGCGGAGAAACGATGCGAGAAAGCTTTAAAAACCCTATTTATCAAGAAGATTTAACTAAACAAGAGAAGAAAATTGTGAAAGATTACTTTAAATAGACCCCCCACCTAAAAAGTTTTGCAGATTTTTTCGGCTTGAGGGAACGGGGAGGGGGATCAACTCAGCAGATGTATCGAAATATATTGCCCCCTCCCTCCCCGTAGTCCGTGCAGAAAGAAGGTGATTAATTTGGATAAACAAAAAGTTGGTTTTCGAATGCGTGAAAAACGACAAGAAAAAAAGTTGACACAAGCTGTTTTTGCTAAGAAAGCAGGGGTGTCTACGAATTACTACGCAAGTCTCGAACATGGGAAAAACTCTCCTAGTTTGGAGCTTTTAGCTAGGATTGCAAAAGCATTGGATGTATCGTTACTTTATCTATTAAACGACAGAATTGACGATATGGAGAGTAGAGTAGAGTTAGAAGCTAAAAGGTTGAATAGTCTTTTTAAAAGTATCCCTAAAAACCAACTAGATGTTGCAGAAGGATTAATCACCCAAGCTGCGCGCCTACGTATTTTATTAGATGATAACTGGAAAGACATCTTAGAAAATGGGGAGTATGAAAAGTTTTCGCAAAGTGAGAACCAAGTACCTTATGATCGTAAACGGCCCATCGTTGAAAACTATGACAATCGAGATAAGACCTATCAGTCAACTATAAAACAATTAACCGATTTATTACCGCAGCCTAAAAATGATGGGAAATCAAAGTTATTAGGTCGTCGATAGCCTATGCTGCATAATAAGTATGTTCAAGGTTATATAAAAAAATGGCATGATGGGGAAATAGTTTTAAATGACAAAAGGGAAAAGCTATTATCGCTAATTGAAAAATATATTTTGCCTAGATCTGACCTTTATTATTTTGATGAAGAGCAAATAGAGAATTATATAGATTTTAGTGAGACTTGGTACTTTGAAATAGATGAGTGGGAGAAATTTATTGCCGCATTCGTCTTTTTATTTTATGTTGAAGATGATGAAGTTGTATTCGATGAATTTGTTATTAACATTGGTCGTGGTGGTGGTAAGAATGGTTTCCTATCCACGTTAGCCAATTACTTCATCAGCTCACTTCACGGAATTGAATATTATGACGTTTCAATTGTTGCTAACTCCGAAAAACAAGCGAAAAGAAGTTTCATGGAATGCTTTAGAGTTATCAATAGAAAAGGCAATGAAGACCTAAAAGAAGAGTTCGAAGCTTACAAAAGTAGTATTACTTCTTATGAGACGCAAAGTCTTTTTGAATATAAAACTAGTAATGCAAGTTCCCAGGATGGCGGTCGAGAAGGGGCCGTTATGTATGACGAATACCACGAAATGGAAAACACATCTATTGTAGATGTGTTTAGTGGCGGTCTTGGTAAAGTTGATCACGGACGTCAATTTTTTATAGGAACAAAAGGGTATGTTAGAGAAGGATATTTCGATACTAAATATCGAGAATGTGAAGATGTTTTAAATGGGATAATTGAATTTAAAGGTGTTTTTCCGTATATAGCCGAGCTTGATGACATTTCAGAAATGGATGATTTTGATTTGTGGCCAAAAGCTAATCCAGCACTTCAACCGCCATTGAACAAACGCGGAAAAAGATTATTTAACGAGGTTAAAAAGAAATACAACAAACTAGCATATGAACCTTCAGGTCGCGCAGCATTTGTAACTAAGCGTATGAATTTCATAGAGGATAACATGGAAAATTCAGTTGCTTCTCGTAAAGAGATGATGGCAACTAATCGACCATTTTTCAAACTTGATACAAAACCAATTGGTTCGTTAGATTTTGGTAGTGTTCGAGATTTTAGCACATGTGGACTCTTATTTAAAAAAGGTGATGAATATGCTTTTAAATCATTTACGTTTGCGATGAAACATTTTTGTGATGTGCATTATGGATACTCCAATGCTAACAATGATTTTGGTACTGAGAAAAAAGCGCCAATTAAGAAATGGGAGAAAGATGGTTTGATGAAGGTTGTTGATGAACCGTCGCTTAATCCAATGCATGTGGTTAAATGGTTTGTTGCTATGCGCGAAGAGTATGGCGTTGAAAAAATTATTGCTGATAATTACAAGTTAGATATATTAAGGCCTTTACTCGAAGCAGAAGGTTTCGAAGTGGAAGGTATAAGAAGACCTTCTAGTATTCATCCTTTACTTGCTCCGCGTGTTGAAGATGGCTTTGCAAATCACAAGTTTATTTTCGGGGACAACCCTTTGATGCGATGGTTCACTAATAATGTTTATGTAAAAGAAACACAAGCTGGAAAGCAATTTTTGAAGAAAGAAGAAGTTAAACGTAAAACAGATGGTTTCCAGGCCTTTGTTCACGCTTTGTATCGCGCTACTGAGTTAGAAGATGATGTTAACTACGATCAATCATTTGATGCGTTAGAATCCCTAAACTTTTAAAGGAGGTGAGGACATAGAGTGGGATGGTTAAGCGATGTATTAAAACGTAACAGTGAACTTGAATGGATGTTTGATTTAGATCTTACCTCTGAGACAACTCATCGAGCCTACTTAAAAAAATTGGCCCTAGAGACTTGTATTAATTTTATTGCTCGAACTATTAGCCAATCAGACTTTAGGATAATGGTAGATGGCAAGCGTCAATTTGATGATTGGCATTATTTATTGAATATTAGGCCGAATACAGATCAAACAGCTACAGGATTTTGGCAGGATTTTGTTTATAGGCTAATTTACGATAATGAAGTACTAGTGATTATGACAGAAAACAATGACCTATTGATAGCTGATGATTTCGATAGACAAGAATTCGCAGTTTATCCAGATATTTTTACAAATGTGACTGTAAAAGACTACACATTTAGACGGACTTTTCGTATGAATGAAGTAATCCATATGGAGTACAACAATGAGAAACTCACCAATTTTATGGATGGGATGTTCAAAGATTTTGGGGACTTGTTTAGTAGAATGATAGAGATCAGCATGCGGAATCATCAAATCCGAGGAACCGTGGGGTTAGATACTTCGCAAAAGCTAGATAAAGAAAACCAAAGCAAATTACAAGCTTTTATTGATAAGTTGTTTACATCATTTAGAAAAAACACAGTTGCACTTGTACCCAAGCTGAAAGGTTTTGAATATGACGAGGTAGCAAAAGGTGACGGCAAGGGACAATCGATTGAAGAAATAACTAAGCTTAAGAGGTCTCTTATTGATGATATTGCCAACATTATAGGCATTCCTATTGCTTTAATACACGGGGAGTTGTCCGATTATGAAACAAGTGTCAAGGCATATGTGAAATTTGGTAATAGTCCAATCGTAAGAAAGATACAGAACGAATTAAACGCAAAAATCCTTACGAAAGAAGAATATTTAAACGGTTCTAGAATCGATGTTTTTGGCTTAACGGAAAGAGATGTAGTAGAGAATGCAGAAGCAGTGGACAAGTTGGTTGCTTCAGGGGCTTTCACTAGAAATGAGGTGAGAGAGTTGTTTGGAAAGGAACGATCAGACGATCCAGAGTTAGACAAGTTTGTTATCACTAAAAATTATCAAGCAGCATCTGAAGGAGGTGAGAATTAATGCCAAAAAGAATTAATGTTAAAGGTGCTATTGTGTCTAGCGATATTGCCTGGATATATGACCTATTCGACATCGAACATACATCACCGAAGACGATCCTAGATCAAATCGAGGAGGCAAACGGTGATGATTTAGAAGTCATTATTAATAGCGGTGGCGGTGACGTGCATTCTGCATCTGAGATTTACACAGATTTAAAATCTTATGCAGGTAGTGTTGAAACACGAATAGTTGGTTTGGCTGCATCTGCAGCTAGTGTAATCGCAATGGCGGGAGATAAAGGTAAAGTTAGAATGACTCCGACTGGAGAAATGATGATCCACAACTCTTCTACGATAGCTCGTGGCGATCATAGAGATATGAGCAAATCAGCTCAGATGCTTCAGAATACCGATAAAACAATTGCTAATGCATACCGACTAAAAAGCGGAATGGAAGAAAAAGAACTGCTGGAGCTTATGGGTGAAGAAACATGGTTGACACCTCAAGATGCTCTTGGAAAAGGGCTAATTGATGAAATTATGTTTGAAAATGAATTTAAGCTTTCAGCTAGTTCTGGAGTTGCTAACTTAATCCCACAGGAAGTGATTGATGGTATTAGGCAGGGAAAGTTAAATCAAGCAACAGATAAACCACAGCAAGGAATCGGCAAAGAAGCTGTAAAGCAAATGTTTACAGAATTTAAAAAAGAGATTCTGAATGAATTAAAAGAAAATAACAAAGAACCAAATGAACCTAAGTCCTCTGCACCAATGCAGAATAAGCGAAAAGGGTTCATTTTTTAATTTAAAAAAATATTGGAGGAATGCATAATGACAATTAAGTTAAAAGGTAAAATGGATAATTTTAAAGCAAAAAAAGAAGCGTACATGGAATTAGTTAAAGCGGAAGAGCAAGACCAGGAGAAACTTGCGGCTGCTTGGGACGAAATGCAGGTTGCTCTTGCTGATGATTTAACAGAAAAGATCACTGCAGAAGTTCGCACTCAGCAAATGGATGCGCAAATCCTAACTGCGCGTGGTCAGAATGTACTTACCTCAGAAGAGAGAAAATTCTTTAACGAGGTTGTTACTTCTGAAGGATTTAATGAGGATTCTATCTTGCCGGTTACTACACAAGAGCGTGTTTTTGAAGATCTTGTGGAGGCACATCCATTGCTTCAAGCAATCGGTCTAAGAGACCTAGGAGCTGTAACGCGATTTATCAAATCAGATCCAACAAAAGCATATGCTTGGGGCAAATTATTTGGAGAGATTAAAGGGCAAGTAAGTGCAGCATTTACCGAAGAAGAAATCGGACAATTGAAACTTACTGCATTCGCTGTCATTCCTAAGGACATGTTAGAGCTCGGACCAGTATGGGTAGAACGTTATGTTCGTACGTTATTAGTTGAGTCGTATTCAGTAGGTTTGGAATATGGTTTAGTAAATGGTCGTGGACCTGTTCAAAGTGAACCAATCGGTTTAATGAAGAACGTTGATTCAGAAAGTGGTGCCGTTACAACTAAAACTTCTACTGGAACACCACTAACTTTTGCACCTTCTGAATTTGGTGAAGTGGTAGCTGGAGAATTGCACGATGTAATTAAGGAATTGTCCACGGATGCAAAAGATAAGGCGCGCAAGGTGATGAATAAAATTGTTATGGTAGTAAATCCAATTGATGCTATTAGTGTACAAGCTAGAAATACAATCCAGACTTCTAATGGACAATGGGTAACGGCACTTCCTTACAATATCAAACCGATTGAGTCCGAGGAGATTCCAGTTGGGAAAGCGCTATTCTTTGTTCAAGGAAAGTATCTTGCTGCACTAGCTGGAGGTTACAAAACAAATAAATTCGACCAAACGTTAGCCATTGAAGACGCAATGCTTTATACAATTAAACAATTCGCAAACGGTAAGCCAGAGGACAACAAAACTGCTTTACTTTATGATTTAGATATTAATTTTAATACTTCTGCAACTACGACAACAAGCACTAGTACAACAACTACAACGACTAGCGCATAAACGGGAGGTGATGTGATTGGACATCACGCCAGAACTACTAAAAGCATTTAAAGGCCGTATGCATATATCTCACAATGGAGAGGACGACGATATTGAAGCATCGTTGTCCTTTTCTATTGCCTATGTAAAAAGCAAGTGTGGGGAGTTTGATATTACAGGAGAAACTGATCTTGATATCAGAGCAAAGGAGCTTGTATTAGAACGAACCAGGTACTCTTATAATGACGCGGTAGAATATTTTGAAGATAATTTCCAAAGTGACGTACTAGGCCTTAGTCTTGATATTGTATTTGCAAAAGAAGGTGAAATAGATGAGGAAGTTTGAATATAAACCACCTAGATTGCATTCCGGTCAATTACGTACGCCTGTTGTTTTTTATGAGTATGTTCCTAATAGTGGTCCAGAACCAGGAGAGAGTGAAAAGAAAACTCTTTATGAATGTATGGCCAAGATTGACGAGGTATGGATGAAAGATGTCGAGCTGGCCAAGTCAAATGGTACCTTGTCTGATATAACTATCGTAATAAGAGATCCGTTACAGGACTATGTACCAACCGATAAACATTATATTTCGATTGATCATCTACAGTACAAAAACAATCGATACAATGTGAAACACGTTCAACCAGATCCGCAGAATAATCGGTTTATTAACATTATAGCGAGGCTGGTAACATGAGCGTGAAAATAAATGGATTAAAAAAGCTACAGAATGAGCTAGAACAGAAACTGGGTCAAAAGGCCATGCAACAAATTACTGACAAAGCATTACTTAATGCAGCCAAGGAATTTGTTAAAGAACTCGAGAAAGAATTCGAAAGTTTCAGAGATACAGGTGGAAGTATCGAAGAAATAACTATCAAAGGTCCAGAATGGATAAATGGTGTCCGTGTTGCCACAATTCATTGGAGAGGTCCGAAAGGCCGTTATCGTATTATTCACCTCAATGAGTGGGGAACGATAAACAATCCTAATCCAGATGGTAAAGGCGCTATTGCAAGAGCATTAAAAAATAGTGGAAAAGCCTATCGAGATGCAGTGCGAAAAGCATTGAAAGGTGGTCTGTGATGGATATATTATCAATTGTTTATAATCATCTTATTACTGATGATTTTATCAAATCAAAAGCATTTGAAAGGATTAAATATTATGAATATCCAGAGACGGGGGATGTAGATAATCCTTTCATCATTATTGATCCATTAGACGGTGGCGAACCAATCAATTTTGCGGACAATACGTGGACCAAGATTGATTTTTTAATACAAATTGATGTGTGGTCACATAATCGATTAGAAACTTTAAATCTAGCTAATGCAATTCGTAATGTCATGTGGAATAAGTTTGGTTTTGCTCAACGACCTGGACCAAAAGAATATGATCAAGGTGTTTTCCGTGATGCTCGTCGGTATCGCGGTTTTTTGTATAGAGAAGATTTTAATAATTTATAGGAGTGATTAGAATGCCAGAAGAAAAGAATTATAGAGCTTCAACAGGTGTAGATGAGTTTTACTATGGAGAGGTTGGAGATACTCTAACAGCTGAAGCAATTGAACGGGTGAAATTTTTACAAAATATTACGGTTGATATGCCACAAGACGTTGTACGAGCCTATGGTGATAACGGAACAGCAGAAATGGCTGTATCTAGCGGTGACGTTAGTGTAACGTCTGGATTTCATAAAATTCCGATTGAAGATAAACAGAAGTTACTAGGTTGGGAAGTAGTGGACGGCTTAACTGCAGCAGGTAGCAATGATAATTCGCCATACGTGGCTTGTGTATTTGCTAAAACGTATGAGGATGGGTCAAAAGAATATGTTGGTTTACCTAAAGGTATTTTCACTAGACCATCAATCAGCGGCAATACAAAAAGCGGAAGTACAGAATTTTCAAGTGAGGAGATTTCAGCCCAATTTATGGATCGTGAAGTGGCTGGTTTTTCGGAAGAAAAATCGGTTATCTTTGCGCAAGATGCTAAAGATTCAACAGCTAATCGTGATGCATTATTCCAAAAAGTATTTGGTCAAGCATATCCGACAACGACGACCACTACTACAACGACCAGCTCAACCACAACAACCACAACTGGAGCTTAATAGTGTATGAAATACATTCTATGCCAGCCAGCAATTAAACGTTTCGAGTGGGAATTAGAAGTTTGTGTTACTAGACTACAAAAACTAGGCATCCGTGATATTATCTTGCTTTTTACGAAGCAGGATGATCGGGTGCCTATTTATTTACAAGAAAATTACGGTGTGGAAACACATGTGTATAGTGATGATCGACATGATAAATCTTATATACCTTCAGTAAAACCATACTTGTGGATGAGATATTTACAAGAAGATCCATCGAGAGAAAACGACACCTATTTTTATTTAGACAGTGATGTGCTTTTAAGAGCTATACCTAATGTAAAACCAACCAAAAATAAATGGTTTGCATCAGCTTGTGAAAGTTATCTTAGTGTTGATTACATTGATAGTAAAGATGAAGGTTTGTTAGAAGATATGTGTAACACCATAGACATTGATCCGGAATTAATTAGAAAACATAAACCTGTAGGTGGTGCACAGTGGGCAATTAATAATCCAACTTATGCATATTGGAAAAAGGTTTATGAAGATTCTAATACTATCTATAAACTAGTGTGTCAATCTAAAACGGATATTCAAAAATGGACTGCTGAGATGTGGGCACAACTTTGGAATGTCTATCATTTTAATATTGATGTTAAAGTGCCAGAAGAGTTGAATTTCTCTTGGCCAACGGATCCAGTCGAAAGCTATTACGAAACAAAAATTTTTCACAATGCTGGTGTTGTTGATGATCAACAGAATCTATTTTTTAAAGGTAAATACGTAAACTCGACACCTTTTGGTAATTCATTTGAACATGTTGATCAAAGTAAAGCATCTATCAAGTACGTTGAAGCGATTAGGGAGGTAAGACAATTGGCTAAAGTTAAATATATTGTAATTGAAAGTTTTAGAGATTTAGAAGATGACAAGGAGTATGAAAAGGATAAGGCATTCCCAAGGCCAGCCAATAAGAATATTAAGCAAGAGCGATTGGATGAGTTAGCTTCATCTGATAATAAAGCAGGAAGACCATTAATTCAAAAAGTAGAAGAGCAGGGATAAAACCTTGTTCTTTTTATTTAGGAGGAATAAAGATCATGGCTAATTTAAAACGAAATATGCTTGAACTTGTGAAAAATCCAGAAGGTGTACTGAAAGGTGACGAACCAGAGATTGAAAAAGTATGGACGCCTGCTTTTATACCGTTAAGAGTTGCTCGTGATGCCATTGAGGTTTGGCATGAGGTAGAGGCTAATACAAAAATGTCGGAAGCTGATAAATTTGATAAGATCGCTGATTTTGTGGCCAATGAAGTTTTTGCCGGAAAGATCACAACAGATGACATCTACAATCGTCTTCACGCACCAGGAGGGCAAGACGTCTTAAAACAACAACTTATTTTTGTGGCGCAAGGTCAACAGTCTGATGACACAAAAAACTTCATGGCGAAGAAAAATTAGAGGATGAGGATTTTTCTATCGCCAAGCAAGCTGAGTATCTAGATAAACTCATCCACAAATTAATGCGCAATGGCAAGGATATTAACGAAATACTAGATATGCCTATCCATTACGTTGTGCAGCTCATGCAAGATAAAAATAAACCAAGAGAAGAAAAGTCACTCATTTCTGCTTTTGGTGGTTAAGAAGGGAGGATAAAAGATGGCTGAAAGAATAGAAGGTTTGTCCATTGAGCTAGACCTAGAAACGATGAAAATCAATTCCGGTCTTAAAGATTTAAAATCCCAATTGACCACGGTCAACAGCGAAATGAAAGCTAACATGTCTGCCTTTGATCGTAGTGATAAATCAATCGGCAAATATGAAACACGGCTTCAAGGATTAAACAAAAAACTAGAGGTACAACAAGCCGTAACAGAGAAAGCCTTTACCAGCTATGAAAAGATGGTCAAAGAACACGGTGAAGGATCTATAGAAGCACAAAAAGCCGCGAAGGAATATAACAATCAAGTTGCTTCTTTAAACAATCTAAGTCGATACGTAGGAAGAGTAGAAGATGATCTATCTAAGCTAAGAGAAGAGCAACGCGTAGCTAACTCTAACTGGACCAAGATGGGTAACAAATTAGATAACGCTGGTAACAAAATGCAAGCCTTCGGTAACAAAGCTACAGGTGTTGGAAACGCAATGTCAACTACACTTACACCAGCCGTGCTTGGCATGGGGACAGCTATGGGGTTAGTTGCATCTAGTTACGAGGATTCTACTGTAAGAATACAGAATTCATTAGGCCTGACCGCAGAAGAAACGAAGAAATTAACGAATATATCACGTAATATCTATAAAGATGGATTCGGTGAAAGTATTGATGAGGTAGATACTGCTTTATTGCAAACAAGACAGAACATAAAGGACCTAAATGATGCCGAATTAGAGAACATCACTACAAAAGCTATTATCCTTGCAGATACCTTTGATGCAGATGTAAATGAGGTCACACGAGCAGGAAACAACCTCATGAAAGGATTTGGTCTTGAAGCGGATGAAGCCTTTGATTTGATGGCTAAAGGGGCGCAGAACGGACTGAATTTTAGTAATGAGATGTTTGATAATCTCAGTGAATATTCCACTCTGTTTGGAAATATGGGCTATTCTGCAGAAGAGTATTTTGAGTTGCTTCAAAAAGGTACCGAAGCTGGTGTTTACAATCTTGATTACATCAATGACATAATGAAAGAATTCCAGATTCGTGTGAAGGATGGAAGTAAAACGACTTCTGAAGCAATGGGACTACTTTCTAAAGATACACAAGGCGTATGGGAAGAGTTTGAAAAGGGTGATAAGACTGTAAAAGACGTTTCCAATGCCGTATTAAAAGAGCTAGAGGGTATGGACGATCAGGTTGCAGCTAACCAAATCGGAGTTGAGCTTTTTGGTACGAAGTTTGAAGACTTAGAAGCCGATGCAGTCTATTCACTTGGGGGTATTGGTGAAGGTATAGAAGATGTGGACGGTACGATGGATGACATGACCAAAAACGCTGAGCAGTCGATATCCAAACAGTGGAAGGCTACTTGGCGCGAAGCTAAGGAAGTCTTGTTACCCGTTGGTGAAACGCTACTTGATTTTACTCAAGATGTGCTACCAGATGTAAAAGATGGAATTGAGGACGTTACTGAGTGGTTTGAAGAATTAGATGAAGAAGGAAAGAAAAACATTATCATGCTAGGTGGTATTGCCGCAGCAGCCGGTCCTGTTTTGTCAGTGGTTGGTGGTCTTAGTAGTGGAGTCGGTGGATTAATTAAAGTAACTGGAAGCTTAACGAAAACAGTCGGTTTATCTGGTAAAAAAGGATTAACAGGAGCCTTATCTTTATTAAGTAAAGGTGGCGTTGCAGGATTAGCAATAGCTGGTGTAGCTGGATTAAGTATTGGTCTCTATAACCTAACACAACGAAACAAAGAAACTGAAGAAGCTACTTTGGAAGTTGCACAGTCTTTAAATGATCAAGCAGTGGAATTAGAAAGCAGTGCTGAAACATTTAATAGACTTTCAGAAAAAGCAAAGATAAGCAATGATGAATTAGCCAGAATGAATGATTTAAATATAAGAATTGCCGAATCTAGTAACCCAGGTGAAATCAAAGAATTGCAAGAGCAGTACAATAATTTAGCTGAGAAAAGTGGGCTTTCAAAAGATGAATTAAATAAATTGTTTGAAGCGAATGAAAATATTATTGATCAAACTCCTGATGTGGAAACAAATGTTTCAAAGCAAGGTAATGCTTTTGCTAAAAATACAGAAGCAGTAAATGAATATATTTCTTCTCTATACGAAGCCACTAGGATTGAGTTGGAAGGGGAAAGAGAGAATAACTTAATTAAAGAAAAAGAAACAAGAGAAGAGATTAATAAACTCAATAAAGATCATGAAGAATACCAGAAAAGGATAACTCGACTTGTTGAAGCACAACAAATGTCTGAGGAAGCAAGAGGAGAAAGAATAAGAGAAATTGCGAATGAAATAGATACAGAGATTTTATCTACGGAAGAACACAATAGATTAACAAATGAAAAAAATGATTTGTTGGATATCCAAGATGGGAAATACGGAAAAATCTTTGATAGTCTGACAAAGGGCGCTAAAGAAACTAGAGAGAAGTTAGAAAATGAAGAGGAGAGTTTAGAAAAAATACAAGCTTTTGATGCTGAATATCAAAACATCATATTAAAGCAAGTCGATATTAACGAGGAAGGCCAAAAAGGGCTTGACCAGTTAGATAAAGCTATTGAGAAAAATAGTGAAGAAATCCTGCAACTTGAAGAAAAAAGGCAAAAGAACGGTGAGCTCACTCAAGAAGAACAAGAGCGATTAAATTATTTAATCGCAAGTAACGAGGAACAACAAGAAGCCAAATTATATATTTCTGAAGAACTTGGTCTATACAACGATATCAATTCTCTGCTTGATACAAAGCTAACTAAGTTATCAGAAGAAGAACAACAAAAAATAAATAACCTGGCTAAGACAACTGAAATCAAAGTTGAAGAAGGCAATATTGTCGGGCAAATACAAAAGAAAAACGAAAAGCTTCTTGAAACTAAAAATAAGTTGGTGGAGAACCTTGAAAAAGAGGGTGCTAATAAGGATGAGATAAATAAACAAATAGCTGCCATTGATACGAAGCTTGGTAGAAACGATACTGTAATTGAAAAAATACTTCGTGAGGCTGGTCTTTGGGATCAAGTTAAAGATGAAATAAATGCTGGTAGAGAAGCGCTCGAAACTCAAGGTGCTCAAATAGATAATAACAACACCAAAACAGATATTGGGATCACGAAGGAACAAGAACGAACCAAGGAAGCGGGCAAAGATGTTGATAAAAACATCTTACTAGGAGATATAGACGATAGAGTTAATGGTGTCAACTCGTTACTTAAAGAAAAAATTAATAAAAACGTAAGTCTCAACACTAGTCCTAGAATAAGTGATTTGAATTCTGAATTATCATCTTCAATATCTAAAACATTAACAATTAGTCAAAGATTTGAGGATGTTACCTCAGGTAATTTGTGGGCCAAAGGAACACCACCCCAAGGACATCCAGGTGGGCACGCAGTATTAGGTGATGGGGTAGGATCAAATTCTGGTAGTGAGCTAGTGACACTGCCAGGAGGCAAAATGTTTTTCAGTGCTAGTAAACCAACATTGTATCCAAATCTACCAAAAGGAACACATGTTATGCCCGCGCGCAAAACAAAGACTTTATTTAAAAGTATTAATCACTATGCTGACGGCACCAGCGGGTGGGAAAGTGCTCTAGATCCTATTAATCTCAGAACTGAATTTACGAAGTTACTAGCGTTATTGGGTAGGCAAAGTAATTCATCTGGTCAAACAAATAGACCAACAAAAACAGCTGTAGATTATACGAAAGATTTACTGAATGCTACACTGCAACAAAACGAAATCTTAATGCAGTTGTTGGCAAAGGATATAAATCCTATCATAGATTCCAGGTCCCTAGGAAAGGGTCTTGAACCTGTTATAACAGAAACACAGAATCGGAAGCAGAAGGTGAGGGAGAAATTTGGCGTATAAATCTATAACGTTTAATGGTGTGAGAAAAGACTGGTTATATATTGAACGTGGACGAAGCAAACCTCCCTTTGCAGCTAGAAGTAGAAATCTGTTAACGGTACCTGGTTATCCAGGCGGTTACTTACAATCAACAGACATTGAACCATTAAATATAAATCAACCTGTAGGTTTTCATATTAAAGATGATGCAGATGCATTACGGAAAAAAGATGAATTAGCAGAATGGCTTATCACAGATGAAGTTGTCAAGTTACAATTTGATGATGAACCCGGACGGATTTATTATGCAGTTGTTCAAAATTCCATTGATGACTTTGAAAAAATGTCACGATTGAGAAAAGGAACAATACAATTTATTTGTCCAGATCCATATGGGTACGGTGAAGAAAAGCCTTTTGTCGCATCATCCGATTATTTTCAAATTACTAACACTGGTACCGCAGAATCCGAACCAATCTTTGAATTTGAAGTGCTTGCTCCTATTACATTTTTACTGATACAAAATCAATTAGGTATGTACAATATGATTGGTCAACCTGTTGATGTCGACAGCATTGTTTATAATCCACTTACTAAAATTCTTGATAACACTATGGCATCTACAACTGGCTGGACTGATGGGACTCAAGTTGATAACGGCGTAGTTTCAGGAACGATGACATCTGATGGTGATAAGTTTATCGTATCTAGTTTTGGTAGTCCATCGGATGGATCCAAATGGTATGGTCCAGCACTAAAAACAAGTTTATCCGAGACGCTACAAGATTTTGTAATGGATATTTCGCTTTCTAATTTTAATAGTGTTGCAGGCGTGGGTCGTGTAGAAGTGTATTTGCTTGATGTCAATGGTAGTGTCATAGCAAAAATTGCACTCACTGATTCGTGGGAAGCAGTAAAGAGGAATCGGATGGAAGCCTACATCCAAGATGTCAACGGTGATAGAAAATATCTAATGACACTCAGTCAAACAACAGACGAATCCAATGGAGAGCTTTGGGATGACTTCTTAGGAATTTTAAGACTAAGAAGAAATGGAAACGTTTGGACTTCCTACATTGCTAAAGTCGATAATGGCCTGCACAGTGCAAGAGAAACAAAATATTTTACAGATGGAGAAGGAATATATCAACGTCCTGTTGCACAAGTTCAAGTTCATATTGGGAAATTTGGCGACTATGAAACGACTGAAATGGCAATACGTGATACGCGTTTTTGGAAGATTAATCAGCCATCTGATGTTGAAGTCCCTTATATTGCATATCAAGGAGACAAAATTATTTTCGATCATACGAATAATGGGCAAGTTTATATCAACGGTGAACCGTATGAATCTAGTATTTTAGGCGCAGATTTTTTTGCTTTGGAAAAAGGAGAAAATAATTTAATTGTAATGCCTGAAAATACGGTAAACACAAGTGGTAGCTATCGTAATAGATATCTATAGCCTGTCATATAGGAACGGAGGTGAGAAAAATGAGTCAGGTTTTTATAGCAAATGGCCAAACAGATCAAGCTTTGGGACATATTCGATATCGCAATGTGCTTTCAAACAGCCATAAAAAGTCTTTAGAAGATGGTAGTGAACTGTTTGATTTTAGTACACATGCGGATCGAGATTATTCTACTTATATTGCTGGTAATAACCGTGTGATTATACCTGGTGAGGATGGCGAGTTTTTAGAGTTTATTATCTATGAAGTACAAGAGAACAGAATAGATAGACAACTAGAAGTTTATTCGTATGGTAGTTATGCAGAGTTAAGTACTGCAAAAGTAATACAACCACATACATCGCAAGCTTTATCTGCTGAAGCTCACGGTAACCAAGCATTAGACGGAACGGAATGGCAAATGGGTACCGTGTTTTTTAATGGTGTAAGAACCATTACTTTTGATGATTACACAGATCCATATGCCTATTTAAAGAAAATTGCATCTGTCTTTGGTTTAGAATTAAGATTCCGAGTTGAACAACAAGGCGGAAAAATAATCGGTCGTTATGTTGATCTAGTTGAAAAGGTCGGACAATGGCGCGGTAGACGTGTTGAGTTTGGCAAAGACTTAATTGGTTTGAAACGTACCGAAAACACAGAAGATATTGTTACTGCGCTTGAAGTGTTGGGTCCTCTTGATGAAGATAGTAATAGATTAACTGTGCTAGTAGAAGATCAAGATGCGTTAGAACGTTGGGGACGAGATGGAAAGCACATCATCAAACCCTACGAACCACAGTTTGATGTAGAAGAAAATGCAACCG
The DNA here is from genome assembly GCF_003426095.1 of Paraliobacillus sp. X-1268. Classification (NCBI taxonomy): domain Bacteria; kingdom Bacillati; phylum Bacillota; class Bacilli; order Caryophanales; family Bacillaceae; genus Paraliobacillus; species Paraliobacillus sp. X-1268. The sequence continues at coordinate 151,776 of NZ_QJSK01000005.1, forward strand.
AAGAAAGATTGATCGAACTAGGTGAACAGGAATTAGCAAAGCGTATTAATGCTATTGTGAGCTATGAGGGTACGATTGCTGATTTAGAAAAGGTACCAGGTCTCGAAAATAAAAAGATCCGTTTTGGTGATACCATTCAAATAAAAGATACAAGTTATGAACCAGCCTTATATTTAGAGGCAAGGATCTACTATCAAGAACGGGATATTAAAGATCGAGCAGAAAAGCAAGTGCAATTAGGTGACTTTGTAGAATATACAGAGGCAGAGGTCAACAATATATGGCAATCACTACAAGCTCAATTACGCAAGAAAATAAGTTTAATAGACTTACAAGAAGTTACCTATACGAAACCAGAGATTGACGAAAAAGACGAACCAGGTAATGCTGCTAAAGATAAGTTAGATAGTGAAGTTGGCCAAGCTGTTATTGAGACAACAACAGGATCGCAAACCAAAGCAGATCAAGCACAATCCAGTGCTGAAAGTAATGCAAACAACTATACAAATACAGTTAAAACACAGATTGATGGAGAGTTATTAGATAAGGCAGGTCTTGAATATGTAAATGGCGAGTTACTTTTAAAAGCAGATAGCTCAACTGTCCAAACAATAAATAATACGGTAAACAATCTAGAAACTACAGCTAGTAATTTACAACAATCTGTAATAGATAATGCAACTGATTTAGATGCACAGGATGGGCGAATCACTACTGTCAGTACAAACTTAGACACAGTCGAAGGTAATCTGAATATAGCAATTAGTGATCTTAGTACACTTGATAATACGGTTAGTCAGCAACGTACTGATATTAATGCAAATGCTACAGCTATTAATCTGAAAGCTAGTCAAGATGAGTTAGATACAGTGAGTGGCGATGTCAGTAGTTTAAGTGGTGAGGTTAATATACTTGCTGGACAAGTAGAATTAAAAGCTGAGCAGAGTACGTTAAACAGCCTGTCTGATGACGTGACGACCATTAGTAATGATGTTAGCAGTTTGAGTGTAAGTGTGGATGGCATTAGTACTGATGTAAGTAGTCTGGAGCAAACTGTAGACGGTCATACAACCGATATAAGCCAAGCTAATAGTAGCATTAGTCAGCTATCAGATGAAATATCTAGCAAAGTAGAATCATCTACATTTAATAGTCTAGAAGGTCGAGTTGATAGTGCTGAATCTACTATTACGCAACATAGTAATCAAATTAATGCCAAGGCTGAATCTAGCACGGTTAGCTCTATTGAATCACGAGTTAGCAGTGCTGAATTAGATATTGATGGACTTAATGGTCAAATAAGCTTGAAGGCTAATAATACAACTGTTAATGATATAGAAAGCAGGGTATCGAGTGCAGAGCTGAACATTGATGGTCTCGATAGTGAGATAGATTTAAAAGTAAATAAAAACGGTGTGATTGCATCTATTAATTTATCTAGTGAGAGTGCGACGATTGATGCAACTAATATAAATCTTGTTGGCGCGGTAACAGTCTTATCTGATATTACAGGTAATTTAGGGATTATTAATGCAGGTGAAATTAATGGTATAGATATTAATGGATCAACTTTTAATTCCATAACCAACGATAGGAACTACACTAGAATTGACAATAACCATTACTTAACCGAGGGAGATTATTTCAGTGACGGTGGTGGTGATGGTGACGGAACGGTAAATACCTACGCTATATTGTCAATTAACAATGGTAAGTTCTCACTTAAAACTGGACCAGTTGGTTCAGATGGTTCGAGGGGTTTAATTGATTCTGAGGTTAGTTTAAGACGTGGGGTTATCGTAAATAGTGCCGGTGGTGGTGGTACATTTATTAGCAACGGTGCTATAGGATTTAACGATTTCTATGACGGTGATAATAGAACAGCATCCGTTTTCGTTCAAGGTAATACATTGTGTTTAGATGCTAATGGAACAGTAGTAGTACAAACAAGCTTACGAGCAGACGGAAACTTATATTCAGTTGGTGCTTATAATACGACCACGGGGGCAAGTTCAAACGTTTATATTTCTACTGCAGGACAATTTGCGCGTGTAACCTCAGCCAAGAAATATAAGACAGATATACAGGCTGTCGACATAGATTATAATAAGATTTTAGATTTAAAACCAAGTCATTGGTTTGATAAGGCAGAGGTCGCTGAAAATGATGGTATCACAGATGGATTAAAAAGATACTACGGTTTAATTGCTGAAGATGTTGCAGATGTAGGATTGAGTGAATATGTCACATTTAATGGAGATGAAATAGAAGGAATTGAGTATGATCGCTTATGGACTTTATTAATTCCAGTTGCTAATGATCATGCAGATAGGATTAATTATTTAGAAATGGAGAACCAGGTACTTAAACAAAAGGTAGCAAAATTAGAGGAGGCAGCATAATGCAAGTAACAATTAAAAACGCACATTTAGGGCAGGCGACCAGCCTGCTTTTTGATTTGGCTTTAAAAGGTAAACAATCAAGACATCGAACTAAGTTTATTAAGTTGTTAGCAGAGCGATCCAAAGAAGTAGAAGAGCAGCGCAAACAATTAGCTGAAGAACATGCGAAAAAAGATGATGAAGGCAAGGCGATCATCAATGATGAAAAATATGATATTCCGGATCAAGAAGCATTCAAAAAAGATTATCAAGAGTTACTAGATGAATTGTTAATCATTGAGGGCGGTGATGCGCAAGGAATGCTTAAAACAGTTAAAAAGGTATTAGATGAATGTGATAAAGAATTTAGTGGCCAAGAAGCTGTTGTATATGATTATCTTTGCGATCAATTTGAAAAGGGAGATGGAGCAGAATGAATATAACAATTACTAATGTAAGTATGAGCTATGTTGATGGAGCAGTGGATAGTGTAAAGGTACACTTTCAAGGAAGAGACGAAGAGCGGACCATTAATGTTAATGGTTATATACCGTTGACAGCTGAACAGTATGCAGGTAATGAAGCACCTAGCGCGTTGGAAGGATTGGTTAGGCAGGAAGTAGCTACAAAAATTACGGATGATGGGAGTGAAGCGTAATGGAAGATAGGATTGAAAAGTAGAAAAACAATTGGCAAAATTAGAAGCGGAAGTAGACACTTTAGCAGGCGAGTTAACGTTAAAGGTTAATGCAAAGAATTAGTAAAATCAATCTATAAAGAAATAACAAAGGTACAGAAAAAAGATAAACGAGCGAAAGATTATTTTAGCGCCGAATAGGGCGTATTTTTTATGATTTAATTTTCCTTCCTTTCTACCGATATAGGTAGAAAGGAGATGGTGATTTGGAAGAGTTGTACAAGTTGATTGAGAGTATGGGTATTCCCAATCTTTCATGGATAGTTGGAATTATTTCCATCATTTATTTTTTTGCTAATACAGGCTATGATTTAATGACAAAAAGCGATCTAGAAAAAAGTTTGTCTTACAAAGGAAAAGACAGAATCTTATTTACTATTATAATATTTGTATATTGTGTTTTAGCAAGTATTATTTCTGCTTTTGAAATTATCTTAGTTATATTTGACCAATATAATCTTTTGGTTGCAATAATAGTAGTTTTTGCTGTTTCTTTAATATTGTCACTTATTTTTATATTAATTTTTTCTATAGCTGACCTTATATTTATTGTTACAGGCCTTAATGCAAAGTATGAAGTTAAATATAGTGATGAAAAAGATGAATTTTGGGAGATTAATAAAGTAGCGAAAGACAATAGTGTAATTCTTGAAAGAGATGGTGTGTTTAAAGTAATACCTGATGTGAAAGAACTAAATTACAAAGAAATTCGCCAACGTAAACGTGAGAAGAAAATCAAGAAAAAGTCTTAAGCATCTCAATAGAGGTGCTTTTTTATATACCCAAATAAGATACTAGGGGGTAAAGTATGCTAGAACAGTGGTACACAAACAAAGATTTATTTGAACAGATTAACGCTGTACAAGGTGACTTTAGAGATTTGCGATCTGAGATGAAGGAAACGAGAGCAGTCATAAAGCAGTATAACGGTTTGCGCGAAGAAGTTGGTCTTGTAAGAGAGGAAATAGAAGAAGTAAAAAAGCAAGTACAACTAAATCAAAACTTACAAAAAGGTAAGTCAAGTGTATTTAAAGCTATTCGCGATTGGGGCGGATGGCTTTTTGCTTTAATTACGCTAATTGTTTTGCTTAATCAAATTTGAAGGGAGGTGAGAACATGGACAAAGGAACTGTGGTAAGAACGATAGCACTTGCTATTGCTTGGGTAAACGCGTTACTGGCTCAATATGGTTTACAGCCTATACCAGTGATAGACGAGGAATCTATTGCTTACGGACTGGCATTTCTAGCATCCGTATGGACATGGTTTAAGAACAACTATGTCACTATCAAAGGGAAGCAACAAAGAGAACAATTGCGGAAAAACGGATTAGCTAAATAGAAGCCGTTTCAGAGGAAAAGAAATTCAATATTATAACTTAGAAGGAGAGAATATTTTATGACAAATTTTATATGGCCAACAGATACAAAAAGAGTAACGAGTGAGTTTAGAACAGGATCCAGACCAGATCATCACGGGGTAGATATCGCAGAAAGTGGTTATCATCCTATATATGCTTCAGCAAAAGGAAAGGTGACCCGTTCAGATGGCAATGGAACCTACGGTCAATGCATATATATTGAACATGCAATTAATGGTCAAACATGGGAGACTGTTTATGCACACATGAGAGACGGTAGTCGCAGAGTAAGTGTTGGAGAACAAGTTAATCAAGGAGAGATAATCGGTGTTATGGGTAATACTGGTAGGAGTTCCGGTCCGCATTTACATTTTGAACTTCATAAAGGGAATTGGAATGCAAATAAGAGTAATGCAGTAGATCCATTAGATTATTTAGGAATAGAAGAAGAGAAAGAAGAATTGAAGATTCCAACAGAAGAACCTTCTGATGATAATTACTATCGGATTATGTCTGGTTTATTTTTTAATATGGAAAGCTTTGAAAATGCATTAAAGAGATTAAAAGAAGTATATACGAGAGTTGTCTATATTGCACCAGACAAACCAATCTTAGAGGAGGAAGAAGGTTGGCGTATTCGGTTTTATACGGGTCAGATGCAAGGACATAACAATGCTCAAAATTTCAAAAAAGCCCTAGAAAGTGAATTCTCATGGAACTTTCATATTGTGGATTCGAAACAAGACTATGAAAATTTAGTATATAGAAGAGGTGGAGAGTCGGAAGAGATATACTATCGAGTTCAGACAGGTTTATTCGATAATGTTGCTTACTACAACAATGCAAGAGATGAATTGAAGAGTAAGTATGGAAGTGTTATCTATGAAGCTTCTGATGATTCTAAACTGCGTGAAGATGAAGATTTGAGACTTAGATTTTATACAGGTAGAGTTATGGGGATATCAGCTGCACAAGCTCTTAAAAGTAGATTACAGCAGAAATTTACGTGGAATTTTCATATTGTAGAGGCAGTAATAACAAAAGAGTAAGAGTAATAAATAAATCACTTGGAGCAATGATATTATATCATTGCTCTTTTCTATTATTTGCATAAAAGAAAGGGATGTAAAACACATGAAAACATGGAAAAATTATAAAATTACAAGTCTGTTTGGTTACAGAACACATCCGATCACAGGTGTAAAACAATCATTTCATACAGGCATCGATTTAGTTAAAAGTCATAAAGCATCAATCGGAGCATTTACAGCTGGACAAGTATTATATGCTGGCAATGGTCAATCAGGATCTGGTTTGGGTGGTTATGGTATTGTGGTCCTTGTTAAAGATAGTAAAGGAAGAGGACATTTATATGCGCACCTAGATAGCGTTTCTGTTAAAAAAGGACAAACTGTATCTAAAGGGCAAGAAATTGGTAAACAAGGTGCTACAGGTAATGTTACAGGCTCACATTTGCATTATGAAGTGCGCAAATCTACATCACCTAGTTACGGATGGATTTCGGACAGAGAAAATAACTGTTTGAACCCTACTGATTATGTAGATGGGTTTAAAGAGCCTTCTACAGCAAGTAATTCATCTAGTGATCTTAAAATTGACGGTAGATGGGGTAAGAAAACAACTAAAGCGCTACAAAGCGAATTAGGTACTGTCGAGGATAGTGAAATTAGTGACCAATTTAAAAATGACGTAACAGTTATGATTGGTGGCGTGGAGTTTGGTAACGGTAAAAAAGGTAGCCTAGTTGTAAAAGCGTTGCAAAAATTAATTGGAGCAAAACAAGATGGATTGTTAGGACCTAATACAGTTGGTAAGCTGCAAAAGTATTTAGGCACCACTTACGATAAAGTTATCAGCGATCCATCGGCTATGGTTAAAGAGTTACAACGCAGGCTTAATGCAGGAAACCTATAAAAATTAAAAGCCCTCACGCTTGTGGGGGCTTTATATCCTCTTTATGCTTCTTATAAAATTCATGCAATTTAATTGCGTTATCTAACGAAATACTTCCTAATTCAATTTTCCCACTTCTAATCCTGGATATATTACTTTCCGATATGCCAGTCTCTTTGTTGATTTTATAACCAGTGATATCAGATTCAATAAGTTTTCGAATATTTTCTTTCAATATTACTCACCTCGTTTTTCTTTATTAACTTTTTAAATGTGATTAATTCGTTGCTTATTTTTCCAGTTCTCAAGGTTTTTAATTTATTTTTCCGAACCATTCTTCCATCGCTTGAACGCTTACAATCCATTCTCTTCTTTGACCATCTGGCTTTTGATAATATTTAATTAAACCACGCTTGATCATTTGATCAAGCTCGCTATTTAAAGATGGCTTTAATTTATTTTTAACGGTTTCCTGATTCTTACCCCAACGGTATGCAGCTTCAGCTGGTGTCATATAATTATTAATTTCTTTATCCATAATTCAAAATGTTAGAAGGTCTAATTTCTATTTAGTCTTTTTCAACATTAATACGATTAGCAGTACTGTTAACGATATAACAAAAGAGGATAACGCAATGATAAAGATCATAATTGAAAACCCCTTTCCTGAATGTTATAGTAGCAGTAAGGAGCTCTAACTCCTTACTGCGTGTCGTTTACTCTTTATCCTTTTTGAATATTTTGTAAGCGACGATAGCTGTTATTAATGAAGCGGTGGCTGTTATTAAAGTGGCTATCGCTTCTATTATTTTACTTAGACCTTCTAACATTTGTTCACCTCCTTATTACTTTATATATTAATTATAACCTTATAAGGTTAATAAGTCAACACATATTCAAAATTTTTTATCTTTTTTTCAAATAAAAAAACACTTAATCGCATAAAAATGCAATGTAATAGTTATAAGATAAAAAATAACTTTTATTAGGCACAACAGCAGATAGTTATATTAGCGATCAAGTGCACAATCAAGCTGCAGATTAAAAGGAGCAAATTCAATGAAATATAGTAGACAATTAAGATATTTTATTACAGCAAAAGATCAATTTGACAGTATGTATAGTTATAATAATGAATATAATATTCATAACTTTAACGAAGATGAATCACTTTCTCCGCAAACTAATTTATGGAAATTTATGAATTTCTCTAAGTTTGTATCATTGTTAGAAAAAAGTTCTGTTTATTTCTCTAAACCAGGCTCCTTCAATGATCCTTATGAAGGATCATATTCGAGTAGCGACCTATTTCGGATATTAGGGGAAGGCGATTATTACGATGAAGAAAATGATGAATATAGAATAGATGAAGATAAAATTAATGACTTATATGAGAAAAATCAGATGGAACTAGATTACGTCGGTGTGTCTTGTTGGCATCTAAATAATGAGGAATCTGCAGCAATGTGGGACTTGTATTGCAGTAGTGGAGAGGGCGTTGCTATTAGAACAACTTTAAAAAACATTATGTACTCAGTTAGTTCTAATAAGAGTGTTACTCATGGATTAGGTATTAAGTATGGTTTGGTTAACTATATAGATTACACAGATGATATGGCGGGTGTTAATACATATGAAACTCTATTTTATAAACGCAAATCATTTTCACATGAACAAGAATTTCGTATGTTAATATTTGAGAATCCTGAAGATCATTTTTTTGGCGAAAACGGAGTAAATATACCTTTTGATTTAAATATTTTAATTGATGAAATATATGTATCTCCTACATCACCAGTCTGGTTTAAAGACTTAATTGAATCAATAGTGAATAGATATAATTTAAATAAAGAAGTTATTCAATCAGATTTGTATTCAGGACCTAGAATTATCAGATAAGGATATTTTGTTATTCTCACAGAAGGTATGATGCTATTGATTAATAAAGCCCCAATTAGGGGCTTTATTAAATTACAAGTAGTTATGTTTTCCTAAACCCCTAACAAATTTTCTCTTTCAATGATAAGGCTTTTTAATTCCTCTAAATCTTCTTGATCTGCATGGTTTTTAATAAATGATCTTGCAGATCTTTTATAATTAGCTATTGTGGCCTTTTTACGGTTCTTTTGTTCCCAATTTCTTGATGCTTTTAATTGTGATGCAGGTGTTTTTTTGTTATCATTTTGATCGCTCATTTTCTAATCACCCTTTCGTGGAAGTAATGCTTTAATAATAAATATCACAAACCATAATATTGATACAATTAGCGCAATCCATTGAAGCATATCCATATTTCTAAAGTCAATTTCGAGAAGCAAGACAGCCATCAAAACGAAAACCAAATAATCACTCGAATGTATTCTGTTCATATTTTTATGGAGGATGTGTTATAATAACAATATAAGTGGAGGGGAACTTAATCCCCTCATTATTTTAGTCCTTATCTTTGCGGTTTATCCAGTCTATTATATCAAGTGTTCCCTTGATACTGGCTATAAAACCTGCGATGATGAGGACTATATTTCTTATATCCTCCATTTTCTCAACTCCTTTCTATATATTCATTATATAACGTATACGTTATAAAGTCAAGCTTTTATTTCATTAAATATAACTCTTTGGATACACAAATATGAACATTACGTGTCAATATATGTATAAAACGATATTTTCACCAAATTCATGCTAATCTGTAAAAAAGCGAGGTGATAACATTGAGATATGAATTACTAAGCACAGAATTTGACGAAGAAGTAGGCAAACGAATTATTAAAGTACATGACATCGAAGAGGATTTTACATATGTTTATTATGAAGATGAGATTGAAAATATCGAAATCGTAGGTTTGACAGATTTTATGAATGAAAGAGCAGATCAAATAGCAGCGGGAGTTTATGATGTTCCGATGCCATAAGAAAACAGCCCTCACGGTTGTGGGGGCTTAAATAAATTAACTCTTTTGGTATATGTTAAATGTTGTTAAAACAAGAAGTAAGGTTCAAGCGGTTTTTAATTAACTGTTTTAATTTTTCGAGTAGATTTAAACCTTATAACTAATTTATAAATCAGTGAAAACAAAAAATAATTTAGAATAACATTGGCAGTAAAATTAAGTAAATTAAATCCAATAGAAAAGAAATTATTTAGGTTAAAAAAAGAGAATATATTACTATATAGATTAGTGTCTGTAAAAGTGAGAAATGCAAATGGCAAACCTCTTATTGTAGAAGAATGTAAACCCATAGGAAATTCAACGCCACTTACTGGTATAAATATAGTTAACAAAGAAAATACCAAACTTATTATAAATAACCATTTTTTTGACATAATTACCAAACTCCTTATTGACATTTTTTGAGAAACGGACTATTGTAATAAATGTAACATAATTTCCAAAAAAATCAAGAGGAGCAGGAGGAATTAATTTGACTGGAAAATTTTTAAAACGAGTAATCATTACGGCATTAGTTCTCGGATTTTTTTCTATTAATCTAGCAGAAACACATGCAAGTACAACAGAAGAGAATAAGAAAATTGAGGAAGTTAATGAGATTGCAAAAAGCATAGATTCAAACTTTGAAGTTACTTCTATTGAAGACATAGAAACAGATAGGCCTAAAATAGAAGTTAATTCAGAAGAAGAGCTTGAAGCCTTATTAGAAAAAATGGCTGTAGATTCAATTCAAGGAGAAGAAACGTCTTTAACAGAACAACCGTCTTTAATAGAAAAACCTTTATTCTCTACACTTGCTTACGGTAGTTTCACTAGAAAGGCTTTAGTAGATGCATTATCAACTTTTAGACATGTAACTTACCAATACAAGACAAAAAATGGGAAAATAACAAGCGTTACAAAAATTAAAGGTACATATACGGGCGTATATATCTTTAGTTTTAACCAAGAATTTGAAGACTACTCTCTTTCTAAGAACAAAAAATCTATTAATTTTATAATTAAAGGATACGCGTTTTCTGGCATATCATTTAAGGGAGCTGATTTCGGGATTAAATATCCGCAAACTTGGAAGTATACACATTCTCCTTTATAAAAATCAATAGTTGTAAAACAAATCGCAAGTAAGTAATATGTGTTATTGTTTTGTTAATTGTAATTTATTTTCATAAGAATATGAAAAGTAAAACAGACTCTAGTTTCCACTAGAGTCTGTTTTTTAAAAAAGTGGTAATATAACAGTAAAATAAAATTGGTAGGGCTTATATGTAAAGAAATATCAACTATATCCTCAATGTTTAAAAACTCTAAACCGTCTGCGACATCTACTTCAATTCGATTACGATCCAGTGGCTTGATAATAAAACCTTCTATTGCATTAATTCATTTTCTTTCATAATAAAGTATATCTACTTTTATAATTTATCTTCACTTAAAATTGCCTTATAGAAAATCTTTAATATTTTTCCAATCAATACATTTAATCTAAACGTATGGGTAATAGCTACATTAAACGTATTGATTGAAAGGATAATAAATGTGAATCAAATAATACTATGGCTAATGTTTTTACTTCCTATTGCATCACTTGTGCTAATTGGAGATAAAACGCTTAAAAGATTTCTACCAGTTGGATTGTTTGTTACTGTAGTCAACACGCTTACTTATCAAGCTGCATATCATTATAATTGGTGGAGAGAATCAGGGCTGTTTGATTGGGACAAAGTTGTAAATATTCCTTGGGTATATAGTACTTATTTAATAGCAACAATATGGATTTTTAAGTTTACCTATGGAAAATTTATTGTTTATTTAATAACAAATCTAATCTTAGATGGTGCGTATATATATTTATGGTATCCAGTCCAACAAAAACTTGGAATGGCTTCGGGAGAATTATCGCCACATATTACATATTTTATGATGATCGGTGTAGCCCTTTTAATATATGTTTTTCAGATTTGGTATGAAAAAGGTTTATTAAGTAATAAAGATAAACACTAAAAATTTTACAATATAGCTGTAATTTAGTGACCAAAAAAGTGACCAACAGCTTAAATTATGGTCACTTTTAATATATTAAGAAAATACAAGATAAAGTGAATAGCTCTCAAAACACTGTTAAATCAATCTTTCTACACTAAAATAAATCAAACTAAAGTTCGGATTACGAATCGCCTCAATTGTTCACCCTCGTGAAGTTTATCGTGAAGCAGTTAAACGTTCTGCGGCATCGATTATATGTGTACATAATCATCCATCAGGTGATCCTTCCCCTTCCCAAGAAGATATTCAAGTTACGAAACGTTTAGCAGAATGTGGTAAGATGATTGGCATAGAACTTTTGGATCATTTAGTAATCGGTGATCAAAAATTTGTATCATTAAAAGAAAAAGGATACGTATAAGACTATCTATTTTTTGTTTTTTTTCGTATAATTGTATAGACGAAGTTTACATTCGGCGCCACTTTACAAGATTTCCTTGTATTTGGCGCTTATTGTTATGGTGAATAACAGCTATAACAAACTTTTCATGTTATGATACCAATATGGAAGTTGGATTTTACATGATGAAACTAAAAATTAATGAGATGAAATAATAAGCATCGTAAGATTAGAGAGGAAGATTTATTTGGCTGGGTTTAGTTTATCGCAAGATTTAGGAATTGATTTAGGAACTGCAAACACACTCGTTTATGTAAAAGGAAAAGGGATTGTTGTTAGAGAACCGTCAGTTGTTGCTATCAATAATTCAACAGGTGAAATTGAAGCTGTTGGTGGCTCTGCACGAAATATGATTGGTAGAACACCTGGTAATATTTCCGTTATTCGTCCTATGAAAGATGGAGTAATTGCGGATTATGATACAACAGCAACAATGATGAAATATTATATTCGTTTAGCGCAGAAAAACCGCTCATCTTTTGCCAGAAAACCGAATGTTATGGTTTGTGTACCATCAGGTATTACAATGGTTGAAGAACGAGCAGTAATAGATGCAACGAAACAAGCAGGTGCGAAAGAAGCTTATCCAATTGCAGAACCTTTTGCAGCGGCAATAGGAGCAGGTTTACCAGTTTGGGAACCAACAGGTAGTATGATTGTTGATATCGGTGGAGGTACCACTGAAGTAGCGATTATCTCACTCGGTGGAATTGTTACAAGCCAATCGATTCGTACTGCTGGAGACGATATGGATGAATCTATTGTTCAATATGTCCGTAAAAAGTATAATTTAATGATCGGTGAAAGAACATCTGAATCCATTAAAATGGATATTGGTAATGCAGGGAAACCTGCCCAAAATGATGAAATGGATATTAGAGGTAGAGATTTATTAACTGGGCTTCCAAAAACAATAACTATTACAGCAGAAGAAATTTCAAATTCATTAAATGATGCAGTTACTGCAATTATTGATGCTGTCAAAAACACATTGGAAAAAACACCTCCTGAATTAGCAGCTGATATTATGGATCGCGGTATTGTCTTGTCTGGTGGAGGGTCCCTGTTAAGAGGATTGGACCAAGTAATTAGTGATGAAACGAAAATGCCTGTATTTGTAGCAGATAATCCTTTAGATAGTGTTGCAATTGGTACTGGAATGTCATTAGACTATATCCAACATTTCAGGTCTCATCCTAGTATTTCTTCTCGTTCAAGAATGAATTAAGTAGGTGTGTTAAATGTCTTTTTTTCGTAGAAAGCGACTTTTTACCATTTTAATTGGTTTTATTATTTTGGTTGGTTTAATTGGTTTCTCACTACGTGAACGTGAGGAATTATCAGCAGTTGAACAGTTTTTTCAAGATGCAGTTGGGTGGATGCAGCAGGTTGTCCACGTCCCAGTTGCATATACTACAAATATAATTACAAATATCGATGATTTCAAAAATATTTTTGAAGAAAATCAGCGATTAAAAGAAGAACTAGCACAATATCAACAAACATTATACGAGGTTCAAGAACTTCGAAATGAAAATGAAGAATTAATGGCTCTTAATGATAAAACAGAAGCTGATTCTATTTCTGATTATGAGCCGATCCAAGCTTCTATTTCAGCAAGAAGTTCAGATCAATGGTTTAAACAAGTTACCCTTAATAAGGGTAAGCAAGATGGTGTGGAGAAGAATATGGCTGTGATTACCGGAGACGGTATGATCGGGAAAATTCAATCAGCTTCACAATACACGTCTACTGTCCTGTTATTAAATGGCTTTGATCGTTCTAATCGGATTTCGGTAAATGTAAATATAACGGATGAAGACGAGGACGCGAGTGGTTTTATACTTGGTTTTGATGAAGAACGTGAAGCATTACTACTTGAATTCACGGAATATGATGGCGAAATCCCAGAAGGTGAGTTTGTCTTTTCATCAGGTTTAGGTGGCGTTTTTCCAAAAGGACTTGAAATCGGTGAAATTCTTGAAGTGACAACAGATCAGTATGGTTTAACACAAGTTGCCTATGTGGAACCATCAGCCGATTTGTATCATTTAAATCATGTAATTGTTTTGGATCGCACAATGACAACAAATGATGAAGTGGTAGAAGAGGAGGAAGAATAATGTCGCGATTATATCTCCCTCTTTTGCTTCTATTCTTACTAGTAATAGAAGGAGTGGCTTTTGACTTTTTACCAATGATCGTTATTGAAAAAGGTTGGTTATTAGCTGCGCATTGGCTTTTTGTTTTTCTAGTGCTCATTGCGTTATTTTATGATCTAGAATATACGTATTATTCTATTTTATTTGCTATTATTTCTGGATTAATGGTTGATCTCGTTTATACAAATGTGATCGGTGTCTATATGTTTATGTATGGTATTATTATTTACTTTATACATGGCGTGCGAAAAGTATTGCATACAAACTTCTTAGTTGCATGTTTATTAACCGCCGTTGGCCTTAGTTTAGTAGATGGTGGAATTTATTTAATCTATTCTTTTATTGGGATTAGCCAAATAGATAGTATGGTGTACATAACCAATCGTTTATTGCCAACACTTGTGGCAAATATGATTTTCTTTTTAGTTCTTTATCTTCTGATGAAGAAAAAATTAGTACAATGGGCTGCAGAGCGATTTGATTCAAATAGTTCCTAATTGCAGTGGAATACATGTAGAATGAGGTGATTAAACCGTGATTACTAACAAGCAACTAGTGACGATAAAAGGCACACGAGATGGTTTGACATTATATATCGATGATACTTGTTCTTTCACGGCGATATTAGATGAACTGGAACAAGTACTATCAACCGAATATACGTCTGATGACGAACCGATGATTACTGTAACGATTCATCTTGGTAATCGTTATTTACATACTGAACAAGAACAGATGCTACGTGATTTAATACGAAATAAAAAGAAATTAGTAGTTGAATCAGTTGAATCTAATGTTATTTTAAAGCGTGAAGCATTACAATGGAAAGAAGAAAGTGAAATCAAAACGATAACGAAAATGGTACGTTCTGGTCAAGTATTGGAGATTACAGGTGATCTATTATTAATCGGAGATGTAAACCCGGGTGGGAAAATCGTTGCAACAGGCAATATTTTTGTATTGGGGAGTTTACGTGGTATTGCGCATGCAGGAAGTGAAGGTAACAGAAATGCAGTTATTGCTTCTTCTTATATGCAACCAATGCAATTAAGAATTGCTGATTTTATAAGCCGTTCTCCTGATTATGAAGCAGATGGTGTTTATATGGAATGTGGCTTTATTGATGAAACAAAAGAAAAAATCGTGATAGACCGCCTTCAAGTTCTAACACTAAAAAGACCTGATTTAAATGGGTTTGAGAGGAGAATTTTAAATGGGTGAGGCAATCGTAATCACTTCCGGTAAAGGTGGTGTGGGGAAAACTACCACTACAGCTAATTTAGGAACAGCACTAGCATTAATGGATAAAAAGGTCTGTTTAATGGATACAGATATTGGATTGCGAAATTTAGATGTGGTTATGGGTTTAGAAAACCGAATCATCTATGATATTGTTGATGTTGTTCAGAAACGTTGTAAATTAAAGCAAGCTTTAATTAAGGACAAGCGATTTGACTGTTTATACCTTCTTCCTGCTGCTCAAACGAGTGATAAATCTGATCTAACACCAGAAGGTATGATAGAAATGATAGCCGAGTTAAAAGAAGAATATGATTATATTTTAATAGATTGCCCAGCAGGAATTGAACAAGGTTATAAAAATGCTGTTGCTGGTGCAGACAAAGCTATTGTTGTTACTACCCCAGAAAAGTCAAGTGTTCGCGATGCAGATCGAATTATTGGCTTGCTTGAAAAAGAAGATATCGAACCGCCGCATTTAGTGATTAATAGAATTCGTAATCATATGATGAAAAGTGGGGATATGCTAGATATTGATGAAATTGTTCAAATTTTATCGATTGATTTGTTAGGTATTATTGCAGATGATGATGAAGTAATTAAAGCATCTAATCATGGGGAGCCTGTTGTATTTCAGCCGAATACAAGAGCATCTATTGCTTACCGCAATATAGCTAGACGTATTCTCGGTGAATCTGTCCCACTTTTATCTTTTGATGATGAAAAGGGTATGTTTTCAAAAGTAAAAAAATTCTTTGGTATGCGTCCATAATAATGATGAAAAGGTACTTACAACTAATTGGTAAGTGCCTTTTTTTGATAGGATCATATTATTGATTTTTTTAAGACGAGCATAATCACTTTGAGTCCTTCATAGACTTGTAGAAATAGCTAATGAAGGATTGTGAAAATAATGAAAAAGGATATTGTGCAGGTTAGAAAAGATATAGCAAGACGAAAGCAACAAAAGCTACCAGCTATCAAAAGCGATCCTAAAGTATATCGACCTAATTTATCAAGTCAAGTTTTGCAAGATGAAGAGAAGCATGGATATATGCCGACATATTATCCCACTGCAGAAAAGAAACAAAGAGATTCACCGGCTTTTTTTTCTTCCTTTGTTTTCAAGTCACTAATTGCAGCTTGCATCTTTTTCTTATTAGCTTTGGTTAATCAAGTGGATCACGCATCATTATCTAAACCAAAAGAGTGGACAACCTCTGCCTTAACAGAAGAATTCCCATTTGCAACTGTAAATCAATGGTATCAAACAACTTTTGGGTCACCACTAGCCTTTACTGACCAAAGTGTTATTGAAACTGCCGGAAGCGCGCCAGTACTTCCAGTTAATGGAACGATAAGTCAATCATTTCAGGTGAATGGAGAAAGTGTTTTGATAACATCTGAAGGTACTTCCGATGTATACGCAATGGAAAAAGGTACTGTTATTTTTGCTGGTAATGATAAAGAAACAAATAAAACGATTATCATTCAGCACCCTGATAAAAGTAAATCCATCTATGGAAACCTATCAGACTTTACTGTTAATCAATATCAGTTTGTAGATACTAATCAAATTATTGGTGAGTTTATTCCTTCTGTTGCAAATGAGAGTAAATTATACTTTGCCGTTGAAAAAGATAATACGTTCCTTGATCCAGTAAAGGTGATGAAGGTAGATGAAAATCCGTAATAAGTTTCCACCACTATCAATTCATCCAACTCTTTGGTTTAGCATTATTGCATCAATTCTTACAGGTACTTTGCTGGAGATGATGCTTATTTTTTCCATCGTTTTGATTCATGAATTAGGACATTATCTAGCAGCTGTTCATTATGGTTGGAAAGTCAGAAGGATAATGCTTTGGATGTTTGGTGGTGTTATGGAAACCGATGAGCACGTAAGTAAACCATTAAGAGAAGAGTGTATCATTACACTTGCAGGTCCATTTCAACACGTTATCATTTTTATACTACTAATTAGTGTACAGCAGTTAGGATGGTTAAATCCTTCACTACTTGCATTAGGGTTTCAATATAATACAACTATTCTATTGTTCAATTTATTACCGATTTGGCCATTAGACGGTGGTAAACTAGCTTTTATAACATTGTCTACCTTTTTGCCTTTTCGTAAAGCCCATGCATATACAATCGTAGCATCTATTCTTTTTATAAGTATTATTTTAATTGTATTATTAACTTCTTTTTCATTCATATTAAGTACTGTTTTATTGTTTGCTTTTATCTTGTGGGAAAATCGATTAGAATGGAAACAAAGGTTTTATGTATTTATGCGTTTTTTACTAAAAAGGTTTGAAACGGAGCAAGTAACTAAAAAAGTTTTCCCGCTTGTTGTTACGAGTGATATGCGACTAATTGATGTGTTCTCAAAATTCCATCGTCAATATCGTCATGATATTTTCATTAAAGATGATTGGCATGTAATGGATGAAGCTACATGTTTACATATATATTTTAAATTAAAGCAGCATCAAGCGACTATAAAAGAAGTGAGTCAGGGAACACAGAAATGAGGAAGTAATTTGGTTTCGCTATATATTCATACCCAACCAACAGAAAAGATTGCCATTGCAGTAGAAAATAATCAGATCAAAGAATTTGTTATTGATCGCCCCAATCAGCCACAGCTCGTTGATTCTATCTTTGTAGGAAAGGTTAGTAAAATCGAGAAAGGGTTACAAGCTGCTTTTGTTGATATTGGTTCAGAAAAGTTAGGATTTTTACAACGAAAAGAATTGCCTGCAGCTAGAGCGAATCCAACTAAAAAATTGGAATCGCTTATTACAGAAGGAGAGCGTATGATAGTACAAGTTACAAAGGATGCTTATGATACAAAAGGCGCACGATTGACTGCGAATATAACCATTGCTGATCAAGCGATCGTTTACTTACCTTTTGGGAATTACATAGCACTGTCAAAAAAACTTGCTAGCAATCATGTAGAAGAGAAAAAAGCTACCATAGAAAATATACGCGAAGAAAAAGAAGGCGCTATAGTTCGTACGGTTGCTGCTGATCTTACGAGTGCCGAATTGGAACAAATCTTTTTACACTTACGTAATCGTTGGGCACTACTAGAAAAGCAAAGTAAGCAATTAAAAGTGCCAAGCTGTTTATATTATGATGCTCCAGTTTTAGATCGTTTTATTCGAAAATTCGCATCTGAAGGCATTGATCATATTTATTTAGATGATCCAGCTATTGCAACTGAACTTCGAGAACGTTACAACCATTTAAAAGCTCCAATTACATGGGAGAAACAGCTTGAAGATCAATTGCCTGTAACTATTGAGCAATTGATGAAAGCATGTGTGCACCCTAAAGTTGAAGCATCAAACGGTGTGAGTCTATACATAGAAGAAACAGAAGCGATGACTATTATAGATGTTAACTCGGGTGGATTTACAGGTAGAAATGATAAAGAACGGACATATTTACAGGCAAATATATATGCTGCGAAGGAAATCGCGACACAGGTTAGATTACGTAATCTTTCTGGCATTATCATTCTTGATTTCATCAGTATGAGAAACCAATCAGATAAGAAAAAGGTGCTAGATGTATTAAGAGAAGCACTTGATGAAGATCCTATCCGTTCAGAAGTATATGGATTTACACAGTTAGGTCTAGTAGAAATGACCCGAAAGCGAGCGACAGCACCTCATAGTAAACTCATTTCGGATAAAACAGAAGACCATCTAACTTTTTCAAATATGACATATGTTTACGCATTAGAGCGTGTTCTTTATGGTTATTTAAATACAAATGTCGATGCCATTATAATAGATGTAAATCCAAAGATTTATAAATTGTGGTTGCAACACATAGATCTTAATAAAATAAAAAAACAGCTACATCAATCTGTTTATATGAATCAAACGAAGGGTGTTACGTCATATCAGGTGAAATTAGCTGGAAGTAGTTCACTGATAAAAGACTTCTTAGAGACAAATCACCATGCTATCATTGACAAAGTACTGTGATTCATGATAATATCAATACGTTATTCATTGTAGCGCCCGCTGCTACAACCGCACAGATCGGGTTAATAGAAAAGAGAGCTACATAGCTAGTATTTTCTTAACTAAGTCATGAAAATGACACCTGTATGGCGAGTCTGAGTTTTTGAAGGAGGTGCAAGCAGTATGTATGCTATTATTGAAACTGGTGGTAAGCAAGTTAGAGTTGAAGAAGGTCAAGCTATCTACATTGAAAAATTAGAAGCTGGTGCAGGTGAAGAAGTAACATTTGATAAAGTTCTTTTTGTTGGTGGTGACGACGTAAAAGTTGGTTCTCCATTAGTAGAAGGTGCTACAGTTGCGGCTAAAGTTGAAGAACAAGGTCGTCAGAAAAAAGTTACAATTTACAAGTTCAAGGCTAAAAAGAACTATAGCCGTAAACAAGGTCATCGTCAGCCATTTACGAAAGTTACGATTTCAAAAATCAACGCGTAAGGTTGTTTCAGTATGATACAAGTAACAATTTATCGTAAATCAAATAAGCAAATATATGCTTTTGAACTGAGCGGACACGCTGAGAGTGGACCACATGGGCATGATTTAGTTTGTGCTGCTGTTTCTGCTATCTCATTTGGATCCGTTAATGCAGTAATAAAGCTTTGTGAAATTGAACCAAATATTGATCAAGGTGGCGAAGGCGGTTATCTATATGTACAACTTCCTGAGCAATTAGATGAAGGTAAGCGTCAAGCTGCTGAATTGTTGCTAGAAGGAATGTTTGTTTCATTAGAAACGGTCGAACGTGACTATAATCAATATATACGAATCTTTGAAAAGTAAGGAGGTGCAAACCAATGTTACGTTTAGATTTGCAGTTTTTCTCATCTAAAAAAGGTCAAGGTAGTTCAAGAAACGGCCGTGATTCACAATCAAAACGTCTAGGCTCAAAACGTGCTGATGGACAAATGGTTACTGGTGGATCAATTCTTTACCGCCAACGTGGAACTAAAATCTATCCTGGTACTAACGTAGGACGTGGAGGAGACGACACGCTTTACGCTAAAACTGATGGTATTGTTCGCTTTGAACGTGTAGGACGCGATCGTAAAAAGGTAAGTGTTTATCCATTACCAGTTACGCAAGAAGCTTAATACAAAAAGAAGAAAGACTCTATCCTGAATAAGGTTAGAGTCTTTTTTCTTTATACTAGTAAAAGTAGAGAGTTTCTTATCAATACATAATATAGTTATACCAATTCTCTTAGTTAATTTTTAAAGAAGTTATATTACAAATTATCTATAGACTTTGTCTTAATATGCTGGTACATCTCGCTCTAAAAATCCACTACGCTTTCCGCGGGCACGTCTTCAGCTAACTTCGTAAAGCAAAAAACGCTTTTCGAAGTGGATCTTCAGACCGTGCTGTTCCCGCAGGAGTCGTAGTGGATTTTCATCGCTGGTCGGTAATATGTTTATTGATGAAGTTGCTTTATCAACGATAACAGGCCTTTTGAGATATTATTTCTCTAACTGAACGCTGTAATAAGCGTAATAAAAGTTTGGGAGACAGTAGATAGCTTATTTTATATTACATTTGTTCTGTCCAGCGAAGGAAGCAAATGGATGACACTCCTGTGGGAACAGCAAATGTTTTCGATGGGATGAGTAATCGCAATCCCACAAGTTGAAGATCCACTCGGAAAGCGACTTTTGCTTATCCGAGTTAGCTGAGACTGTGCCCACGGAAAGGGAATCCATTTGCTGACGTAGCGGATAAGAGTCTTCTGTTATGTCGCAATTTCTATCAATTGTGCATTATATTATAATTAAATTACCTTAATTAAGACTATACTACTGACATGACCTTTCACAGTTAGCCTTTTTTTGCTATAATTTTCATGATATGAAATGAGGCGATGAAATATGAAAGATGAGGATGTTGTGGACCTGTTACGTCATTATCGACATGATTGGATGAATGAGTTACAACTGATTATGGGATATGCACAAATGGGTAAATTAGATAAGGTACAGAAGAAAATTGAGGATTCTGTTGAACGAGCTGTATCAGAACGAAGCTTACAAAATATGCCACTACCGAAAACGGTACTATGGCTTACACAATTTAATTGGCGTTTTGATAATTTTCAATTGACTAATACTATTAATATAAGTGAAGCACTTACTGTTAATGATTTTGAACTATATGACCGATTAGAAAGAATAATGGTGCATTTTACTAAGTATTGTATGAAAACAGAGATGTATCATGGTACAATAAACGTTCAACAATTAAATAACGAACAATTAAAAATACAACTTACTTTCTCAGGTATTTTTGAAAAATCACATGAGTTAAAAAATAAAATAGAACACTCTGATGAATTGTTAAATGTTGAAATAGAAAAAAGTCAGCATGATCACGAAATATTTATAGTGACATGGATAAGTGAATGAAGAGGTGACAGGATGTTTGTCGATCAGGTAAAAGTTTATGTTAAGGCTGGAGATGGCGGAGATGGTTTAGTATCATTTCGTCGTGAGATATATGTACCAATGGGTGGCCCTGCTGGTGGAGATGGTGGTAACGGCGCCGATATTATATTTGAAGTAGATGAAGGATTAAACACGTTAATGGATTTTCGTTATCAACGACATTTCAAAGCAAAACGTGGAGAAAATGGTATGAGTAAGGGACAGCACGGTAAAAACTCATCCGCTATGATATTAGCGGTTCCACCTGGGACAACTGTTCGAGATGATGCAACTGGTGAAGTTCTAGCTGACTTAGTGGAACATGGTCAGCGTGGTGTTATTGCTAAAGGTGGACGTGGTGGACGTGGGAATATTCGTTTTGCGACGCCGAAAAACCCTGCTCCTGAAATAGCTGAAAAGGGCGAACCTGGTATAGAACGTGATATCACACTTGAGCTCAAACTAATAGCGGATGTTGGTCTTGTTGGATTTCCAAGTGTTGGTAAATCAACTTTATTATCCGTTGTAAGTGCAGCAAAACCCAAAATTGCAGATTATCATTTTACAACATTAGCACCTAATCTAGGTGTAGTTGAAACGGAAGATCAGCGCGGATTTGTTATGGCTGACTTACCAGGTTTAATTGAAGGCGCGCATGAAGGTGTTGGACTAGGTCATCAATTCTTACGACATGTTGAAAGAACGCGTGTAGTCATTCACGTCCTCGATATGGCATCAACAGAAGGTAGAGATCCTTTTGAAGATCTTGAGACGATTAAAAAAGAATTACGTGCATATGATCCAGCTATATTAGAACGACCGCAAATTATTGTGGCAAATAAGATGGATGTATATGAAGCGGAAGAAAATTTAGAGATTTTCAAAGGAAAAATGGGTGATGAACATCCGATTTATCCGATCTCCACACTTACACGTAAGGGTATACGTGAACTTTTATTTGCTATTGCAGATAAGTTGGCAGAAGTACCAAAAACTGTTGCTGTAGAAGACGCGCCAGAACACATTGTCTATCGTTTCAAAGAAGAGGCACCTGCCTTTCAAATCACACGTGATCCAGATGGTGCTTATATATTATATGGTGAGAAAATCGAAAAATTATTTAAGATGACCGATTTAAATCGCGACGAATCTGTACAGCGTTTTGCTCGTCAGTTACGTGGTATGGGTGTAGATGAGGCGTTAAGGAAAAAAGGAGCAGAGAATGGTGATACCGTTCGATTGTTAGATTACACATTTGAGTTTGTAGAATAATCATTACAAATGCATTAATCCTACTATCTACTCGTAGTTCTTCAAAAAGGGGATTGTTTTAAATGGTGGAGAATGAGGGGAAGTTTTACTTAATTAGAGGTGATTTTCTTCCAGAGTCAATGCGTAAAACATTAGAAGCAAAAGAATTAATTGAACGTGGAAAGGTAGAATCTGTTTTTGAAGCAGTGAAGCAGGTGGGTATTTCAAGAAGTGCATTCTATAAGTATCGAGATGCTGTTTATCCTTTTCAGGCAATGCTTGAGGAACGAATTATAACATTATCTTTTCATTTAGAAGATCGTGCAGGAACGTTGTCCAATCTTTTAACTACTGTTTCTGGAGTGGGTGGGAATATATTAACGATCCATCAAACCATTCCAATTCAAGGAAAGGCTAATGTAACTATCTCACTTAATACGGAAAGCCTAGAGATAGGTATTGAGGATTTATTGGAGCAATTACAACAACTCGAATTTATTGATAAAGTAGAAATCTTAGGGTCGGGTGCATAGGGAACTGGGGGAAATGATTGTGTCAACAAAGATTGGTTATTTAGGTCCTAAAGGGACGTTTACTAAGACTGCTGTAGATGCGCTATTTAATACGGATGAAAAAGTGAGCTATCTAACGATTCCGGAGTGCATTGATGCGGTAAAGTATGGTCATGTTACGTATGGTGTCCTACCATTAGAAAATGCACTTGAGGGAACAGTTAACGTAACTTTAGACTATCTTATTCAATACAAATCTCTCAAGATTGTTAGTGAAATTGTTGTTCCAATTAAGCAACACCTAATGGTCCATCCAGATCATCAGGAAGATTGGAAATCTATAACTACTATCTATTCACATCCACATGCACTTGCACAATGTCATCGATTTCTTCACAATGGTATGAAACATGTAAATGCAGAAACGTATACTTCAACTGGAGCGGCTGCAAAATTTGTTAGCGAGAACCCTGACTTAAAAATTGGGGCTATAGCCAATGAACTTGCAGCCAAAGAGTATGGTCTGAAAATTGTTCAAGCAAACATTCATGATTTTGAAAATAATCATACGCGATTTGTTGTGTTACATAAAAATGATAAGGAATGGCATTCAGAAAACCTTACATTAAAAGGGTATAAGACAACTTTAATGATTTCTTTACCAACAGACCATCCTGGAGCACTTCATCAAGTATTGTCGGCATTTGCTTGGCGAAAAATTAATTTGTCTAAGATAGAGTCCCGGCCAATGAAGACAGGTTTGGGAAACTATTACTTTTTAGTAGATGTAGAAAAAAAGATGGACGACATTCTTATCCCGAATACAATTGCTGAGATGGAAGCCTTAGGTTGTTCAGCTGAAGTATTAGGAAGCTATCCATATTTCTTATATGATGATACATTAAAATAATAAATAAAAAACAACGGGAATCACTTATATTTTAAGTGATTCCCGTTGTTTTTATGAGAAGTGCAGAAATGTTAGCTTTCGATAACGATTCCTAAAGTTTTTAACTTTTGATAGGCGGCATCTAATTTTTCTTCTTGATCTGCCTCAATTGTATGCAAATGAACCCCGTTAGTTAGATTCAATAAATAAGGTGCATTTGTTGCTTTTATTTTATCTAAAAATTGTGCAACTTCACTTCTATTACTTACCATAATAGAGGCTTTCAAGTCACCGTATACTGGGTGTTCGATAATAACATTGCTTACTGTTGCACCTTGGTCTACGATACATTCTAGTTCTTCTTGTGTTTGTTCTGGTCCATGTTCACAAGCTATAATCCGTTTAAAAACTTTGTTTTGAGGCTCTCCAACTAAATAAATATATCCTTGGCTAGTAGCCATAATCGGTTCATTCTTTGCTTTTAATAAAGAAATATCTTGGACAATAACTTGTCGACTTACTCCTGCTTTTTCCGCTAACTCACTTCCTGTTAGTGCCTCTATACTTTCTTTTAACCAGTTTAATATAGCTACTCTTCGTTCAGATCCAATCATTTTTTTTGCTTGATCCATTGTAAAATTCCCTTCTATACACTACCCCATTGCTTTACTATATTTTCGCATACATTTATCGCTTTTTCTAGATCATTTTGTTTAGTAGTACTACCGAAGGAGAATCGAACAAAGTGCTTTGATTCTTGAGTAGGTATACCAATTGCGCGCATCATTCGTGAAGGCTCCTGGCTTCCAACACTACAAGCACTTCCGGTTGAGATAGCAATACCAGCTTGGTTAAAGGCTAACATAGCATAGTCCCCAGGTATTGTGTCAAAAAGAATTCCAACGATATGTGGCAGTTGTCTTGGACTGGTGAAAGACTGTAACGGGAAACCCCTTTTATTTAACTCACTGACAAAATCATCACGAAGATTTTTAATACGATGTACCTCTTGTTGAATAGTTGATACTGTTTCATTTGCTGCTGTAACAAATGCTGCAATGGCGGGGATATCCATTGTTCCTGTATGCAGGACAGATCTATGGTCTGAGAGAGATGGATTTACATACAAGGCTCCTACTCCTTTTGGTCCGTGTACTTTATGACTAGAAACAGCATAACTATCCACTTCAAGATCTTTTATATGAACAGTTATTTTTCCAAATGCTTGGACACCATCACTATGAAACAGTATATGTTGTGTTTTTAACCATGCCCCAATCTCTTCAATAGGCTGGATGCTGCCAATTTCAGCATTTACATGTTGAACGATGACGAGAACAGTATCCTTCCTAATAAGAGTTTTTAATGTCTTTAGTTCAACTTCACCATTTTGATTAGTTGGCAAATAGGTTATCTGATAATCGTCATACTTCTGTAAATCTTTTAAATAGTTAATGATGGACGTATGCTCAAATGCAGTTGTAATAATATGCTTCCCTTGTTTTTCAGTGGAACGTAGTAATAATTTTATTGCAAGTTGGTTTGCATCAGTTCCTCCGCGCGTAAAGTATATACCACTAGAAGGTGCTTGTAGAATAGTTGCCATTTTACTTTGACTAAATTGTAAGACATCTGCAGCGGATGATCCGATATCATGTAAACTATTTGAATTCCCATAACATTGGACGGCAACTTGTTGATAAACCTCTAATGCATGCATGCTTATTGGCGTTGTAGCAGCGTTATCTAAATCAATCATCAGGCGTTATTCCTCTCGAACATAATTGTTGTTCTTATTCATTGTAAAATAAGTATTGTCATCTGTAAATAAATATGTAAAGATAGGTGTAAAGACAGATATGATTTTTAGTGAAAGGGGTGCACATATAATCGAAAAAGATCGCGTACTAATAATTGGAAGTGGGATAGCGGCTTGCACTGCAGCACTTCAATTAGCAAAAGAAAAACGCGTATTGCTTCTTACAAAAGGAAGTCTTACAGATAACAATACAATTCGTGCACAAGGGGGAATTGCTGCTGTAGTTGATCGGGAAGATAGTTGGCAGTTACATGTACAAGATACAATCAAAGCTGGATATAGCTTAAATAATGAAGAAGCAGTTGAACTTTTAGTGAGAAAAGGATCAAGCTATATACAAAAACTTGCTGATGAAGGTTTTCCTTTTGATTATGATGCAAATAAATCGCTGTCACTTGGTAAAGAGGGTGCGCATAGTCATCGACGTATTTTACATGCAGGTGGAGACGCAACAGGAAAAGCACTGATTACCTTTTTGCATCAACGTATTACAACTGCTATTGAAATAATTACAAATCTGACGGTTATTGAATTAATCATAGAAGGCAGGACATGTATTGGTGTCCAGGTTATCGATGAGGAAGGTACTGTATCAGCTATATATGCTGAAGATGTTGTGCTAGCTACGGGAGGGTGTGGAGGCCTATTTGATGTAACTTCTAATCATCCGAGTATGTTAGGAGAAGGTCTAGGGTTAGCATATCAAGCAGGTGCTGTATTGACAGATCTTGAATTTGTACAATTTCACCCTACATTATTGTGGAAAGATGATCAGAGCTTTGGATTAATTTCAGAAGCAGTAAGAGGTGAGGGAGCAAGGTTAGTTACAGCAAATGGAGATTTTATAATGGAAGATGTACATCCACTTCTTGATTTGGCTCCACGTGACATTGTAGCCCGCACAATTCAAACAATACGAAACAGTGGCAAGGCTGTCTTTCTAGATATTTCACAGATAAAAGATTTTCGTACTCGATTTCCGTCGATTACATATTTATGTGAAAAAGCGAACGTAGATATCGGAAGAGGTTTACTACCTGTTGCACCAGGTATGCATTTTTCGATGGGTGGCATTAAAACCGATCAACAAGGAAGAACCTCTATAGACCGCTTATATGCGGTTGGTGAAGTAGCTTGTACTGGTGTTCATGGTGCGAATCGCTTAGCAAGTAACTCATTATTAGAAGGTCTTGTTTATGGTCATCAAGTAGCAAGACATATTTCGAGATTACCAAATAGGACGCAACATCATAGGAAAGACAAAAAAAATATTGATGTAAAGCAACTTCGAGAGATAATTTTACCTAAGCTAGCAGATATAAAACAATTAATGACGAGATATGCGGGTATTCATCGTGACTATCAAGGATTAAATTTAGCAAAAGATTGGTTGGAGAGTTTTATTATTTACAAATCGATTGCAGATGTACCACCACATCAAAAAGCGCTCTTTAATCAAGTAACAGCAAGTTGGCTATTAGTCTCTTCTGCTTTGACTCGGAATGAAAGTCGTGGAGCGCATTACCGGATGGACTTTCCAAAAAGCAGAAAGTGTTGGAATGATAAACATATTCAACGATATAAGGAGAAAGATTTGCATCAAGCAATAACTGGAGGAGAATGATGAACGAATTAAAAGCGAAAGAAAGGTTAAAAGAATTTTTATTAGAAGATATAGGAGAGCGTGACCTGACAAGTCGACTTCTGTTTTCAGGAGATGAAAAAGCACAAGCATGGATAATAGCTAAAGATGCAGGTGTTTTAGCTGGAGTAGATTTAATTAAAATGGCCTATCAACTAATTGATGATGATGTAAAAGTTATCCAACATAAGCATGATGGTGATTGGTTTAAAAAAGGTGATCGTATTGCAGAGGTAACAGGAAAAATGAGCACGATATTGACAGGAGAACGGGTCGTATTAAATTTATTACAACGAATGAGCGGTATAGCCACACTCACTAATCAAGCTATTAAACAATTAGATAGTACACATACCAAAATAATAGATACAAGAAAAACAACACCAGGATTAAGAATGTTTGAGAAATACGCTGTGACTTGTGGTGGTGGATATAATCATCGTTTTGGATTATATGATGGTGTAATGATTAAAGATAATCACATTGCTTTATATGGATCGATTGAAAATGCAGTTAAACAAGTGAAAAGTAAACTTGGACACATGGTGAAAATTGAAGTAGAGACCGAATCAATTACACAAGTAAAAGAAGCGGTGAGAGTTGAAGCAGATATCATTATGTTTGATAATCAATCACCAGAAGAAATTATAGAAGGATTGAAAATTGTTCCAGACAATATCGTAACAGAAGCCTCAGGAAATATTACGCTTGATACAATTGCGCGTTTCCGCGATACGGGGATTGATTATATTTCTTTAGGTTTTATCACACATTCAGCACGAGCAGTTGACATTAGCATGGATATTCAATCAAAGGGGGAATAAAGCATGCAAGTACTTGACTTTTTAAAAGAATCATATCAGCTTCCTGAAAAATATAAAAGGCTAACAAATGAAGAGATGGTTAAGGAAGTAAAGCGTATCAAAGACCAAATGGGAGATCGGCTATTTATACCTGGACATCATTATCAGAAAGACGAAGTAATTCAATTTGCAGATGTAACTGGTGATTCACTACAACTTGCACAGCTTGCTCAAGCAAATACAAAAGCAGAATATATTGTTTTTTGTGGTGTGCATTTTATGGCTGAGACAGCGGATATGTTAACGAATCATCACCAAAAAGTAATTCTACCTGATATGCGTGCAGGTTGTTCAATGGCAGATATGGCTAATATCGATCAAACAGAGAACTGTTGGGCATCTTTGCAACAGACGTTTGGCAATACAATTGTACCGTTAACATATGTGAATTCCACCGCTGCTATAAAAGCATTTGTCGGTAAAAATAGTGGTGCGACAGTTACCTCATCAAATGCTACAAAAATGGTGGAGTGGGCCTTTAATCAAAAAGAACGAATATTATTTTTACCTGACCAACATTTAGGTCGAAATACTGCTTTTGATTTAGGAGTACCATTAGATGCGATGGCTATTTGGAATCCGATTAGTAATCAACTTGAATATGGTGGTGATTTCACACAGATTAGAGTGATTTTATGGAAGGGACATTGTTCTGTTCATGAAAACTTTACTCTTACAAATGTCAAAAATAGTAGAGAAACCGATGCTGAACGAAAAATACTTGTCCACCCGGAATGTAGTTGGGAAGTTGTACAAGCGGCTGATTATGCTGGATCGACAAAATACATTATCGACAAGATAACAAATTCCTTGCCACAGAGTAAATGGGCAATTGGAACAGAAATGAACTTAGTAAAGCGATTAATAAAGGATAATCCAGATAAGGATATTACCTCATTAAATCCTTTTATGTGCCCTTGTTTAACAATGAATCGAATTGATTTACCACATCTGTTATGGGCGCTTGAATCCGTGGAAAAAGGTGAGTTTACTAATCAAATTATTGTAGATTATAAAACAACACGAGCAGCAAAAAGTGCTTTAGCACAAATGCTTAGTCATGCCTGATAGGCATGTAAAACGAGGCTGGGACATAACTAGCCAAAAATAACGAAAAAAGGTTCCAATCATCATAGAAAGATGGTCGGAACCTTTTTTTGTTAGATTATATTCAGGCGTTGTTGTACCATTCGCATGTTTAGCGGTGTACTTCCTCAAGTTC
>NZ_QJSK01000006.1:0-138552 GCF_003426095.1 Paraliobacillus sp. X-1268
CTGGCTTTAATTTATTTTGGCGTTGAACAAAGCCTATTTCACGCGCCCATTGACGCACCTCAGAGACTGATAACACTTGATGAATGCCTTGAATAAATGGCTCCATTTCTTTCTTGAAATACATCGATATCCCCTCCAAATAACTATTTCTTATCCGTTAGGGTATCGTATTTTTCTAGTTCTTTAAACCGTAGTGCTTAGCTTGACGGCTATGGGGCACGAACCTCAGCTATTTGCTTCCTGCGCTAGTTTGAAGAAAAACTTTAATGTAGTATATAAACAATTGA
The DNA here is from genome assembly GCF_003426095.1 of Paraliobacillus sp. X-1268. Lineage (NCBI taxonomy): Bacteria > Bacillati > Bacillota > Bacilli > Caryophanales > Bacillaceae > Paraliobacillus > Paraliobacillus sp. X-1268. Next base: position 288 of record NZ_QJSK01000006.1, read on the forward strand.
TGAGCTTGTCTGTAGTTAAAATGTAATTGATTTTTATACTCGAGCATTATACAGTACGTTTAATGCAAGTTAGCGTAATATATGAAAATGACTCCATTTCCACAGGCTATTTTCTCATATAAATAAACATCTTTGCAATACATAGTAACGATAAAGAGCTTGTCCTTCTTTCATAGTTATAATTTTAGTTCATAAAAGAAGGCATCTGTACTAGCGATAGAAATATAGGTAGACTGCAGGACATGGAATGCCTCAACAGCGACACAATGCACGAAACGTCCAGGGCTAAGCTTCTTGTAATCAACAACTATTACGAAAATAACCTCACTATTATACGAAGATAATGTTATCAAAATGTTATTTGATTTTCGAGGATGTCATTAATTTTACTTGACATGCTAATTTCCATCTCCTATCACTAACAAAGAGTAAAATCTGTACATAGAAATGAGCGGATCTTAATCAAATTTGTTAGCTAAAAACTAGCATGTAAATTATTATTTCTATCCAGTTTAATTCATCGTTTGTAATTACAAACCAGCGGATCAAGCGAAATGGGTGAGACTCCCGTCGGAACAGCACGGGCTGAAGATCCACTTGGTAAAGTGTTCTTCTTTATCAAGTTAGCTGAAGTCGTGCCCACAGGAAAGCGAGTCCATTTCTTTTGAGTAGCGGGGAAGTAACTAAGTCGTACTTTATCTCAACTTTGATTGCGAGACTTCCGATTATGCCAAGACTTAAATGCCTGTTTCACGCTGCCAAAGTTTTTTATTAAATTAAATTTTTGGACATTGTCATCTAACTTTTATTCAAACAAAAAGCTTGCCTAATGAAAGGCAAGCTTTTTGTTTTCACTTTACTATTCCTTATTTGTTGTTGTTAAGGTTATAGAAAGCTTTTTTACCAGCATAAATTGCTGTTCCAACTAATTCATCTTCAATGCGAAGAAGTTGGTTATATTTAGCTACACGGTCTGTACGAGACGGTGCACCAGTTTTAATTTGACCAGCGTTTGTTGCAACAGCGATGTCAGCAATAGTAGCATCTTCTGTTTCACCAGAACGGTGTGAGATAACTGCTGTATAACCAGCACGTTTAGCCATTTCAATTGCTTCAAACGTTTCAGTAAGTGTTCCAATTTGGTTCACTTTTACAAGAATAGAGTTTCCTACTCCCTCTTCAATTCCTCTAGCAAGGCGAACTGTATTTGTAACAAATAAGTCATCACCTACTAATTGAACGCGGTCACCAATACGTTCTTGAAGCATTTTGTGACCTTCCCAGTCGTTTTCATCTAGACCATCTTCAATAGAGATGATTGGGTATTTGTTAACCATTTCTTCGTACCAGTCAGCCATTTCTTTAGAAGTACGAACAACACCTTCACCTTTGAGGTTATACTTACCATCTTCATAAAACTCAGAAGATGCTACGTCCATTGCAAGTTGTACTTCTTCTCCTGGCTTGTAACCAGCAGCTTCAATAGCTTCAATGATTGTAGAAAGTGCTTCTTCATTTGATTTAAGGTTAGGAGCGAATCCACCTTCATCACCAACACTTGTGTTGTAACCTTTAGAAGTTAATACTTTCTTCAAGTTATGGAAAATTTCTGCGCCCATACGTAGTGCTTCACGGAAAGTTGGAGCTCCTACTGGCATGATCATAAATTCTTGAATATCAACGTTATTATCAGCGTGTTCTCCACCGTTTAAAATGTTCATCATTGGTGTAGGAAGTGTTTTCGCATTGAATCCACCTAAGTAAGTGTAAAGCGGTACACCTAAGTGGTCAGCAGCAGCGTGTGCAACAGCCATTGATACACCTAGAATAGCGTTTGCTCCTAATTTACCTTTGTTTTCTGTACCATCAAGTTCAAGTAATAATGAATCAATCACAACTTGACGTGTAACATCTAAACCAAGTAGTTCTGGTGCAAGTACTTCATTTACATTTTGTACTGCTTTTAAAACACCTTTACCTAAATAACGGTCTTTGTCTCCGTCACGTAATTCTACTGCTTCGTGTTCTCCAGTAGAAGCACCACTTGGTACTAATGCAGAACCAAATGCTCCTGATTCTGTATAAATTTCTACCTCAACTGTTGGGTTACCGCGTGAATCTAAAACTTCGCGTGCATAAACATCTGTAATAAATGGCATAATTTTTTCTCCTTTTTCTTATAGCGTTTTATTTTTTAATTAATGAAGTACCTGTCATTTCTTTTGGTTTTTCAACCTGAAGTAAATCTAACAATGTCGGTGACAAGTCACCAAGGATACCACCATCACGTAACTCCACACCATCTTTCGTAACAATTACAGGTACTGGATTAGTAGTGTGAGCTGTCATTGGTGTTCCGTCCATTGAAACAACTTCATCTGAGTTACCATGGTCAGCTGTAATAATCGCTTGACCACCTTTTTCTATGATTTTATCAACTATTTTACCAAGACACTCATCAACGGTTTCAATCGCCTTAATTGTTGGCTCTAGCATACCTGAGTGACCAACCATATCTGGATTTGCAAAGTTTAAAATGATGGCATTTTGATTACCTTCATCAAGTTCTTTAAGTAATGCATCCGTTACCTCATATGCACTCATTTCTGGCTGAAGGTCATATGTAGCAACTTTCGGTGAATCAATAAGAATACGTTTTTCACCAGGAAATTCTTTTTCACGCCCACCACTCATAAAGAATGTAACGTGTGGAAATTTCTCTGTTTCAGCAATACGTAATTGATTTAAGTTATTTTGAGATAAAACTTCACCAACAGTATTATCTAAATTAACAGGTTCATATGCAACAAAACCATCAACTGTTTCACTAAAGTTTGTTAAACATACAAAGTGTACATTCTTTGGTGCTTTCTCTCCACGATCAAAATCTCGGAAGTCTTCATTCGCAAAAGTACGAGAAATTTGAATTGCACGGTCTGGACGGAAGTTATAAAAGATAATAGAATCATCATCTTGTATTTTTCCTTTAGCATTACCATTCTCATCTGTTATAACTGACGGTAAAACGAACTCGTCATAGATCTCATTTGCATAAGAATCTTCAACAACTTCTAATGCATTTGAATACGTAGGACCATCGCCATAAACCATTGCATCATATGATTTTTTCACACGGTCCCAACGCTTGTCGCGATCCATTGAATAGTAGCGACCAGAAATAGTCGCGAATTCACCTACACCAACTTCAGCCATTTTATCTTCAGCTGCTTGAATGTATTGTTTTGCGGATTTTTGACCGACATCACGTCCATCTAAGAATCCATGTACGAATACTTTCTTAACGCCTTTTTTAGCTGCAAGTTCAAGTACCGCATATAAGTGTTCAATATGACTGTGTACTCCGCCATCCGACAATAAACCAAATACATGTAATGGTTTGTCTGCAGCTTTCGCACGTTCAACTACTTTTACGAGCACTTTGTTTTCAAAGAAGTCACCTTCACGAATCGATAAGTTAACCCGCGTTAAACTTTGATATACAACACGACCGGCACCAATATTTAAGTGCCCGACTTCCGAGTTACCCATTTGACCAGCAGGGAGACCTACTTCTTCTCCACTAGCAATTAATTGACTGTGTGGGTACTTATTGTAAAAACGATCAAAGTTAGGTGTTTTTGCTTGTTTTACTGCATTCCCTTTTTCTTCATCACGGAGTCCATATCCGTCAAGAATAATGAGAGCTGCTAATTTATCTTGACTCATTTTGCACCAGCCTCCACTAATTGCAAGAAGGAATCCGCTTCTAAACTAGCTCCTCCAACTAATGCGCCATCAATATCAGATTGTGCTAATAACTCATCAACATTTGCTGGTTTAACACTACCACCATACTGAATACGAACAGCTTCTGCTGCATCAGTTGAGAATGTTTCTGCTACAACCTTGCGAATGTGTGTACATACTTCATTTGCTTGCTCAGAAGAAGCTGTTTTACCAGTTCCAATAGCCCAAATTGGCTCATAAGCAAGAATTGTCGATTTCACTTGATCATCTGAAAGTCCAGCTAAACCTTTTTTCACTTGATCAGAAACGACATCCATTGTTTGGTTACTTTCACGGTGTTCCAGCGTTTCCCCTACACAAACAATAGGTGTTAAACCGTGTTTGAAAGCAGCATGCGCTTTTTGATTAACAGTTTCATCCGTCTCTGCAAAAAGTTCACGACGTTCAGAGTGGCCTAATACAACATAAGTTACGCCGATATCTTTAAGCATAGATGGGCTAACTTCACCTGTGAACGCACCATTTTCTTCATAATGCATGTTCTGTGCAGCGATTTTCAAATCTGTTCCTTCACTTTGCTTAACTAGTGATTGTAGATAAGGAAAAGGTGCACATACAACTGATTCAACTTTATCTGTACTTGGTACTTTGTCTTTCGTATCAGCAACAAATTTCTCTGCTTCAGCTGCTACTTTATTCATTTTCCAGTTACCTGCGATTACATTTTTGCGCATAATATGCTCCCTCTCTGTCATTTAATCCAGATTAGATAAAAATTATTTATCGTTAATTGATGCTAATCCTGGTAATTCTTTTCCTTCAAGATACTCTAATGAAGCTCCGCCACCAGTAGAGATATGCGAGAACTTATCAGCATAACCTAAGTCCATTGCGGCAGCAGCTGAGTCTCCTCCACCAATAATTGTCGTAGCATCTTCTAAAGCTGCAATTGATTCACAAACACCAATTGTACCACCAGCGAATTTCGAAAGTTCAAACACACCCATAGGTCCATTCCAAACAACCGTTTTTGCACCATCTAATTCTTTTTTAAATAACTCGATTGTTTTTGGTCCAATATCTAAACCTTCTAATTCTGGAGGAATTCCACCTGATGCTGCTACTGAGATATTAGCATCATTTGAAAAGTCATCTGCAACTAAGTTATCTACTGGTAATACAATTTTACCGTTTGCACGTTCTAGTAAGTCTTTTGCTAAATCAACTTTATCTGCTTCTAATAATGATTTACCAATTTCTTTTCCTTGTGCTTTAAAGAATGTATAAGCCATTCCACCACCAATAAGAACTTTATCAGCTTTTGTTAGTAAGTTTTCAATTACACCAATTTTATCACTAACTTTTGCACCACCTAGGATAGCTACAAAAGGACGGACCGGATTATCAACAGCTTCACCAATAAACTTGATTTCTTTCTCCATTAAGAATCCAGCAGCTGTTTCAAGATTAGATGCAATTCCTACGTTAGACGCGTGTGTACGATGTGCTGTACCAAATGCATCATTGACAAATATGTCACCTAAACTAGCCCAATATTTGCCTAATTCAGGATCATTTTTACTCTCTTTTTTACCATCAATATCTTCAAAACGTGTGTTTTCAAAAACTAAAACATTGCCATCAGATAATGCATCAATAGCTTTTTCTAATTTTTCTCCACGTGTTTCAGGTACAAATGTTACATCATTACCTAACAATTCGCCTAAACGATTTGCAACAGGTTTTAATGATTTACCTTCTTTATCTGCTTCTTCAGCTACTTTACCTAAGTGAGAGAAGACAATTACTTTTGCGCCTTGTTCAACTAAGTATTTTATTGTCGGTAATGCTTCGACAATACGATTATCATTCGTAATATTATTATTTTTCATTGGTACATTAAAGTCAGCACGTACTAATACTTTTTTGCCTTTAACGTCTAAGTCAGTGACAATTTTTTTGACCATTTTATAATCCTCCATTTTTCAAAACCAAACAGTATAATGCTAAAGTCAATATACAAATGTTTGGGTCTATTTTATTTCTAGAAAGATTTCTCTTCATTACTTTTTAAAAAATAGAAAGCGGGAAGCGCGATGGCTTCCCGCTTTCTGACCTACATAATGATAATAGGATTCGAGCTAAACTTTTAAAAATTATAATTTTGCGAAGTATTCTAGTGTACGAACTAACTGTGAAGTATAAGACATTTCGTTGTCATACCAAGCAACAGTTTTCACTAGTTGTTTACCATCAATGTCCATAACTTTTGTTTGTGTAGCATCAAAGATAGAACCGAATGTGCTTCCAACAATATCAGAAGAAACGATCATGTCTTCATTGTAACCATATGATTCATTAGCTGCTTTTTTCATAGCTGCATTTACTTCATCAACAGTAACATTTTTGTTTAGAACTGCAGTTAACTCAGTTAGTGAACCAGTTGTAACAGGAACACGTTGAGCAGCACCGTCTAATTTACCTTGTAATTCAGGAATAACTAGGCCGATTGCTTTTGCAGCACCAGTTGTGTTTGGCACAATATTAGCAGCTGCTGCACGTGCACGACGGTAATCAGCTTTAGGATGTGGTGCATCTAATGTATTTTGATCACCAGTATAAGCGTGAATAGTAGTCATTAGACCTTGGTGAATGCCATATTCATCATTCAATACTTTAGCTAAAGGAGCTAAACAGTTAGTAGTACATGAAGCTGCTGAGATAACTGTTTCGTCACCTTTTAGAATATCGTGGTTTACATTATATACAACAGTTGGAACGTCATTACCACCTGGAGCAGAAATTACAACTTTCTTAGCTCCACCTTTAAGATGTAATTCAGCTTTTTCTTTAGTAGCAAAGAAGCCTGTACATTCTAATACGATTTCAACACCTAAATCTCCCCATGGTAATTCTTCTGGGTTACGATTTGAAAGGATTTTAACATCTTTACCATTAACAGTGAAGTGATCATCTTTTACAGTTACTTCACCTTTAAAAGGTCCTTGTGTAGTATCATATTTCAATAAATGTGCTAACATATCAACATCTGTTAAATCATTGATAGCCACCACTTCAATACCTTCTACTTCTTGCATACGACGAAATGCTAAACGGCCAATACGACCAAAACCATTAATACCAACTTTTACTGTCATTCTTGTTTCCTCCTTGTATGTTTCATTATATTTAAAGGGAAAAACCCTTTATCAACTCATTTGCAGCAGCTTCATCCGTAATTAACACATTACTTTTTCCTTGTTTAAAATACGAATAAATTGCTTTTGCTTTTGATTTTCCTCCTGCAACAGCTATTACACAATTTATTTTAGACAAATCTTCTAATTGCATTCCAACTGTTCGCACTTTATGGATAACTTCACCCACATCATTTAAATAATAACCAAAAGCCTCACTTACTGCTTTACCCGCTTCAATCTTATGTAAAACATCTTCAGAAGCCTTACGTCTTTTCGCCATTGTTAAAGCATCGCCTATGCCATGCATCACGACATCAGCTTGGCGAATAACACGCAAAATCTCTTTTACAGAAGGCTCTTCAATGATCGATTGATAAGATTCCTCACTCAATGGGTCTGGCACATACAACAATCGATATTCCCCTTTTGCCTTCTTAGCCATCTCTGCACAAATTGTATTAGCTTGGTTTTCCACTCTCTCACCAAGTCCACCACGTGCTGGCACAAACATGCAGTTTTTAGCGTATGAAGATGGACTCATCATTTCTGCTACTGCAGCCATTGATGTCCCACCTGTAACAGCAATGGTTTGATTCGCTTGTATTAGCGATTGCAAGTAATCGACTGCTGCTTTGCTTAGCTCTTGCTTAACCCAATCATGTTCATCACTATCACCAGGTGTTATTATAACATGGTCTAAGTGTAATGTATCCTTAATCTGCTGTTCTATTACACTAAATCCTGAAAGTTCACTCATAAAGTTTGCTAATTGATATAGCACATCTTTACCCACTTTAGTTATACACATACCTTTTGGTGTTACGTCAATAAGAACATGCTTGCTCAGAAAATCAATTTCACTTCGTACAACTCTTTCTTTCATTTCAATATGCTCAGCCAAACTGCGACGCCCAATCGGCTCCATCAATTGAATATAATGTAGAATTTTATATCTTCGCTGCATAACATCGAGTAAATCAGGAAATAATTTCTTTTGAAGATCAAGTAATGCTCTCATGATTTAACTCCTTTTCTGATATGGTTAGGGATAAAAATGTCCCTGCTAGCCATATCGCGTCCCGCATACAGCAAAAAAATTCCTTTACAACCATTATTGTAGCAGATATGTTTTCTTTACTCAACTAATTTATCTCTCTTTCGTGAAATTTATTCATCTATTTTTCCTTTCAATTGATGCTAGGATTTTCATTGAAGTCCGATACTTCGCAATTGTTCGACGAGAAATTTTAATATTATGATTTTCAGCAAGAATTTGTCGAATTGTTTCGTCTGCTAATGGCTTTTTTTTATCTTCTTCATTAATCATAGTTCTTAGTAGTTGTTTAATTGTATAAGCAGAGGATACATCGCCTTCTTTATTAACTAATCCTGTTTGCAAAAAAAAGTGGAAAGGAAAGGTTCCGTATGGAGTTTGTACATATTTATTTTTAAACATCCGACTTACTGTAGAAATATTTACATTTAATTGCGTTGCTATATCTTTTAATTTTAAGGGCTTCATCGAAAATGGGCCATTCTCGAAGAACGAAAACTGTTCAACTAATAATAATTGTAGTACTTGCTCCATTTGAAGCTTACGGTAATCGAGTGTATGAAGAAGCCATTTTACTTGTTGGTGTTTGTCACGTAAAAAAGTGTCTGTTTCTTTATCAGTATCTTTAAAATCCCTATACATGCCGTTCAAATGAATCTTCGGTGAATTCCATTTATTTATTATAATTTTCCACTCGTTCTTTTCTTTCTTAATTTCCGCATCAGGAACAATATTTACAACTGGTTCTTGATTTAATAGTTGAGCTGGTTTCGGGTTGCACCTTTTAACCTTTTCTATCAAACGTTCTGCTGTCTTTCTATCTATCTCATACGTATCTGCAATTAATTCAAGCTCCTGCTGTGCAATCCACTTCAAATGATCTGTTATCAGATCAACTAAGATAGTCCCGTCTAAATTATCATCTTTCACTTGTAAGACAAGACACTCTTTTAGATTGCGTGCCCCTACTCCTTTAGGATCTAAGGATTGTATAATAGTTAAAGCATTCTCAACCATCTTTATCGAGGAAGTATATTTTCCAGCCCATTCTTCTAAGGTAATAGCTAAATAGCCATTATCATCTAAACAGTCTATTCCATACAGTACTACTTTAAGCAGTTGTTTATCTATCCTAAGTAGACCAACTTGTTGTTTTAATTGATCATACATTGACTCTATTTTTGATTCTGTAGTATCGATATCACCATTAATATGTTGTGAAACGTTGGTATTGGTTACAACGTAATCAAAAGGTGGCTCGATTTCATCGATTAAAGGATTCTCTTCCATCACTTCGTTTATGTACGCCATTAATTCCAATCCATTCAGTTGTAATAATTGAATCGATTGTGATAACGCGTGTGTCATCTTTGTGCTTTGTTGAATCGATTGTATTAATTTTTGTTCCACCTTACCATCCCCATTTTTATGATCTTTAAAATGTAAAGAAAAGTTCCTCTTCTATCAAAGAGGAACTTAATACTAATTAGGCATAACTTTTTTCGTCATATCCTTTAGGATGTCAGCCGAATCATGAAGTTGTTTTAACTCTGTATCATTTAAGTCTAACTCAAGCATTTCTCTGACTCCATATTCATTTACAACTGCTGGGACGCCAAGATAAACATCTTTAATCCCATATTCACCTTGGAATAATGTAGAAACTGTTACAATCGAATTCTCATTATAGAGCATTGCCTTTGTTAAACGAGCCAACCCTAAACCGATACCATAATAGGTAGCACCTTTTCTTTCTATAATGTGATAGGCTGCATCTCTAACATTTTCAAAGATTTTTTGCATATCTTTATCTTCATCAATAGATGAAATGTTACCATATTTCTTCAGAGGCACTCCTCCAATTTGCACATGACTCCAAACTGGTAATTCCGAATCACCGTGTTCTCCCATAATATAGGCATGCACATTTCTCGAATCCACTTGATAATACTCACTTAACAAATAGCGAAAACGAGCAGTATCTAAAATAGTTCCTGAACCGATAACTCTTTCTTTTGGTAAACCAGATACCTCCAGCGCTACATGACTTAAAACATCTACTGGATTTGTAGCAACTAACATAATCCCTGTAAATCCATTATCCATGATGTTTGTCACAATGCCTTTCATAATCTTTGCATTTTTTGTTGCTAGATCCAAGCGTGTTTCACCTGGTCCTTGGTTTGCACCGGCTGTGATAACAACCATATCTGCGTTTTTACATTCTGCATAATTTCCTGCACGAATTTTCATCGGTGAACCGAACGGCATACCGTGGTTTAAATCACGGGCTTCGCCTTCAGCTCTTTCCATATTTAAATCGATTAGGACTAGTTCATTAACGATACCTTGATTTAATAATGCATATGCATAACTTGCCCCTACAAATCCTGTACCAATAATAACGACTTTTCTTGTTTTTGATTGACCAATTGTCATTTTCATCCCTCCTTACTAACTATTCTATCATTTCTTGCTATATATTACCGTACCCTTTATTGTTATAGATTATGTCACCTTTATACTACATAAAAAAACACACATATATGATCTATGTGCGTGTTTATAGAAAGAAGTTTCCTAATTTATTATTGTAATCTTAATAATTGTGACGCTTTTCTGTATGGTATCGAAATATTTAATAGGTAAGCGAAGTATCCTACAAGTAAAATATTTGTAGTGTACTGCCATATAACCGAAAAAGCATAAATATCCTGCAACGCATTTGTTTCCCAAAAAATAAGTAGTGAAATTAATACCCAATACATGTATTTCATTCACACACCTCCATCTTAGTTATTCAACTGAACTAAATTTACATAAACTTTACTTTGTAACTACATTATTATAAACGATAATACTTAAAATAAAAACAAGTAATTTAAAATCAATGCATGACGCACAAGACCGTTAGCATGAAGACGTTTTTAAATGGTCAAAATTATTTAATTTACGCTCCATTTCTTCTAACCTGCGATTTGTTGAAGCTACAATTGTAACCAATTGAGCAATGGTTTGTTCTTGTTGGCGTAATTTAACTATTAACTCGTTATGGATAGTAAGTTTATCAATTTGCATTTGGTATATAGTCTCCTCTCAAGCATAATGAATCATTTATAATATACTTTTTTATTTAGATCAAATAGCCAAAAGTTAACATTACATATTTAACGAAAGGTACTTCTATTATTTATAGCGGTAGCTTTCTGCAAAAGAAGCTATTGATTACCTATTAAATATTAATTTTAAGTAAGTGACACGTTTGCATTTCAAGGGGAGTGTATTACCTCGGTTTTGCATCTCAATAAATTTAAACGATGTGCTTTACATAATAGTAGAAGTTCATCTTAAACATATTATATTCGCTTGTTTTATTTCGCTATTATGAAATGACTTTACGAAAAAAGCATTCCTCTATAAAGAAGAATGCTTTCTGATCTGTTATTGACGTTTTTTTGTTTTTTTATTATTTAGCTTTTCATTCGATGTTAGTGGTTCATTAGCAAACTCATGATCGAATTCTGTAGGCATTGTTCCTCTAATCGCCTGCTCATCACTAACGCCCTTTTTTTCATTATTCTTTTTGCCCATCACAATCACCTCCACATGTTATTTTGTGGATAAATGAACGAATTATCACTACCAATTTTTTGATAAGAGCCCTTATGAGCGATATCTTAATGCAAGTCCTTTCAAGAAGTTTCTAGCATATCTATCGCCACACGCTTTGTAATTTCGATGTCCTTCTTTTCGTAAGACTGCACTCAATTCACTTTTTGATATATTTACGCCTGCTTCTTCTAATATATCAAGCATATCTTCACTTGTTAGAGAAAGTGCAATTTTAACCTTTTTCAACAAAATATTGTTAACCGTTCTATCATCTAATTCGTGTTTTGACGGTTCCTCTTGTTTGCCATCTTGTTTTCCTCTTTTATAGGTAATAAGGCCGTTTAAAAATGATTCCAACATATAATCTTCACACTTCTGAAGGTATTCATTCTCCAGAAATTCACTGGATTGATCGTTATTACTATCGCTGTTTTGTTTCGTCAACATTTTTTGGATATCTTCTTTAGACGTTTGGAAACCACCTAAATCAAAAATCTCCACCATGTTAGTATCTTTTATATCGAGCGCATATCTTAGTCTCATTAATACATCGTTATTATTCATTATTAGCCTCCAAATACTTTTTACTCATTAATGAACAGTATAAAGGTTTATTCTATGTAATGCATTCATTTATATTGGCTGTTTTTTAAAAAGTGTTCTTTATGACTGGATTTCTATAAACTGCTACACAACACAATATCCCACCCCGCTTCTCAAATGATTTTCCGTAGCAGCTTAATCTACCTTTTCCAATAACAAGCAGATTACTCCATATTTAGTACTATTTATGTAATACTATATAACATACTTACTTTTTGAAAAAGGAGACTTAGTTTATGAATTATAAAAATATTACAGTAGCTGGTAGTGGGGTTTTAGGAAGTCAAATTGCCTATCAGACTGCTTTCAAAGGATTTAATGTATTTATTTACGACATTAATGATGAGGCTTTAGAACAGGCAAAAGAAAGAATCAATAAATTAAAAGTGCGTTATCAAGAAGATTTACAAGCTACAGAGGAAGAACTCAACACTGCTTATAATCGTATCTCTTTCAGCTCAGATTTATCAACTGCAGTAGCTGAGGCAGATCTTGTAATAGAAGCCATACCTGAAGTAGTTAAAATTAAAACTGAATTTTACAACGAGTTAGGTGCACTGGCTCCTAAAAAAACAATTTTCGCAACTAATTCCTCTACACTATTACCTAGTCAATTTGCGGAAGCAACAGGTAGACCAGAGAAATTTTTAGCTTTACACTTTGCTAATGAAATTTGGACAAACAATACGGCAGAAATCATGAAACATCCTGGAACAGATCAAGCTGTGTTTGATGAAGTGATTGCTTTCGCAAAAGCTATAGGGATGGTTGCTCTACCGTTACATAAAGAGCAACCGGGATACATCTTGAACTCTTTATTAGTTCCCCTACTTGACGCTGCAGAATTATTATTATCGAACGAAGTGGCTGACGTAGAAACAATCGATAAAACATGGATGATAGCAACAGGTGCACCGAAAGGCCCATTTGCAATTTTAGATGTTGTAGGAATCACTACGTCTTATAACATTGTAAATGCTAAAGCCGAAGCAACTGGTGATCCACAGTTTAAAAAGTTGGCTCAGTTATTAAAAACTTCATATATTGATAAAGGAAAACTGGGCACTGCAACTGGAGAAGGCTTTTACAAATATCCTAATCCAAGCTTCGAGAAACCTGATTTTCTAAAAAATTAAGAGTAAATGAACAACTTAGTAGTAGGCGTTATCAAGAGTGTAACACTTTTACGATAACGCCTACTTTTTTATTCTTCATCACCTTCATTCACCTCACCTGCACTATTATTGACCATCTGTCCTTTAAATCCCTGTAGCGCCTTTAACAACCTTTTGTCTGATAAATTACTGTAATAAAAATAGCTTTTTGCTGTGTGTTTTGATAATAATAGACAGATAGCTTCTTGCTCTTTCTTATTCACGACCTCACCTTCCAATAAAAGATTTATAAAATCCTCATTGCCATTATATGAAATCTATTCTTTAATGTTATTTTATAGACTTATGTCTAGTAATTATAGTAGTTATTCGTCTTATCATACAACTTTGCTTGCCTAGAATTTTAACACATGTAAAGAAAAAGATACGTAATATATAATAAAAAGGATCCCTTTTTACTGGAATCCTTTAAAGGTACATTTTAAAATCAATTTGTTTGAACATCAGAGTCATTTATATATCCGGTAGTAGCCTTTCCATTCAAATATACAATTGCTTGGTACCAATTAGTAGTATGCGTATTATACAGTAATGTACTACCTTGGGCATAAGACTTCAAAACTTTGGAACCTTCAGATGCTAACGCATAAACGTTGGTTCTATTTTTTAAACCAGTTCCCTTAAGAGCTTCTGGACTATCTGTTATTACTTCAACATCAGTTTTATTTATATAGCCACTAGTTGCTTTTCCATTTATATATACCAGTGCTTGATACCAGTCACTAGAAAATGTTTTATACAGAAGTGTTGTTCCTTGGGCATAAGATTTTAAAACTTTCGAGCCTGTGGAAGCTAATGTATAAACATTCGTTTTATTTTTTAATCCTATCCCTTGAAGTGATTCCGGATTAGTTGTTCCTTCTTCAACATCTGCTTTATTTATATAGCCATTAGTTGCTTTTCCATTTACATATACCAGTGCTTGATACCAGTCACTAGAAAATGTTTCATACAGAAGTGTTGTTCCTTGGGCATAAGATTTTAAAACTTTCGAGCCTGTGGAAGCTAATGTATAAACATTCGTTTTATTTTTTAATCCTATCCCTTTAAGCGATTCTGGATTAGTTGTTCCTTCTTCAACATCTGCTTTATTTATATAACCATTAGTTGCTCTTCCATTTACATATACCGTTGCTTGATACCAGTCACTAGAGAATGTTTTATACAATAATGTTTTTCCTTGGGCATAAGACTTTAACACTTTCGAACCTGTGGAAGCTAATGTATAAACATTGGTTTTATTTTCCAATCCTACACCTTTTAATGAAATAGGGTCAGTATCGGTATTTTCAACATCATTTGTTTTAAAATAACCTGTTGTAGACTTTCCATTTATATATACAATAGCTTCATACCAATCACCTGAAAAAGACTTATATATCACCGGTTTACCTTGGTTATACGTTTTTAACTGATTACCATAACTATCATACACATGAGTAGGACTTTTTAATGTTATCCCTGAAAGGACTTCTTGTAATCCATCTTGTTCATAAGGTGATTGTGTCAATCCATATCCAAATATGTTGTCTCTTCCTTTATCACCTAAATCCACAACATTTTCTTGAAGCTTAGCACGTAATTGTTTTGCATTTAACGTTTTATTTTGTTGTTTAAGTAATGCTAAGTTTCCAGTAACAAATGGTGCAGCAGCAGATGTTCCATCCATAAGTCCATAAGCATTATTTAAACTTGTACTCATAATATTAACACCTGGTGCTGCGATTTCAATTTGAGGACCAGTTGCTGAAAAACTAGCTCCTTGATCATTTTTATCTGTTGCGGCAACAGCAATTACAGAATCATATTTAGCAGGGTAGGTTACCACATCACTAGAAACATCACCTAAACCATCATTGCCAGCTGAAGCAACAACAAGAATATTATTTTGATAAGCATTGTTTACAGATTCTTCTAAGATAACCGAATCCGTAGTAGCTCCTAAACTTATATTAATAATATCCATTTGATTTTCAATTGACCAATCAATAGCTGCTAATATATCAGATAAATAAGCATCTCCCGCTTTATTAGCAACCTTTACTGCATATATACTCGATTCGGGTGCAACCCCAACTGTACCGATACTATTGTTTTTTGCACCTATAATTCCAGCAACAAATGTCCCATGACCATTGTCATCAGCATATGATTCTGTATAACTTGTAAAAGATATTCCACCTGCAATCGTTAAGTCCTCATGCACAGAAATCCCTGTGTCTAATATAGCAACCTTAACTCCTTCTCCATTGAGATTCTTTACCATAGCTTTTGGAGAGCCTACACGCTCTATTCCCCAATCAACTGTCTGGTCTGTTACATCAAAAGTAATATCCTTTTCCACTGCAATGACATCTGGATTATTCTCTAGTTCTTCCATTTCATCAGTTGGAACCGTAGCAGCAACTGCTGGAACACTTTCCATTTCTCTATTAATCTCACCCTCAGCACTTTCTATTACACTTTCATTTATATCCTCTTTAAATAGAATGATAACTTTTTCCGAGCCTTCTTCAGCACTTATCACTGTAGGAAATAGTAGACATACACTAGCAATAAGTATTACTTTAATAGATTGTGCTATCATGATGGATCTTCCCCTTTATTAGTAACTTTATCTTTTAATAGATTATACTATATTAATCGGAATACTATTTAAATAATGTAGTAGTTTCACTAAAATTTACTGATCATAATAAAAAATAGCAAGGATCCCTGACTAGCGGAATCCTTGCTATCACTGTGTTTACATAAGTGCGCTCGGAGGGATTTGAACCCCCGACCCTTGGTACCGGAAACCAATGCTCTATCCCCTGAGCTACGAGCGCAGGATAAATTCTGAAAATGTGGACAAGCACTATTATAACGGATGATAGAAAGTAATTCAATTACAATCATATCACTTCTTTTATATCTTAAATAACAATACACTTTATGATCATTTAAACAAAAAAGAAACATATATATTTTAAATAGCTACATCCACAAAAAATAAGTACTCTCTGTTATAATAAATAATAAGGTTTATATTGCCAACCGAATGGGTAGGATACAGTTAGGTGTATCCTAAAAATAAAGTTAAAATAGAATGTGTTTTGTTTGACCTTTATTGACCATTTAGTTACTATATACATAGGAAGTTAATTCACTAATAGAAGAATGAAGCATTATAAGGAGGAAATTTTACAATGAATTTAATACCAACAGTTATTGAACAAACAAACCGCGGAGAACGTGCATATGACATCTATTCTCGCTTACTTAAAGATCGTATTATTATGTTAGGTAGTGGCATTGATGATAATGTTGCTAACAGCATTGTTGCACAGCTTTTATTCTTAGAAGCTGAGAGTCCTGGTAAAGATATCTCTATCTACATCAACTCACCAGGTGGTTCCATTACAGCTGGAATGGCAATTTATGATACAATGCAATTTATTAAATCAGATGTTTCAACAATCTGTGTTGGTATGGCAGCATCTATGGGTGCATTCTTACTAACTGCTGGAGCGCCTGGTAAACGTTATGCACTGCCAAATAGTGAAGTAATGATTCACCAACCGCTTGGTGGTACACAAGGGCAAGCATCCGACATTCAGATCCATGCTAATCGTATTATTGAAATGCGTGCTAAACTAAATCAAATTATTGCTGATACTACAGGTCAACCAATTGAAGTTATTGAGAAAGATACAGATCGTGATAACTTTATGAGTGCACATAAAGCAAAAGAATATGGTTTAATTGACCAAGTAATGGAAAAGAAACCAACTGAATAATTAATAATTAAAGAACGGAGCAAATTTAAATTTGCTCCGTTCTTTTTATTCCTATACATTATATTAGTGCTCTACTACGTTAGTTGCGTTACTTAAATATGTTGCTAATGTTTCAATAGCAACTTCTGAATCTGCACCTTCACCAGATAATGTTATCGTTTCACCACTAGCTATTGCTAAGCTTAACAATCCCATAATACTTTTTGCGTTTACTCGTCTACTACCTTTTTCCAAAAATATTTCAGAGGCAAAATTATTTGCTTTTTGAACAAATTCCGAGGCTGGCCTTGCTTGTAACCCAGGTTCTACTGCCACCACTAACGTTTTACTTTCCATCATTTTATCTCCTCTCAAAATTAACTAAATAGAGAAAGCGTTATCATTTCAATGTGCTATAATAAAATGTATGTTATCTTCTTAACTATTATACATGTAAGCGCATGCATAAACAATAATATTATTCAAAGATAAAAAACATCGATTTACTAATATATAAAGAAGCACGTCTTTATAATTAGTAACTATCGATGTGGGTCTACATTACTTTATTACATTTGTTGTTGATTCGAACGCAAGTGTTCTGCAAACTCATCAATTTTCTTGAGTCGATGGTTAATACCTGATTTACTAATCTTACCACCAGATACTAATTCCCCTAGTTCTTTTAAAGATAAGTCTGCGTTTTGAACCCGTAATTGTGCAATTTCTTGAAGTTTGTCTGGTAAAGATTCTAATCCGGCTGTTCGTTCTATGAATTTAATATTTTCTACTTGACGAAACGCTGCACCAATTGTTTTATTCAAATTAGCTGTTTCACAATTTACTAGACGATTAACGGAATTTCTCATATCACGCATAATTCGAACATCTTCAAATTTAAATAATGCATTATGTGCACCCGTGTAATTTAAAAACTCTGTAATTTTTTCTGCCTCTTTAATGTATGAAATATATCCATTTCTTCTTTCTAAAATACGGGCGTGAAGATTAAAAGAATTCATTAATTCACATAAAGAATCATTATGCTCTTGATAAGCATTTGATATTTCTAAATGATAAGAAGATGTCTCAGGATTATTAACCGATCCTCCTGCTAAAAAGGCGCCCCTTAAATAAGCACGTTTACAACATTTCTTTTTAAGATATTTAGTAGAAATATTTCGTACAAGGGAAAATGGACCATCTAGAATATCTAATTCCGATAATATCTCTTGTGCCCCTTCTGTCATGCGAACGATATATACGTTATTTTTCTTTAATTTCATTTTCTTTCGTACAAGTAACTTTATTGGATAGTTATATAAAGATTTTATTAGGGTATAGATGCGACGGGCTATTGCAGCGTTTTCCGTTTGTACATCCAATACATATTCATGTCGAGAGAAAGAAATTGCACCGTTCATTCTTATTAAGGCAGCAAGTTCTGATTCTATACAACACGTTTTATTATCAATTTGTGTTAATTCCTTTTTAATTTCAGATGCAAAAGACATTTTTTCACCTTCCTGTCTTACTTCTCCATTATCCTACTAAGTTACTTAAAATTTTCGCCACTTTTCCAGTATCATGACGTAACATTTTTTTAGTATAATCAATGATATCAGCTTCAATAATTTCTAAACCCATTTCAATTAGGCGATCCGTATCATAGATGACTGGTTCGGCATTCTCTTTTGCATATTTTTTTTGCAAACTTTCATCAATTGGTTTGTTATGGACGAGTACAGAATGAATACAACCTTCTCCTACATGCTGTGTAATTGCTTTGACATGATCAGCAGCCGTATATCCTGTTGTTTCTCCTTCTTGTGTCATAACATTACAAACATATACTACTTTACCTCTAGCATCTCTTAACGCATCACCAATTTCCGGTACAATTAAATTCGGCATTGTACTCGTATACAAACTTCCAGGTGCAATCACTACTAAATCTGCTTCTTTAATAGCAACAATCGCTTCTGGTAATGGCAATACGATCTCCGGCTTTAAAAATACACGTTTAATTACTTTTCCAGCAAGCGGAATATTTGATTCACCTGCTATAATTTCACCGTCTTCCATTTCGGCATGCAAAAACATATTTTGATTAGCGATCGGATATATATTACCTTTTACATTCAAGACGCGGGATATTTCCTTAATCCCATCATAAAAGTCTCCTGTAACAGATGTCATTGCAGCTAATAATAAATTCCCCATTGAATGTCCAGATAATCCATTGCCATTCACAAAACGATGTTGAAACAGCTGTAATAACATAGGTTCTACTTCTGATAAAGCAGCAATGACATTTCGAATATCTCCAGGAGCAGGCATTGACATTTCCGTTCGTAATCTTCCAGAACTTCCTCCATCATCAGCAACTGTTACAATTGCTGATAAATCAATCGGATACTCTTTTAATCCACGTAATAGCACAGGCATTCCTGTTCCACCACCTATCACTACTACATTTTGCTTCCTATCCATCATATATTAATGTCCCTTTCTCTTGTCAATATCTCGATGACTCACATGTGTCACATATTGTGATGCAAAATGACTTTTTAAAAACTCAGCAAGTGCAACAGAGCGATGTTGACCACCAGTACAGCCAATTGCAATTACAAGCTGACTCTTCCCTTCTTTCTTATATTGAGGCAACATGAATGTAAGTAAATCAACTATTTTTTCTATAAATTTCTGTGTATCGGACCATTTAAATACATAGGAAGCTACTTCTTTATTCAATCCAGTTAAAGGTCGCATATTTTCTACGTAATGTGGATTAGGTAAAAAACGTACGTCGAATACTAAATCGGCATCAATTGGAAGCCCATATTTAAATCCAAAAGAGACCGCATGAACAGCAAATATCTTTTGCTCGTCTTCACCATATTTACTAACAATTTTATCGCGCAACTCTTTTGGCTTTAAGTTTGTCGTGTCAATGAAGTATTGCGCTCTTCCCCTTAATTCATCCAGCATCATACGTTCCTGTTTAATACCATCCAGTGGTAATCCATCAGGTGCAAGTGGATGAGATCGTCTTGTTTCTTTATATCTAGATACGAGCATCTTTTCTTGTGCATCTAAAAATAAAATATGCTCTTCTAGCCAATCTGCTTTACCCAAATTATCCAACGCTTCAAATAATGTATCAAAAAACTCTCGCCCTCTTAGATCCATTACTAATGCAACTTTATGAATGTTGTTACTCGCATCCTTCATTAATTCTAAAAATTTAGGAAGTAATGCTGGGGGTAAATTATCCACACAATAGTAGCCTAAGTCTTCAAAGCTTTGGACAGCAACTGTTTTACCAGCTCCAGACATGCCTGTAATAATGACTAACTTTGTTTCTTGCTCTTTGGCCATCATCCATCTCTCCCTGTTTAAAGTGTGTGTTCAAAAAGTCGGTAAATTAGAAGCAAGCAGGTCGAGGCGGCGAAGCTTCTGAGGACCGAAGTGTAGGTTTTCCCTACATGAGGACCGGAAGAACAAGCCAACGAAGAGATGCGCCGCTTATCATTTAGTGACTTTTTGAACATCCTCTTAAAGATCATTAGTCTAAGTTATACTTCAACACTTTGTAGTCTTTTGTATACTCAAAACTTCCATATACAAGCTGAGAATGATTTAATAACTGCTGATGTATATATTTATCACTTGGTGCCATCGGCTTTTCTAATACTTTATTAATTGGCACCCATTCTAATTCTCCTTCATCACAAAAGTCAACCAAGTGTCCTTCATAATGATCACAAATAAACGTAAACATCATCCATTCACTTATGACCGCTCCCTCATTGCTTTTAATCATTGAGAAAACACCTCGCAGCTGAGGAGTTTGTAATATTAGACCTGTTTCTTCACGATATTCTCTTACAACTGAATCTTTTATTGATTCTTTTAGTTCCATCTTACCGCCAGGCATTGCATACCAGCCATGGCTCGGTTTTTTTAATAATAAAATATGATCATTATGCCTTAATATACAGTTTGTTATCCGTTGCAAATCAATTCACTCTTTCTATAGCAATATATACTATTATACTATATCTCCGATCCCCTATCTAATTTAAAATTCACTTTTCGTTTGATGGCAAAAAAAATACACAGGCAATATCGCCTGTGCAAACTATATTAAAAAAGGGGGTTAATTAGTTACTTATAGTATAACCAAACTTTATTGCATCCGTATTACAGGAGAGTTAAAATGCAATGACTTTATATTATCTTTTTATGACGGATCTATTTAATGGTCTCTAATGATTCCATTAAATCTTCCACATATGCTTGTGCTGCTTGTGCTGCAATACTTCCATCGCCTGTTGCTGTAACAATCTGACGTAGTTCTTTATCACGAATATCTCCAGCCGCATAAATACCAGGGATAGCTGTTTCCATTTTTTCATTTGTTGTTACGTAACCTTCTTCATTTATAATTCCAAGTTCTTTAAATGGTTCATTTAATGGATTCATACCTATATAGATAAATGTTCCATGGGCGTCATGCTCGTATTCTGATCCTGTCTTTTTATCCAATAGGGTTAGACTACTAACTTTACCGTCTTTTCCATTAATGTTTTTAACAATAGTATCCCAAATAAAATCAATTTTATTGTTATTAAATGCGCGATCCTGAATGATTTTTTGAGCACGCAACGTGTCACGACGATGTACAATCGTAACTTTACGAGCAAAGCGTGTTAAATAGATACCTTCTTCTACGGCCGAATCTCCGCCACCAACGACGATTAAATCTTTTTCTTTAAAGAATGCCCCATCACAAACTGCACAATAAGAAACACCACGTCCTCCTAATTCTTCTTCTCCTGGAACACCTAATTTTTTAAATTGTGCACCAGTTGAAAGAATAATAGCACGAGCTTTGTATTCTTTCTTACCAGCAATAATTGTTTTATATTCTTTACCATCTATTATTTCTTTAATATCTCCATATGCATAAGTAGCACCGAAATTTTTTGAGTGCTCAAACATTTTATTAGATAAGTCTGGTCCTAGAATACTATCATAACCAGGGTAATTCTCAACGTCCTCTGTGTTAGCCATTTGTCCACCTGGAATACCACGCTCTAACATTAAGGTATCCAAATTAGCTCGGGATGTATATAAAGCAGCTGTCATACCAGCAGGTCCAGCACCAGCAATGATAACATCGTAAATACGTTCTTCAGACATATTATTCATCCTTTCTTTTGCAAATCGTAACGATTATTATACCCATTATCGTATATAAATTAGTGCGCGTCTATTATTCTGCTCAATATTAATTAAATGAGAAATACTTCTATTCTATTGTTCTATTTCCCATGGAAGTGGTTCTGATTTTAGAAGAGGATGTTGCTTACATCCCTCATTCCAAATGCGCTCAGATTGAATTCTATCTCCAACTTGATATGCTGTAATACTGAAGTATTTGTAATACCTCATATGTCCTTTTACTTTTGATTTTGCTAAGCGAATAAATCGTTGGTATGCATATTGATAATACTTTATTTGTGCAAGAGTAGTAGCTATTCGTAATTTTTGTTCTTCATGAATCGGATAAACATTCATAAGGGTACCTTGTAATCGGTCAACTTTTTCAACTTCTTGTCGTTCATAATAAAATAAGATTAAATTAGTTCGTACAAAAATAGACTGTGGATCTTTTTCTAACCACTTTTCCTCTATCCGTATTGCTTCTTCCTGATCTCCCGAATAAAAGAGTGCATAACAGTATTCATGTTTAGCAGTTTGATGGTCTGGAAACAGTGCCATCATTTCTTTTAATAGTGGCATTGCAAGTTCCCATTCTTGTCTTTCCAAATGATAAAATGCAGTTTCTTGATAAACCAATAGTTCATCTTCTTCTTCCAACCAATCATCATCTTCGTCAGCACCAATATCTAAAACAGTTAATAATTGCTCTGTTTCTTCTTTAAATTCACCAGCTGGGTCTTTTTCTAAATATAAATCCGCATATTTTTTTGCATCTTTTAATAAACCTAAATGCGCATAATTATTAGCAATTAGATAATAACATTCGAGATAGTCATCTCCATGTTCCTTAATGATGCCTGTTAATATTTGATTAGCCGTATGATAAGAGCCAATTTCAGTATATATAATTGATATTTGACAAGGGTATAATGCTTCTTCTGGATCTGCCTCTGTCGCTTTTTTGAGCCATTTTAATGCAATGTCAAATTTTCGTTTATAAAAGGCATCTACACCTTTTGAGAAATAAAAATCACCTTCAGGAATAAATGGGATGACATTATCTTTTGTTTTATATTGCGTATCTGTATCTTCTGTTATAGTCATATGTCTCCCCCAAAATTACACAAAAACAACAAAGCTTCTATGAAAATTTTTGTTACCCGAGTGAAGTATATCACATTTTCTTATTGCATTAAATGAGGAAACATTGTTTAATTTGTTTTTTTACCTAAAAAAACTTGACAAATATCAAGTTTTTAACAAAATAGTGGTTATTTGTTCGTATGATTGGTCATTTCTTTAATTCCTTGCATTAGCTCGCGGTGATAGTAGGCTCTTTCTTCTGAATTCCAGTAAAGTTCACTTTGTAAATAATCCAACACACCGCGTGCATTTCGTTTAACAGTAGTTATATCAAACAGCAAGGCACCCGTTCGTCGAATGAAAAAGTCTTGTGGTTTGTATATGCATTCTTCTTGAAGACTATAAACAAGTTCAGAGAAAACGATAGGATCAACACCATACCTAAGAGCTTCTGCTTTAAAATTACGATAATACTCCCAAATTTTCACTACATTTGAACCATAACGATCGATATACTTTATCTTTGTTTTTTTATCTATTTCTATATCTTTTATCTCTATCAATTGTTCTTGTTTAAAAAGTGTAAAACCTTTTGAACCATTAACATCTCCACCAGAGATTGGAATCCGTTTTGTATCAGATTTGGAGTATAAGATGCCAATTTCTTGTTTGAATTGCTTTACAATTTCATCTACTACATTTTCAGCCATCTTACGATAAGCTATTAATTTACCACCAGCAATGGATATAAGTCCTGATGGCGAAACAAATATTTCATCTTTTCGTGATATTGAACTAGGATCTTTGCCATCTTTAGCAATTAGCGGTCGTAAACCAGCCCAACTAGATTCTATTTTCATTTCATCTACTTGTAATGTGGGAAAGATGTGATGAATTGCTTCCAATAAATACGTACGATCAGCCTCATCTACAGTCGGGTTAAAAATATCTCCCTTATAAACAGTATCGGTTGTTCCAACATATGTTTTTTCGTCACGTGGTATAGCGAATATCATTTTGCCATCTTTATGATCAAAGTAAATTGCTTGTTGTAATGGGAAATCTTTTTGATCAAATACGAGGTGAACACCCTTTGTTAAATGCAACGATTTTTCTTGTTTGGAATTATCCATTTCTCTAATTGTATCAACCCATGGACCCGTTGCATTCACAATTTTTTTTGCGAATACTTGGTACGTTTCTCCTGTAATTTGATCTTCTAATTCTACTCCGTTTGCTTTACCTGTTTCATCATAAAGCAAGTTAGACACTTTGATATAGTTCATTGCTTTTGTGCCTAACTCGACTGCCTTTTTGACTACCTCAATTGTTAAACGAGCATCATCTGTTTTATACTCAACATAATAGCCAGCACCTCTTAAATGTGCACGTTGTAATAGTGGCTCTTTTTCTAGTGTTTGTTTTTTGGAAAGCATTTGATGACGCTCTTGTTTTTTTACTCCAGCTAAGAAATCATATAATTGTAGTGCTAATCTTGCTTTTATTGGTGTAAGTTTACTTTTTTGGTAGAGTGGTAATAACATTGTTTCTGGTTTTGTAAGATGGGGACCGTTCTCGTAGACAATTGTTCTTTCTTTCCCAACTTCAGTGACTACTTTTGCTTCACTATGTTCCACATACCGGAGACCACCGTGAATTAGTTTTGTCGATCGACTTGATGTCCCTTCAGCGAAATCTTGCATATCGACTAGAGCTGTTCTCATGCCTCTCGACGTAGCGTCTAAAGCAATACCTGCTCCAGTGATCCCTCCACCAATAACAAATACATCATATGATTCACTTGCTAATGCTTCACACATTTCTTGACGATATATATTCGAAAACATAGCCTACCCCCTTTCTCTATTTCTCTAGAAATATAGGAAAACGCGAGAAACAATTTTGTTTCGCGCGCAGTTTATGATTATTTACTTATGCATGATCTTTAAAAAAATCATCTTGTTTTAACCTATTTTTCATTTCTTCTTCCGAGTAAATTAACCGCATCGGATTTCCACCTACAAATGTCCCACTCGTTACATCCTTATGTACAACTGTACCTGCGGCTATAACTGCGCCATCACCGATCGTAACACCAGGTAATATAATACTGTTGGCACCAATCATCACTTCATCGCCTATTGAAACATTTCCTAAACGATATTCTTTAATTAAGTATTCATGTGCGAGAATAGTTGTATTATATCCTATAACCGTGTTTTTTCCTACAGATATGCGTTCTGGAAACATAATATCTAACATAACCATTAAAGCAAAAGCTGTTTGATCGCCAACTTTCATTCTCAAAAAAGTTCGATACAACCAATTTTTTAATGATAGAACTGGCGTGTATCTTGCCAGTTGAATCACAATAAAATTTTTAATCACTTTCCAAAAAGGAACTGTTTTGTAAATATGCCATAATGAATTTGCACCTTTTACAGAATAGCGTTCCGTGTTTCGCATTATCTACACCTCGAGAATCTTTAATAGATCGCGCATCTCTTCAAGCATATAATCAGGTTTATAAGCAGCTAAAGCTTCTTTGCCTTTGATAGACCATGCCACTCCTGCAGTTTTTATTCCTGCATTTTGTCCGGCTTCTATATCATGATAGTTATCTCCTACCATAATTGCATGAAGCGGGTTTGCTTTTAATTGCGTTAATGCTTTAATAATTGGTTCAGGATGTGGTTTAGCATTTGTAACGTTATCGAGTCCGATCACAATATCAAACGCGTCTTCCATTCCTGTAAGTTTTAGACCAAGTAGAGCCGTATCACGCATTTTTGTCGTAACAATTCCAAGTTGATAGCCCTTTTCCTTTAATGTCTTAATCGTATCAACGACAGTAGGATAGGCCGTAACATATTTGTCATGATTAGCTAAATTATGTTCTCGGTATGTTGCAACCATTGTCTCGACATTATCTGGATCAACTTGCTGTAAACTATCATATAAAGGCGGACCAATAAATGATAATATTTGCTCTCTCGTATAAGGTGTTTCACTATGTTTTTCTAATGTGTGTGTAAAAGATGCAATAATTAATTCGTTTGTGTCTATCAATGTACCATCTAAATCAAACAGAATCGTACGAATGTCCATCTGCTAATTCTTCCTTTCTTTTTCTCAACTGATTTCGGTTCCAAATGAAGCCGATGCATGCTGTTAAAATAAGTGCAGTAAAGAGCCGGATCAATAATAGTGGCCAAACTGGTATACCAAGTGGGATAAAAACAAGTGTATCTTCCACAACAGCGTGACAAGACACAAGGAAAATGAAAGCCAAGTACATGTCTTTCTTTGACACTCCGTCTTCTTTTACTGCCTGAACCATTACTCCTGCCCCATATGCCAAACCAATTGATAAACCCGCGACTAAAGTCATTGAAGCATTAGTATTCATACCCATTAGTCTTGTAAATGGTTCTAAACGATCAGATATTTTCTTCATCCAGCCTATTTCACGGAATATTTGTAGTATAACCATTAATGGTATAACAATAAGTGCAAGTTGCAGTACACTAACAGTTGCCGTCTGGATACCTTCGATTCCTATAGCTAACCAACCTTCAGGAGGAGCAGGATCTGATGAAATAAATCCATACTGCGCCAGTTCCTGTCCACCTTCCCAAAAAGTATGGATCATAAATGCAGAAAATAGTGCAAGTGTAATGCGAATACCAACAACAATTGGCCATTTAATTCCGACACGTGTTGCAACAGATGACTCAATAAATAAGTTATGAGAGAAAGACAGCATAACTGCCATAATAAACACTTCTCTTACAGTAAAATCAAAAGAAACAATTGCAGCAATGCCGGCGTACAGATTTAACGTATTACCTAATACTAATGGCACTGCCGCCTCACCAGAAAGACCTATCCAACTCATCATTGGAGTCAACACGTCTACAACCCAAGGCAACACAGGTGTGAATTGTAAAATCGTAATAAGCACGGTAATGGGGAATATGACCTTACTTAGTGTCCATGTTACCTCTAATCCTTGTTTCACACCTCGAATCAGCATCTCTTTCACATTCAATCCTCCTAGACTTTTTTGCCATTATATCGTCTATTGACAGTTTTTGATTTCCGACGATATGCAATAAGAGCTATACCAACTAGGACAAGCACAATTGAAATGACTTGAGCAGTTCTTAATGTACCAATAATATAGAGGCTATCTGTACGCATTCCTTCTATGAAATAGCGTCCAATTGAATACCATATAATATAGCTAAGAAATACTTCCCCACGTAAAGGGTTATATTTTCTCAGTATAAGCAGTAGGATAATACCAATGAAACTTAATACCGATTCATATAGGAAAGTTGGATGGTATAATACACCATCTATGTACATTTGATTTTCTATAAAATCTGGCAAGAATCGAATGAAATTATCGTAAGCTGCATCTGACACTGGACCGCCATGTGCTTCTTGATTGACAAAATTACCCCAACGACCAATTGCTTGGCCTAAAAGAAGACCAGGTGCTGCGATATCTGCTAGTTGCCAAAACGACACTTTTTTAACACGAGCGAAGATTATTGCAGTGATCACGGATCCTATTAACGCACCATGTATTGCAATTCCACCTTCCCAAACTGCAAAGATGCTCCACCAAGGCCTTCCTTGGTATTGTTCCCATTCAAATATCACATAATAAATTCTGGCTGAGATAATTGCGATTGGAAGTGCAAAAATAATTAAGTCTGTAAATATATCTTTCTGCAAACCCAGTCGTTCAGATTCTCTAGTTGCCATCCACAATCCTAAAAATACGCCTGATACAATAATGACCGCATACCAATAAATGGTGAATGGTCCCACTTCTAAAAAGATTCGATCAATTGGTGGTGATACAGTAAATAGCAAAGCAAACTTCCCCCTTCTTCTTTCTAATCTAAGTCAAAATCCGGACCAAGATTTGTCTTCTCTTTTCCAATCATTGTTGTTAATCTTGTTGAGAATTCCTCTGCAGCATTAACACCCATTTGTTTTAAACGGAAATTCATTGCTGCAACTTCAATAATAACTGCTAAATTTCTACCTGGACGTACTGGTAAAATCGCTTTTGGCACATCTACATCGATAATTTTCATCGTTTCTTCTTCTAATCCTAGTCGATCATACGTTTTTTTATCATCCCAAGATTCTAAGTTAATCACATAAGATATTTTTTTATAGGAGCGAACGGATCCAGCACCAAACAATGTCATAACATTAATAATGCCTAAGCCTCTTATCTCCAATAAATGTTCAATTAGTGGAGGAGAAGAACCAATTAAACGATCATAATCCTCTTGTCTAATTTCGACACTATCATCTGCTACAAGACGATGTCCTCGTTTTACTAATTCTAAAGCTGTCTCACTTTTCCCGACACCACTTTGTCCCATAATTAAAACACCGACACCATAAATATCTACTAATACACCGTGCATTGCTGTGAATGGTGCAAATTTCGCTTCTAAGAAGTTAGTCAATCTACTTACAACACGTGTGGTTTTATAAGGAGAACGTAATAACGGAACGTTCGCTTCCTCACAAGCATTGATTAATTCATCTGGAACTTCCATCCCTCTTGATACGACTATTCCTGGTGTTTCATCCGTAGACATTCTTTTCGCACGATCTGTTCTTTCCGCTGAAGAAAGATCCTTATAATAAGAAAGTTCTGTTTTACCAAGTAATTGTAATCTTTTTTTCGGATAATATCTGAAGTAACCCGTCATTTCAATTCCTGGTCTAGATATATCACTCATAATTATTTCACGCTGTAAGCCTTCTTTACCAGCTAGTAATTCTAATTTAAATTGATCCAATAAATCTTGCGTGTGAACCTTTGTCATCTTAATCCCTCCATCATACCATCATCATCGCTGTGGATTTATAGTGTATACTTATTGTAGCATTTATTATATATACATTCACCAAATTAGTCGATTAGTTAAAATACTATTTACATATTATTTAATGTAACTGGAAGCCAACCTCTAACACTATTGATAAACCAAATACGATCAAAGCTTGCTAAATCATTACGGTTAATGACTTTTTCTTGAATAATACCTGTTTCTAACAAGTGTGCACGATAGGTGCCAGCTAATAAACCAGAATCTAGTGGTGGCGTATAGTATGTACCAGCTTTTTCTACTACAACATTACCAATTATAAATTCTGTTATTTCATGTTGCTTATTCCATAATAAAGTAGAGAATACGTTTGGATCGTCTAATTGGTGTTGCTTATAGTGCGTTCGATTAGTCGTTTTATGAAATAGAAAAGGATCCTGTTTATCAATTGGTAATGATGCCAATGTACACACGACATCGCCAATTATCTCTTTTACTTCTTGAACTTCTGTGGAAACCTCGCCCTGCTTAGAAACAAGGAGTCGAACTTTATATTTTTTAGATGGATGACCTTGCAATACTTGATTTAATTTTTGCTTAACGGTCGCTATGTCTATCTTAAAATTGAAATAGCTTGCTGACTCAAGCAACCGTTTCAAGTGATATTCTTGCAATGGATAATTCCCATGATCAAGTAAGATCGATTCTAGTAAATCAAAATCAGGACGCTTTTCTGTTAACATTTTTGCTTTTGTTTTCATCTCTTGATATTCATTTTCAACTGTGGAATCCCAAGTAATCCCTCCACCTACACCATAAGTAGCTGTTTGACTTTCTTTATCAATAATAACTGTGCGAATCGGTACATTAAATGTTGCTTCTTTATTAGGAGTGATAAAACCGATCGCACCACAATAAACCTCTCTAGGAGTATCTTCAAGTTCTGCTATATACTCCATCGTTTTTATTTTTGGTGCACCAGTAATCGATCCACATGGAAATAGCGCAGTAAACCAGTCTAATAAATGAGTATCTTTTTCAAGTTCTGCGGTTACCGTCGAGGTCATTTGATTAACAGTTGGATAGGACTCCACATCTAAAAGATTCGGTACAGCTACTGTGCCTTTTTTTGCGATTTTTCCTAAATCATTTCGTAAAAGATCAACAATCATCATATTTTCTGCACGCTCTTTTTCAGAGGAGGTTAATTGTTCTATTAACTGCCTATCTTCTTCACCATAACGACCACGAGGTGCCGTCCCCTTCATTGGTTTTGTTGTGATGGTACTATTGTTCACTCGAAAGAATAATTCTGGTGAGGCAGATAGTATTTTAAAATCTCCAATATCTAAATAAGCGCTGTATGGTGCTTGCTGATTTTTAATCAACTGTTTGTAAAAAGCAAAATCATCCCCAGTAAAAGTTGCCTGTAACCGGCTCGTATAATTAACTTGATATGTATCTCCACGCGCAATAGCTTGTTTAATATTTTTAATGCCTTCTTGGTAGCTTTCCTCACTTGATGTAAATGTCCAATCGGAAACAGTGTAGTCTTGTAATAGTGGTGTTGCTTCGATTGCTGAAGGAGCTTCGTATACTCCGAACCATACAAGTGGTAGGTTGCCACTTTCTTTGACATGATAACGCGCTTCAAAAGCAGCTGCAGCTTCGTATGAAACATATCCAGCTACATAAAAGCCAGCATCGATTGCCTTTTCAGCTTTTCTAAAAATAGACGTAACCTCTGTTAATAACTTTGTTTGATATATTTTAATTGGCTCACGGAATTCAGTCTTCTGTGTACTCCCATCATGATCCATAAACTCGAAAATAAGGTCTGGATTCATTGCGATATTTTCACCTCATTTAACTTTCTAAAATCAATGCTAATTATAGCTTAAAAAGATGTTTAAATATAGTTATAAAGAAAGGGTAACTTCTAAAAGATTGTTATTTACGACTTAATTATCATAAACTACGACGTAGCGTTCATTGCGTCGGAATTATCATCAACTGCGACACAACAGAATTACCTGACCCGCTTCTCAAGTAAAATTGACTCCCTTTCCGCAGGCACGGCTTCAGCTAACTCGGAAACAAAGAACGTTTCCGAGTGGACCTTCAGCCCGCGCTGTTCCTGCAGGAGTGTCGCCAATTTCACTTGATACGCTAGTTAGGAGAAGTAAACAACAATATTCACTATGAAGAATCAGGTTATCTAGGGAATGAAGCAAGTGGGTTCCCTTTCTGTGGCTTGTGGTACTGCAATTCAATTACTCATCCCATCGAAAACTTGGGCAGTTCCCACTAGAGTGTCATTATTACATACACAATCATCATGTAGAATCTGAACTAGCTTTGGAATTATACGTAGACTCCTGTGGGAACAGCGCGGGCTGAAGATCCACTTAGTAAAGCGTTTTTTGCTTTACTAAGTTAGCTGAAGACGTGCCCACGGAAAGCGAAGTATATTTCCAAAGCGGCATGTTATGCACATTTTCTATCAACTCTGATTATTAAAAAGATACAATGTTGCGAAAAGAGCCAAAAGAAAAAAACGTAAAGGGTTATACCTTTACGCTTTATCTATTCAAAAATAGTGTATCTTTAATTAATCGATTTAATATGAGATTTAGGATAGCTAAAATAATTGCCGATAAAATCGCTATACCAAAGCCATTAATCACAAATGTATCACCAATGAACGCTTGCGTTAACATTAAAGTAATCGCATTGATTACAAATAAGAAAAAGCCAAGTGAAACAATCGTAATGGGTAATGTCAGCAAAACCAAAATAGGTTTCACAATTACATTTAAAACTGACAAAATAAGACTTGCAAGTAATGCTGTACCGAATCCTTCCAGATAAAAAGAATCAAATAGGTACGCGACAACAACTAAAGCTACAGCATTTAATAATAGCGAAACGATCCAACGGGTCATTTTATATTTCTCCATCAATTGGCATAATAAATGCTGCTGCAATATAAACAAATAACAATGGGAAAACTGCAGTGAACAACAAGGCGACAACAAAAATCAAGCGTATAATTGTTGCATCAAAATTAAAATATTCTGCTAAACCACCCAAAACACCTGACACCATTTTATTACTACTTGAACGGTATAATTTCTTATCCATCTTTTCATCCTCCTCTTATCTATCTATATTGTATGACTTTCTTAAATAAATTATCCTTTTATTCAATTAAGCAACTAAATTACATATTCTTTATATTCCACTTTTGATCATTTTTAAAACGTATAAAAAAATAAAGAAGTAGCACACTTGAATCGCGTACTACTTCTTTATTACTTATTGAAATTCCACGTATAGAATTGCTCTACAGATAAGTTCTTCTTCACAATCTCTTCCATATCCGCAGCTACTTGATTTATACTACCTAACACACCAGATGCTTGCGATGTATGAGCCATGATTGTTGCTAATTTCTTCTCGAAAAAAGGTGTAATGTCTATCGAAATATCCGCTTCACCTATGTCTTCTACTCTTGTATTTGTAATAGCTTGCGCCCACACTTTTGGTCTTTTCTCAGCGTCCATTAAACGAACTGCTTCAATCGCCGCAGCCCCAAATGCATTGTGATCGGGATGTACAGCATGATCAGGATAATGTGTAATTACAAGACTTGGCTCTATTTTTTCTAGGCGTGCTAATAAATCCTTGGCAACCTCTTCTCTTGCTTCAAATTCCAATGTTTTATCACGATAACCAAGCATATTTAATTCAATATCTAATACTTTACATGCCGCAATTAATTCTTCTTTTCTTATTTTAGGTAGCGTTTCGCGTGTTGCAAAGGTAGGGTTACCCATGTTTCTACCCATTTCTCCTAGCGTGCCACATAAATAGGTAACTGGTACACCTTCTTCACGAAATCGTGCAATTGTACCAGCAGCTCCAAATGCTTCATCATCTGGGTGTGGAAGAATAACAACAACGTGTTTTTCCATTCTATTTTCAGCTCCTTTTAAGCTTGATCTACCAATTTTGTTAATTTACAAACGGATTCTCACTAATTTCTAATGTAACTAATAATCTTCCTTCTTGATCATGTCCAGCAATAAGTAGGTGCCCTTCTTCATCTATTTCATATTCGCGAACACCTTCCGCATAGATCCAGCCGTTTTCTGTTTTTAAACCTACACGATAACTTGTTGGGTTTCCAACTATTTTCGCTTGGTTATAACGTACTTTAGCATTTCGCATAAATACACCAACATTAAAAGCTTTCTCATTATGATGACTCGCATATGCGCCATTTGTCGTCTCGATATGTATATAAACATCTTTATTTAAGAATTTTTCTAATTCATATTGCACTTTTTCTTGATCAATTACATTCATTACGAAACACCCCTTCCGACTCTTCTAACTAATTATACTCTACCCAAAAAAGGTGAAAACGTCAAAAAGCTGACTTCAGATAGCCATTTTTATTTATCTAGATGTTTGCAGACTGTTCGCTCGATTCAATTAAGCAAAAGTTAAAGAGAAGCTTGGACGCAAGAAGTGCTTCCAAGCTTTTCTTTTAAGATTGTGCTAGTTTTTCTTTTTCTTGTATATTTGTTTCCATTCGTAAACGATCTCTTTCTAAAACTGGTTTTAGATAATATCCTGTATACGATTCACTAATCTCTGAAACTTCTTCTGGCGTTCCGGTTGTGATGATTTGACCACCGCGATCTCCACCTTCTGGACCAAGGTCAATAATATGATCGGCGGTTTTAATCACATCAAGATTGTGTTCTATAATTAAAACAGTATCTCCGTTTTCGACCAAACGTTGTAATACGCCTAACAAACGGTATATATCATCAGCATGTAAACCGGTTGTCGGCTCGTCTAATATATATAGCGTTTTTCCATCTGAGCGCCGGTGTAATTCACTTGCTAACTTCACACGTTGTGCTTCTCCACCAGAAAGTGTTGTTGCAGGCTGTCCTAGACGGATATAGCCTAAACCTACGTCATAAACGGTTTGTAATTTCCTTCTGATTTTTGGAAGATTCTCAAAAAAGCCTAATGCTTCTTCTATTGTCATATCTAAAATCTCAGAAATATTTTTCCCTTTATATTTTACTTCAAGCGTTTCCCGGTTATAGCGTTTACCATGACAAACTTCACAAGATACATACACATCTGGTAAAAAGTGCATTTCAATTTTTATGATACCATCACCACGACAAGCTTCACACCGTCCGCCTTTAACATTAAAACTAAATCTTCCTTTTTTATAGCCACGAATTTTTGCTTCATTTGTTGAAGCGAAGACATCTCGAACATTATCAAATACACCTGTATAGGTGGCAGGATTAGAACGTGGTGTTCTACCAATTGGTGCTTGATTAATATCAATTACCTTTTCTAAATGTTCGCTACCTTTAATTGATTTATGTTTACCTGGTTTTTGCTTCGCACGATTTAATGTCATTGCTAAACTTTTATGAAGAATTTCATTAATAAGCGTACTTTTACCAGAACCAGATACACCGGTAACAGTTGTCATAACACCAATTGGAATCTTCGCATTAACTTTTTTAAGGTTATTTTCTTCCGCACCAATAATTTCTACAAATCTTTCATCAGCTTTACGACGGTTCGCTGGTAATGGAATAAACTTTTCACCGGATAAATATTGGCCTGTAAGTGATTTCTTCTGTTTCATCACCTGTTTTGGTGTGCCACTTGCAACAACAGTACCACCATGTTCTCCTGCACCAGGGCCAATATCAATTAACCAATCGGCTGCTAGCATTGTGTCTTCATCATGCTCGACAACAATCAACGTGTTGCCTAAATCGCGCATTTGTTTGAGTGTTGCAATTAATCGATCGTTATCACGCTGATGTAATCCGATAGACGGTTCATCTAACACGTATAAAACACCTGTCAATGCTGAGCCAATCTGTGTTGCCAAGCGAATTCGCTGTGCTTCTCCACCTGATAACGTACCAGCTGTTCGTGATAATGTTAGATAATCCAACCCAACATTAGTTAAAAAGGTTAGTCGATCTTGAATTTCCTTTACAATCATTTCAGCTATTGTTTTGTCCTTCTCAGATAAAGTAAGATTAGAAACAAAATCATTTGCTTCCGTAACGGCGAGCTCTGTTACTTTGCCAATATGTTTACCATTTATTAATACCGCTGTTGCTTCCGTTTTCAGACGATATCCTTTACATTTCGGACAGTTCTTTTGTGCCATATATTTATCCATTTGTTCACGAATGAAATCTGAAGATGTTTCACGATGGCGGCGCGCAAGGTTAGCAAGAACTCCTTCAAAAAAGATATCATTTTCACGCGTCATACCGTAATCATTTTCATAATGAAAGTGAATTTTTTCTTTTCCACTTCCATTTAGTATTTTATCTAACTGATCAGGAGGTAATTGACTGACTGGTGTATCCATATCAATACCGTAATGTTCGCAAACACTTTTAAGGAGTTGTGGATAATACTGTGAACTTGTTGGTTCCCAAGCTGCAATTGCCCCCTCATTTAAGGTTAATTCAGTATCAGGGATTACTAAGTCAACATCAACTTCCAATTTCGTCCCTAAACCATCGCAACGTTCACAAGCGCCATATGGACTATTAAAGGAAAATAAACGTGGCTCAAGTTCACCAATGGAAAAACCACAAATGGGACATGCATGTTGTTCACTAAATAACAATTCTTCTTCTCCCATTACATCAACTTTCACTTTTCCTTCACCTAAACGTAATGCTGTTTCCAACGAATCAGTAAGTCGACCAGAAATACCATCTTTAACAACAATTCGATCAACAACAACTTCAATCGAATGTTTTTTATTTTTCTCAAGCTCAATCTCTTCACTAATTTCTCGCATCTCTCCATCAATGCGTAAACGTACATAACCTTCTTGTTTTAATTTTTCTAACACTTTAACATGCTCACCTTTACGCCCAGATATTACTGGCGCAAGAATTTGAAGTTTCGTTCTTTCTGGATAAGCTAAAATTCGGTCAACCATTTGTTGCACAGTTTGTGATGAAATTTCTACACCATGCTTCGGACATACTGGATGGCCAATTCGAGCAAATAGCAAACGCATGTAATCGTAAATTTCTGTTACTGTTCCAACTGTAGAACGTGGATTTCTACTCGTTGTTTTTTGATCAATTGAAATGGCTGGAGAAAGCCCTTCAATAGCATCAACATCTGGTTTTTCCATTTGTCCTAAAAATTGACGCGCATAGGAAGATAAAGACTCAACATAGCGTCGTTGTCCCTCAGCATATATCGTATCAAAAGCTAATGATGATTTCCCAGAACCTGATAGCCCTGTAAGCACAACTAATTTTTCTTTTGGAATTTCAATATCAACATTTTTTAAATTATGTGCACGTGCACCTTTAATGGTTATTGCTTTTTTAGCCATTGATTGTCACCCCTCCGCTTTCAGCTGTATAACGATATCACGTAACTCAGCAGCTTTTTCAAAGTTCAAGTCACGCGCAGCTTGTTTCATTTCTT
The DNA here is from genome assembly GCF_003426095.1 of Paraliobacillus sp. X-1268. Lineage (NCBI taxonomy): Bacteria > Bacillati > Bacillota > Bacilli > Caryophanales > Bacillaceae > Paraliobacillus > Paraliobacillus sp. X-1268. Next base: position 37,146 of record NZ_QJSK01000006.1, read on the forward strand.
TTTCCATATTTTCAATCAGTTTCTCAATTTCTTTCTTCGTCATCTTACTATAACTTGGTGCATCACCTTCATACTTCGCTGAATCTTCAGCAGCCATAGTTGCGCGTATAACGTCACGAACTTCTTTTTTGATTGTCGTAGGTACAATACCATGTTTTTCGTTATATGCTTGTTGTTTTTCACGACGTCGTTCTGTTTCCTCAATTGCCCGACTCATTGAATCTGTCATCCGATCCGCGTACATAATGACACGTCCATTTTCATTACGTGCTGCTCGTCCCATTGTTTGAATCAATGCTCGATCAGACCGCAAGAAACCTTCTTTATCAGCATCAAGAATAGCAACTAAAGATACTTCTGGAATATCAATACCTTCACGTAATAAGTTAATTCCAACAATGACATCAAACTTACCGACCCGTAGATCACGAATAACCTCAATCCGCTCTAATGTTTTAATTTCAGAATGCAAATAAGCAACCTTCATTCCTATCTCTTTTAGATAGTCGGTTAAATCCTCTGACATTTTTTTAGTTAACGTTGTAATGAGTACCCGTTCATCTAGTTTTATCCGTTTATTTATCTCGCCAATCAGATCATCTATTTGACCATCAATTGGGCGAACTTCCACTGGAGGATCTAGTAAACCTGTTGGACGAATAACTTGTTCTGTCATTTGAGGCGTGTGCTCTAATTCATATGGACCGGGAGTTGCCGAAACAAAGACCATTTGTTTCGCCTTCTCTTCAAACTCCTTAAATGTCAACGGACGGTTATCCATTGCAGATGGTAATCGGAATCCATGATCAACTAAAACTTGCTTTCTTGCTTGGTCACCATTAAACATTCCACGAACCTGTGGTAACGTTACATGTGACTCATCAACAACAATCATGAAATCATCTGGAAAATAATCAATTAACGTATATGGAGTTGAACCAGCTTCTCTCAATGTTAAATGACGAGAGTAGTTTTCAATCCCTGAACAGAAACCCATTTCCTCCATCATTTCCAAATCATAACGCGTCCGCTGTTCAATTCGCTGTGCTTCAAGTAATTTATTATTTTCACGGAAAAACGTTAGCTGTTCTTCCAATTCTTTTTCAATATTTTTCATAGCGACTTTTAATTTTTCTTCACCAGTAACAAAGTGGGAAGCAGGGAAAATAGCGATGTGTTCGCGATTACCAACAATTTCTCCAGTTAGCGCATCTACTTCTCGTATACGATCAACCTCATCACCAAAAAATTCAACTCGTATACAGTGTTCTTCTCGAGAAGCCGGAATAATTTCAACCGAATCTCCACGAACTCTGAATGTACCACGTTGGAAATCTATATCATTACGTGCATACTGAATATCGACTAATTCACGAAGTAATGCGTCTCGGTCTTTCTCCATTCCAACCCGAATGGATAATACTTGATTTCGGTATTCTTCAGGAGAACCTAAACCATAAATACACGATACACTTGCTACGATTAAAACATCTTTTCTTTCAAATAAGGCAGACGTTGCTGAGTGTCGTAATTTATCAATTTCATCATTAATACTTGCATCTTTCTCTATAAATGTATCCGTCGAAGGAACATATGCTTCAGGCTGATAATAATTATAATAACTAACAAAATATTCTACAGCATTATTAGGAAAAAACTCTTTGAATTCACTATATAGTTGTCCAGCAAGTGTTTTATTATGAGCAATGACTAACGTCGGTTTGTTTACTTCTGTAATAACATTAGACATCGTAAATGTCTTACCAGTTCCTGTTGCTCCAAGTAATGTCTGTTCACGTCTACCAGCATTAATTCCGGAAACTAATTCCTTAATTGCTGATGGCTGATCACCCTCGGGCTTATATTTCGACACTAACTCAAATTTATCTACCACGATGCACCCTCCGTTCTACTCTTCACTTATCTATGATACCACATTATACTACTTTTCAAACCAAAATGCGAACAAATATTCGTTTTATTCATATTTAAAAAGATATGTAACAAAAAGCTTGAGGTACAGTTACCCCAAGCTTCTTTACTACATTATCTTTTAATAAGATTGATCATACTGATTGACTTCAAACAAGTCAATTAACTCGATATCTTTATGTTTATCTTTAAACCAACGAAGAGCAAAATCATTCTTAAATAATACTAAAAATGTTCCTTCACGGTCTTTAACTAACAGGTTTCGATCGTCGAATAACGTCGTATCGACTTGTTCCTGGTTTAACCAGCGTGGTACTCGTTCACCGATAGATTCTAACGTTACTTCTACATTATACTCGTGTTTCATACGATGTTCAAATACTTGATACTGTAATTCACCAACAGCTCCGATAATGTAGCTTTCCATCGGATAACGTGTAAATAATTGAATTGCACCTTCTTGGACCAGTTGTTCTAAACCTTTTCTGAATTGTTTTGATTTCATTACGTTTTTTGCAGTTACTTGCTTAAATAACTCAGGTGGGAATTGTGGTAATTCATCATAAACAAAAGATTCTTTACCTTCTGTTAATGTATCACCTATTCGATATGCATTCGGATCATATATCCCGATAATATCACCTGCATAGGCAACTTCAACTGTATCACGAGTGGAAGCCACAAATTGTTGTGTTTGAGACAATTTGATTTGTTTACCTGTTCGTTCTAATCTAACACTCATTCCACGCTCAAACTTACCTGAACAAACCCGTAGGAATGCTACACGATCACGATGGGCTGGATTCATGTTTGCTTGGATCTTAAAGACAAATCCTGAAAAATCCGGGTTATCGGGACTAACTAATCCTTCTGTTGTCTTTCTAGGAACAGGTTTGGGAGCCATTTCGATAAACGTATCAAAAAAACTTTGCACACCAAACGGCGCTAAAGCACTACCGAAGAAAACTGGTGTTTGATCCCCACTCAAGACCGCATCTAATGAATAGTCATCTCCTGCTTCTTCAATTAATTCCAACTCATCTAATGTATCTTGATATGTTGGATTTTCCACAAGTGCCTTATTCTCTGGATTATCTAAATCTGCATAAGGAATAGTTGTTTCTGCTTCATTTCCATTATATTGTACAAACTGTTTATTTTGACGATCAAATATGCCTAAGAAACGCTTACCCATGCCAACAGGCCAATTCATTGGATATGTTTCGATTTCTAAAACTTCTTCAATTTGTTCTAAAAGTGCTAATGGTTCACGACCTTCACGATCCATTTTGTTGATGAAAGTGAAAATCGGAATACCACGCATTTTACAAACTTTAAATAATTTAATAGTTTGGGCTTCAATACCTTTTGTTGCATCAATAATCATCACAACACTATCTACAGCTGTTAATGTACGATACGTGTCTTCACTAAAATCCTCGTGACCCGGTGTATCTAATATATTAACTTTATAATCTTTATATGGAAAGTTCATCACACTGGACGTTACAGAAATTCCACGTTGTTTCTCAATTTCCATCCAGTCAGATGTAGCAAATTTACCTGATTTTTTTGCTTTTACAGTCCCTGCTTCTCGAATTAGGTTACCAAACAATAACAATTTCTCTGTTAATGTTGTTTTACCAGCATCAGGGTGTGATATGATCGCAAATGTTTTTCTCTTATTTACTTCTTCTTGCATTGTCATTTTATAAATCCCTTCCTATCTTTAATTTGATTCATTTATAAAACATGGATTACTAAGGGATTTCTACATCGGTATAATGCTCCTTCATCTAATGTATAAGTGCTTTTTAAATGTCTATTCACGTTAGTAAAAATAGCACGTTTTTTAGGATAAAGTCAACTATTTTCACGCCAAATGACTGCCCATTTTAATCAATTGATCCTTAAAATACAAATAAAAATTTTTATTCTTACAGTTTTTGACGACAATTATTTGTTATAATGAAAAGATATACTTTTGCTAATACAAGACAAGGTAGGGAAATAATTATGCGTACCTTTTTTTTAGAAACACAAGACATTGTCAAAATAACCGGCCAACGGTTTTATAAAAGGGGCTTTGACTACTTCAAAAAAGGAAGAGTCATTGGTTTAACATACAATCAAACAATTAACACATGGAGTGCACAAGTTCGTGGAGCAAGTAGCTACAACGTTCGTATTTTCTTTTTTGATGACGATGAGCTAGAAGGTAATTGTGATTGTCCTGCATACGCCACACATTTCACTTGTAAACACATTGCAGCAGTTTTACTCGCAATAAGTAACAGTAATTCTAATGACCCTAGTCAGACAGTCTTGACTAGTACGACGAAACCAAACCCAACATTGCCAACGAGACCGCAAGCTAAAAGTGATCCATTCACATTACGAATGCTAGAAGCTTTTAGTAGTGAAAATAGAGCGCATGTTTTGGATGCAAAAGAGCTTCGGATTGATTATACGTTAATTCAACGTAAAAACACACAAAATGCAAAACTGTTTTTAGAAGTTGAGTTACAAGTTGGTATAAAAAAAACGTATATAATTAAAGAAATCCGTACCTTTCTTACCCACGTTAAAAATCAGCAACCATACCCTGTTACAAATACATTCACATATGATCCTTTACTTCATAAGTTTGCAGAAGAGGACAAAGACATCATAGATCAGCTTATACAGGCCTATCAAAATGAAATTCTATATGATAATGACTATGGAATGACAAACAAACGTGCGGTTAGAATACCACCAAATTCAGCCAAGCCTTTATTAGAAGGAATTAGTGCAAGAGATCATACGATGAAAGATTTACAAGGCCAAATATTCGGAAGCTTTTTCTTGGAAGATAAGCTACCACCACTTACTTTTCCAATAGATCTTGAGAATGAAGATAGCTTCTCTATTAATCTGGGTGCTTTGCTTCGTTTTGATTATTTTGATGGATATGGTTATTTATATGAAGCACACACCTTTTATTTTACAAATGCTAAACAGCGCTTAATTATTGATCAGCTGTTTTCATTATTGCCTTATCGTACCAAGCATGTACATTTGATTGCCCGAGATAAGATGGAAGCATTTGTATCAAATGTCATGCCGAAATTAGAAAGAATAGGGCAACCCATTTATTCTGAAAAAACAAACGAACTACTTGCGATAACATCACTTAAGACAAAAATATATTTAGATGAATTACAGGATACACTTACAGCAAATGTTGTTTTTCAGTATGGAGATTATGAACTTGCACCATATGAATCACATCAGGCTTCTAATTTAGTAATAAAACGTGAAATGAAAGCCGAACGATCAATTTTACAACTTCTTGAACAAGCTGGTTTTTATTATTTAAATGGTCGTTTTCAACTATTTAATAATGAAAATATCTACAGGTTTTTACATGATGCTTTACCAGAACTTCATAACCATGCACTTGTTTATATTTCTGATGAGGTGAAAAAATTAGTTCGTGCAGAAGAACCAGAATTACAAGCCAATATTCAAGTGAATAACACTACCGGAATGTTAGACGTTTCCTTTGATGTTAAAGGGATATCAAATACGGAAGTACAACAACTTCTACAAGCATTAGTAGAGAAAAAACGCTATTACCGGATTCCAGATGGGCCTTTACTTGCTTTGGAAAATGAATCATTTGAATCGTTTCAACAATTTATTGACCAACTACAATTAAGTAAGTCTGATCTTCAGGATGGACAAGTTCAAATTTCAGCAGCGCGAAGTTTACAAATAGAAGAGACTTTTCCAGCTGAAGTTGCACATTATCAAGATACGTTTGAACAAATGTTAACTGCCTTAAAACATCCAGAAGATTTGCAATTTAATTTACCAACTACATTAGATGCCGATTTACGCGACTATCAACTTGTAGGATTTCAGTGGTTTAAAACGCTCTCTTACTACCATTTAGGTGGCATTCTAGCAGATGATATGGGCTTAGGAAAAACAGTTCAAACAATAAGCTATTTATTAAGTGAAAAAGCAGAAAAAACAGATGGTAAATATCAAGCGTTAGTCATTGCACCTGCTTCACTGGTCTATAACTGGCGAAAGGAAATTACGAAGTTTGCACCTTCTTTACGTGCAGAAGTAATTGTCGGGACAAAACAACAACGTAGAGCAATCGTAGAACAATTGACTGATGTGGATGTGTTAATTACTTCTTATCCACTAATGCGAAAAGACCAAGATATATACGCATCAGTACCATTTGATGCATTGATTCTTGATGAAGCACAAGCGATTAAGAACCATCTTACTTTAACAGCAAAAGCTGTTCGTTCACTTCAAGCAAAACATCGCTTCGCATTGAGTGGTACGCCTATTGAAAATACATTAGATGAATTATGGTCAATATTTCATACGATATCACCAGGATTTTTCGGAACAAAAAAGCACTTCTTACAACAAGATCCTGCTTATATCGCAGTGATTACAAGACCATTTATCTTACGCCGTCTAAAACGGGATGTGTTAGCAGAATTACCAGATAAAATTGAAACAGAACAATATTCAGAGCTAACTAAAAATCAAAAGCAAGTGTACCTTGCATATGTGGAAAAAATGCAAGAGAAGATTGCTGAAACAATTGAACAAAAAGGCTTTGAAAAAGGTAAATTAGAAATATTAGCTGGCCTTACACGTTTACGACAAATTTGTTGTCATCCATCGTTGTTCTTAGAAAACTATACCGGAAAATCTGGTAAATTAGAACATCTAAAAGAATTAGTCGATGAATTAAGGCAAAGTGGTAAGCGACTATTAATCTTCTCACAATTTTCAAGCATGTTAAAAATAATCAACAAAGAACTACAAGCAGACGGACATGAGGTATTTTATTTAGATGGTTCCACTCCACCATCACAGCGATTAGAAATGGCTGATGCTTTTAACGAAGGTGAGAAATCAGTCTTCCTTATTTCCTTAAAAGCAGGTGGTACAGGACTTAATTTAACTGGAGCAGACACTGTTATTCTATTTGATTTATGGTGGAATCCAGCTGTTGAAGAACAAGCAGCGGGCCGTGCACATCGAATTGGACAGAAGAAGGTTGTCCAAGTTATACGTTTAATAACTGAAGGAACAATCGAAGAAAAGATTTTTCAATTACAACATGAAAAAAGAGAGCTTGTGGATCAAATCATTAAACCAGGTGAAACGATGCTATCTACGTTATCAGAAAATGAATTACGAGAACTATTGACCATCGAACGATAATAGAATGATCCCATTATGCCAAACGCCAAAGGTTAGATTACATTCTAACTTTTGGCGTGTTTTCGTTTAACTATTCGATATTTCCGACTACCATTTGTATATGGTTGTGTAAAACAGTAATACTTGATGGTGTTTGATTCTGTCTTTCTCCATCACAATCAATATTTTGTGCTGGATCTGCTGTAACAGTTATACTTTTTGTTTTAAAAGCTTTAATTCCTTCATTAATTTGCTCGTTATTATCTACTTTTGATTGAAGAATAGACCAAAAAGTTGGTAAAGATGCTTCTTTGATAACCAATACATCTAACAACCCATCATGGATGCTTCCTTCTGGAAAGAAAGCTCGAATCCCACCAGTATATGTACCATTACCCACAATAAGCATAACAGCTTCATCTTCCCAAATTCCATTATCAGATTCTATTTTTAAATGAAAAGCCTTTTCTTCGCCAATTGTTTGTAGGGTACGTAAGTAATAAGCTAATCGTCCGATATTTTGTTTCGAATTTGAATCAACTGTCTCAGAAACTTGGGTAATGATACCGATGCCCCAAAAATTCAGAAAATAGTAATGATCACTTTGTCCAATATCAATCATTTTTGTTTCTTTTTCAGCAATTTGTTCAGCTGCTTTTAACGGGTTTTGTAACATTCCAATTTCCCGAGAAAAATCATTGCTTGTGCCCCCAGGGATGATCGCAAAAGCAGGTCGTTTTTCTAGCGGGGCGATCGCATTAATCACTTCATTTACTGTACCATCACCGCCAGCCGCAATAATTAGATCAACTTGACTTGAAACTTGGTTCACATATGTTGCACCATCTCCTGGTTGCTTTGTTTCATAAACAGTTACTTCCTCAAAAGCTATTTCTAATGTATTTATAATTTTTTCTTTTAATTGCAGCAGTTTTGCTTTCCCTGCTGCAGGGTTAAATATTACTGCAACTTTTCTCATATTTCTTAACCTTCCTTCATATCAGGATACTGTAGTTATACCCCTTGCATCCCTATACAAAACGCTAATAGGATAACCTTGATCATTTAATAGATGCTCAGAATGTATTTATATTTTAAACAGACTCTTTATTCCCCAGGAAATAAGTAACGAAGCATTTAGTTAACTGCGCATGGTGAAGCTATTTCTGTTTTTTATAACGCAACTTTCACTGATAAAACACGAATTTAGATCTTGGCAAACTTGAGAAGTCTGCAATCCAATGTTAAAGTTGACTCGTGCTCATTTTGAAAGCATCTGCATCTGATCACGAACTTGAGGTAAACTCAGTCGTAATATAACTCACTTTATATAAAGTTCAATACAAGATAATCTATGCTTCGCTCCTCAAGCGAAATGGGCTCCCTTTCCGCAGGCACGACTTCAGCTAATTCGGTAAAGAAAACCACTTTACCGAATGGATCTTCAGCCCGTGCTGTTCCTGCAGGAGTCTCGCCCATTTCGCTTGATCCGCTAGTGTAGCCTGCTAATTAAGAATTATATAAAATGCTTGTTATTTGTCATTAAAATACAAGTTAGCAAACATTAAATCAACTACATACAAAACTACCATGCTTCTTATGTTCGCCAACTTTTTGAAGAATTATCATCCAAAGAAAACCGTTTTTTTGAATAGCTATTCGAATTAGTTTATAACACAGGCAATCGGTCACTGGACAGACTTTAAAAATAATACGTTATCTGCTTGTCATAAAGTTTTATTGTACTTATCACTACAGTTGTTCACATTATACCGATTGATTGTAGCGTAGGGCAGTCGATCCTCGAAAATATAGTTCGATTTTCTTCGTGCGGTGTTGGTTCAGGAAGTAAATTCAAAGTCCTGCGGGAAAAGCAAGATCTGAAGATCCACTCCTTAATGCGATTTGTGCTTTACGGAGTTAGCTGAAGACTTGGGACTGCGATTACTCGCCCCACCGAAAACATTTGCCCGCGGAAAGCGACTGCCTGAAGCGGAAATCAACGTGGCAGTTACGACAGAGTCTATAGTTATTCAGTCATAAACGACAGTATTGTTAACAAACTCTTTTAACAAGCTATATAATGAATACATTCCAGATTCATAACAGCCAACTAGTGGCACTTATTTTTTGTCCCATTCATATCAAAAGACACGCATACAATCATGATTGTATGCGCGTCTTGTTATTTCAATATAGTCGGTGTTACTTTATGTTTTTCTCTTTCCACTTGCGTATGAATGTATTCCATTTTGTCATCAAGTGCTCTTACAGTATCTGCTGCTTGTTTTAATTCATTTTTTAATTCTTGAGGGATTTCTTGATCATATTTGTAAAAAATTTTATGTTCCAAACTCGCCCATGTATCCATCGCGATTGTTCGTATTTGTACTTCTACTGGGACATGTTCAGTTGAATTAGCAAGAAAAACAGGCACTTCAACAATGAGGTGAAAACTACGATATCCATTTGGTTTTGGATGTTTAATATAATCTTTTACTTCAAGTACTTTAATATCATCTTGCTGACTAAGCATATGGTAAACTTTATAAATATCCGCAACAAATGAACAAGTTACTCGAACACCAGCAATGTCACGTACATGTTCTCTTGCATTAGATAGTGTGACTTCTAACCCTTTTCTATTTAACTTGTCCATAATACTATTCGGTTCTTTTAATCTCGATTTAACATGCTCCATTGGATTGTGATTATGAATAAATTCAAACTCTTCACTTAGAATACTTAATTTTGTATCAATTTCATCTAAAGCGAATTTGTACACTAATAAACCATTTTTCCAATCATTAAACCTTTTTTGTAAAGTATTCATTCCGCTCAACCTTTCATAAGGCACTCAAGTTATATTACTAAGTAATTATACATTGAATTAACGGCAAAATGATGAAATTTCTATTAAATTTATATGAAAATTAAATTATTGCGCCTTTTCTATTTTCCATGTTGTTTCGCTAGGAAAAATAATTCCTAATTCATAATGTTCTCCTTGATAGAGGGCGCGCTGCGCAAATCTTATTTCCCCTCTTTCATCTCGAATATCAAGTTTACAATATGCACTGTTTAGCTGAAGTGCTTCATAAAATGCTTGCTCACTGGAAACAGGTTGGCCATTAACCTTGATAATTTTTTCACCAATCATTAATCCAATATTCTCTGCTGGTGTACCTGGGATAATTCCTAATACTTTTAATCCAGTCTCTTCTACTGCAAAATAAGTAGGATTTCTTAAATCACGTAATCGGAATTGTAACGCTAATAGCTCACGTCCAATAATCGCGATAACCACACTTATTAATGTAAAAATAGTAATATAATAGCCTGCTATCGAAAACCCAATTACGATAAAACCTAATATTAATAACGATTGTCCAAATTTATGTGTCGCCTTTATAGGCATTGAACCTCTTATTACATGTTCAAAACCAATTATTGCAGGAATAAATAAGAGTCCAAATTCTGTTTCACCTATAGAAAATATCGGCCACCAATCAGCAAATGGTGTAATTAACCCAGCTGGCAATAGACTTATGAAAGGTATGAGCATTATTTTTTTTACTCGGTGTTGTCCTACCCATTTACCACGACTGCCTTTCTTTAATTCAGGAAAGGTTTCATCTTGTTGTATACGTATCATTTTAATCGCTTCGATTAAAATAAAAATCCCCATTAAAGTAGTGAATATCAACCATTGAGAGTCTTTTATCTCCGTATTCCATGAAGTTGGTAGATAGGATATGAAATATGGAGAAAAGAGTAAGGCTATGTAGGTAAATCCAAATGTATACGCTGCTGATAACCACGTGAACCTTTTCCCAATTGAAAATAAAATAGTAAACAAAACAAGTCCTGCAATCATGAGATAATGAAGCGACGCACCAATAATTAACATACCTAAAGATAAGCTTAATCCAGCTAAAAGTGTCGTTTTCCATGTGTAACGTAGTTCATCAAATATAGTAAACATTTTCGTACCAAAGTATTTTCGTTCTTTCTTAATCCTGGTAAATGATGCTATGAATGTAACAATAAAAAACCAATATATTAGCGGATTAAAGAAAAGTTTGCCTACACCTTTTGCTAATTCAATTAACCATGTCTCCATATATTTTGCACACCCCTTTCACTTCTTTGTCTAATGAGCCTTTATTTATTATAATTCGATAAAAGATGATCTTTTCCTGCTTTTATAAGAAAATTTTAAGCAATTCCCTTATGAATAAACTTACTTCATAAGGGAATTGCTTACTTTCTTGATTAATCAAATAATACTTCTAATGCCTTTTCTTGTTGCGCGTCCTCTTCACCACTTCTTACTTTTTCAATGACACTTGTTTGTAATTTCTCAGCGGTTGCTTCATCAATCTCGCCTGTTACTTCTAAATCATTTTCTGCTTGATATTCTTCTACAGCAGTTTCTGTTTCGCGACTAAAGTAGCCATCTTCTCGATTTGGATTATATCCTAAACCTTCCAACATAATTTGTGCATTCTCAATGTCTTCATTGCTATCGTTATAGGAATAAGTTTCCTCTACTTGAATAGGATTCGCATAAAAGTATGCTGGCTGCATTATCTCTACAGTCGGCTCAACTCCCTCTTCATGAATCCAATTCCCTTCTGGAGATAACCATTTAAATAAAGTTAGTTTAATTGTACTACCGTCTCCCATTGGGATCGTTTGTTGTACTGTACCTTTTCCAAAACTTGTTGTACCAACTATTTCGGCATTTCCTGCTTCTTTCATTGAAATGGCTAAGATTTCAGAAGCCGATGCGCTACCTTCATCTATTAAAACACTAATTGGGTAATCTTTTGCATTGTCCAATTCAGAGAAATAGCGTTCTTTATTTCCTTCACCATCTTCCACCTGCATATACGGTGTGTCCTTTGTTATAAAGTTCTTCAAGATTTCTTGAATAGAAGGTAATAAACCACCCGGATTTCCTCTTACATCGATGACTAAACCTTCAATCCCCTCTTCTTCTAAACTTGTCAACTCTTCTTCAAAACGAGTAGCAGTATCTTCGGAAAAAGAAGTTATTTCAATTATTCCTGCTTTATTACCATTTACTTCAGTTGTTTCCGAATAAACTGTTTCCAGTGGAATATCATCTCTTGTTAATTCAACTTCAATTGTATTTGTAGCACCAGGTCGTTGGATTTCTAACGTTACTTCGGAGCCCTGTTCCCCACGAATCTTGGAAACAGCGTCATATAAGTCAAGACCTTCGATACTCTCTTCATCAACTTTTAGTATTTGATCATTAGGTTTTAAACCTGCTTGTTCTGCAGGAGAATCTTTTATCGGTGCAACAATAGTAACCTTACCATCAACCATACTAACTTCTGCACCAATCCCCTCAAAAGAAGACTCGATCTGTTCATTAAATTGTTCCATCGTTTCTTGGTCCATATAAACACTATATGGATCATCTAAAGTTGCGAGCATACCTTCAACTGCACCTTCGATCAACTGATCTTCATCAGCACTTTCTAAGTAGTTGTCCTGTATGACACTGTATGCTTGCATAACTTTTGAAAAAGTAGTTGATTCTCCAGCATCACTAAGAATTTCTTCTTGTTCATCCTCAGAAAGATCGGAAAAATTAACTGAGTCGATATTTTCTTCGGTTGATACAGTTTCTTGCAACAATTGCATACTGAAGAAAGTACCTACTCCACCAATAAGTACTGCAGCAACTATAATTAGAACTAGATAATTTTTCTTGATTTGCACTTTTTTCACCCCGATTTTTTTGTTCAATATTATTTTCCTAGTGTACCATATGTATGACACAAAAAGGCACCACAACATTTCGTGCGATGCCTTTGTTTATTTAGATTATGCTTTTATTGTGAAAAGATGTGTACTTATTATGGTAAATATGGTGATGGATTAATTGCGCCATGATAACTCCATCCGCCATTGTGTACTTCAAAATGTAAATGACTTCCAAATGAGTTACCTGTATTACCCATTCCACCAATTGTTTGCCCTTGGGATACACTTTGCTCAAGCGATACCGCTCTACTATTTAAGTGTGCATATACAGTAGTTAGATTTAAGTCTGGATGATAGATATAAATTACATTACCATAACTTGAAGAATAGTTAGATCTGGTAACAACACCTGATGCTGCTGCTTTAATTGTTGTACCGACACTATTCGCAATGTCTAAACCATAATGCATGCCACCGCCATTAAAGCTACGATAGCCATAAGGAGAAGTGAGTGTTCCAGATGCTGGCATCACAAATGCAGCATTACTAGTAGATGGAGCTGGCTGTGATGCAGCTGGAGTAGAGCTTTCACCACTACTTGAGTCGCTATTATTTTCTGCTGCCGCCGCAGCTTCTTCTTTTGCTTTCTCTTCAGCTAATTGTTCTAATTCTTGTTTTTTTGATTCTGCTTCTTTCATTGCGTTAGCAATAATAGAGGCTTGATCATTTAATGTTTGCTGTTGTTCTGCTAACGTCATTGTGTATTCTTCTAATTCGCTATGCTGATCCTCTAAGTTCACCATTAACGTTTCTTTTTCCGCCACTTGACTATCTAGTGTCGCTTGAATAGATTCAAGATCTTGCTTTTGGACAACTAAATTCGCTCGTTTATCTTCTAAGCTAGCTTTATCATCTTCTAATTGTGTCTTCTTATCTTCAACTGCTACTTTTTTGGTTTTCATATCTTCTTTATCAGCTTGATGTGCTTCCATGATACTTTGATCTTGATCCATGATTTTCGTTACAGCTGTTGCACGATTTAGAAAATCACCAAAGTTTTGTGCACCCATCAGTACTTGCAAATAACTGATATCTCCACCATTTTGTTGAATAGCACGCAATCTATTTTTCAATAACTCTTCGCGCTCAGCAATTCGTTCTTCTAAGACTACTATTTCTTCTTCTAAGACTACTATCTCTTCTTCTGTTTCTTCTATTTCTGTTTCTGTTGAACTAATCTCTTGATTAGTAGTTGATATTTCACTTTCTTTGTTTGCTAACTTCGTTTGCGTTGCTTGTAAATCAGCATTAATCGTTTCTATCTCACTTGTAACTTCACTCTGTTCAGCTTCATTTTCAGCAATTTTCTCTTCTGTTTCTTCCGTTTCACTTGTAACATTGCCAGACTCTTCATTTATAGTGCTCTTTTCACTTTCTAGATCATTCAATTTCTCATCCAAACTAGAGATGTCTTCTGCAGTTACTGGTGATATCGTAAACCCAATTATCGTTGTGAAAATTAAAAGGTACATGATGATTTTTTTCATGGTAAAGAATCCTCCCCCTCTAGTAATCTAGCTTTTTAGTTCCGATAATCTATGTAAGTATAAATCTCTTAAAGAAGAGATTTATACTTTTAGAAACTTCCGAACACTCATAACGCTTCCCCAAATACCTATTGATGCTCCAATTACTAAAATCAGTAATGCCAATTGCCATGCAAATGGTGAAAATGGTAGTATTTCTAGAAAACTAAATTGATTAATTGATGAAGCATTAGCATCTAGATAGTAATAACCTGTTAATAAAACCGCAACTGGAATAATACTTCCTAGTACACCAAGTAAAAGACCTTCGACAAAGAACGGCCAGCGAATAAATCCGTTCGTTGCACCAACCAACTTCATTACACCAATCTCTTTACTACGTGCCATTATCGTAATTTTTATTGTGTTTGAGATTAAGAATATTGCTGTGAATACTAATCCTAAGATAAGGACAAGACCTATATTCCGAGCATATTCATTAAATTTAAACAAATTTTGCACAACGTCTTGTCCATAATTTACTTTTTCAACATTTTCTATCTCTTCAATTTCTTGTGCAATTGTCAATGTTTCTTGAGGATCTGTTGTTTTAACAATATAAGCATTATTTAAAGGATTATCTTGTTCATATAACTCCCATGCGCCGCCTTCATCACCCATGCTTGATATTAGGCTTTCTAACTCTTCCTCTTTTGTTGCGAAGTCAACAGTCGATACTTCTGCAATCTCATCTATCTGGTCACCGACTGCTTCAATTTCTTCTTCATCTGCAGTTAATTCAACTAAAACCTTAATTTCAACGTCTTCTTCTAAATTATCAGCGACATGATTCAAGTTAAGCATGAGCGCTAAGAATGCACCAACTAAAATTAATGTCGTGGTTACTGCACCGACAGAAGCAATGGTCATCCATCCATTACGCCAAATATTTTTTGTACCTTCACGAAGATGTCTTTTAATTGTATTAAATCTCATAGCCGTATTCACCTCGATGTTGATCACGCACAACTAAGCCATCTTCAATAGCAATTACGCGTTTTTTTATCGTGTTGACAATTTCTTTACTGTGGGTAGCCATAATAATTGTTGTACCCGTTGCATTTATTTCTTCTAGTATCTTCATAATTTCCCAAGATGTTTCCGGATCTAGATTACCTGTTGGTTCATCCGCAATGACTAGTTTGGGGAAGTTGACAATCGCTCTGGCAATTGACACTCTTTGTTGTTCGCCACCTGAAAGTTCATCTGGGATAAATCGCGCCTTATTTTTTAAACCAACCAAGTCAAGAACTTCCATCACACGTTTACGAGTACCACGTGGTGACTCTTCTAATACTTCTAAAGCAAAAGCTATATTTTCATAGACTGTGAGTTTTGGTAATAGTTTAAAGTCTTGGTAGACAACGCCAATATCTCTTCTTAGGTAGGGGACATGTTTTCGTTTCATTTTGGAGATATCTTTATCGTTAACTTTTATTGTTCCTTTTGAGGCTAATACTTCACGGAAAATTAGTTTAATAAATGTTGATTTACCAGCACCACTAGGACCAACAACATAAACAAATTCACCAGGTTCTATTGCTATATCTATACCATTTAGTGCCGTAACACCATTTGGATATGTTTTATATACACCTTGCATTTGTATCATATTTTTTATCACCTTTATTGTTAGTTTATTTTCTAGATGTAGGACAACTGTTACCAAATGATAGTCACAGCTTGTCTTAAAATATTTGACCTGTTCATTATAACATCTATTTTCACTTTTTTTAGACATTTTTTTATTACATTTTCATTTCAAACCCTGTTAATAATTACAAAATTCGCAAATACGGTAAACTTTTTGTTATGATTTGGAACATTCCCTTACTTAATCTGTTAAATAAAAACTAAGAAGAAGATTCTAAATTATCATCGAATCTTCTTCTTAGATTTAGTAGATCTATACTCTAGTTACTCAATTCATGTATTTTTAAATCCTTCTCCTAATACTTCACTTGCATTCATTGCAACAACAAAAGCTTTTGAATCAACACGACGCACCATCTGTGTCACTTTACTAAATTCATTTTGGGTAACAACACACATAATAATTTTACGGTTTTCGTTCGTATAACCACCTTCAGCATTCCAAACAGTCACACCACGATCTATATCTTTTAAAAGCACTTGTCGAACTTCTTCAACTTGATCTGTTATTATCATAATATTCTTCGACGTATTAAAACCAACTTGAACGAGGTCAATCGTGCGACTTGTAACAAATAAGCCAATTAAAGCATATAACCCTTGTTCCACAGAAAAGACAAAGGTGGCAGTTATTACAATCAGGCCATCAAATAGTGCAACACATATCCCTAAAGGTAATGGAAAGTATTTATGCAGTACTTGTGCCGCTAAATCAATACCACCAGTAGACGCTTTACCACGAAATACGATACCTATTCCAAGGCCAGCGCTCATGCCACCAAATATAGCACCTAACAATGGATCTGGTGTGGCTGCATTCCAATCACTTGTTACGAATACGAACAAAGGTAAAACGATTGTTCCTACTAAAGTTTTTAATCCAAACTTACTTCCTAATATTAGAATACCGATTATAAAGAGTGGAATGTTTATCGCCCACTGAACTAATGAGGGTTCCCAGCCAAAAACAGACTTCGTAATCGTACTTATTCCAGCAACTCCACCAGAAGCTACTTCATTTGGCAAAAGAAATAGATTAAATGCAATAGCTACCAAAAATGCACCTATTAATACATAACTATATTCTATTATATGAATGAAGACGATTGGCACAGGTTCCCGTCTATATTTTGCAATCAAAATAAAACACCTCAAACTTTCTATATTACTATCCGTCATTTTCAACCTTAAGGAGTATATCATTGTTTATAATAAGAGGACAACCGTTTTTAGTAGAGTATAGTAATGGAGTAATGTAGCAAACTCAATAATTCATATGAAAGTGCTCGGTAAGAGAAGCTTTAAAGCACAACTCTTCAAATATAGTTTATTATAAAAAAAAGGAACTTTAGCATATTTCAGCTGAAGTTCCTTTATCTTTACTAGTTAAGCCAATTGTGAGCGCAAATATGCATCAATAAATGGATTGATATCCCCATCCATTACACCGTTCGTATTTCCTACTTCCATATTTGTACGATGATCTTTTACCATGGAATAAGGATGGAATACATAGGAACGTATTTGACTGCCCCAGCCAATTTCTTTTTGTTCTCCCCTAATCTCATCTAATTCAGACTGTTGTTTTTCAATTTGTAATTGATACAACTTTGCTTTCAACATCTTCATTGCTTGATCACGATTTTTAATTTGTGAACGCTCTGACTGACATGTAACAACAGAATTAGTAGGTACATGGGTAATTCGGACAGCTGAATCAGTTGTATTAATATGCTGACCACCTGCACCACTTGCACGATATGTGTCAATCTTAAGATCTTCCGTATTAATTTCAATATCAATATCATCATCTAGTTCCGGCATAATATCACAGGATACAAAAGAAGTATGGCGTCTACCTGAAGCATCAAATGGCGATATTCGCACTAAACGATGTACACCTTTTTCTGCTTTCAAATAACCATAGGCATTGTGACCTTTAATTAATAAAGTCACACTTTTCACACCCGCTTCCTCTCCAGGTAAATAGTCTAATGTTTCAACTTTAAATCCTTTCGATTCTGCCCAACGTGTGTACATCCGAAGTAACATGCTAGCCCAATCTTGTGACTCCGTACCACCTGCACCAGGATGCAATTCTAAAATCGCATTATTTTTATCGTATGGTTCACTAAGTAGCATAAATAATTCAAACCGTTTTAACGCTTCGCTTAATAAGTGTACTTCATTTTCCAAATCAGCTCGTAACTCTTCATCATTTTCTTCTTTAACAAGCTCATATGAAAGCACAACGTTTTCCAAACTTTCCACGTGCTGATCAAACGTATGAACAAACTCTTTTAATTCATTTACATCCGCAATAACTTTTTGTGCTGTTTCTTGGCTATCCCAAAAACCAGGCTCTGACATTTGATTTTCTAACTCTGCAATGCGCGTGCGCTTCTCTTCTAAGTCAAAGAGACCCCCTAAAGTCTGTTAGTTGTTGCTCTATACTATCTAATTCATGTCTTATCTCTGCTAATTCCATTTTCTACACCTCTTATAATCATTCATTTCTCTAGCATTCATACAATAGACAAGACACTTCCAATTAAGGAAGTGTCTCTCTATCTTATCTCATTACTTACCATGACACTGTTTATACTTTTTACCGCTTCCGCAAGGACATGGATCGTTACGTCCAACGCTGTCTGCTTTGATAAAAGGTTGCTTTTTCTTTTTCTTCTTCTCTTGATCACCTGAAACTGCTGTTGCATCTTTTGCTACTTCTTGACGTTTTAAGTTTTCACGGACTTGTGCTTTCATTACATAACGTGCAACTTCTTCATTAATGGACTCAACCATTTGTTCAAACATCGCAAAGCCTTCCATTTGATATTCACGTAATGGATCATTTTGTCCATATGCACGTAGGTGAATACCTTGACGAAGCTGATCCATTTGATCAATATGATCCATCCATTTTGTATCAACTGTTCGAAGTACAATAACTTTTTCAAACTCACGCATTTGATCTGGTGTCAGTTCTTCCTCTTTTTTATCATATTTTTCATCGACTTTTTCAAGGATAAAATCGATCATTTCTTGAGGCTCTTTACCTTTTAGATCTTCCTCTACTAAATAGTCGTCTTCAACTAAATTAGCATGGACATATTCTATGATCGTTTGCGTTTCCCATTTCTCCGCATCATCATCTTGTGTATGTGTATGGACTGTCTGTTCTACTACCGTTTTAATCATTTCTTCGATAATATCACGTAAATTATCAGAATCTATTACATCAAAACGCTGTTTATAAATAATTTCACGTTGTTCACGTAAAACATCATCATACGAAAGAACTGTCTTACGTGCATCGAAGTTATTTCCTTCTACACGTTTTTGTGCAGATTCGACTGCACGAGATACAACTTTACTTTCAATTGGTTGGCTATCGTCCATACCAAAGCGATCCATCATGGCACGCATATTATCAGAACCGAATCGACGCATCAATTCATCTTCCATTGATAAATAGAACCTTGTAATACCTGGATCACCTTGACGACCTGAACGACCACGCAACTGGTTATCAATACGTCGAGATTCATGACGTTCTGTACCAATAACAGCTAATCCTCCACGTTCAATTACACCTTCACCAAGTTTAATATCCGTACCACGACCAGCCATGTTTGTAGCAATCGTGACTGCGCCAGGTTGTCCGGCATTTTCGATGATTTCTGCTTCACGATAGTGGTTCTTCGCGTTTAATACATTATGCTTCACGCCGGCCTTTTTAAGATAGTTTGATATTATTTCTGATGTTTCTACCGCTACAGTACCAACCAATACTGGTTGCCCTGCTTCGTATCGTTCTTTAATATCCTCAACCACAGCCTGGAACTTACCGTTAATTGATTTGAAAATTAAATCTGCTTTGTCATCACGGACAATTACACGGTTAGTTGGGATCGCAATAACAACCATGTTATATATATTCCGAAACTCTTCTTCCTCCGTTTTTGCTGTACCTGTCATACCTGCTAACTTATCATACATTCGGAAGAAGTTTTGGAATGTAATAGAAGCAAGTGTCATGCTTTCGTTTTGAATCTGTAAGCCTTCCTTTGCTTCAATTGCTTGATGGAGACCATCACTGTAACGACGTCCCTTCATTAAACGACCAGTAAATTGGTCAACAATCACGACTTGTTCCTCTTCGATAACATAATCCATATCGCGTTGCATCGCTACAGTTGCCTTTAATGCTTGGTTAATATGGTGTGTTAATGTTACATGATTAAGGTCAAACAAGTTTTCAATATTGAAAAAGCGTTCTGCTTTATTTATACCTTCTTCTGTTAATTGAACACCTTTTGTTTTCTCATCGTAGGTATAATCTGTTTCGTCCTTAAGTCCACCAATAAATGCATTTGCCTGGTTATATAAACTAGCAGATTTACGTGCAGATCCAGAAATGATTAATGGTGTACGTGCTTCATCAATCAAAATCGAATCGACCTCATCAATAATAGCAAAATGCAATGGGCGTTGAACCATTTGTTCTTTATACAGCACCATGTTATCTCTTAAATAGTCAAAACCAAATTCGTTATTTGTTCCATACGTAATGTCTGCTAAATAGGCAGCTCTTTTCTCTTCTTTAGTTAAACTATTGACATTTAATCCAACAGTCAGCCCAAGGAAGGTGAACAGAGCACCCATTTCACGTGCGTCACGTTCTGCTAAATATTCATTGACTGTAATAATGTGTACACCTTTACCTGTTACGGCGTTTAGATATGCTGGCATAGTAGAGGCTAATGTCTTACCTTCACCTGTCTTCATCTCAGCAATATCACCTTGATGCAATACTAAAGCTCCTAATATCTGAACTGGAAATGGATGCATATTTAATACACGTTTTGCTGCTTCACGCACAATCGCATAAGATTCTACTAATAAATCATCTAAAGTTTCCCCATCTTGATAGCGCTTTTGAAACTCTGTAGTTTTTTCACGTATTTCCTCATCAGATAACTTTTGATATTCTGGCTCCATCGCTTCTATTTCATCAACTGTTTTTTGCAATTGATTAAGTTGTCTCTGGTTACCGTCAAAAACTTTTTTTAGTAATCCACGCATGTCATACGCTCCTCTATTGATTAAAATGTTCTTTTTTTATATTATATCATGATACTATTCGTCTATTCTCAATCATAACACTAGCATTTCGTAATGACAAGAATTGAAAAAGTAGCGACTTTAGCTTAATAAGCAGTCACTACTTCTAATTACTTCCACGCATTTTTATTTTACATTCCATTCAGGGTAATAACACGTCCATTACACTTTGGACATATTCCAAATTGCTACTAGTAGCAGGTATGAGAATGAATGTGTCATTAAAACTCTCATCATCAAAATAAGCTATGTTTTTGGTGCTTATACCGTATACTTCATTTGTTCCAAAATCAATTAATTCGTATTGTTCTTGATTAAGCTGTTTCAAATCAATTACCTCAGAAAGGGGAAGAAAAATATCTTCTTCTATTAATTGTGTTGCTAGTGTTTCATCAGTTATCATAATATCGATCTGACCAACAGAAATAGCTGCAGACATTTTTTGCATTTGATCAAAGGCATTTTCTTCAATTTTACCACCTTTGTGTTGTATGTATTCAATGTATAATGTAAACGCCTCAAATGAATGTTCTGACAGGTCTTCTTCCACTTGTTCAATCACAGGTAAACTTGCTTCACTTACTACCATTATTTCCACAACTTTTTCTTCTTCTCCAAAAATATTTCCTATCATTATATAGAGAAATAAAACCGCAGAAACACTACCAATTATATGTAATTTATAATACTCCCAAATATAATCTATTTTTTCTCTTCTACTTGACATCGTCTTTAATGTGGCGATTAATCGCTTCATAAGATACCTCTCCTGTACAAAACAAATTGAAACATGCTACTGTACTTTCCACTGTTTTCTGATGCGTATATAACAAACGGCTCGACATGAAAAGTGAAACCATTTGAATACGCATCAAAATTAGATAAGTTTCGGAATTTATAGACCGCATCTTAAAACTAAAATCTTTTTCAAACGTTACAGCGTAATAGACAGTTTAGTAGTTCCAAGCTTTGGTGAGATCATTGTACCATATGAAACCAACTTTATGCTCCCATTTGATGCAGAAATATTACCTTTTTCTCCTATTAACTTTATGTGGTAAGGCTTTTCTGTTAAGTCTGTTTCAACCTCTAAAACGTTCCCTTGGCGTGAAACAGTTAACGAGCCAGTTAGTTTGCCAGAAGTATCATAGAGATGTTTCTCAACATGGGTACCTTCCTTAATCTGATATAATTCAAAAGTAACATTATTATTGTAGTCATATGAAGGTTTTTCCTCATTTACGCCAATTGGTAAAATACTATTCTCTCGAACAAACAATGGCAGATTAAAATAATCATAGTTTTGTTTAATCCATTTTCCACCTTCTACTTCTTCACCAGTTAAAAGCTGCGTCCACGTTCCTTCTGGTAAATAAAACGAACCGAGTCCTTCTTCATTGAAAATTGGTGCAACTAAAATGGAGTCGCCCAACATGTATTGGCGATCAAGTGTTTCACAAGCTGGATCTTCTGGAAATTCAAGTAGCATCGAGCGCATAACTGGAACCCCAGTCTTACTATTTGCTACTGCTTGCCCATATAAATACGGCATCAAACTATTTTTCAATTTTGTGAAATGGCGCGCAACAGCTACAGCCTCTTCATCAAAATTCCATGGTACACGATAAGAAGAGCTACCATGAAAACGACTGTGACTTGATAGTAAGCCAAATGCAGTCCATCTTTTAAATACATCAGGAGTCGCCGTATTTTCAAAGCCGCCAATATCATGACTCCAATAACCGAATCCGGATGTTGTTAATGATAAACCTCCACGTAAACTTTCCGCCATCGCCTCATACGTTGAATCACAGTCTCCACCCCAATGTACTGGGAATTGCTGTGCTCCTGTTGTAGCTGACCGTGCGAATACTACCGCTTCTTCTGATCCTTTTTCTTCTTTCAACAAATCATATACGACTTCATTATATTTATAAGCATAATAGTTATGCATTTTCTGGGGATCTGATCCATCAAAGTATACTACGTCTGTTGGTATTCTTTCGCCAAAATCTGTTTTAAATGAGTCTACTCCCATATCAATAAGCACTTTCAGTTTGGATTGAAACCATGTTGCTGCATCTGGATTTGTGAAATCAACTATGCCCATACCAGCTTGCCAACGATCCCATTGCCATACATCGCCATTTGCTTTTTTCAGTAAATAGCCGTTATCACATGCTTCTTTAAACAACTCCGATTTTTGTGCAATATACGGGTTAATCCATACACATATCTTTAATCCCTTATCTTTCAGGCGTTTTAGCATGCCTTCTGGATCCGGAAAATTACGTCGATCCCAGATAAAATTACTCCATTCAAATTCCTTCATCCAAAAGCAATCAAAATGAAATACGCTTAACGGAATCCCTCGTTTCTCCATACCATCAACAAAATGCATAACCGTTTCTTCATTATAATCAGTAGTAAATGACGTCGATAGCCATAGTCCAAAAGACCATGCTGGTGGTAATGCTGGTGTTCCAGTAAGTTCTGTATAGCGACTCACTACTTCTTTTGGTGTTGGACCATTAATTAAATAGTAATCCAAATATTCTCCCTCTACACTGAATTGAGAACGAGACACTAATTCAGATCCAAGCTCAAAACTAACTTCTTCTGGATGATTGACGAACACACCATAACCTTTATTACTTAAATAGAATGGAATATTTTTATAAGATTGTTCTGAACTTGTTCCACCATCTTTATTCCAACTATCTACTGACTGCCCATTTTTCACATAGGGCGTAAAGCGTTCGCCTAAACCATATAAATTCTCACCAACACCTAAACCTAATTGTCCACGCATAAATGTTTTTCCTTCTGGACCTTCAATCCATGCTAAACTTTTACTATCAACTGCCGTTAATTTTCCGATAGCGTTTTCAAAAACGAGGCCAAATACTTCCTTATTTATTGTCAATTTTAATTCTCCACTAGAAAAAGATACTGTTTCTTGTTCTGACGTAAGATCGATTGATTTTCGTTCTTCTTTCACGTCAAAATTCGGATACCTTTCTTTTCCACCTTTGAAATGCCAAGTTTGCACCCGTACAACGTTATTTATTGGTGCTGATAATTTAATAGTAAGTAATGGTCCATCTAGTGTATCACCACGGTGGTTTATAAACTTACAAGGAGCATATAATGTAACTGCATTCTCTTCTTCGATAACTTCATGTACGACTCTAGGAAAGTGAATCTGATACCCTTCTCTTTCAAGCCAATTTCCATCTGTGAATTTCATCTATTAAAACCCCTTTATTGTTGTTTTAAAACGAGCACATCTCGCGCTTTTATTTTACCTGTTCCGGTATACGTATCATTTGTAATCAGGTTGCTATATACTATTTCTCCAGCTTCAAAGCTTGCGTCTTCTGGATTATGGTTTATTACAAACAAGTAGGAAACCGAATCCTTCACACGCTCCGTTACTTCTACACCTTCTGCCGCTATCATCAATGTATCTATATTCTTATCTGTACAGATATTTTCAATAAAATCACGCATAAATGTAGGATCTGGACTTGACGCTACATAATACGCATCTCCTTGACCAAACGTATTCTTTGTTAAAACTGGCATTCCTTGATAAAAATCAGACCCATAGGTTGCTAGAACTTCAGCACCTTCTGCATGTATCAGATCAAATAAACTGTTACATGTGTACGAGCCTTGCAATGCGCCAATAGCTGTATCAAATACCATTGCATTTGTATGTGAAGGTTCTAATGCATCTATTTCTTCTGACCATATTCCTACTAGTTCACGAAGTTCACCAGGATAACCACCAAGTGTCACTAAATCATTCTCGTTTACAATCCCACTAAAAAATGTGGTAACAAATGTCCCCCCATTTTTAACGAAATGCTTCAAACGATCAGCATGACCTGCTTTGATCATATATAATACAGGCGCGATTACGACTTGATATTGACTCAAGTCTTCCTCTACACCGATGATATCAACTGGAATGTTCTTTTGATAAAAGGCGTCATAATATTTATGCACTTCCTTTACGTAATCAAGCGCTACGGATGGACCACTTGATAAATGAATAGCCCAACGATTCTCCCAGTCAAACACGATTGCAACTTTTGCATGCGTCCTACTGTCAATAATCTGATCAGAAAGGATGCCTAATTCTTCACCTAATTTTGCACTTTCTTTAAATACTCTTGTATGTTCATGGCCAACATGTTCAATTACAGCCCCATGATATTTCTCTGTTGCACCACGTGAACGTCGTAATTGAAAAAACATTACCGTATCTGCACCATGGGCAACTGCTTGGTAGCTCCAAAGTCGCATAACGCCAGGTCGCTTTAGTGCGTTAAATGCTTGCCAGTTTTGTTGACTAGGCGTTTGCTCCATTAACATAAAAGGTTGACCACTTTTTAAGCCGCGCATTAAATCATGTGTCATTGCCGTCATGCTTACTGGTGTGTCAATTGATGGATAGTTATCCCATGATACAACGTCCATCTCTTTTCCCCACTTGAAGTAATCCAATTCCGGGAAAAAGCCCATTAAATTTGTTGTAACTGGAATAGCGGGTGTATGTTTTTTTAATTGATCCCGTTCTAGTTTAAACACATCTAGTAGACTATCAGATTGAAAACGACGGTAATCTAGTGAAATTCCTTGAAAATTCGTATTATTGCCATGTTCCCATTCTTCACTTAAAGCATTAGGCACGACTATTTCATCCCACTCGTAAAATGTATGCCCCCAAAATGTCGTATTCCATGCCTGATTAACTGCATCAAGTGTCTGATAACGATCTTTGAGCCAAACTCGAAATTCTTTTTGACAGTTGTCACAATAACAATATCCACCATATTCATTTGAAACATGCCAAATCAAAACAGCTGGATGATTTTGATAACGTTCAGCTAATTTTTCTGCCATTCTACTTGCATATTTTCGATAGGTGGGACTATTGGGACAAGAGTTATGTCTACCACCGAACTGACGCTTTCTCCCTTCGTAATCTACGCGTCGCACATCAGGATAACGCTTAGCCATCCAAGCTGGGTGTGCAGCTGTACTTGTAGCTAAACAAACATACACATTCTTTTCATATAGACGGTCAATCGTTTCATCGAGCCAACTAAAATCATACGTATTCTCAGATGGTTGGTTAAGTGCCCAAGAAAAAACATTGATAGTTGCAACATCAATACCTGCTAATGTAAACATCCGTTCATCTTCTGACCAAGTTTCTTGGTCCCATTGCTCTGGATTATAGTCTCCCCCATACCAAATCTTCGGTAATGCTTTATTTATCAATTCAATTCCTCCTGCCTTAAGTGTGTAGTTGCTCTGTCTGAACCGCTTTAAACAAAGCACCTAAAAGTCCTGCATTATTGTGGTGGTGGCAAGCCTCAATTGGCACTTTAATGTCCTTCCAATTATAAATTTGCTTTAATTTATCGTTAATTCTCTCGTACAAGTCTTCTCTTACACTAATTGCGCCACCGATTAAAATTTTCTCAGGATTTAATGTAGCAACGAGATTAAATATGCCTGCACTTACATAGGAAAACCAGCGATCAAGCATTGCTTCAACTTCAGGATTAACAAGGGCATCTTCAAATACTATTTCACCTTCTATCCTTGTTTCTTGATCGATTTTTTTTATCTCTTTATAGTTATTAATTAAGGCACTTGTTGAGGCAATATCGTGTAAATTCTGATAACCATTGTCTAAACCATTTACGGTCATTAGACCAAACTCACCTGCCTGAAAAGCATGACCATGTACAATCTCACCATTAATAAAAATACCGCCACCGATTCCAGTTCCAATCGTCATACAAATAAAATCGTTACAATTGATAGCGTTCCCACTATGTTTCTCAGCAAGTGTAGCACAATTGGCATCATTCTCTATGATAATTGGTAAGGAAGTTTTTTGACTGAGTAGCGTTCTTATATTTGTTCCATCTAGAACATCTATTGCACCAGCAAGTGCTGCAAATCCAGTACTAGGATTAATAAAGCCTGGAAAACTAATTGCTATCTTTTCGATTACATTTGTCGCTGTTATGGTCTCAATAACATTTACCATATCAGCTATAAATTGATCAGCTGTTTCTTTTCTAGTTGGATAGCTCGATTTCTTAATAAATTCTCCTTCAGCGGTTAATATTCCATATTTAACGTTCGTTCCACCGACATCAAAACACAAATAGAGCTTTGTATTCATTTACTTCACATCTTTCTTTTTTTAAAATACAAGCCCGTATCCGTATGGAAACAGGCTTGTTACATGTTCTATTAGTTTGTTTGCCAAAGTTCGATAACATCTTGCGTCATTTGCGTCATATTTTGATTTGCCTTTTCAATATCCATTGCTTCTAGATCTTTAATCATGCTTTCCCACATCTCGTCAAACTCTGCTGGATCAGCTAAAATTGCTTGTGTTATTCGTTGTTCAGTTAAATCATCCGCTTTTTGCTGAATAATTTGAACATCACTACCAGATGGAATAGTATAGTTTGCAACCGTACCATGTTTTGTTACACCTAAATCTTCTGTTGCAGGGAACCACTCAATCCAGTTAGTCATGCCATATTCTGCTAACACTTCTTTTTCAACACTATTAAAGTTGTCAATAATATCTTGTTCTGAATTTGGTGTAATCGATTGACCAGTCGAATCAACTGCACCGTTACCCATTTGTGGGAATGGATAGATATAATATCCTACACCCGTTTCCTTGCCATATTCACTATCCGTGTTCATACGCTCACGGTCTTCTTCTTTCATTACCCGTTTACCATCAACTATGTCATAGTTTTCTCCTTCAATACCCCAGTTAACAAGAATCTGAGCTTCTTCTGATGCCATCCAATCTAAAAATTCAAATGCTTCATCTTGATGTTCACTTGTAGAAGAGATTGCAATACCCCATCCACCAGCAAAACCATAGTCTTGTAATCCTTTAGATTGATAGTCATCACCAAGTGTTACAGGTAATGGTGCGTACGTTCTTTCTTCTCTACCGTCTGATACTAACGCTTTATCTGCATCTGCGATATCCCAATCTTGGTCAGCAACACTTAATACACGACCGGATGATAATTTGGAAATATACGTATCATACGTATGGGTAAACGATTCTGGATCTAACAATCCTTTTGCATTCATCCCATTCAGCCATTCAAAATATTCCTTCATTTCTGGAAGTAAGAACTTATAAGTTGTCTCTCCAGTTTCATTATCAACAGCCCATTGGCCATTATCCTCAAGACCTGCTGCAAAACCAGCTGGGTTACCAACAGTAATCAACCAACGCCAATCACTACCTAGTAATGATAAAGGTAACGTTTTTTGACCGTCTATTTCTGGATACATCTCATAGTATTCTGTCAGTGCCGCTTCAAATTCTTCTAATGTGTTAATTTCCGGATATCCCAATTCACGTAGGACATCTAATTGAAGTTGGAACGTTCCACTCGTTGCCCAATATGCATTTTCTACACCATAGGTTCCTACTGTATATATGCTTGGATCATCAAGTGTATTACGTAAACGGTTTAAATTATCGCCATAAAGCGCTTTCAAATTATCGCCTTTTTCTTCAATTAACTCATCTAATTTAATTACGCCACCAGCGTCAATCAGCTTTCCTATATCACCTTTCGCATAAATTAAATCTGGATAGTCCCCACTTGCTATCATTAATGGAATTGTTTCATCATTTCCACCAACTGGATAATCAATGTCTAATTTAACACCAGTTTCTTCTGTGATTTTTTGAGCTACAGGATCATTAAACTCTTTCTCTTCCCCGTCGGCACTAAAGAATGTAAGTGTGACTGGTTCATCCGAATTTCCTCCATCATTTGAATCGTCTGATGAACTTGACGAGTCGTCACTACATCCTGCTAAGATAAGTGCACCAAAGATCAATACCAACATGAATATAGATAAATGCTTTTTCATCATTTCCCCTCCATTTTTTGTAAATGAATACTTTATATTAATTTTCATTAATAACATAATTAACTTTTCACAGCACCTAAAGTAAGTCCTGTAACGAAATATCTTTGTAAGAATGGATACACCATTAAAATTGGTACTGTTGCAATAATAGTGATTGCCATTTTAATAGATTGTGGATTTGTTTGACCTGCTAAAACCTCAGCATTTTGTGAGGTGACATCTCCACCCGAGATATTAGCATTGTCGAGTATTTTCATTAACTCAAATTGCAAAGTAGTTAAATTATCACTTGATCTAGCATATAAATACGTATCAAACCACATATTCCATTGCCCTACCGCCAAGAACAGAGCGATCGTCGCGATAACTGGTAAACTCAATGGAATCACGATACGCCAGAAAATAGTAAAGTCATTTGCTCCATCAATTTTTGCTGATTCTGTCAACGCCATT
Source organism: Paraliobacillus sp. X-1268 (assembly GCF_003426095.1). Lineage (NCBI taxonomy): Bacteria > Bacillati > Bacillota > Bacilli > Caryophanales > Bacillaceae > Paraliobacillus > Paraliobacillus sp. X-1268. Next base: position 66,821 of record NZ_QJSK01000006.1, read on the forward strand.
GGTATGTTGTCCATAAAGGACCGGATAATAATGACGTTAAATGCTGTAATTAACAATGGTAGAATATACACCATAAAGTCATTAATTAAGCCAAGCTCTCTAATTAACATATAATCAGGAATTAATCCTCCACTGATAAACATCGTAATTACTAATAAAAAACCTACTTGCTTATTAAAAATAAAATCACGACGACTTAGTGTATAAGCTAGCATAGTGCTCGCAATGATACCTGTTATCGTCCCAACTACAGTTCTTAGAATCGACATAAATAGTGCTTGTAATAGTCGATCATTACTACCAAAAATTTCCGTATAGTTTGCAAAAGTAAATTCTCTTGGCCATATATTAATCCCGCCTCTAGCGGTATCTATCGCATTATTTAATGAGATTGCTAGTATATTTAAAAATGGATAGAGTGTAAGAACTAATACGAAGAACATTAAGATTAATAGTAAAATATCAAACATTGTAAACTTTTTCTTAGCCATGGTGTTTCTCCTTTCCATAATGTGCCTTGGTATGAAGGATAATCTATTTATAAATTGTATTAAAATACTCTTCCTTCACCTATTCGTTTGGCAAAACCATTTGCTATTAAAATCAGGATAATACTTATCACGGATTTAAATATACCAATTGCTGTACCAAAGGAATAACGGAACATCCCAATACCATAATCTAGAGCATATAAATCAATAACTAGTGCTTTATCCGCAACAACGTTATTTCCTAATAGCATTTGTTTTTCAAAACCAATGTTTATTAAGTTTCCAATGCTTAAAATTAATAGAACGATAATGACCGGGCGAATACTTGGTAATGTGATATGCCACATTTGGCGAAACCTGCTGGCACCATCTACTTTTGCTGCTTCATAAAGCTGTGGGTCAACACCTGCCATTGCAGCAAAATAAATAATTGCATTCCAACCCATTTCTTTCCAAACATCTGATACAGTTATAATGCCCCAAAATAGATCAGGATTGGACATGAAACTGATTGGTCCATCAATGATATTTAAACCCATTAATACTGCATTGATCGGTCCATCTTGCGATAGCATAGTTGTCACGATATTCGCTACAATAACCCAAGATACAAAGTGCGGTAAATAAGATACCGTCTGGGTAAACTTCTTGAATGTCTGAAATCGCATTTCATTTAGTAATAATGCGAAAATAATTGCGGCTAATGTACCAAATATTATTCCTAAAATCCCCATGCCCAATGTGTTTTCTAAAGCTTGATAGAACATTGGCTCATTAAATAAATCTTTAAAGTGATCCAAGCCTACCCATTCTTGATTAAATAAACCATTCTGTGGTTTATAATCTTGAAATGCCATTGTCCACCCTGCGATTGGTATATACTTAAAAATAAATAACCAAAGTATAAATGGTAAGGCCATTAAAATTAATGCCTTCTGATTATTAACTCTTTTCCAAAAGCCATTCTTTTTTGGTTGAAGCTGTGGTTTTTTGGCCTTTTTATCTAATCCAATCTTTGTAGCTGTATCAACAGCGAGGTTTGATTGCTCTCCACTTGCTTTCATATGTTTACTCATTTTATATTCTCTCCTTACTGCATGATGAGTAGAAGTACCTTTTCTTTATATTTATATTATATAAGTAAACGCTTACAATAAAAACAGAACAATAAGGATATAAAATCATGTAAAAACAAGAGGTCTTGTTTTTAAACCTTCTCTACTACCATGTCCCCACTAATCCTGCAATGAGTAATAATGAAATCGAAGCGATCTGAAAACTTCAAGCAATTTATTTTAGTTTAATTTTGAATCACTAAATCAGCTCTTTCTAATGGTGAAACTCTTCTCATATAATGGTCTTCTGCTTTCCAGTATCTCTTTTCAAATTTTTCGATATTACTTTGTGTTACATCACTTTCACGATTAAATCTCTTTTCTCTTGAACAATCCAAATAAACCATAAAATCGTAGAAATGTCTCCACTCTTTTCGTTGTAAAAATACGCCTTCGATTATAATTAGACAAGTATCAGGTATTTTAACTGTCTGTAATTTTTGTTTATCAGAACTATAATCATAAGTTAGTAAGTTTAGTTCATTCGTTTTTTTTAGTCTGTTGAATAAATTCTCTTTGAGCCCCTCTATATCCCATTGCAAATGGTAATACTCATACCACTCATCATCGCCAGTGTTATAGCGCCTTTTTCTTTCTACAATGTAATCATCTATATGAAAAATACAAACCGAAATGTTTTTTTCCTGAATATACTGTTCAATGTATCTTACAAATGTTGTTTTCCCTGAACGAATTAATCCATCTATTCCAAGAACAACTTTTTTACCTTGTTCAACTTTAGGGATTTCCTTCAATATATTTACTATTTTGTCTTCCAAGCCATTCCCACCCCAATTTAAATATTTCCCCATCTATTAACTTACATATTAGCGAAACATCGTACACGCTATCATAATATAAACTACTATTCTGAAATGGTGGAAACAGGTGAATCTTGTTTCTCCCAATTACTTGGCCCTTCATTCGGTGTGATAAATTTTCTCCAGTATTCACCAGTCTGTTTATCAAAGATGATAATGTTAGATTCATTTGGAGATAAAAATTCATATCTGAACTGTTCTTGTTCTGTCTTTACTTCTATCTCCTGACTGGAACTTAATGATTGTGAGATAAACCAACTTCCCGCAAGAATACACAAACCTAAAATGATAATGGATAAAGACTTTAAATTATTATTCAAAATATTCCACCCCTTAATAATATGTATTATTCAATTAACCTACTGAGTTACTTCAACAACTTTTTGTTCGCCAAATTATCTACCCATATATAAATCTAATTATTTATTTGTCTATTTCATTTTACATTAACGCTCTTCTACTAAACCCACTAAGTATTCAAACACTGTTAGACACATAGTTATTTTAAATTAAAATCCTCTTAAATCCATTAAATGAAAGATAGGGATGCTGTTATCGATAATCCCTTGTTTAACTATTACATCCGTTAATGTAATAAGACTCAAAGTTCTATCCAATATCTATTTATAATATTTCCATCTTCCTCTGTAAAATCTGAGTCAGGAATACCTCCACTCTTAAGTATTGTTTTGAATGAACCTACATTATCATGATCACAAACTACTAAAGCTTTTTTTATACCCAATTCTTTTGCTTTTATAAGAGATAAAGCCAATAATCTTGTTGCAAAGCCTTTTCTTCTTTCTGAAGGACGGATACCGTAACCAATATGTCCGCCACTTTCTAACAGAATATTTGTTAATTGGTGCCTTATATTAACTGCCCCAATAATTACATTCATATCGTTTATTAACCAATATGTTGAATGAGAAACCCACCCTTTTGGAAGGTTAGTAGCACTTTCATTATCTTCTAAAGAAGATACCATACTCTCAAAGTTTGAAGGGTCATTTTGAATAACCCAAGGTACCATATTTTCACCACTATCTAGCCACTCGCTATAAAAATTGAGATACTCTTCCTTTAAATTCACTGTTGGTTTAACTAAATACAAACTATATCCCATTGAACAATCTCCTCGTCTTATTAACTCCACTTCAGCATAGTCAGAACACGCTTCTTTGTTCAACAAACCTGCTACGTCAGCTCAACAAGCAATTAGAGCTGCGACATCAACAGCACCTTGTTCCACTAAACAACCAATTTCTTTAACAGGAGTTTTTAACATTTATACTCCATCTTTAGAAACTCGAATGTACTTCCATTTGTATCTTGCATAAAAGTCTCTATACCTTGAAATCCGACCTTTCTATATAACTTTATTGCTCTTTGATTAAAAGTTGCAACTGATAATGTGATTTTTTTAGGTTTAATTTCAGATTGAATAAAGTTAATACCTGCCCTCAAAAACTCTGCACCATTGCTTTGTCCAGTTAAATCAGGTCTCATTCCTAAACCAATATCACAAGTTGTGACGGCAACTTTACTAAAACTTAAGAACGCAACCAATTCATTTTCTTTTGTTACAGCAAATGTTGATTTCCCTCGCTCTTCTGGGTTTAAAAATTCAGCTAAATCTTCTTCATCAGATTCCATATTATAAAATGAATATTCGCCTTCATAATGCCAGTTAAATGCAATATTTTCTGCTTGCTTTTGTGTCATGACACTAAATTCATAAGCCATTTTAATTCTCCATCGTTTCTAAATATATTTTCTCTCCTTGTTCAACTCTGCGGTTCGTTAGTCCACTACAGCTTTTCCAGTATCGCTCACGTTTGTTAAATAAAACTATATCAACTTCTTTTTATTAATTCGATTCATAATCAGTACGGTATTTGGATTTAAATTTAGCAATGAAAGGAAATAAAATTGAGGGAATGCCTATTGATATTAATACCGCCAATAAATAATAAACAAATGAGGTATATAAAAACCCTTCTATTAAAAATAACGTTAATGAAAGTATCACTAGCATCATCAAAAACACGATGACCTTTGAAGAAGTTTCTATAAAATGTTCTGTATCACATTCCTTGCAATTCATAGGTTGATTATTTCCGATTTGGGATTTGTAAATTTGGCTCCAGCTAAATTTAATTAAACATTTCTCGCACCTTTGCACAGTAGAACTACCCCCACTCCTTTAAAATTAACTTGCGTATTTGTTTTACAATGTTAATGTTGAATTGTACTCTATAGCGATACTGAAAAAAACTTCCAAAAATACGAGAAACCTATTCTAAGAAAAACTCTAAAAAGGTAATAACGTAATATGCAAAGAAGAAGTTCAGTGCCTGCATCACTAAGAAAACAACGAAAATAATTATAAAGTTTCTCATAGTTGATTGTCTTATTTGTAGATAGTAACCTATTCCCCATATAACATAAATGAGCATGATTTGTATGTGTTCTGCTAGGTAGGGATCTTGTTGTGGAACGAAATGCTGTCCGAAAACCGAAAAGAAGCCTAAAACTAATAAAATAACAAGTAATATAAAATTTGTTATATGAATTACTTTTCTAATAATTCGAGAATTGTTTAATATAATTCCTACGATCATTTCAAGAACCGCAAGCACCAATGCACATATCATAATTATAAATTCCATTTGAAACACATTGAAAAGTAATAACAAAACTACCAAAACAAAATGGACAACTGCAGAAATATATAAACCTATCGTTTTTTTAGAAAATACGCTATAAATCGCATAGACTAATCCCACCAATGCTATTCCTGCAATCCAAACAGCCCAAGACGTCACTCAAAACTCCTCCTTATAGCTATCCTTTGATTACAATTTTCAACAACCCAACAATTCCTCATATCTATACCATACCAGAAACTTAAAAGTTTTTGCTGTTATATTCCATTAATATGTAAATATTCAATTCAAACAAAAACATGGGTGTCCCAAATTCCTTTCAACTCAGGGAATTAAAGAATACTTAGCTTGATCTAGCGAAAGATTAAAACCATCAATGTTTCACACCATATTCGTTTTATTCAGTCTATTTTTATTATTTAAATGAGGAAGGACATAATCGATATTTAAACTTAAAACAAAACTATAGCAAAGGCATTAGCAGTGATCTTAAGCTGGGCACTATACGGAGCGTTAATTATTGGATGCAACATCAAATGCAAAAAGATATGGAGGGATGTAAACTAATATAGGTTTTTTATGAAATCTAACTATTTTCATTTCTAAATATAAAAGAGCCTGTTTTTTAAAACAGACTCTTAAGAGTATTTTCGGACACTTCCATCTTCCACAATTCTGCTAGAAGCAATTGCTCTCATTCTGATATCGCACCAATTAATTGAACATCTATTTAGGGGTTATCATTAAAAATATCTCGGGTTAAACTTACAAGATTAATCATAAAAAATTAGGCAGTTGTTGTTCATGCTTATCGAGCATAATCTGTTCTGGGTTGATGCCTTGCTCACGTAGTACTTCAATATTTTGGACAAGGAATTCGTCACTACCGACAATATAAAAGTGTCCATCCTTGTCTGAAGCGAGATTTTTCACTTCTTCATAGAAGTCTTTACGGTTGTCGACGAACCGTGACGTAAAATTCTTCTCAGATGCGGTTTTAAAAATGTTAGTGAATAAGAAATCTTTTGATGAATCGATGTTCAAGGAATGAATTTGATTAACGTTGTCTTGATGTTCGAAATAGTTTAGTACAAGCGGTCTAAAAGTCGCCAAGCCGACTCCTGATGATAGCAGGTACACATTTTTGTCTTCTCTTTTAAGCGGTATATTTGAATGCGTTTTAAAGATTGCAACTTCATCGCCGACTTTAAGATTTCTTAAAATCGCTTTAAACTCAGAACACTGCTCTTTAATACGTGTTGTGATTCCAATTAAATTTTCGTTCGGTAAAGTGGAGATTGACATATGGCGAATTAGGCTGCGGTTTGGTTTTTCTCCTGCATTAAAACCTTCCAGTGCGAAGTGGATGTGTGCTCCCTCTTCCCATGTATAGTCTTTCGGACAGTCGAGTAGGTACGTTTTCACCTCAGCCGCTTCTTCAATGATCTTATTTATTTTAGTCCAGTATATTTGCATGATATATTCCCCTTTATTATACGTATTGTTACTATTTAATGTACACTAATTAATAACTATTATCAATTAAAGGGATCTTCCTTTACACAACTAGCCATCGGAAAAATTATAGTTTACGAGAAGCCTTTTATTTTGTAATCTTTTTCATCTCTTCTAGCATCTGACTAACATCATCTTTTAAGACTAAGAAGTCTACTACTTCGTCAACAAATACAGCGTAATGTGTTTCATCATATGGCACAAATGCGACGTTAACTTCTTTTTGTTGATCATTTTCTATATTTATGACATATGTCAACTCTATTTCTGGATCTTGATAAGTGACATCATCCTTAGCTACTTTATCCACCTTCAAACCCGCTACAAACTTATACGCATCACGAAATGTATCTTCGTCTAATATTTTGTCATCTAAACGAAAAGTAGAAGCAATTTCCTCTTCACCCTCCGCGTTTATTTCCGTAGTATGTTCCATCATAATAGCAGCCGAAATTTCTGCGGACTCTATTTTTAGTTGATTCATAACATCTAGAGCAATAATTTTTACATAACCATCCAATAGATCAAATGCCTGATAGCTATATAAATCTAATAACTGATTATTAATCGTAAAAACAGTTGATTTACCGTCTAACATAGCATAATAATTACCACCAGCAGCTGGATCACCAATTATTATTTTTTCTGTTTTTTCAGCTGACCCTAACGTTATTGTGAAATCTGCTTCATCTAATCCATATTCGCTCAAATCAGTTGGATTGGTGGAAACTAGTTCAGTCATTTCAAATTGATCAATTGCATAAATCATATCTGACATTTTAGAGTATGCTGCGTTATAATATCCACTATAAGGCACATGCACATACCATCCCGTTATGTTTGCACGTGATTCTTCTTCAGGATAAGGAGCATCATTTGTAAGTTCTATTGTTTCTGCTCCATTATCTATCGTCATCTTATTAACTGTTTCAGATGTAATCGTAATAATTTGATTATCTGTGTAACCTTGCTTTTGTAATGGCAACGTTTCAATTAATGTGCTTGCAACAAGATAGATGGTACCCGCATTTTGATTCTCTACGTAATAAGCGGAACCTGCTGCATTTAAATCACCGATTGTCCATGTTTCTTCTGTATCTTTATCCGAATAGCCAACCTTCAACTTAATTTGTGGAAAATCTAATCCGACATCCTTTTTCTTCACATCTACTTTTTCACCTTCTAAGCTAAATAAGGTTGTTAAAGCACTCTGTATTTTTTCTTGATCTGCAGCTTGTTGACTATCTTTAATCGTCCATGTTTCTTCTTCAACCTTTTCTAAGGTAACCGTGTTATCCATTTGTATTGTTACTTGATCTACCTTTTCACTCTCTGTAATCAAAATTTCAGGTGATTGCTTAATTCCATTGGCAACTTTTTCTTGATCAGTTAAAAAAAACAATAGCACGGCCAAACCAATTATCACGATGCTGATTATCAGTAGATACTTACGTTTCATGATAAAAACCTCACAGACTGTTATTTATTTACTAGTTTAATCAATTTTATAATACCAATTTAGTCACCACTTATATTCCAAACCATCTATTTTATGAGTGGTTTGATATTGTAATTATGAAATTGACTCAGTTGATAAATCAATTTCCATTTGTTTAAGTGGGCGTTGAATATTAAACATGATGAAAAAACAGGTTATGCTCATTAAGAAAAGGATAAAAATACTTGGGACTGCATAATAGATAATTCCTAGTGCAACAATGGTTGTCATATTTAATAAGGTAGTTTTAAAAAAACGGAAATTCGCATAAAACGAAACTAGAAACAAATTTTTTATTTTCACTTCAAAACGTGTCATAAGTGGTAACGCATAAAGCATAATTGCTACATTTACCAAGATAAACACTAAAAATATTGGAGATAATAGTGAAAAGTATAAATTTCCATAATGAATATCGATAATTAGAATAGTTATAACAGACCATTGTATTAGCCAATACTTCATTGTTACCTTGAAGTTAGTACCATAAAAATGCCAATAATCCTTTGTTGGTTGAATAACCTTATCTTTCACTAATTTATCCATAGTTGCTAATAAAGCAGTAATTGAAGGACCAAAAGGGAGAATAGCTACATAAAACAAAAGAATGTTTTCTATTGTAAACTCGACAAAGTAAAACGCGAAAACGAATAGGCTATTCGCTATAAAAAAATAAAAATTAGTGACTAAAAATGCATAAATATAAGTAATCACATTATATATTGGTCTATCTATAATTGAATTTGCCACTTTTATCCCCCACTAGTCTTTATAAAATTGAACGTTCTTTTCTACTTTCTTTTTGATACTCTTTAGGACTCATCCCTACATGTTTCTTGAATTTTTTATAAAAATAATCCATATTACTGTAGCCAACTAAATCCGATACTTTATATACTTTATAATCTTGTTTCACTAGCAATTGTTTAGCTTTTGCAATCCTAATCTTATCTAGATAGGTATGAAAGTGCTCACCTGTGTGGATTTTAAACTTCTTCCCTAAATAAGAGCTGTTATAATTAAATAAATTAGCTAAAACTTTTAAATTTAAATCCTGATAATAATATTGTTGTGTATAATTTAATATCTTTTTCATATTGTCTTCAGCAGATAAAGAAAATCCATTGATTTGTTTTGCAAGTAACCAAAGTCTTAATTCAATAACATTAAACAACTCTTGGATATTGTTTGTCTGGTAAACTTGTTTAACAAATGGCTCTTTTTCTCCTATTTGCAAGTCTTGATAAGTTTTTGACATTTCCTTCATTATTTCTGATACAAATTCAATCATTTCTGCCTGAATTCGACTTTTTTCAAATTTTGCGAGTTGATAATACCGAATGAGTACTTTTGATTGTTCTTCTAATTTGTTTCTATCTTTGAATTCTAAAGAACGAATAATGATGGAAGAGATTTGGTTATAATCGGGTTCTGCTATTCTTTCATTATCAAGTATCGAATACGTCAAATATGGCGTATCTCCAAAACAATAAGCAAGTTTGTCAATTTGGTCTATTTGTCGAAGTGCTAAGCCAATTTCACTAAGAGATTGAAAAGAATTTGCTAGATAACCTTTAATTGGATTAGTAACAAGCTCCTGGATTTTATCGTTAAAAAGTGTAAGATAGGCTATTACTTCCTGCTCCTCACAGGAAATACATAATAAATAAATCGCCCGATCTTTCCAAATTAACTTCACTTTTTGTGTTTCATATGGTTTTAAAATTTCTTTTATTTCTTGCTTTTTCATGTCTTCATCAGCATGTAAAACAGCTAAATGAAAGTGATCTGGGCTTATTTCCATAAGATTTTGTATCTGCCTATCATCCGCTCTTCCTTCAATTACGGATTTCCACCTTTGTTCTTCAGAAAGCTGTTGATACTGTGTTAATTGGGTGTGTATTTTTTTATCATTCGTTAGGGCAGTCTTAATCTCAGCTAATATCGCAACCAATTCATCTTCATCTATTGGTTTTAGGAGATAAGATTCAATACCTAATTTAATCGACTGTTTTGCATAAGAGAAACTAGAATAGCCTGATAATACAATAAATTTACACGTGTATCCTTCTTGTTTGGCTTTTTCAATTACTTCTATACCTGACATACCTGGCATTCTAATATCTATTAAAACCACTTCTGGCTGATGAATTCGAATCTTATTCAGACCATCACGACCATCTAACCCAACATCACAGATTGTAAAACCATACCGTTCCCACTCTATTACTTGCCGTAAACCTTCTCTAATTAAAGGTTCATCATCAATTAGCAACACCATAAACATGATAAAACAACCCCTTTATCATTGAATCGTCACTATATATCTTTTTCTTTCTGAATCCTTTCGCAGATACTAATTCTTTTCAACATACAAACTTGGTGGAAAATGCAATTTTTTAAAACTTCTTTTTGATTACTGGTAAACTAAAGACTACTTTCGTTCCTTCATTTTGTTTGCTAGTTATTTCAATTCCGTAGTCCATGCCGTAGTATAACTGGATGCGCTGATGAACATTACGCACACCTATTCTTTCGCCATCCGGCTGATCTGTCTCTTCATTTAAACGTTGATAAACTTGTATTAGACGTTCACGCGACATGCCCACTCCGTTATCCTCGACAGTTACTTGTAGATGTTGTTCTCTCTCCTCCACATGGATTTCCACCCATCCAGGTCCTTCCTTTGGTTCAAGTCCATGAATAATGGCATTTTCAACGATCGGCTGGATTAATAACGGGAACAACTGATATTTCTTTATGTCGCAGTTCAGTTCAAATTGGTAACTGAACTTCTCACCAAAACGCATGGTTTGAATTTCTAGATACGTAGTAACCAAATCGATTTCTTTTTTTAATGGCACAGGTAGGTCTGTTCGTTCTAATGCAGATCGCATCATTTTACTTAACTTTTGAATAATCTCAGCAACTTCTTTATCTTTATTTAATAAAGCCTTCATTCGAATCATTTCTAACGTGTTATAAAGAAAATGTGGATTTATTTGGCTCGAGAGCATTTTAAAATCTGTTTCTTTTTGCTTTCTACGCCACCTCTCCTCTTTAATCTTATGAACATAGACTTCATCAATCAATTTTTGAATACTCTGGGACGTTTGGTAAAGTTCGTCATATACTTCGCCAATTTCATCTTTACCTGGAATCTCTTTTTTAATATTAAATTTGCCCTTTGCTACGCGAAACATTGCTTTTTTTAACGTATTAATTCGAACATTAAAGGTTTTAATAAAAATAATAATGGAAAAGATAGATACACTTAATGCAGCCAGTATGACCATAAATCCGCGAAAGAAAATGTGATTCGGTGCTTGCATAATTTCTTCTACTGGTACAATACTCGCCACTTGAATGTCGTTACTCAACGCTCGTTCTGGTTGAAAAGTGTGGACATTAATCTTTACATCTTTTTCTTCATAGTGTTTATCGATGACATAATTAGAATGTTCACTTTTTTCATTTGATTCTAGAAAGGCTGGATAGTCACCGATCTTTCTTTGGTCTTGGTGATAAACAATGACTTCTTCGTCCAAGGTGATAAAAACATCTTGTAATTCACCTATTGATATCTCTTTTAATTTATCTGGTGAAACATAAATACTTAAAACTCCTAAAAATATATTATCCTGATCATAAATTGCACGAGTTAAGGTTAAAAAGGAATCTCCAGTATATTCTTCCTCTTTAAAAACCCAGTAGATTTTGCCTTTGTTTTCCACCGCTTGTTGATACCATTTTTCTTGCATTGTATTTTTATCAGCATGAATAAAGTGCGAATTCGTAATCATTTGCTTACTCATATGAAATTGAATATTCTCGATTTCATCATAATATTTTAAATATTCATCAAAAATTGGATATTCATTATATGCGTTATACACTTGTAAATTCGTAAGATATTCTTGATGCAATAAATGTTGCATGTCTTCACTTAAGTAGATTAAATCGGAAATACTAGTGACACGATTTAAAATCGTATCAAGTCGCATTTCTAATTTATCTACATTCGATTCAGCTTCGTATACAGCATTGCTTAACACAACATCACGCGTTGCATAATTCATATAAGCACCTACCAACAAGATTGGTAGAACTGTTGCAAGGAGATAAATACCTAACAGTTTGTGGCGAATTTTTAAATCTTGTAACAGCTTTCGCGCCTTTTGTATAATCTGTCGCATATTTATCCCCCACAACTAGATTACTTCTTTATTTTGTAATCGTTTACATTGTCTATCTATTACTATACAATTCTTTTCCATTTGTTTCAATTACTTTTTTATACCAATAGTAGCTTTTCTTCGGAATGCGTTTTAAATCTTTTTCACTTGTATCATCACGATCAATATATACAAAACCATATCGTTTCTTGTAACCATTCAACCAACTTAATAGATCCGTAAAAGACCATGCACAATAACCTAACAATTCAACACCGTCTGTGATTGCTTTTTGCACCTCAATAAGATGCGTTTGTAAATACTCAATCCGGTAATCATCTTCAATTGTTCCTTCGTCCGTTAACTGATCAATTGCACCTAAGCCATTTTCAGTAATCATCATTGGTAAATCATATCGATTTTGAAGTCTTCTTAAAGCAATCCGTATGCCAATCGGATCAATTTCCCAGCCCCATTTTGTTGTTTCTAAAAATGGATTTGCAACATTTTTAAACATCGTTGTTTCTGGACTTTGTGCTTGCTCCGTTTTTGGTTGCATTAAATAAGGATCTGTTGCTTGAAATGCCTTTTCTTCAGCATCTTGATCTTCGCTTGTTGGTGGTTGCTCTATTTCATTAGCTTTTACTGTTCCACCATGGTAATAGTTCACCCCAAGAAAATCTGGTTTCGCAGATTGCAGTAATGCTTCATCACCAGCTTCCAACGTTGGTGCGATACCTAATCGTGTTAAATGTTTAAATGTAACTTTCGGATATTTTCCGTGAACATAAACATCCATCCACCAGTGGTTCTGGAACTCTTCGCCATTTAATGCAGCTAATACATTCGATGGATCACAATCAAAACTGTACATCGGACCATATCCAAAGCTTGGGCCAATTAAACCATTTGGTACCAATTCATGAAAACTATTTATTACTTTTGCATTGGTTAAATTGATGATATGATTCGCCGCAAACATTCGTTTTACGTCGGTAACTCTTGGCGGATGTGTATCCCAACGATATCCCATTGCAGTAAAAACATTCTGTTCATTAAAGCTTACCCAGTACTTGACCTTATCCTTAAAACGTGTAAAAAGCGTTCGTGCATATTGATCAAAGTCATCGATTACTTTCCTTGATTCCCAACCGCCATATTTGTCCTGCAAAGCTTTTGGAATATCCCAATGATACAACGTTAAGACTGGTTCAATTTTATATTTACGTAACGCATCGATAAGTTGTTCATAAAATGCTAATCCTTTTTCATTTACTTCTCCGCTTCCTTCTGGAAAAATTCTGCTCCAAGCAACTGAAAAACGGTAGGATTTCATTCCCATTTCAGCCATTAGTTTGACGTCTTCTTGGAAACGATGATAGTGATCAACTGCCACGTCACCATTTGTTCCTTCAAACGTCTTCCCTGGAATTTTAGCAAATTCATCCCATACAGACGGTCCCTTACCATCTGCATCCCATCCTCCCTCAATCTGATAAGCTGCTGAAGCCGCTCCCCATAAGAAATCTTTTGGAAATGGATCAAGTTTTTCATGGTACATATCTATCCGCTCCTTTTATTATTATTTATTACTCAACTTTTACAGAGTAAAACATGCAATTAAGTCTTAGTGTAACTAGGAAGTTCTGCATTCCAAAATTGAAGTTGACATCGCGCTACTTCTGTAAGCATTATCGCGATACATATTACGAACTTGATAGAAAATGTGATGTAATTCAACTTCCTGACCCGCTCCTCAAGTGAAATTGACTCCCTTTCCGCAGGCACGGCTTCAGCTAACTCGGATAAGCAAAGTACGCTTTCCGAGTGGATCTTCAGCCCGTGCTGTTCCTGCAGGAGTCTCGCCAATTTCACTTGATGCGCTAGTTTAGTACGCAACAGAAGTGCCTAATTGGATTATAATTCCTTCTTATTCCAAAAATTAAGTTCCTATTTAGCACTGCGAAAGTTGATTTATTTATTATTTAATTGAAATACAATTTCTGTGTGTTCATTAGCATGCAAGTTCAAGCTGATATGACCTGCTTTTTCTTCAATTTTGCAGCCAGTAAACGCTGTTACTTTCGCATTTGGATATAGCGGTAGTTTTACTGCCATGTTTTGATCACTTCCACTTGCTAGGAGGTGCACTCGTAATTTACCTTCTGCTAACTCCCATTCCAAATGTGCAACTTCAAGTTGATTTGCTAAACGGATACCTTTTATTTCGCCTTGATCTATTTGACTAGGCAATGCACCTAGTAGGGAAAGCGTCTGATTATGGTAGTCAATTAGCATTTCATGTATTACCTGTGGAAAAGCACCATTACCATCGACATTAAAAACCTCTTGATTATTATAATGACTCATCATCAATGATGGATAAAAACAATCATACTTTGTTAACATCGTAAAAATATCATAGACAAGTTCTGGCATATGAAACTGTGTTGCACATAAAGCTGCGTGCATCCTACCATGCGTAGAAGTTGTATCACCTTCATCACTTTTCAACCATGCTTCTAACCGTTTATCAAATGCCACTTTACTTGCTTGCCAGAGCACCGGCTCGCTTTCCTCGGTAAACTCTCTACTTTGAAAGACTGGATATAAGTGAGAAAAATGCCGGTGATTAAAATTTTCTTCACTCTCTGCTGTTGACCATTCCTTTAACGCTCCATCAGCGTTTATTTGGTAGCCTGGCAGATTATCTAGTATTTCTTGCCATTGGTCAATTTTTGGTGAATGAATTTGTAAGACATGATAGCTAGCTATTAAATGCTGCAACACTTCTTTTGCGACTGCGATGTCTTGCGTTGCATTATCTGCACAGCCATTCTCTGCAGAATAAGACGGCGTAAAGCGGTACGTTCCATCTGAATCTTTTATTAAAAAGTCCTCATAAAATAGTGCCACTTCTTCTAAATATGGTACTGCCTCTTTTGCTAAAAATTTCTTATCACCTGTGAACAGATAATATTGATAAAACCAATGCCCAAGCCATCCAGCACCACACGTCCAAAAATGGAGCGGCCATTCCTCATTCCAATGGATATGCTTTCCGGTGTTACTAGAATGTGCGGATGACATAATTCCCCTACACCCATAGTACTTTTGTGCATTTTCTCGAAACCCTGGAAGTAACTCTTTAAGGAGTCGAAAGTAACCTGCCAATCCTTCTGATAAATTACTAGATAGTGCGGCTGCGATTGATAACTGGACGTTGGTATCAAAAGTGAAATCTCCACTCCATGCTGGATGAAATGTACCGGTCCAAATCCCTTGTAAATTTGGCGTTAGCTCCCCTGCACTTGATAGGTACATATAACGACCTGCATCATAGATTTTTTCTATTAATGCTTGAGGTAAAACGGAATTTTCCTTTGCTTCGTCCAATAAGCTTTCAATATTGCGCTGGCGTTGTGTATCAGTTGTAAGATTAAGCGCAACACGATCAAACATTTCTTGATGTATTCTAGCATGTGCTTGAAATAAATCTTGATAAGTTTTATCAAACCCTATCACACTAGTTAAACTGTCCATGTTACTATCTTTTTCATCCTGATAAGGGAAGATCTTCATGATTATGAGGAGCTTCGTTGTGTTTCGAATACGCACTTTGTCTAACTTCTGTTCACATATAGCATCTGGTGCAATCAAACGTATCACAACATCATAACCACCTGCACCATTTACATAACGGTAATGAGCTGTTATCCCTTCTTCACTTAACTGTTTCTTACTATCTAACCCTTGATTATCATAATTAGCTAAGCTTACATTGCAATCAATCATTCCCTTATTCGCTTCTAATTGATAGACAATAACATCGTCTGATCGGGATACAAATGTTTTACTTTGATAATCTGTCGTTCCTTCTGTAAAATTCACTGCGATTTCACCAGTTTGATAATTTATACTTTTATAATAGCTCTGATAATTTGTTACTGGCATATCAATATGCAAATGAAAAGCTGGGTGATATGGATCACTCATTGTTAATCCTGGATAACCAGATTGTTTTGCTTTTTGGTAGTAAAACTTTAAGGCTTCTTTGTATCCTTGTGTACGAATTAATTCTCTCACCTCTGGTAAATGTTCTGCCATTTCTGGTAGCTGGTGGCTATTACCTTGTGGCAAAAATAACCGACAATGGTTACCAATTATCGTTTCGTGCATTGGGTCACCATATACCATCACACCTTGCGTACCATTTCCCGCAAGATAAGCTTCTTCCCATTTCTTAGCGGGGGTTTTGTTCCAAACACCTCTCAAAGGTATCTTGTCTTTTATCTTCATGATTACTCTTCTCCCTTCATTAGTTGAACAGTTAAAAGAGAAATTGGACCTTTAAAAGAAAGATAGATATCATGTTTTCCTTTACTTGTTTCAATATTGACCTGTTGATCAAGCCATTGATATGGAAATCCTGTTTCAATTACTGCTGTAGCGACGGGATCATTATCTAATCGATCCAAATGAAAATGCATTTCTCCACTACCACCATCCGTCGTAACACGACATTGCAACTGATTAATCACTTCAAAATTCACCTGTTTAAAACAAATCCAACCGTCTGACTGATTGGTAATACAGTTTTGTTCATGTTCTCCTTTATCAATAATTACACGCTCGTAATCATCATAATTCTCTGCCATCGTTCGCTTTGTTAAAGAGCGTTCTGTCAACTGACGACCAATGACAGGAATTGGATCTGCTGTTACATAGATAGCTTCACTTGAGGATCCGACAGAAAAGATACACCTTCCTTGTTCTAAACAAAATGCTTCTTCTGCTACAACATAAACCTGTAATTGATCCGCCATAACAGGGAAAGAAACGGTTTGTGATTCACCTGGATTTAATTTGACCTTCTCAAATGCAACTAGTTTTTTCTTTGGTCGTTTTACTTGTGAATCTACTATCGTGGCGTAGACTTGGGCAACTTCTTTTATGGTACGCTCACCTTTGTTGATCAATTTAATTTTTAGCTTTATTTTTGAATTCTCAACTATTTCTGATTGATCAATTTCTAAGTTTTGATAGACTATATCTCCGTAATGGAGCCCATGTCCAAATGGATAAAGAATGTTCTCGTCTGCATACATATAAGTGCGTTTACCTTTGATAATGTCATAGTCAAAGATATCTGGCAGCATATCAGTATTTTTGTACCAAGTCATACTCAGTTTTCCAGAGGGAGACGTATCTCCAAACAGAACATTACTTATAGCTGTACCAAGCTCTTGGGAGCCGTGTGCACTATATAAAATTGCTGGAATATGATCTTGTTCCCAATTTAACGCGAATGGATAACTGCCTATCACTACAACAATAGTTTTAGGATTTGCATGATAAACTGCTTGAATCAACTGTTGTTGGTGTTCCGGTAAAGAAATACCAGGGCGATCTTCTGTCTCTCGACCATTAACCATTGGATGATTCCCTACGCAAACTATCGCAACATCACTCTGTTTTGCTTGTTCTACAGCTTGCTCAATACCTGATTGGATCACAACCTTTTCAAACGTATCTGCTTTTATGCCGGATGAAATTGTCTGGTCATCTAGTACCGCTAATGGTTCCTCTTTCCAAGAAGTAAGATGATATGTCGAAGCTTTTTCATCGTTCGGATAAAAACCGATTTTCTCACGAACAAACCAGTCAAATACTTCTTCTTTATTTGTTTGTAACACGTTTGCTAGTTCCGGTAATGTCAGGTATTTATTTGTCGATACACTTTTTAGTAGGTTAGCGTTCCAACCCCAGTTTTCCTGTATGAATTGCGCACTTTCTGTAATAGATTTTGCATCTGCATGGACAATACCATCTTCTGAAATAGCTAAATACTGCTGTTTATCTAGTGCTTTTAGTGCAATACGATCATGACCACTGGTGTAAGTAACAGCTTGTCGGAAGCATCTACTCGTAATAGCCTTTAACGGGGAAACAGCATAGGGTGGATAGCCCGTATACCAATCACGAAATACTTCTGTTGCTGTTGGACCAATTACTGCTATTTTTTGAAGTTTTTCTTCATCTAATGGTAGGATCTTGTTATCATTTTTTAATAAAACAAGTGCTTCTTCTGTTACTTTCAAGGCTAACCTCGAACGCTCCGGGCTGCACATCGTCTCCTTTTCTAATTTCGCATATGGATTCTTACTAGGATCAGCATCAAAATGACCGAGACGAAAACGGACTTTCAAGATTCTAGAAACAGCTTTTCTAATGTCTTTAGCGGATATCCAATCGTTGGCTAGCGCTTCTTTTGCTGCATCTTCGACGGTTTGTTTATCATCAACAAAACAATCAATCCCTTTTTTAAAAGCATCAGCTAATGCTTTCGCGAGACTGTCATAATAACCATATTCCTCGACGTTTAAACTAAGTGCGCCTCCATCACTGACAATGAAACCGTCCATTTGCCACGTGTCTCTGACTACCTCTTCTATCTCCTTCAACTGCATTGCCGGAATCCCATTTACACCGTTATAAGCGGTCATCATGGATAATGCTTTTGCTTCGACAAAGGCCGGTTCAAATGCTTTTAGATAATATTCATGTCGATTTCTAGGATCGATACTATTTGAAATACTTCCTCGTCCATATTCATTATTATTGCCATAAAAGTGTTTTGGAGCTGCAACCATTTTTAAATAAAAAGGGTCATCACCTTGCATACCTTTGATCAATTCTTTGGATAATTGTCCTGTTAAATAAGGATCTTCACCGTATGCTTCTTCTGTACGTCCCCAACGCGGATCACGTTCCATATCAATCGTCGGTGCCCATAATGTTAAACCCGTCTTATGATCTTGTTGGTAGTAAAATATCCGCGCTTCGTCCCCAATTGCTGAGCCAACTTTATGCAGTAATGCTTTATTCCATGTACTTGATAGACCGATTGGTTGCGGATAGACGGTTGTTTGACCGCCTTTTCGATCTACTATACCATGCGCCGCTTCTCCACCAATCGCGTATGCTTCCATGCCTAAACGCGGAATTGCACTTTGCGAAGTAGATAAAAGGGTAATCATCTCTTCTAATGTTAACGCTGTCATTAAATCATTTAAACGATCTTCTAACGGAACAGTTGGATTGCTAAATAAGTTCCCCAATTAATCCATCCCTTTCTTTTTCAAAAATGAGCTATCTACTATGTATGTAAACAATATGATAAGAACTACTAAACAACCTAGTCCTTATCATATCTTTGTTGTTTATTAACGAAATGCCATTAAGCCTTGATTTATTGTTTTTGTTTGCTTGTAAATGTCTTGATATAGCTCAAATAACTGCTGGTAGCTTGCTACATTTTCATGAATTGGTTGGTAGGTTTCTGCTTCTTCTAAAAAGTGATCTGCACAATCTTTTAGCGAATCGAACCAACCTGAGCCGAACGCCGCTAACATAGCCGCTCCCATACCAGGTCCTTGCTCACTCTTCAATTTGATTATCTTAGCATTAAAGATATCTGCTTGCATTTGTAACCATACTTTGTTTTTTGCGCCGCCACCAATTGCATAAATCGTATCAATCTGCTTACCGTTCTCACGAAATATTTTAATCGACTCGTGTAACGAAAACGTAATACCTTCCAAGACCGCCCTAGCAAAATCTTTTAACTGATGCGAGCTGTCCATCCCGATAAAACTGCCACGAATTGTTGCATCCGCATGCGGTGTTCGTTCTCCAACGATATAAGGTGAGAAAAGCAACCCTTTAGCGCCAACTGGGACTGTACCAACATCTTTTAAGAGCGCATCAAAGTCTTCATTCGGTGCAAAAGTGTCTTTAAACCAAGATAGACTATGACCAGCAGCTAACGTGACGCCCATCGCATAATAAGTATCTTTTTCACCGTGATTGAAATAGTGCACTTTTCCTTGATAATCTTTTTCACCAGTTGGTTCGTAAGATAGCACTACACCAGAGGTACCAATACTTGCGAACGTTTTCCCCTCAGACAGAATGCCAGATCCGATTGCGCCACATGCATTATCTGCTCCACCTGCAAAAACATTCGTTTCTGGATTAAGTCCTGTTTCTTCAGCAAATTCCGTTGCAATCGTGCCAACGTTTGTTTCTGCATCAACTAGTGGTGGACAAAGGGAGAACGGAATCGCTAGTGTTTCACAGATTTCCTCACTCCACTTCTTCGCACCAACATCTAGTAAACTAGTACCTGCTGCATCAGAATAGTCCATTGCAATTTGACCCGTTAAGCGGAAACGAAGGTAGTCCTTCGGCAATACAAATTTCGTTGCTTTTGCAAACAGTTCTGGTTCATTTTCTTTGACCCATAAAATCTTTGGTAGCGTGAATCCTTCTAGTGCTAAATTTTTGGTAATGGAAATAAACTGGCCTTTCCCGACTTTTTCATATATTTCCTGACATTGTTTCGTTGTCCGTGTATCATTCCATAAAATCGCATTGCGCAACACGTTATGCTGTTTATCTAAAAGAATTAGTCCGTGCATTTGACCTGAAAAGCTCAAACCTTGGATATCCTTGGTATCGCCAGCATAATTCGTTGTTAACTCTTTCAATGCTGCTTTTGTTTGGATAACCCACTGCTCTGGATCTTGTTCGCTGTAACCAGCTTTTTCTTGAATTAACGGGTACGACTTCGTTACTTCATCTGCTACATTTCCATCTTGATCTACTAATAAAACCTTTACTGCACTTGTGCCTAAATCTATACCAATTACATATTTCATCTGTTCACCTCGTTTATTTCTCTGCCATCACTTGTAATAAATACTGATTAATTGTCGATTTAATTAGCTCTAAACGACCAGATTTATGCTTGATTTCACCTAAGTCTAAAGCATGTGCCTCCAACTTTTTGAAATCAGTCTTTCCACTTACGATATCAAGACCTATTCCTTCGTTATATGTGCTATAACGATTTGATAGAATATCTTCAAACACATTATCTTCAATCATTTTACTAGCCACTTTATAACCTACTGCAAAACTATCCATTCCTGCTACATGCGCATAAAATAAATCTTCCGGCTCAAATGATCCTCTTCGTACTTTCGCATCGAAGTTTAAACCACCTTTACCTAGTCCACCATTTTTGATTATTTCATACATTGCTAGTGTAGTAGAATATAAGTCAGTTGGGAATTCGTCTGTATCCCATCCGAGTAATGGATCACCTTGGTTTGCATCGACAGAACCTAAAATGCCATTTATACGTGCATAACGTAATTCATGTTCAAATGTGTGTCCAGCCAATGTTGCGTGATTTGCTTCTATATTAAGTTTAAAGTGTTTTTCTAAACCATAGTTTAACAAAAATGCATGTGCTGATTGGCTATCATAATCATATTGATGTGTAGTTGGTTCTTTAGGTTTTGGTTCAATTAGAAATTGACCATCAAAATCAAGTTCCTTCGCATAGTCAACTGCCATATGAAAGAAGCGTCCTAAATTATCTTGTTCCAATTTAAGATCTGTATTTAGTAATGTTTCGTATCCTTCACGGCCACCCCAAAAGACATAGTTCTCAGCCCCAAGTTCTTTTGCTACTTCCAATCCCTTTTTCACTTTAGCTGCAGCATATGCATACACATTCGCATCACTTGATGAAGCTGCGCCATGCACAAAACGTGGATGTGTAAAGTTATTAGCGGTGTTCCAAAGTAACTTCACACCGCTATCCTTCATATAACCTTTCATCATTGAAACAATTGTGTCTACATTTTTATTCGATTCTCTTAATGTATCACCCTCTGGTGCGATATCAACATCATGAAAACAGAAATATTTCACTCCTAATTTATCAAAAAACTCAAACGCGGCTTCCACTCGAGCTTTTGCTTGATCCATTCCTGTGAATTTATCCCATGGACGAATGGCAGTTCCTGCTCCAAACGGATCCGATAAATCTTGTGTAAAGGTATGCCAATACGCAACACCAAAGCGTAAATATTCTTCCATTGTTTGCCCATTAACTACTTCATTTGGATTATAAAATTTAAATGCGAGCGGATCCTTCGATTGAGCACCTTCATATTTAATCTTGTTAACGCTTTCAAATACTGTCATAAAAAAAACCTACCTCTCTTGAAACGTTTTTTTATCTTACTATGGGCTTAGTATAGCAAGCTTAACTAAGTTTGTCTAGTGAATAAACAAAGTTTTTAGTATTATTTTTTATGTTATGATACATTAGTAATAACATAAAAAATAATTGCTAATCCTTGACTGATTTATAAAAGATTCTTTTATTATGAAACATCTATAAATGCAGGTGAAACGGACCCGCTGCTCAAGTGAAATGGGCTCCCTTTCCGCAGGAGTGTCACCCATTTAACTTGATACGCTTGTTTAATCTACTGTAATATTATCAAGAACGTAATTTAATTACATGTCGAAAAGATATGATATCAAGCAAAGGAAGCAAATGGGGGAGACTCCTTGAAAATATAAATCTATTTTCTTCGTACGATGTGAACTCTTTGAAGCATTCCTTGTCCTGTGGGAACAGCAAATGTTTTCGATGGAATGAGTAATCGCAATCCCACGGGCTGAAAGATCCATTTAGTAAAGCGTCTTTTGGGTCTGTGGTTACTCGACCCACCAAAACATTTGCTTTACTAAGTTAGCTGAAGTCGTGCCTACGGAAAGCGAAGTATATTTCCAGATCGTTATGTCGCAATGTTGCTTACGAAATGAGCACGAAGTCAACTTCAACTATAGATTGTGTGATTTCCTATTTATACACTATCTTTTGCCAACTTCACGCTGCGAAAGTTTAATATTATAAATACAAAGAGGATGTGAACAACGATGAATCAAACATGGAACCAGCATGTTGTCAAAAAGGAAAATAAGACACTTGTGCTTGAAACAATTAAAACGAACACACCCATTTCACGTGCTCGTGTCGCCCAACTTACTGGATTAAACAAAGGAACAGTATCCTCTCTTGTAAGTGAACTAATCGATGGAAATATTATTGGGGAGTCAGGACCAGGAGAATCCAGCGGTGGTAGACGACCTGTTATGCTTTTATTTAATCACCTTGCAGGCTATTCAATTGCAATCGACCTAGGCGTGAATTACATATTAGGCTTGTTAACTGATCTGAATGGAAATATCATTTGTGAACAGCGTGTTCATTTTAAAGATAAGACATTTGAACACGTCATGCTACGTTTATTTGAAATAATAGAAGATCTTCAACAGGCTGCACCAGAAAGTCACTATGGTGTAGTCGGCATTGGCATTGGTGTTCCAGGCGTTGTAAGTAATGATGGTGAATTGCTACTAGCTCCAAACCTCGAATGGAAAAGAATTCATTTGTTACACGTACTAGAGGAACGTTTTAATTTACCAATTGTGATAGAAAATGAAGCAAATGCTGGTGCATATGGTGAAAAGGTGTTTGGGGTAGGTCAAGATTTTAGTAATATGGTTTATTGTAGTATTGGAACTGGTATTGGTGTCGGTCTGATTTTAGAAGAAAAACTCTTTAAAGGATTTAATGGATTCTCTGGAGAACTTGGACATATGACGATTGAAAAAGATGGCATTCCTTGTCGTTGTGGGAACAAAGGTTGCTGGGAGCGTTATGCATCTGAAAGTGCCTTGCTTGAAAAGGCTCTTAGGTTAGGATTAATTGAAAAAAATGATGTCACACCAATTCAAACGCTCGTTGCGCTAGCTGATAATGGTTTAGTTGAAGCAATTGATTTATTTGCAGAGATTGGGGAATATATCGGTGTTGGATTAACAAACAGCATTAATATCTTTAATCCTCAAGCAGTAATTATCGGCAACCAAATGGCTGCAACCGAAAAATGGATTCGGCCTGCGCTTGAAAGGTATATCAAGAATCATGCGATCGGTTTTCATCAAGAAGACTTAAAAATTAAATTTTCAAGTCTTACCTCTCATTCCACTGCATATGGCATGGCAGCTTTTACGATTGAGGCATTTTCTATTCGCTTTAATAATACTATTTCAAATTGATTGATGTCTCTAGTATTTGCTAGAGACTTTTTTTATTGTATAATAACTTTAATTTAATAGAAAAGAGGTATCTATTTTGATCATTCGTCCCCCTGTAAAGAACCCCTTACTTAAGCAACTAGAAGTACTCCTCCCTCGGCTCGACCGTTCCAATCCTAATTATGAAAAGCTCGATAATCTCCTTGGCAGAGAGACTGCTGGCTATTTTGGTGAAACATCATTAGACTATTACTTTAATTTAACGAATATAAAGGAAACATTACTTTTATATGGATTACGATTACCAGCTGAAGCTAATGCATTCCAGATTGATGCACTACTCTTAACACGTTCCATTTGTTTTATCATTGAAGCGAAGAATATGAAAGGGACGATTACCTTTAATCAAAACGACCAGATGATTCGGACCCTCGATCAAATTTCAGAGACATTCCGTAATCCAGAAATTCAAGCAGATGTGCAGAAAAGGCAACTGAGGGAATTTTTGGCGAAGTCTGGATTTCCTGCAATTCCAATTCACCCAATCGTGACATTTACCCATCCGCGGGTTATTCTTCAATCCGACCAGAAATATGATGATATCCTCACTAACGAACGACTACCCAATCGAATTAATGCTGTTAAAAGCGCGCATTCAAAAGTAGTTTATCAAAAAAGACAACTCGATAAACTAGCACACTTCCTAAATAAAAAGCATCAAGCTAACCATTATTCTGTAGTCGAAAGATATCAGATACCAGACCAAAGAATTCGTAAAGGCGTATGGTGTCAAAGTTGCCAATCTAATGGATTAAGAAATATAATGCACCGCATAAAACGCTACTGGTACTGCCCAATTTGCCACGAAAAAAATAATACAGCCCATATCCAAGCACTACGCGAATATGCGCAACTATTTGGAACTTCTATTACAAATAAACAAGCACGGCAATTCCTTGGCCTAGAATCTGAATCTGCAACTAAGCGTATCCTAGCAAACTTAGAATTAAGTAGTACAGGAAAAACAAAAGGACGCGTTTACTATTTAGATAGACTACTCGAGTAATAGTGCTTCCGTTGGATTACTGCTTAGCTCCGCCGAATTAATACACACTTCCGCTGAATTAACGCGCACTTCCGTCGGATTAACGCTCGCTCCGCTGAATTAACAGGCACTTCCGTCGAATTACTGCTCACTCCGCCGAATTAACAGGTACTTCCGTCGAATTACTGCTCGCTCCGCCGAATTAATAGGCACTTCCGCCGGATTACCACTCAACTCCGCCGAATTAACACCCTCTTCCATCAGATTAAATTACTGCACATTGCCCCAAAGCCTTCCACCAGTAAAAAATTCCATCAAAATAGGGTTCCGCCTAAGCGGAACCCTTTATTATTAAGTAATAGTTAACTTGTTTCAATTAGACCGTATTTTCCATCTTTACGTCGATAGACAACGTTTGTGTCTCCTGATTCTGCATCTGTGAATACATAGAATGTATGTCCAAGCATATCCATTTGTAGGATCGCTTCTTCAGAATCCATTGGTTTTAAGTCAAATCGTTTTGTACGAACAACTTCTAAACCATCTTCTTCCTCATCGTATCCTTCTTCTATTTCTTTTTCCATTTCCGCAAAAATATGTTTTGGTGCACCTTGTTGACGAGCTTTGCGATTAACTTTTGTTTTATATTTCCGAATTTGTCTTTCTAACTTATCTACTACTAAATCAACTGCGGCATACAAATCAGTATGTTGTTCCTCAGCACGCAATAATAGATTTATCATCGGGATGGTAATTTCAATTTTTTGTTCTTCTTTATAGACACTTAGATTCACGTTTACATCTGATTTTGGGGGTGTATCAAAATAACGTTCTAACTTACTAACCTTTTTCTCAATGTATTCTTTTATTGCCCCTGTTACCTCAACGTTTTCTCCACGAATGTTATATTTCATAATAAGTGTCCTCCTTTATATATCTATATTTCTATATTACCCTGTCTTATTCCTGCATAAACTCATAAAAAATTTGTCGAAAATTTAAAAAATACGATAGAAAATTTTACAATCACCTCTGAACACTGATATATCAACATTTTGTTAACGCTGTCATCTAACAGTATGCAAAACTATTTGTTAAAAAAATTTACAAACCGTACACATTTTAAATAAACAAATAAAAAAACCGAGCTTATAATCGCTCGATTCTCACACGCGTATTTTTTATCTAACAGCTGTTTGATCTTCTAACAACTTTTTCATATATTTTTTCACTAATGCAGCTGCTTTTACTTTTATCATTAAATTGTCTGCTATCTCTACTTGATAATTCCCATTCCTAATTGCCGTCTTTAGTTCCCCAACAGTAGAGCATACTTGTTCAAACTGATTAAACACAGCGCTATACTGGAGGAATTGATGGGTATCACTACCTCCGACAATTGGTAAACCTAGTTCTTTCGCAAAATCGATCAATTGCGTATAGTATGGTTCCACACCTTGTGCGTATAAATCTTTACCATTTAAATCTAGTGCATCTAATCGGCGTAATTGTTCTGGCAGTAAATGTGTTAATGGGGTACCCTTACGAAATGGATGAGCACCAATTTTCAAAATATTATATTCCGCCGCAAAATCCATCAATTGATCAAATTCAATAAAATTGGCTGGGTCTGTGTAAGGTTCAAGTGCAGAACGGATCTCCAATATATCGTTGCGATCACCTATCAATAAGATATGTCCAACCTCTTTGACATCAACCTCAATGCCAGGAAAAACACGGATATCGCCAACTACATAATAGCCATTTTCATAAGTATATTTGCCATCGATATAATCATAAATGTCCATAAATCGTTTCGTATTAAAATGCTCTGTCATGGCAAGTGCCGTTAATCCACTTTTACTCGCCTCTTCCATCATTTCTGCAAAATAATCTGGCATAAACATTGATTTTTTTGATATTTTTACATGACTATGAAAATCAATTTTCATTCTAGTATTCTCCTTTTTATTAAGAAATAGTTCCTAACATAAACACACCAACCATATAAACAATCGATAAAACTAAAAACGCGTAATCTCTACGTCTCATTCGCAAATGGGCTAGTTTAATCTTTTTCACTTTTGGATGGTTGAATCCGTAGAAGCTACCTTTCGTTTCTAGTGCTTCAACAGTTGTTCGTGCCCGCTTCGCTGTGCTTAATAACAGCGGATAAAACGATAAGACAGCTATTTTACAAAAGTAAGTAATCGAGCGCCAGTATAAAAAGCCATGTCGAACTGGTGCTTTTCCACGTAAGCGAAATGATAAGAAAACATGATGATATTCCTCTAACAAACTAGGAAGCATCCGGTATCCATACGCAATACTGAACGAAACCTGGCCAGGAACACCAATTTTCAACAGGCCATTACTCAATTTCTCGGGATCCATTGAACAAAAGACAATAATACTAGCAAGCGAGATCACCGACAGTTTTAACGTCAAGACGAGCAATGGAATAATTACCGATACATCGCCACCAAAAAAGAGTGATGCGATTAAAAGATAACCGCCTTGTCCAAGTAAGCCTAAACAAAGGATAAAGACAATTAACGGACTGACTTTCGCGAAAAAAGTAAGCACAACCATCAACGCAAACATCCCTAACAAGACAACTTGATTATGAATAAACCAAGGCACAATACCGAAAAAGAGATACCAAGTAAACAGTGTACGCGGATCTAATTTTGCTAAAAATGTATCACCATTTCCATAAGCAGTATTTAATAATTCGATTTTCATCTGTTCTACTGATAATTTATCGGAGAACTTACGCGTATATTCCATCAAATTCCTCCTTCTGCTTCCAAGCAGCAACAAAATCAGTTACCGTATAAGCTAAAGGTTCAACCTGTAGTGCTTTACTAAGCTCCAATATTTGCGGTGCTTTCAATCCAGCGCGATCTAACAATGCTGCATTACCAAACACAGAAGCTCGATCACCATCATGGATGATTTGCCCGTTGTTTAAGACAATAATTCGATTCGCCCATTCTGCAACAAGCTGCATATCATGTGTCGCGATTACTACTGCGGCAATTTCTTCTAAATCACTAATTAATCTAGTAATATGTTTACGGGTCGCAATATCCAAGTTTGCTGTAGGTTCATCTAAGAGAATCACTTCTGGATCCATCGCAACACCAATCGCAAGTGATGCCCGGCGTTGCTGTCCCCCACTCATCAATCTGCTATCCCTATCCTGTAAATCCGTTAATTCGAATTGCTCGAGAATCTTATCAACCTTTTCTTGATAGCCTTCTACTTTCCTAGCTTTTAAGAAAAATTCAACATCTTTACGTACACTATCCTCGATAAACATTTGCTCTGGATTTTGATAGACATAGGTGACAAGATCAGCCAACTTCTCGGGTGAAACATCCCGTGTATTCATATTCTTAACCATTACATTGCCTGCTTCAGGTTTAACCAAGGCTGTGATCAGACGCATTAATGAAGATTTTCCTGCACCGTTATTGCCAACTAATGCAATATGATCGCCATGATGAATCGTTAAGTCAATTCCATTTAAGACTTGATTTTTCGATCGCGTAATCGTTTTATAGGAAAAACTAACGTCCTTCATTTCGACTATCGTTTCACGCAATGGTCTTACTTCGACAGATTCTTCAAGCAGACTTCCTACTCGCTCTTCTTTTTCAAAAAAAGTGCGTGCTTGCGCTAGTGTGATCGGTAATTTCACAGCTTGCGTATTCCCAAGTTGATAAGATGCTTGCGTTACTTGCGGCGGATAGATTTGACTAGCAACCAACGCCTCTACATTTTGCAAGGCAGCATTTGTCTCTTTTTTCCAAACCACTTTTCCTTGATCCATTAAAACAACCTCTTTACAATATGATGCAATAAATTCTGTATGGTGTTCAATTACGATAATTGTCTTGCCATCTTCTTCATTTATCCTTTGTAAAATCTGATAGATCTCTTCCGCGTGTTGGGGATCGAGTTGTGCGACAGGTTCATCAATAATTAAAATATCAGGATCAAGTGATAACGCACCAGCTAGAGCTAATAGATGCTTTTGACCACCACTTAATTGCCAGATGAATTCTTGATCATACCCGACTAAACCAACACGATCTAAAGCACGTTTTCCCCGTTCTTTAAAATCAGCATAGCCAAAATTTAGTGGCGCAAAGCTCGCGTCTTCTAAAACACGTGGACTCACCAATTGGTTCTCAAAATCTTGATACACATAGCCAACATCATGAGACAGTTCTGCTACTTTTTGTTCGGTTGTTACAAGATCATTGACAGTTACTTTTCCACTGAAATCTCCTACATAATAATGTGGAATCAAGCCATTAAGAAGCTTACATAAGGTTGATTTACCACTACCGTTACTACCCATGATTGCGACGAATGTACCTTTTTCTAAAGATAAGGATACATTCTCTAAAACGGGTGCATCACCACCTGGATATTGAAACGTAACCTGATCAATTTCAATTTGTGCAGTCATTTATGAAATCCTTTCTTCTTCTAAATTGGTAGCCTTTTTCTTGATCATTACAGCAATTGTAATACCTGCCACGATTGCAGCGACTGCAATACTAACCCAGATAAATCCATCACCAAACATCCCAACAAAGTCCGCTTCCCATTCCCAATTAAAACCAGCCTCTGATAAATATTCAAATAGAAACGCTGCACCAGCTAAGAAGATCCCAAGTACAACTAAACGCGGCCCAACAATTTCACCAAGCGAATACCTTGTCTGATTATCACGAGGTTTCATCCCAAGTAAAGGCTCCATCTTCCCGTATAAACGCGGAACCAAGTATACCGTTGGAAGTAAAGCAAACAGAATACCGGAGAACAGAACATCATTTAAAAACGCAAATCCTTCAATAATAACGACACTCTCTGCTAAGCCAGATACTGCTTCTAACTCTTCCACCCCAACCCAAACTTTCATAATATCAACCATCGAGCTAATCGCTTGGTGAATAATGACACCCATCATTGCTGCAACCGCAACTTGGCGTTTATTACGTGGATCACGCACGAGTGTACCAGCAATATACATGGCTAATGAGAAAGCAATAAACTTCTCTAATTCACCAAATCCACCGAATTGACCAAGCATAATTTCGCCAAAAATAACTTCCCCTAATGCCGCACCAATTGCGGCATATAACGGATGAAACAACATACATAACGTAAGTGGGATAAAAGCAAAATACTCAATTGAAAATTCAATTGGACCGAGATTAACCGATGGTACCAATTCTGTTATCATGTTCGATAAACCGTATAAGGACATTGATAAAATAAATACCATCATTTTCTGTGCTTGTGTTAATGTGTAGCGCTCTTTTTTTAATTGACTCATTTTCTTTTCCCTCCTCATATTAACTTACTTTCATTGTAAGGTAGGGTTATTAATCTACTTTAGGCTTGTCGTAAAGAAGATGTAAATTTATTAACGTTATTTATCATTATGTAAATTTTCTTTCATAAAGCTCTACTTTAGATTGAAATATGCTAGTCTGAAAGTATTCTGTACAAGAAGGAGCGCACACATATGATCAGTTTCGATTGGGATACGTCATCCATGTCACCAACGCAAGTTAAAATTGCAAATTATATTCAAAAAAATACCCAACAGGTCTTGCTCTCAACGGAAAATGAAATTGCGATTGCAGTTAATGTTAGCATTGCTTCTGTCTCCCGTTTTTGGCAGGCTGTCGGTTTTCACAATTTCAAAGCATTCAAAAAAAAGATGCAGACAAGCCTAGAAGTCTCACCCGCTGGAAAATGGAAGGATTTAATAGATAAAGTAGAAAAACAGTCCTCCTTGCAATTTCATACATTAGAAGCTGCGGTTCATCATTTACATCAAACGATGGAATATGTCTCCAACCATGCTTTTCAAAAGGCAGTTTCATTGCTTACGGAAGCTAGAAAAGTTTATTTGTATAGTCCTGGGCCATCACTTGGTTTGGCTACATTAATGCAGTACCGCATGAGTCGCTTTGACTGTGACATATCAATTATTCAGCAAGGCGGTAGCGAAATTTTTGAAGAGCTAATGCATGTGAAGCAAACTGATGTTGTCGTTATCTTTGGCTTTGTCCGCCTACTTCCTGAAGCAAAAGTGATTTTAGACCATGCTAAAAAGGTTGGCTATCAAACGATTATTATTACCGATCAAGTCATATTCGATTTTGCCAAGGAAGCTGATGTTGTCTTATTTGCAAGTCGTGGCGAAGAACACGCTTTTCACTCAATGATTGCACCAACTTTTTTAATAGAGAATTTAATTATTTCGATTGGCATGCAACATACAGCTGAAAATGTAAATAGATTGGAAAAATTAAGCGAATTAAGAAAAAAGTATGAAAATAAATTACCTAGATAAGTAAAACGAACTAAATTTTTTCATCTTTTCAACCGATATATAAGGATAAAGGTCTATTTAGAAAAGGAGTTTTTAAAATTGAATGAAATAGAAAAAATGAAGTGGCAAGATCTACTGAAGAAAAATACGTTAATGTTGATCGTCATGTCGATCACGTTAGCTACTGGTACAATAAATGCATTTTTTGGGAGTGATACGACAACACTATTATTCTATCTTGCAGAACTACTGATCGGTATTATCGCATACGTATTATTACAACGCATATGGAAAAAACCAACAATTGTCCCATACCTATTCATCACGACATTTTATGGATCGATTTATATCTTTTTATTTACACAAGGTGGAAGTGCACAAATAGTTTTAATCTTGTTCTTTCTAACTGTTTTCTCCGCCATACAAATGAAGCGTGGTATATTTTTATATGGCTATGTACTAGGACTAGGAATCATCTTTTTTAATTCAATGACAGCAGAAGCAACTGTTGTAAAAGAATTAGTTAGTTACACCGTCTTACTTTACTTATTATTTGGCTTGATCTTCTTTGTATTAATTCACTTATCCAGTCAACAAAATAAGCGTCTAGGCGACATGTTAGCTGATTCAGCACAATATAATCTAGATAAAGAAAGACAACGTACGATTATCGAACAAAGCGTCACATCTATTGTCGAAAAAATTTCTGAAGTGAATGAACAACTACAAACAAATGTCATATCACAAAATGAGATGACAATCGCCATCAATGAAATTGCTGTAGGAAGTCAAACACAATCTGAACAAATTACGGATATTTCGGAGAACACGATTCAAACAAAACAAAGTATTGACCATGTCCACAGTACATCAGAAATGCTATATAAAGAGTCAATTCAAGCAAGTGAATTAACCGACAATGGTAAGAAAAAAATGGACAGTCTTAACCAAAATAACCAAGCAGTGGAAAGTGTGATCAACCAATTAAACAATACCTTTGCTGTGTTAACTAATAAAATCGCTGAAACCAATCAATTTGCGGGGACAATTAGAGATATTACCGAACAAACTAATCTACTAGCATTAAATGCATCAATCGAAGCGGCCCGTGCAGGTGAGGCTGGAAAAGGATTTGCAGTTGTAGCAGACGAAATTCGCAAACTAGCAGATAACACACAACAAATAACCGAGAAAATCACAGGTAATCTAACGGAACTTAACACGAGTAACCAAGAAGCAATTGAGCAAATGGCCCTAAGCAAAGAAAAAATTTCCTATGGCGTTACCTCATCAAATGAAGTAACAAGCTATTTTGAACAAATTGCTACAACAATGAGTAAGCTCCACAGTGAATTAAAAAGTTTCACTACAATGGCCGAAAAAGTGCAAGGCCAATCAAACCAAGTTGAAGGATCAACCAATGACCTTGCAGCGATCATCCAACAAGCTTCCGCTAGTTTAGAAGAATTAAGTGCTTCTGTCACAGAACAAACAGACAGCAACAAACAACTAGCGGTTATTATGGAAGAGACAGTTAAGGAAGCACAACAGATTAAAGAGAACTTTTAGATAGATGAGGAAAGCAGATTGTATTTAACTACAATCTGCTTTTTTCTTTTATATTATTGTTGTTATTTAAAAATATTTATTCCAGCGTAACTGCCATGTTGATTTTCGCTTCGGGCAGTTGCTTTCCGAAGTGGATCTTCAGATCTTTCTTTTCCCGCTGGACTTTGAATTTAACTTCCTGAACCTACACCGCACGCAGAAAATTGAACTTTATTTTCAAGTAGTCGACTACCCTAAGCTACAATCAAAGAGTATAGTGTGATCATCTGTTGTTTGTTGCATTACAAACGTTTACCCATAAAAAACCTATATTTCAACTTGGAATTAGGCTTAGCTTATGGTCTTCCACGCTCGATTGCACAATATCGTTTTTTTTATTGAATAGTATGCTTGTACTCCCTCAGTTAGATTCTATTTACTCACAAATGCTCGCTTATACGCAGGATTCCAGACCACTTCTAAGAACAATGACGGATGAATGGAATGAGTTTTGATAATAAAGGCTATATGAAGGCATACGGGAATAGAGGAGTTATAAATAGCTCCATTTATTTCCATAAGATACTGTAGGCATTCTCCACGCCGCCCCTGGAGGCTATCCCTCCCATGTCTCAACGGGTCATTTGCCCTTTCATTCCTTCGTCATGCCTATCCAAGGGGTGGAGGCCGTTTTTGCTGCGCAAACGGGTCAGTGCCTTAGGTACAACGGTATCCAGTACTCCGCGCTTTCTCTGTAATCCTACGAATAAGCCAACATTCAAGAATTATTAAACTACTATTAATCACTTTAAAGTCATACTTGGTTTACAATTAGAATTAAGCTGCTATAGCTGCAAATGGTTGTACTTTCTGAGAACAATATGGTTCATGACTTTTAGCTATTGCCACCAGTATTCTTGCTAGTTTTCCTACGAGTTTCATTATAGATTTCATTTTTTTCATCTTTTTATGGCCCGTAGATGAAGATGCACTTGAATTCTTTACCGATGCTGCACTAATTTCTAAAGGTACTGCTTCCCAAATAATCATGTTTCACGAGAGATTTTGATTAGTATGACCACTATAAGGGGTACAGACTACTACTATCCCTTTTTATTTTTTCTTGATTAAAATCGTTCTGGGTGTGTGTGGAGAAGGCTTGTTAGAGAAATTGTAGCAAGAATTTTAGACATCGGAAGCCATGTCATGAAGCTAAGATACTGAAAAATGTCAATTAATGATTCATCATAAATATTTTAAATAATAGGTAGGCGTTTTTTTACATAAAAAACAGGAGAGATAGTAACCCTACCATGCTCTCCTCTCCTTCTCTTATAACTAGCTAAACTAATTAATTAAAAGCATGAGCCACCGCTTCGTCATCACTGATGTTATGAGCATGAAAAACATTACTATACTTTCAATTTAACCGGAAAGGTCGAAACAATCTTCTTATTTGATAATTATTAATGTTTTGATTTTATAAAGACCCTTTGTACGAAGAATTAAATTATTAATATCAACCTTTAACAGAGCTAAAAAAAAAGCTATACAATAGCTCCTTTTTCGATCGAACCAAGATTATATTCTCCCATTCATGAATCTCCAACTTGATATTCATCATCTACATTTCACTTTGAATTATCCGTTTAATTGATTTAATTGCATCAAAATGCATTCCCTCATGGTACAAACAAAAGCTAAGAAGTGCTTCTACCGTTGATAAAGTAAGACCAGTTGATGTCGTATATGGTTTGTCTACGTACGTTTTCAATTGTGACCTCTGTGTTTTTTCAATCCGATCCACTTGTTTTTTTAACATTGTAATTAATTCATCAAGCTTAGGTATTTCTACATTTATCCATTCACTAGGTCTTGTACCTGGACTAAAAATATCTAAGAAATTACCTGGTATTTTAGTTTCTTCTCCAGTTACATGAAAAGCGAATTTTTCATGAATTAAATAGATATGTCCTAAATTCCATTTTATATTATTATTGAAATGTTCTGGTGTGATAAGCGATGACGCTTCATCTAATTCTGAAACCCGTTCAATTGTATTGTTGCGTGCAAACCATAATTGCTCAAAGATAAAACCACTCATTTTCATCGTCTCCTTTTATGTAAAATTTAAACCCAGAAAGTTGGGTATTTCCTATCACTACGTAAATTATTGATTAATAATGCAAGTAATACAATGATTACTGAACCTATTAAAACCGGTGAAACTAGAAGTCCCCAACTATATTCTCCCATCATAACAACAAGTGGATCAGCACCTGCTGGAGGGTGTGTCGTTTTTGTCAACATCATTGCAGCAACTGCTAGACCGACTGCTAGACCTATTGACCAGGGACTAGCACCAAATAGATGATAGACAGACAAACCTGCGAAAGTTGAAATAACGTGTCCACCAATAATATTTCTGGGTTGTGATAACGGAGAATTCCAAACACCAAACGCTAACACACAACTTGCACCAAATGGCGCTATTAACCATCCTATTGATGTAATATTAGTCAGTATAACTAAAGAAAAAATAGTTAGAAAACCTCCAATTAGTCCTGTTAGTGCATCCTTTGGCACTATTTTTAATGTGCTCCTTCCCTCTCCTCGCATTTTCAAGAAATATGCTAATCGTGTAACACTTCGATTTTCTTGATCTGAGATACTTTTATTACCCATTTTTTTCCTCCTTTTAATTTATAGCTTTAGTTTAACTCTTTAATACTAACCTGTCAATATTAATTTTAAAGGTTAGTTATTGTAATTAAAAAAAAGCAACCCTTCTAAGAGTTGATCCTTTACTATATTAGCTTTTTTTTCTTGACTGAAATTGAGCAACCTTGTTCCTATTCCCACAAATTTTCATTGAACACCATTTGCGACGACCAGTCTCATCAATAAATAATAGGACGCATTCAGGATTTGAGCAATGTTTGAGATAAGACAACTTATTATGATGGATTAAGCTTAATGCGTCATAAGCAATATACGATTCTAACACATCCTCAATTTTTCCAACTGGCTTAGGTATAAGTTTATTATTTACAAGCTTATATATAAATGGTGCATTCTCAATCTTTTTTTCTAAAAGAGTTATAAATTTCTCTTGAATTGGCTGTCCATCAGCTATTAATTCAAAATTATTGCGTAAAATAGCGCGCATTTCTAAAAGCCTTGATAAGATACTTCGAATTTGAGATTCAATCTTTTCATAATCCTCTTTATTCAAAAACAAGTTTACTTTCATATCATCAAGCCAATTAAGTAAGTCTTCTTCCTCCACTAATAGATCTTGCCTTTCTCCACGTCTTACAATTTCAGTGTTAACTATATCGATAGAGAGATTATCTGATATAAGCGGGAATTTCTTCGACTCTACCATCCACTCAACTCCTATTACCTTATATTTTAACTCGTGAAATACCGATTAATCGGTTATATTTCTATTATAACCGATAGTTAAAAAGTATGCCCATAACTACCTATTCTTCTTCAAGTAACGTTTTCCGTTAGTGTTAGCGAAAATAGTAATAAATCATTCTGAAACAGAAGTTATTTATTGCATCGTAGTCTTGTACTGTGCAGCAAATAACTTTGTGGTAATTAGTTGATTTCCCCCATATTGTTATATTATCTGTGATTTATCAAAATAGAAGTTGCTACATTCGACAACTCCTTGGTCAACATATGAATGGATTTATGATTGTTTAAAGTTAAACGTGGATAGAAGAAACACGTCAACTAGACGATTCACTTAACCAATTCACACTCTTTCTCCAACGAAGTAAATGAAAAAATATATTTTCCCCAGAAATTTTCTGCAAAAACAAGCTCAATTCTTATTCCTTTTGATACTTGATGCCCCACTTATACATTTCATAATAAACGGGAAGTAAATCTTTCCCTTTTTCTGTAATTGTATATTCAACACGTGGAGGGATTTCATTATATTGTTTCCTTGTGATTAAACCATCCTTTTCTAGCTCTCGTAACGTCGTAGTTAGCATAGTATTTGTAATTTTTGGGATAGCTCGATTAAGCTGACCAAAACGAGCGCTTTTTAAAGCGATAATTTCAAATAGTACTTGATTCTTCCACTTCCCCTGCAAGACATTGAAAACAGGATCAAGCGGGTTAAAACTAGGATTGCAGTTTTCTTGATTATTTAAATTTTGGGCCATTAATTCTTGTAAATTCGGTATGTTCATTGTTTTTTTCACTCCTTAGTATTGTCCACCGTACTTAGTAAGGAATTTTTGCGTACTTGAAATGAATATCACTTAGTACGATAATCATACTAGTACAAATAATATACCAAAAATAAAGGGGATTCAATAATGAAAACATTGTTAATTACAGGAGGTACTAGTGGCATTGGCAAAGGACTGGCGAAGTATTATTTAGCAACTGGGAATAGGGTCATTATCGTAAGCAGAAATAAAGGTGATCTACCTAATGCTATTTATCTTCAAGCAGATCTGAGTCTTGTTTCGGAAAACTACCGTATTATCGAGAATATCCAAAGGACCTATGGCGCAATCGATGGATTGATTCTTTGCGC
Source organism: Paraliobacillus sp. X-1268 (assembly GCF_003426095.1). Taxonomy (NCBI): domain Bacteria; kingdom Bacillati; phylum Bacillota; class Bacilli; order Caryophanales; family Bacillaceae; genus Paraliobacillus; species Paraliobacillus sp. X-1268. The sequence continues at coordinate 104,599 of NZ_QJSK01000006.1, forward strand.
TGTCCTACAAACATCTCGTAAAGACGCTTTTATCACACAAGAAGGTTTAGAATTCACCTTTGCTTTGCAGTATTTAAGTCGGTATATCCTTTCAAATCGATTAGCATTTAATGATGACTCTTTTATTTTAAATGTTGCTACCCCCGGTATCTACAGCCCCATCAACTTTGACGATTTAGAATATCGTCGCAAGTTTAACAGCGTGAAGGCTAACGGCAATGCCAACCGGCTAAATGACTTGTTGGGTGCAGGATTCAAACGCAAGGGCGTTCGTTATATTTTATATAATCCAATGGCTGTAAGAACATCTGGGGCTAGATCAGTCTTTGCGAATCCATTAATGAGAATATTCTTGAGAGTAGTTCACCGTCTAGTAGGACATGAGGTTGATGAAATCGTGAATAGTATTGTTGACGTATTAAAGGAATCAAGATCGCAGAGTTTCTCAGCTTATAGACTTTCAAAACCTGTTGTATCCATGAAAACATTTAATTCTCAAAAGGCTAAACAGTTGGAAGGGATTACTAAAAAGTTACTTTTAAATGTGTAGGAATTATGAATGGTCTAATAAAAAAATGATAATACCGGAATTAGATTTAAAACGTGGCAAATATACGATTTTTATGTTGCGTCAATTGTAGAATATATTACGAGTAACCAATCTTATGCCAATAGAATATATTTGGAAGTCGCATTAGATTGATGGAAAGAATGCTTATGAAACGACATGTAATCTCGGAACGTATTCAAGTGATCTTAAAATGAAAAGCACACCGCATGAGATATGAATCTACGTATAAATGCTAACTTAGTAATACACAAAAATGATTGAATAAGAATGTACACTTTTAGGTAGTACGTGCATAATTAATTTGAGGTGGAGACATGCATGTACAACTAAATATAGAAACTGTGGCTACTAAAAACCATACTTTATTCTTCATCAAATCCCCACTTTATTATGTATTTTACCCTGTAATTACATAAAATGGAAGTGAAAGGTTCTAAACCTAGTTTTTACTTTCCTGATTTCTGGGAATGAGAATCCTAGAAATTCTGATAAATTTTTCTTTAAGTTAATAACTTTTGATTTTTCATCACTTATCTCAAGATTGAACAAAACTAAACCTATAACAGTTAAAAAGATGCCTCGATAAGCTTACATCACAATTTTCGTTGATTAAAACGTTTTAATACAATAATACTTATGAAAGGAATTTAAGATTCTATAGCCATAAAAAAGTGGTATAATAAACAGGAGTTTTTAATGAAAGGACGTGTTTATATGGAGGAGCAGCAACACTATCAACAGGCACCAGTAACAAATGGAAAGGCAATTGCCTCGTTGGTTCTTGGTATCTTATCTATTGTCATTCCATGGATTGGTTTCATTTTCGGCATTATTGGTATTGTCTTATCAAGCAAGGCAAAAAAGGAAATTGCGAATTATCAACAAGCTGGGAACGGTATGGCAGTTGCGGGTTTGGTAACTAGTATTGTTGGAACAGCATTATACGGACTATTACTTATACTACTAATTTTCTTCAGCATTGCAGTCGGCAATAGTATGTATTAATTTAAAAAGAAGCTCTTGAATCATTTAGATTCAAGAGCTTCTTTGGTTATTGCACCGTATACGGTTCAACAAATGCTATGATTTTTTCTTTCCATGCTTCAAATGCAGGGACAACTTTCTCGTTGAGTAGTTGTCTTTTCTCTTCATTTGACTTCTTCTCAAACCATTCGGATAATAATTTAACGATTTCTTTGTATTCATTTAGCAATGCTTCCATCTCATCACTTTCATCAAAAATGTTCGCTAATTGCCCGTGTGTGGCATTAAGTTGCTGAAATGAAGCTAACAAATCATTAAAGACATCTTGGACTTTAGCAGGTGCCTCTTCTGATAAATTATCTTTTACATATGTGAATCCTTCGCTCATCACAAGCAACATCTCTTTATACTCTCGTAACAGCTGGTAATCACCATCTTTCATTCCTACCATGTTATCACCTATTTCTTTTTATCTAAAAAAGTCCCATCAAAGTTTGACGCATTTTCGTATGGATTTGTATACTTTTGATTAGAAGATTTTTGTCTCTTAACCGAACGCATTTCTACTTTTAGATTCGTGAAAAGATGATTAAGCTTTTGCTCGATTTTCTTATCAATTGGAATTAATCTTTGCCCAATTTCATTTTCTTCTTCGGTGTATGGTGCTTTCACCTCTTGCAAAATCAACTCGCGTTCCGCTAATAATTCTTGAGCATCTTTAATCATCTTTTCTCTATCAATTCCTAACATCGGTTGATCTAATAAGTGATACAATTTCATCGAGATATCTTCTAGCCTTTCCATTCTTTCCATTAAACTTGCGCGCCTTGTGCATATTGCTGTTGACGTGTCTGTTTTACAACTTCTTTCCACGTATCACGAAATTCTTCGACAAGTCCATAAGCTTCGTCGAGAGCCGAGATATCATTTTGGATATTCGCTTCCATCAAGCGATGATTTATATAATCATACATCGGCATCATTTCTTTGGTAATTTCAGCTTTTGGATCTAATGTAAGCATGAACTCACTAATGATTTTTTGTGCCTTTTGAATGTTTGTATTTTTTAATTCTATGTTTTTTTCTTCCATATTTTTTTTTGCTTGTTTAATAAATTTCAAACAACCATTATACAACATTAACGTCAACTCACCTGGTGAGGCAGTGTTAACTGAATTGTTTTTATACGCTTGGTATTGTTGTTGATAAACCATAAAATCTTAACACTCCTTATATTAATAGCTGAATTGTTGTGACAAGTAACTAGACTGCGAATTCATTTGTTGGATCATTTTCTCCATAGCACCAAATTGCGTCCAATAACGGTCTTCTATAGACCGTAATCGATCTTCAAATGCTGAAATCCGATCTTCCATGTCATTCAATTTTCTACCTAATGTATATTGTTGTTCAGTTGAGCTTGCTTTCCCTGCTCTTACTTCAACATTTTTTATTGTACTTGCAATCGAGTCTTCTAAACGATTAATAATACCACGACCAGAACCTTCCACATCGTTAGAGAATAATTTATAGACTGAATCAGGATCTTCTCGCAAGGCAGCTTTTAGCTTATCTTCATTCACTTCTAACTTTCCACGGTCTAAGTAGTTTGATGAAGTAGAAATTCCTATATCTGTGATGCTATTAAAATTACTACTATTATCAACATTACTATACCAGCCATATCGCATAGAGGATAATCCATTCGATAAGGTCGTATCCCCTTTTAATAGACCACTCTTCGATTTTTCTTCCCACTGTTCAATCTCAGTATCTGATAATTCTTCTCTTTGAGCTTCTGTTAACGGTTTATAATCACGATAGCGATCCTCTTGTAAAGCAGCATTAACTGTTTCAATTGCTGTATTATAGCTTTCAATAAACGCCATAATTTTATCATATGATGCATCAATATCATTATCTATCGTTATTGTTGCTGCTGAAGTAGTTACACTCGTAAAGTTAAATGTTACATCGTTTAATGTATAGGAATTTTCTTTGGATGTAAACTCAACACCATTATAAGTAAATGTAGCATCTGTTCCACCAGACTCTTGTGCGGTGTCTAATCGCAATGTATCAGCGAGAAAACCTGTTGTTGTAAATCCAATTTCACTGCCATTTGTATTATAATTACCTGTTGTTGTTCGTTCCATAATAATCTTATCACTTTGCGTATCATATGTTGCGCGAATTTCATTACCAGTTGCTGTACCGATTTTTTTAAGTACACTATTTAACGTATCATCAGCTGTATACACGATATTTGTTGTTACCTCTGCCCCATTTTCATCAAAATACGATATATCGAATGAACCATCACCAGTGATATCAGTCCCACCAAAATCTTGTTCACTCAATTTCCCATATTGATCAATCTTTGTTGTTCCAGAAATACCAGCTGTACTTACATTAATAGCTGTTGTCGCAAGTGAATTTACCCCAATTGAATACGAACTGTTAGTAGCACCAGCTGTTGCTGTTGCTGTGACTGCTGCTTCATTTGTCGAAGCAGATGTTTTGGATTGATATGTTTTTTGCAATTTCATATCTAGAGTCTGTTGATCAAGATCATAAAACAACTTATTCATATCACGATAAGAATCACGTTGCCATGTTGTCCATGAAACATCTTGTTCCATCTTATCTAATGGTAAACGTTCTGCAGCCATTAAATCTTTTACCATTGTATCTGTATCAATTCCAGATGCAAGACCTGTTACCCTACTTGCTGTATCTACACTATAAGCCATATAATCACTCCTCTTTGTTAAATTCGCTCATCTACGATCAATCCCATTGCCTCGGCTATCGATGCATAAACATCCAGCATTTTTTTAGGTGGAATTTCTTTTACTAATTCTTTTGATTCTGAATCTATTACTGTAACATAATACTTTTCCAACTTTTCATGAAATTCAAATTTAATGTCTGTAAAATGTGGTTCTAATAATTGATTTAACTGCTCCACTAATTGTTCTGTTTGAGCACGACTTGGCTGATCCATACTATTTTCTTTAACTTGTTGATATAACTCTACAGATTTCTCATCTTTGGATTTATCTCGCGCAGGTGTCGAAAACGTCGTGTTCTCATTTCTTTGCAGGAGTTGGGATCCAATTTTAATATCCTCAACATTCATGGCAAGTGCCATCTCCTTCTCGATATACTATTTCTTCTATTATCGGAGTATTGTTCGTATATGTGTAGATATTTTTCAAAAAAATTGCTTGACAATAAAAAACACTACAACGATTGCTAGCAGTAGTGCAATTACTTATGCTTTAAAATCAATAGTATTTCCTAAATGGACTAACGGATTGTTCTAACATTTTAACTATTCATGAATTAAGAATTACACTAAAATAACCATACGCTATAATCTATTTTTTGTCTTGAATATATCAACTCGAAGAAATTTGTTTTGCGATTGAGGGTGAAATTTTGTGGAATCACTAAATAAATATAAATAATTTCTATCCTTTTAATGTAATAGAAAAGACTCTAGCTTTGCTAGAGTCTCTTTCGAATAATTTAATATTATTGTAGTAATTGAAGCACGCCTTGCGGTAACTGGTTTGCTTGAGCTAGCATAGCTTGAGATGCTTGTGCAAGAATTGAATTCTTAGTTTGGTTCATCATTTCTTTCGCCATATCTACGTCACGGATACGAGATTCCGCAGCAGTTAGGTTTTCAGAAGATGTACCCAAGTTGTTAATTGTGTGATCTAAACGGTTTTGAGTAGCACCAAGTTTAGAACGCTCAGCAGAAACTGTTTCAATCGCATTGTTGATTGTTGTGATTGCAGTATCAGCTGTACCTTGTGAAGAAATATCAATACCAATTGCACCTTTTGTATTTGCTGCAAATTGTGTCTCTGCTTCTAAAACTAGATCAGCACCATCAAAATAACCTGCAACAGTTCCATCACCAGCTCCTGGTGCACTTTCAGCTACCTCATCTTGCCAAGTACCCAATACTGTAGTACCATCTTGTCCAAGTATTGTTGCTCCATCAGTTGCATCTGCAGTATAAACAGTACCTACTTCTAATGCGTCCGAACGCATATCATTTACTTCGATAGAAAGATTTTGTCCTTCATTAGCACCAATATGGAAAGTAGCACTAAATTCACCATCAAGTAAAGTCTTTGTATTAAACTCAGTATTATCACCAATTCTAGTGATTTCTGAAGCAAGTTCATTAACTTCTTTTTGTAGTTCAGCACGATCCGTATCTGTATTCGTATCGTTGGCAGATTGTGTTGCTAATTCACGCATACGTTGAAGGATGTCATGTGTCTCATTTAAAGCACCCTCTGCAGTTTGTAATAAAGAGTTGGCATCTTGAGCATTAGTAGAAGCTTGATCCAAACCACGGATCTGACCACGCATTTTCTCTGAAATTGCAAGACCTGCTGCATCGTCCTTAGCACCATTGATACGAAGACCTGAAGATAATTTCTCCATTGAAGCTTGTTGTGCGTTGTTTGCACTACCTAATTGACGGTGTGTGTTTAATGCTGCGATATTGTGATTAATTCTCATTATAATTTCCTCCTTGAGTTTTGTTGTATTCCCACATCCATGTGGTTTTCACTAAAGTACTAAAGCGGCCGTCTTTAGTACTGTTTAGCTTTACATATATAATATCGGAGGAATGTTTCAGATGTTTAATCTTTTTTTGAATTTTTTTTTAATAAATGTAACAAATCGGTTGAAAAGCTTGCTGCTTCGCTGTTTTCGGCTTGAATATCTAAATAAACTTCCATTCGGTGAATATCAATATTCTTTGGCGCATCAATTCCTAGCTTAATTTGATCTCCGTCTATACCTAACACTTTTAACTCAATGTCATCACCAATTTTAATTGTTTCATTTACCTTTCTTGTCAGTACTAACATCTTAATCCTCCCTTTTGGAGGTACTATTTTTTGTGAAGATTGTTTCTTTTGTCGTATAGTACTTACTATTCGTAATATATTGTTTGGCAACTTGTTCTTTTTGATTAATGATAACTGGTGCTTGAAGATTTGCAGTACTTGAAGTAAATGGTTCCTTTAGGGACATTATTACAAACACTTGTACATCTTCCTCTGACTTAATCTGCAACATTTCAATCGTATTATCGTCTATGTTTAATTCATAATCTTTGCTAAAGTGAAAAGGATCAACTACTACAAATGCAAGTTCTTTTGTTTTTGTAGATTGTAAGACATAAAACAATGTTTCTTTTTCTAATGGTAATAAGACAAATTGATTTTCTTCAATAAAACCTGGAATACCTTGTGGAAAATCAATTAATTTATTTTCGTCAATCGTTATTTTATTAAAGTATTTCGTTTCTATTTGCATGTTTTCACCTTTTCTATATTAAAATTTCAAAACCACCGATACCTTTATATTTAAGATTATCAAAATCAATATCCAGTTGATTTTTCTGTGCTAGACTAACATCCACAGCTCCAGGTTGATAATTGGTTGTTGGCTTTTGTGCTTGTGTTTGAATGTTAGCTTTTTGTGCCGTGTATTGAATGTTAACTTTAGCTGGTTGATAAGACGTTTTTACTGATCCAGCTGATGGAATCCAACCAATATTAAATTGCTTTGGTGGGTCTTGGCTATTATCAACAGCTTGTTTTGAAATTGGATTTCCACCATTTTCTATCTTCATTAATTCTTCACCTTGTTGAATTCGCCTTGAGATCGCTGCAAAGACTGCTTGTTTTCCTTCTTGTGCTTGTTCTCTTGTCATTCTTTTCACGGATTTAAAGCCTAAATCTGCCCAAGCTTCGGATTGGTCAATACTTAGTCTGGAAGGCGTCGTATTGATTTTTAAATCTCCCTTTGGTTGTTGGATGGTTTGTTGTGCTTTGGGTTGCCGAATTTGTTGTTGTCCTTCTGTATGTTGAATACTGATTTGAGCGGCTCTTGTTTGTAAACGTATTTGGGGGAAATCCATTGGTGGATCCTCCTTTTAAGGTATTTGAAAAAAGACTTGTCACAAAAGCGGCGACAAGTCTTTTACTTAACTTAGAAAATCTAATAATGATGGTTGAATCACACGTGAACCAGCACTTAATGCAGCACGATGAACACTTTCCTGTGTAGTAAGTTGAATAATAACTTCTTCTAAATCTGCATCTTCATTATCAGACATCATTTTATTAGCCGAAATTGATTGATTCTCTAACCGATTTACGATCAGTTCTACTCGATTCATACGCGCACCAAGATCAGCACGTTCATTTACTGTATTATTAATATGTGTGTCCATTGTTGCAATATGGGAATCAAGGTCTTCATCAGTATCAGATTTTAAAGCAGTTGAAAAAGCTTCGATATCCTTAAAAAATTCCTCGCTGAATACATTTCCTGCTGTAACATTAACTTGCAGTTTTGTTCCATCCGTTACTTCAATTCGGACTGCGTCATCATTTGTTGAAACACCTGTAACATTACCATCTTCATCAACAGTTACAGGTGCTTCACCTGTTGTACTCGTTCCATTAAATATATATTTACCATTAACCTCTGTGTTAGCAATGTCAATTAGATGTTCTTTTAATTGGTCAACTTCTGCTGCAATATTTTCACGTTGTCCATCTTCATACGTACCATTAGAACCTTGAACAGCTAATTCTCGAAGACGCTGTAATGCTTGTGTTGTTTCATCTAATTGCGAATCTGAATTATCCATCCAGTTATTTACTTCACTAATATTGCGTTGAAACTGTTCCACATCAGATACTTGGGTACGATAATTCATCCCCTTCATTGCAATAACTGGATCATCGGAAGGACGATTAATTTTTTTACCTGTTGATAACTGGTCCATATATTTATCTAAATTACTGTAACTACTACTGAGGTTTTTAAGCATATTATTCGTCAACATACTTTGTGTTACACGCATAATCTTAACCTACCTTCCTACTAATCCCATGTTATTTATGATTCGATCTAGCATTTCATCTACTGCTGTCATACTTCTTGCAGCTGCGTTGTATGCATGTTGAAACTTAATCATATTTGTCATTTCTTCATCTAGAGATACAGCACTAACAGAAGAACGATTTTCTTCTACTTGTTGTTGCAGTACTCCTGCATTACTAACCATACGATTTGCTTCCTGTGTGACAACACCCATTTGACCGATCATTGATTCATAAAAACTTTTTATTGAGGTTTTGTTACCTAAACCTTCAGCTGGAACTTCATAATCGGCTTGTAATTTTGAAAATACATTCGATAGTTCAATTGCGTTTTCTCCATCACCACTTGGACCAGATAAACTTGCTGCTATTCTCTTTGGATCATTGATAATATCTTCTGAAACTGCCATCGTAGCCGCTGGTCTTGTTGCAGCAGGATCGATTGTATAGAAATCACCTGTAGCATCATCGGTTAAATTAGAACCGTTTTGGTGAACACGATTAAATTCGGCTACAAATGCTACAGCCATCTGATCAAGATCACTTAACATTTCATTATAATAACCAGCAGCTTCTCCATCTGCGTCAACATAACCGTTCATTTCCATTAAACCTTTCAATTCGCCTGTTGAAGCATAATCTGCGGCATCTATTGTTACAGGTGTTGCAGTTGTGTCATTTGGATTTGAAAAGGTAAAACTTTCGACGTTATTATTTTCATTAGAAGTGACTTCCATATGGTTTACTTGATATATATTGCCATCTACTAATGTGACATCTTGTCCAACACCGTTTAACGTTACAGTTGCTTTACCCATTGCAATTTCACTTGGTTGGCCACTACTTTTTTCATAGCTTACACTGACATTAGCAATAGCAGAAAGACTATCAAGTAAACGATCACGTTCATCATACAAATCATTTGGTACATGACCGTGTGGTTCAACTGAGCCAATTTGTTCGTTTAAATTATTGATCTGTGTAAGGATAGAGTTAAACTCTGTTTCCGTTACATCTATTTGACTATTCAGATCTCCACGCACTTGTTCAAGTGATGTTGAAAGATAACTAAAGGTATCTGCAACGGCTTGTCCTCGCTGACTTACAACAGATCGTGAACCAGAGTCTTCTGGATTAGTTGATAAGTCCTGTAAAGCATCGGAGAACTGACTCATGGTATAAGCTAAACCTTCTTCAGATGGTTCGTTCATAATTGTTTCCATTTGCGCCATTGCTTCCGCACGTTGCTCATAATAGCCTAACTTGCTACTCTCATTGCGGTATTGCACATCTAAAAACCGATCACGAATTCGTTCAATTGAACCAGCTTGGACACCACTCCCAATGTCTGATTTCACACCTTCTGTATAACGTGAAACAGATAGTGTAGATACTTGCTCAAAGTTTACACGCTGGCGCGTATAACCTTCTGTATTAGCGTTGGCGATGTTGTGCGAAGTTGTATAGAGTGCAGCTTGTTGGGTGCTAAGTGCGCGTTTTGCGACTTCTAATCCGCTAAATGTTGATACCATCGAATTACCTCCTTTTTATGCCTTAGAGTCAAATACGGATCGCTTCGTTTCTTTATCCGAATTTAATTTATTTTGGTTACCATAATTAAAACTTTGAATCGTCGGTGCGATCATATTCATTGATAATTGAACAAATTGCAATGATTGATGTGTTAATTGTTGGTTCAATTGTTCTTGTTGTTTTAAGTTAACTAATACTTCAGCTAGTTGTGTTGTTATATCTTCTAACTGTTGCTTTTCTGTCGTATCTTCTACTACTTCTAATAGTGAGGTAACGTTTGGTTCTTCTAAATCAAGCTGGTTAGACGTTGCCCATGCAGAAACTTGCTCAAGGCGTCTTTTTTCAATTTGATTCACTGCTTGCACATGCTTTTTCTCTTTTTTTAACAATTGTTGTAATTCATCCGTATCGCCATCTTTCAAGACGTCTGTTTTGCTTTTAGAGATAGAATACAAGCTTTGATGAAGCTCCAATAATTGTTGTAAAGACGCATTAATTTCTTGCATGGACATAAAACTGTCCTCCCTCTGCTTTCAAATAGTACTTTAATCGTTACCTATTTATTATCTGCCAGACAACCCTATTTCCAAAAATTCAAAAGTTTCTCAGCTGTTTGTTTCGGCGCAATATTGTAAGTTCCATTTTCAACTGCTTGTTTGATCTCATTAACACGTGCTTCACGTTGTGGTTGCACGCTATCATTTCCTTGCATTTTTTTTGCTTGGTCAGAGATTTGCAGTTGATCTGATTTCACTTGTTTGTCAGTTTGCACTTCTGCTTGCTTGTTGATTTGTTTTTTATATGGGTTGAAATTGGAATGGTTGGGACCTTGTATTTTCAAGACCATCACCCTCTTTCTAAATTTGATTCCGTTTACGTATAGTTACTATATCGGTATTTAGCTTATAAAGTTTAGTTATTTCTTTTATTTTTGTCAACAGCAAAATAAGTAGCTGCTTTTTTATTTTCTTCTGCTTTGTTTCTTGCTTGCACGCTATCAATATTATCTTGATATGTCAGCGCAGATGTTAATTCTTTTGAGCAGTTTGAACAAAGTTTACCCTCTTGAATAGGATTTCCACACTTATCACACGGATACGTTAAGTTAGGAAATTGTGATGCTCTTAAACGTTGTTCCTTCACAAATTTTATTATTAACTCTTCTTCTACACCCGTTCCTTCGGTAATCTCAGGAATGGTTGCTTGACGATTGATACGTTTTTTCATAAATGCATACACAATTTGAAAATTCTTTTCTTCTTCTTTTATACAATCCGGACAAACACTCCGGTTAACTTTCACATACAAATTCCCACAGTTAGAACAGTTATCTAACTCACCCATGGGTAATCCCACCTTTACTATATTTCATCATTATATCATATATATCGGAGGTCTGAGTGAAATGTGAATAGGCATATCGCCTTAATTTAAAGCTATTTTCTAAAATGTTTATGTTAAGAAAATTAATAAACTACGATTTAACTGCCATGTTGATTTTTGCTTCGGGCAGTCGCTTTCCGCGGGCAAGTCTTCAGCTAACTTCGTAAAACAAAAATCGTTTTACGAAGTGGATCTTCAGATCTTGCTTTTCCCGCAGGAGTCGACTGCCCTACGCTACAATCGATGAGCAGAATGTAAATTTATGTTGTAATAATCAGAATTAAACTTTATCACTAGCAGATATCATATTACTTTTAACCGCAATCCAGCGAAGACAGCAAAGGGTTGAGACTCCTGTGGGAACAGCAAATGTTTTCGATGGGATGAGTAATCGCAATCCCACAAACCGAAGATCCTCTATAGAAGCGTTCTTTGCTTCTATAGATAGCTAAGGTTGTGCCCACGGAAAGCGAGACCCTTTGCTGACGTAGCGGGCAATAAGCTCACTACCTAATTCCCCATCAACTCTTCACTAATTAGCAACGAATTTTATAAAAATCTACCATCCCTTAGTGTCACCTGGCAAGTGTAAAGGCGTATACTTTTGGGCAGTCATGTTGCTTAAGTAATTTGGCGGCATGTCTTAGTGTGGTTCCTGTTGTGTATATGTCATCAATTAAGATTACGGGTTTAGTAATCGAAGTTTCTAACAGAAATGGATTGGTGCTAGCTAGCCGTGCTTGGCGTGTCCTTTTTGCTTGTTTTTCCCCATGAAGTCGTTTTAATACATTTTTTGTTGGATAAGGAAGTGATTTAGCTAGTATTTCTGCTTGATTAAACGCCCGTTCGTGCAAACGTTCTTCACTTAATGGTATCGGAACAAGTACAGCATCTGGAACTTCTTTCACAAAAATCGTTTCAAAATTGGTAACTAAGTCCTGCCGAAAAGCTTCGTGAATTACATAATCTCCTCGGTATTTCCACTTTGTAATCATCGCTTGTAATTGTTCATTATACTGATAAACAGAGCGATTGAAAGTTAAAAGGTCTGTATACAATGGATCTTGTTGCCACTTTTCACAATCAGGACAAATTTGATCGTTACTATTATTTCTCCCACAGATCTTACAGGTTATTTGTGTGATTCGCTTAAGGCCTGTAAAACAAGTCTGACAGAGGGTTTGCACTTTGGTGGGAACAAAGAAGGTCTGCCAGTTTACTTCTGGGATAATTAATTTTTGACACCAGACACACCGCATCAACAACGCCTGCCTTTCTTGTTCATTTGGTTAATCTCTTGTCCAGCACGGAGCATTGCATTTGTTTTACCATCATGAAAAAAGATAACCTCACCAGTTGGATCAATCGGGCTTCTTCCTGCTCTGCCTGCAATTTGAACAAGTGCAGCTTCGTCAAACACTTCATGACCAGCATCAATTACTGCTACATCTACAGAAGGAAAGGTAACGCCGCGTTCAAGAATTGTAGTTGTAAGTATAATATCAAGCTCTTGCTGGCGAAAAAGGTTTACCTTCTCTTCTCGGTCAGGATCTGAGGCATGAACAGCGGTTAGCTTTTTATCAGGTAGTTGGGTTGTGAGTGATGGCAATAAGTCAGTAGCAAGTTGAATTGTCGGAACAAAAAGCAGTACTTGCCGAGTGGCACGTATACGACGAGCAAACCAGTTCCAAAAAGCACGTGGTAATTGCTTTGCTGTTAGTGAATTTTTTAGTGTGGTTAACCGTAGTTGGGGTTCTGGAAGAGGATATCCATGGAATCTTATTGGTACGAAAACGGTCGTAAGTTTTTTTTTATTGGAGCGTTTTTTTAAATCTTGTCGTGGTGTGGCAGTGAGGTAAATGGTTGTTGCATCTGGCTTTGTTGCACGACTTGCCGCATACGGTAAGGAGGCTTCAGCATGAAATGGAAAGGCATCGACTTCATCAATGATCACCACATCAAATGCATGTGCGAAACGTAAAAGTTGGTGGGTCGTTGCAAGGATTAATTGTGCATTTTCTACTTTTACTTCAGCACCACCATATAGCCCAGCTAATGTTGTTTCTGGAAAAGCTTGTTTGAAGCGCGGGATTAGTTCACGAACAACATCTGCACGCGGTGTCGCAAGGCAGACCCGCTTTCCTTGTCTAATCACAGTCGCAATTCCTTGAAACAACATCTCTGTTTTTCCTGCGCCGCAAACTGCCCAAACAAGGAGTTTTTCCTTTCCTTTTTCCATTGCTTGTTCGATTTTGTTTGCTGCATTTTGTTGTGCTGGTGTAAGTTCGCCCATCCATTTGCAAGGTTTATTTTGTTGGGTAAAGATAGGTTGGGGACCTGTCCAATAGTAGAGCGGTGTACACATCATCACACGACCCATCTCAATACAATTCCGACAATAAACATGCGCTTTTTGGCAGCGTGCACAAGGTATGGTCGCAAAATGATAGTTTTGCTTATTGCCACATCGTCTACATTGATAGTGTTTTCCATTAAATGAAGGGGTTATTGCACTGATTTTCCGAAGATGATTTTGTTTAAGTAGGCTTGCTAACGCTTCATCTGATAAATCCATTTCTTCTCGAAGTAACAATTTCCCGACGAATGGTGGGATGTCTGTAGATTTTTCTACGGTGAGAGTTGGGGATGGTAGGAAGCTAAAATCGTTTGCCAAGTGATCACTCCTTTTTTATTTTTATCATAGCGTGCGAAGGCAGAAAAAGCTAGCAATTACAGGTGGATTTTTCTCAATGGCTCATATATTTTCGTGAAAGGAGCATATATTCTTGCTACGGCTCATTTATTCTGCTGAACGTAGCATATAATTCAGCGAACGTCCCATATAGCCATTTTTCCAGCACTTATGCTCCCTCCGCCATTCCCGTCAAATCCGCCATACAAAAAAAGACTCCACCTCAGCGGAATCTTTTCTTATTTCATATACCAGCCTAGTCCAAGTGCACCTTCACCGAGGTGTGTGCCGATCACGGCGCCAAAATAGCTTAAGCTAATTTCTGCATTTGGATAGCGTTGTTCGAGACCTTCTTTTAAAACAAGTGCGTCTTCTTCTCGATTTGCATGGATGACAACTGCGCGTATCGGTTTACCTGTATCTGCATCTTCTGCAAACAATCCGATAATCCGCTTTAGTGCTTTTTTATGGGTGCGGATTTTTTCAAATGGGACGATCTGCTTATCAACAAAATGTAGTAAAGGTTTAACTTGAAGCATGCTGCCGACTAATGCTTGAGCACTATTTAATCGTCCACCTCGTTGTAAGTTTGTCAAATCATCAACCAAAAAGTAAGCACGCATTGATTGTTTCATTTCCTCTAAACGAGCGATAATTGTTTTTGGTGCTGCACCGTGTTTAGCCATTTCTACAGCTTCTAACACATAGAATCCTTGTGGCATACAGCTAATTTCTGAATCGAATACATGTACATCAATTCCATCAACCATGTCTCCTGCTGCGATCATTGCTTGATACGTACCACTGATTCCGCTTGAGAGGTGAACGGAAATAACTGCATCATATTCTGTTGCTAGTTTCTCTAATTTCTCTGTCATATATCCGATGGAAGGTTGGGAGGTTTTCGGTAATTCTTTTGCTTGTCTACTAAGTGGATAAAATTCTTTTGCCTGTAAGTCTATTTCTTCCTGATAGGACTTATCTTCTAAGACTACATTTAATGGAACCATTTCAATACCTAACTGCTCCCGTAATTCAGAAGGTATGTATGCCGTACTATCCGTCATTACTGCTACTTTCATAATTATTATCTTACCCTTCTAATGCAGTCTTTTTATAATAGAAATAAATGCGACATTCCTTCGTGCTAACTAAGTATATACTTTCTACCTAATTCTACCTAATTTTCTTAGTAAATAATAGTCTCGTGTTTTAGAAAATGAATTGTTTTAAAACGAAGATAGTTTGCTTGTGTTTTAAGGAGAGGAAGGACCAACCGGCAGGTGTCATACCTACCGGAAATCACTTACATTACTTCTACCCAACCGTTGCGAATTGCCAAAACAACAGCTTGCGTTCGATCATTAACATTTAATTTTTGCAATATATTACTAACATGATTTTTAACTGTTTTTTCACTAATAAATAACATTTCTGCAACGCCACGATTACTCTTTCCATCTGTTAAAAGTTGTAATACTTCGCATTCACGACGTGTTAATAAATGCAGTGGTTTACGATATTCAGTAGGATCCATACTACCTACTTGTGACAAACTTAAACGACGGAATTCTTTGACTAAGTTATGTGTAATCTTTGGATGTAAATAAGATCCACCTTCTGTTACAATTTTAATGGCATTGATTAATGTCTCCGAATCCATTTCTTTCAATAGATATCCTTGTGCACCTGATTTCAATGCATGTGTTACGTAATTTTCATCGTCATGAATTGATAAAATTATGACTTTTGCTTGAGGGTATTTTTCCATTAAATGCTTAGTAGCTTGTACACCATTAATATGTGGCATGTTAATATCCATCAAAATGACATCCGGCTCATATTTATCCATCAAACTAACAACTTCATCACCGTCATTCCCCTCAGCAACTACTTCAAAACTCTCTTCAAATTCAAGAATTCTTCTAACGCCTTCTCGAAACAAAATATGATCGTCTATCAATACGATTTTTGTCGTCATTCCCTCTTCCTCCCGTTTCAACTACTTCTATTTTCATAATTATGTTTGAGCTATTATGATCGGTGATTATTTAAATTTCCAAAAAATAACCTACTAATATGCTAAAATTAAAGCCACATAAACTATTATACACGATTTTTGTCGATTTGTAGTATGACTTTTTATTCATTTAATGGAACGTTGATTAGTATCCTTGTACCCTTACCTAATTCAGATTGAATTTTCAATGTCCCATCTAAAAGTTCCACTCGTTCATGCATACCAATTAATCCAAATGAATGCTCTTCCTTTAAACCTTGATCGAATCCATTTCCATTATCACTAATCGTCGCGGAAACTACCTTCGATGTTATTTCTAATTTTACATTAATTTCTTCTGCTTGTGCATGTTTAATTGCATTTTGTACCGCTTCCTGGATTAATCGAAATAACGCAACTTCATATTTACTTGCCAGTCGTTCGGTTTTACCTAATGCTGTAAAAACAATTTTAGTTTGATTATACTCTTCTATATTATTTAAATACTTTTTAATCGTTGGTAAAAGTCCAAGATCATCTAGTGCCATTGGACGAAGGTCATAAATGATTCGACGAACTTCATACAAAGAAGATCTCACTAATGAACGAACACCTTTCATTTCACTTAGAGCTTCCTCCCGTCCTCGTTCTTTAAACGTCTTGTCCACTATTTCTGATCGAAGAAGGATATTAGCAAGCATCTGCGCTGGTCCATCATGCATTTCACGAGATAACCTTTTTCTTTCATCTTCTTGTGCTTGAATGATTTTTAAACCAAATGCCTGTTTTTCATTTGCATCTTGGACCAATTCATTTACTTGCTGAAAATCTTCATTTAAATAATTCAACACGATCGATACCTTACTAACAAGTCCATCTGCTCGTTCAATTGTTTGCTCAAGTGTTTTTAGTCTACGTTCAATTTCATCTCTTTTTTGACGTAAATTCTTTTCACTCGTTTGTTTCAATTTCAAATCACTTTGTAATTGATGGGTCTGCTCATATACTTCTCGTATCTCTTCTTCCCCATACTTACTAAAGTGATGGCTAACTTCTGCTAGTCTATTTCTGGAAAGCTGTGTTTTCTTTTCAAGACTATCTACCTCGTCAATTACACGAATTAATTCTAGTTTAATTTCTTCTAATTGCTCCATTAACAGTTGGTGTTCCGTCCGAGATTCTTCCCCTATTGTATAAATGCCGTCTTTACTGTGTTCAACAACTTCCACCATTTCTGTAATGATTTCATCTAATGCTTTTCCTTCTGTCTTTTTCATTTATTATTCCACCTAATTGTTTCATTTATATGTATTCGTCTATTGTCCTCTTTTAAAGGGTGTTCCAAACAATTTAGAGTTTAACTGTTTCGTATTTATGTTGCTAGTTTTATCATAGCATAATCCCTCTTTGATTGCTGTTTCGATTGTGTCTCTATATAATGTACTTATTGGGAGGGATTACAATGTTAGATCATTATTATACGGTCAATCATACTGGTTCAGATGAAGTTGTTATCCAAAAGTCTCGTTTTATTGGTCACGTCCGAAGAGTTGAAACCGAAGCAGCAGCGATCGCATTTATTCAAGAGATAAAAAAGCAACATAACAGTGCTACACATAATTGTTCGGCCTATTTAATTGGTGAGCAGGATCTTATCCAAAAGGCACATGATGACGGAGAGCCTACTGGTACAGCTGGTGTTCCAATCTTAGAAGTTTTAAAAAAGAAGGCGTTAAAAGATACCGCAATCGTGGTGACCCGTTATTTCGGTGGGGTTAAACTCGGTGCAGGCGGACTAATTCGTGCGTATTCTAGTACAACAGCACAGGCAATTCGGACAACTGGGATTGTCGAACGCCGCCGCATGCAAGTAATAGATATAACAGTTACATACCCACTACTTGGAAAAGTAGAAAACGAACTACGAAAAGCAAACTATATAATAGAAAAGATTGATTATCTAGGAGATGTAACGTTCACTGTATTAGTTGCGATTGATCAAGTAGAAACCTTCCAAACTTGGATTACCAACTGCACAAGTGATCAAGCAACACAAAAGTTGCAAACCGAAAAATATATAGAGATACCAATTCCAGAGAAAGAAGCTGACTAATACTAGCCAGCGTTTCTTTTTTTCTTCCATCCTAAAAAAAGCAACACCAAGAAAACACCGATAAGTGCACCAAATGAATCTAGTATCACGTCACCAATATATGGTGTCCGATTCGGTGTAAAACCTTGGTGCCATTCATCTAAAGCAGCATAAACAACTGTAGCAAAGAATGCTACTAAAATTAGATTGCGGGTCCTGAATCGCAAAAAAGTATTGCTGCATGCTAGATAAAACAATATAAATAGAACCATAAATACGCCAACATGGGCACCCTTTCGAATAAAAAACTCAACATAACCATAAATCCCTAAATTGGCAACACTTACTTCTGACTGGTGATACACAAAAACAATTTCATCAACGAATCGCTCTAGAAATGAAAGATCGATATAACGTGCAAGCATTGGTTTGACATCTTGTTCTTGGTATGGCTGTGCGGATGAACGAAAAATCACACCCATCCAAGCAATTGACAAAAGCCAATACACTATTTTTTTCATAAATATAAACTCCTTATCTATTTCATTTCTACAGATTATGTTATTCTTTAACATATAATCAAATATTACCATAAATACGTTATTTTCGAATACTATAGCTATGTAAATAAAATCAGGAGGCTTTTCTATGAAAAAAATCGCTCTACTGTTCATGTTAGCTGGTATTATCTTTTTATCCATTGGTGGTTATCAATATATAAAGACAAAAGCTGCTGAGAAAAACACATTAGATGAAGCACATACACTGCTAGAATCGCGAGAAAATACACCTACAACCATTGACCCTAGTTCTTTCTCAGCTGAGATGGGAGAGACTGTTGGTTTATTACAGATTCCTAGTATTGATGCGGAGTTAGCTATAGTAGAAGGTACCGATCCAGATGATTTAGAAAAAGGTGTTGGTCATTTTAAAAGTTCTGCTTATCCCGAGCAAAATGATCAAATCGTTTTATCAGGACATCGCGATACGGTTTTTCGTAGCTTAGGCGATGTTAAAATTGGTGATACCTTTATCATTCAACTTGAATCTGGAGATTACGAATATGAAATGGTTAGTTCGAAAGTTGTTGATGCTGATGATACAACCA
This sequence comes from Paraliobacillus sp. X-1268, assembly GCF_003426095.1. Classification (NCBI taxonomy): domain Bacteria; kingdom Bacillati; phylum Bacillota; class Bacilli; order Caryophanales; family Bacillaceae; genus Paraliobacillus; species Paraliobacillus sp. X-1268. The sequence continues at coordinate 123,896 of NZ_QJSK01000006.1, forward strand.
TTATCAAATCAACTGCCCCAGATGAAGAACTTGTGATTACGACATGCTATCCTTTCTCTTATATCGGCGATGCACCAGATCGTTATATTATTTATGCGAAACCAATAGAAACAAATTAAGGAGGTTTTACCATGCGCAATGTTGTAAAAGCGATTAGTATACTGCTTTTATTCTTTATTCTTACCGCTTGTTCGGAAGATGAAGTTCAACCAGAAGATCGACTTGCCCAATATATTGATGAATGGAATGAACAAAATTTCACTGAGATGTACAATCTCTTAGCAGATACAAGTAAAGAGACATACCCATCGGAAGAATTTATCGATCGTTATGAAAAAATTTACGGTGATATAGAAGTATCCGATTTAGCTATCACCTATACGGTACCTGAAGTAGAAGGTGAAGATACGGTACCAACTTCTTTTCCGATCGAAGTCAGTATGAACACAATGGCAGGTGAAGTTAATTTCGAATCGGAAATGACACTTGTCGAGCAAGAAACAGAGGAAGACACTAATTGGTACGTGCAGTGGGATCCTGGCTTCATCTTCCCTTCGTTAAAAGATGGTGGAGAAATCGGAATAAACACTGTCGAACCAACTCGTGGACAAATCTTTGATCGAAACCAAAATGGACTTGCAGTTAATGCAGCAATGTATACAGTCGGTCTTCAACCAGGATTATTTGAAAATGAAACAGAAGAAAAAGAACAAATTGCAGAACTGTTAGATATGGATGTTGAAGCGATTGACAGTGCATTATCTCCTGATTGGGTAAGCGACGAAACGTTTGTCCCATTAAAAAAAGTTTCAATGGACGATCCTGATTATATTGAAGAACTCAGGGCGATTGCACCAGTCGTAACACAAGAAACAACAGGTCGCTCTTATCCATATGGAGAAGCAGCTGCCCACTTAACTGGATATATTGGTACAATTACCGCTGAAGAATTAGAAGCGCAAGAAGCCGGTACATACGGACAGTCTGATCTAATTGGAAAACGAGGACTAGAACAATTGTATGAATCGCGGTTAAAAGGCACGCGTGGTGTTTCAATTGTCGTTACCTCAGAAAATGGTGGCAGTACACCAATAGTCGAACAAGAAGTACAGAATGGTGAAGATATTACCGTAACGATTGATGGAGAAGTACAGCAAACAATCTTTGCTAGTTTTCAAGATGATGCTGGAACAGCTACTGCAATTAATCCTAAAACAGGGGAAACACTTGCACTAGTATCGAGTCCTGCATTTGATCCAAACCAATTAACCTCTGGCATTAGTCAAACATTGTGGGATGAATTAAGTAATGATGAACAAAATCCATTATTGAATCGGTTTGCTTCCACTTACGCTCCAGGTTCGACAATTAAGCCGATAACAGCAGCAATTGGTTTAGAGAACGGAACCATTGAAGCAGAAGAAGGTATTGAAATTGACGGTCTCACATGGTCAAAAGATGGTTGGGGCGATTATCAAGTTCGTCGCGTTTCTGAATCATCTGGTCCAGTTGATTTAAGTGATGCTTTAATCCGATCCGATAATATCTATTTTGCACAGAAAACGGTTGAACTTGGAAGTGACGCATTTGTTGAAGGTCTAGAACAATTTGGCTTTGGTGAAGATCTTCCATATTCTTATCCAGTAGCAGCAAGTAGTATTTCTTCAGATGGTAGGCTTGATAGAGAAATTCTTTTAGCTGATACTGCTTATGGTCAGGGTGAGATGGAAATGAGCGCCTTACACTTAGCAACTGTATTTACTACCTTTTTAAATGATGGTAATATGATTCAACCTGTTTTAGAAGCAGATGAAGAATTAAGCCAAGTTTGGCAAGAAGGATTAGTTAGCAGTGAAAATGTGGCAGTAATCAAAGATGCGCTTCGTCAAGTTGTTGCAGCATCAAATGGTACTGCACCAGAGGCAAATATAGATGCAGTTGAATTATCAGGAAAAACAGGAACGTCTGAATTAAAAAGTGGTCAAGATGAAGAAGACGGCCAAGAAAACGGCTGGTTCGTCACCTATCCAAGTGATGAAGACATAATCATTTCTATGATGGTTGAACATGTAGAGAACAAAGGCGGCAGTCACTACACCGTCCAAAAAGTCGCAGATATATTTGAACAACTCAACTAATAAAAAAGCTATCCGCCCGGGCGGATAGCTTTTTATATTGTACAACTTCCACTCGAATTTCATGTTGATGGAAATTCCGTCATAAATTATTTATTCTTTAAAAGTAAAGTCATAATCTTCCGCTACGGAAAAACACTCGCTTTCCATGGGGAACGCTTCAGCCTCCTCGCGAGCAAATGTTTTCGATGGGCTGAGTAATCGCAGGCCCAAAAAACGCTCACTGTGGGGTCTTCAGACTGTTCCTTTCCCATAGGAGTCTCGCATTTTTCCTCCGCTTGGTATGGACTTTTCATTCAAGTAAGAGATGTTCTTTTCGTAAGCGTAGTTTATTGTTTCTAACTAGCGCTGTAATTCGTATTTAATCAAACAATTAACATTCTTCATATTATGCAGTGTACTAAATTAGCGTATCAAGTGAAATTGGCGACACTCCTGCAGGAACAGCGCGAGCTGAAGATCCACTCGGAAAGCGTACTGTGCTTATCCGAGTTAGCTGAAGCCGTGCCTGCGGAAAGGGAGCCGATTTCACTTGATACGCGGGCCATAAAATCCTGTTATTTCCAAATATAGAGATTCACCAAACAACCGAAAAAACAAAAACAGTAGAAACATAATGCTCCCACTGTCTACTTTTACATCTCATTTAAAACAGATGTATACTTTATAAAATTAGCACGGTCATTTGCTTCTAGTGCTTGATCTATTAATCTTTTTACATTTTGTTTTTCTAAAGCAATTATTATATCGTTAACTTCATCTGTTTCTATCACAGTTTTATCTTTCTTAACATATGGATAGATAATCGATTGCAATCTTGTATGAAAATCATCTAGTTTGAGCAAATCCGCTAAAGAAACACTTGCAAACTTTTTCCCTTTTTGAAAAACAAAAATATCTTGTTTATTTTCGACGAGACGCGTCTTACGATTCACTCTTATTTCACGCGCTTCCACTGGAACAAACTGATAAATTTGTTCGTCTAACCATAACGAAAAATATTGAAATGCTAATACTACTCGAATATGTTGCTCTTCTTCTTTCACATAGTACGGTTGAAGCATATTAACAGATAGCATGATGTGAACACTCCCCTTGTTGAATTAATGTAAAAACGGTTCTTTCTTCCTTTTTTACCATTCACTTAAAGATGTATTTCACTAATATAGTATTGGATTCCGCTATAAAACGGAACCCGATAAATGCACGTTATCATTTTCTAGTTAAAATATTTTAATGACTTCCCTAATAAAGCAATGAACCTGCTTTTGCTTCAATTAAAACTTTTCTTTTTCTACTGATAACGGTTGCAGATAGTATACCATTTATTTTAGTCTTAGCAAACGATCTGCTTTTAACCGATATTTCACACTTTTACTAATTATTAATTTTTTGTCAGAATTGATTGTAACATGTGGGTAATGTTCGCTATACTTTAGGGGAAGAGTACATAGAAAATGAAGGTGAAGCGTTTGATAAAGCAAAGAAGTATAAATTTCATTGGAAGTAGGGTTATTAAAACTGGGGTTGCAGTATTCCTGACTTCTTTGATCTGTCAATGGTTAGAATGGCCAGCAGTTTTTGCTGTTATTACTGCGATTGTTACGATTGAGCCAACGGTAAATGACTCTATTAAAAAGGGGATTATTCGATTACCAGCTTCAGCTATTGGTTCTGCCTATGCTGTTTTTTTTATATCGATATTCGGTAACTCCGCGATTACCTATACAGCTGCAGCAATGTTCACGATCATTACCTGTTTTAAATTAAAACTTCATGCTGGTTTGTTAGTTGCAACATTAACTTCTGTAGCGATGATTGAAGTTATTCACGATCAATATTTGATTGCTTTTTTTATTCGTTTAGGGACAACCTCTATCGGTATTATAACTTCTACACTAGTCAACATGTTTGTCTTACCACCAAACTATTCCAAGCGGATTTTAACTAATATTGATGCGGCACTTCAAACGACAGGAGAAGAATTAAAAGTAATCGCAAAAGATTTATTGTTTGAAACGACCGATTGTATGGATAAAGTACAAACTCAGGAAACCTTTTCTGCATTAAAAATGAAGTTAGACACAACGGATCGACTGTTACGTTTTCAACAAGCAGAAGCAAAATTTCACCGATTGACCACTTTAAGAAAAACAGAATTACAAGACGAATTAGATAAACTAAAGGCACTGCGCCTCATTCACTATCATATTGGTAACCTAATCAATACACCGTTACAAACGGTCTCATGGTCAAAAAACCAACGAGATCAGATGGTGAAAACGATCCAATCAGTTGCTGACACGATGATAAACCCAGACCATTTCCGTGAGCTCTATCATCAAAAGCAAGTTAAGACATTAATGAAACAATTTTTAACTTATAATAGAGAGACAAGTGCGCTGCAGAATGAAGAACAACCTACTTTTTTTGATCCTGAAATCATTATTCTATATGAGCTTTTATCGATCTATCACTTAGTAGAAGAAATCTTAGCCACTGAAAAAAAGGAAAACTAAAAAAAGCGAGAAACCTTATTCGTAAAGGGTTTCTCGCTTTTGCTTAAATTGCTTTTTCAATTTCTGCTTCTTCTTTTAATTGTTCAATTCGTTCCGTTAACTTTTCTTGAAGTTGCGAATTAGCGAGCTGTGCTTCGATTTGTTCACGCACTTGATTTAATTCAGGTACATCATCCGATTCACTTGCTACCTGCTCGTAATATGCTTCGATGTCTTCGTCAGATATTTCAACATCATCAAATTCCTGTTCTATATATGCTTCTTGTTGCAACTGGACTCTAGCTTGTTCCCGATACGACTCCATAGTATAGTCTAGGTTTGCTAGAGCTTCATTGAATTGTTCCTCTGAATCAAATTGGTCAATTGACTCTTGAATATACGCATCAACTTCTTCATCAGAAACTTCAATCCCTTTTGAGACTGCATCTTGCATGAGAACTTCCTGACTAATTATTGCTTGTAACGCTTGTTCTTTCACTAATTCAAGATCTTCGGTGTCGGCACCATTTTCAAATAACTGTGTCTTCACTTGGCTATAAATCATATTATATGTAGCGCCGTTTATCTCTTCTCCGTTAACTGTACCAACAACTGTATCGTCTGCAACTTTTTCTTCGTCTGAAACAGTTACTTCTTCTTGTTCAGTCGTATCTGTTGATTCTTCGTTCGCCTCATCTGAATCTTCATTGTTACAGGCAACTAAGAACATAGAAAACAGAAGAAGCAACAATATAACCGTTAATTTATTCTTCATAGATAGATTTCACTCCATTTTCAATTAATACTTCCCTTCATATTCAACCATGTTTACGAAAGACATGCAAGCGATACGAAAAGTTATTCCTCATCCTAAAAATAGCGCTCCATAGACCAGCGATCCCAAAATCACAAAGGCTGGGTGTACATGTATTCTTTCCATTAAAACATAACTTATAATAGCTATCCCTAACATTTGCAAAAGACCTGAATCCATATAAGACGTTTGAAAAAAGCTAAAGGCCATCACGCCTAGTAATATTGCAATCGTAGGCCGAATTAACATTGTCATATTTTTTACTTTTGGAGAATCTTTATGTTTCATTAAAAGACTTAATAAAGCAATCATTAAAATTAACGAAGGGGCGACTGTTGCAAATAAAGCAATGAACAGACCTAGAAAGCCACCTTGTTCAAAACCAATAAAACCAGCCATTTTCGTTGCAATAGGACCAGGTAAAGCATTTGCCATCGCAAGCATTTCACTAAAATCAGTAACCGACATCCAATTGAAGCGATCAACCACTTCATTTTCTACTAGTGGAATGGAAGCAGGCCCTCCACCATAACCAACAATCCCAGGAATGAAAAAAGCAACAAATATTTCCCAATATGTTTTCATGATTCACCCTCCTGTTGCTTTTTGGCTGTCGGTTTGACTAAAGCAAATACTAATAAACCCGTGATAAGTATACCAGGATGCAAACCAATCCATTCAATTAGAATAAGAGAAGCAATTGCTAAAACAATGGTCAACTTCCATCCAAGCCCGTCGCCAGACTTTTTCAAAAAATCATATGTCAAAACGGCTAACATCACACCAACAACTGGAACAACTGCTTGTGTCATACCATTAACCCATGCTTGATCACTAGCAGACGATAAAAATGTTAATAAAATAATCAAAATTGCAATTGTTGGAACAATCGTCGCAAGTACTGCACTAATCATGCCCACTATGCCCGCTACACGATAACCTATATACCCTGCCATTTTTGTTGCGATAGGACCAGGTAATGAGTTACCTAATGCCAATACGTTCGCAAACTCTTCCTCATCCATCCATTTATATTTTCCAACTACTTCTTTTTGAACGAGCGGGATAGAAGAAGGTCCTCCACCATAGCCAAGCATCCCAACACGAAAAAAAGCTAAAATTAATTGCCAATTTTTCATTATATACCTTCCCTTTCTTGATCGTAGTGTAAACAAAAAACAACACAAATAGTGTAAAAGTGTATTATTTGCGTTATAATAATAAGTAAATACAAATTAATTATACATTTGTTAAGCATAATTATCAATATGATTAACAAACGTTATTTTAGGATTAATCAAAGATTGGAGCATTACTAATGGAGCTAGATCAAACGGATAAAAAAATAGTCGAATTATTAATAGAAGATGGTAGATTGTCCTATACAGAAATCGGTAAAGTGTTGCAGTTATCCCGTGTAGCTGTAAGAGCACGTGTTCACCAGCTAATGGATGAAGGTGTTATTGAGAAGTTCACCTGTGTTGTAAATAGTGAGAAAACAGGTAAGAATGTTTCTGCTTTTTTTGAAGTTGACTGTGCACCAGCAAATTTAGTTGAGGTTGCAGAGAGTTTGGCAAACAATCCTGTAGTCGCAAGTTGCTATCAAATGACTGGACCTAGCACACTTCATATGCATGTATTAGTTAGTGATTTCACTCAATTGGAGAGCTTCATTAACGAGGAATTATATGCTTTAGAGGGGATTACACGTGTAGAAAGTCATATTCTGCTTCGTAGATTTAAAAGTAGAACTGGTTTAAAGCTATAGGTATGAATGGGTTTAAACGGCAAACAAAAAGAGGATGGATTAGATAACCAACCTCTTCATTGTTTGCTATATACTTATAGGTATGGTTGTACATTCTTATGACAGTTTAGGTAAAACGCGTGTTTCTCTTGTCATCTCAGACTGACAAAGTGGACATTCAGGTTCCTTCTCAAAGGAATAAGCCTCGCGCATCCAACCTGGGCAATCTTCACTCGTGCAGGTCCAAACTTTTGTTTCTATTTCTTCAACCGGTTCCCTTTTATTATTATAATAAGCCATTGTGACATCCCCTTTCTTGGGTATTACTATTCATTATACGCTTTTTTATTCAAAAAAACAAAAGTACTATTCCATCTTTCTCTAGATCATAAATCACGTTTCCGAACATTATTAACGTTAAGTTATGATAATATTCAGATATTGCTTTATTTTTGCTTTAGTTATTGCTAATATAATACTAGAAATATTTTTTAATGGAGGAACATTTTATGGAAAACAATGAGAATTATATGCAAAAGGCTATTGAATTAGCCGTTAGCAATGTGAATAATAATGGCGGACCTTTCGGAGCGATTATCGTAGATCAAACAGGTACGGTTATCGGTACTGGTCAAAATCGTGTTACTGAAAATCATGATCCAACTGCACACGCAGAAGTGCAAGCAATCAGACAAGCATGTCAAAAGCTTGATACATTCCAACTCGATAATTGTGTACTATATACAAGTTGTGAACCATGTCCGATGTGTCTCGGCGCGATCTATTGGGCTCGCATTAAGAAAGTTTACTATGCTGCGGATCAGCAACTTGCAGCTGCAGGTGGTTTTGATGATGCCTTCATATATGAGGAAATTGCAAAACCATATGAAAAGCGTAAAATTCCTTTCCAATTACTAGATATCGACGATAAAAATAAACCATTTGAGACATGGAAAAGCCTAGAAGTTAAAATGGAATATTAAGAAAGTGATAGACGAGCATTTTTTGCTCGTCTATTCTTATGTTTTTATGCTTGATAAATCTCCAATGGCAATCCATCTGGATCACTAAAAAAAGTAAATTTTTTCTTTGTCAATTCATCTATTCGAATGGGCTCTGTTTCTACTCCTTGATCATTTAGGCGTGTTATCGTTTTTTCGATATCTTCTACTGTGAATGCAAGATGTCGTAGTCCTTGTGCTTCTGGATAACTAGGTCTATTTGGTGCATTTGGAAATGAGAATAATTCAATCACATAGGTAGAACCGATAGCGAGATCAAGCTTATAAGAATCTCTATCTGCTCTGTATGTTTCTTTGAGAACATCCAGGCCTAATTTAGTTGTGTAAAAATCTTTTGAAATCTGATAATCCGAACAGATAATGGCAATATGATGAATGGCACGAAACATTTAAGATCCCCCCCTATTTTACTAGCTTAGATGATTTCATTAGAAATTCAAGTTCTATTCGGTCATTTTCATCTCAATTACAGTAATCGAATTAAAACAGGACTTTTGTAGGATGGAATTCACCCTAAATTATTATATAATGAAAACGGTTACAAATTAACTTTATATCTTTTATTTATGAAAAAGAATGATCATTTTTCATTCACATAATGAAGAAGATATATTATTTTTTTCAATTTAGATTGTCCCCCTTTGGCATCCAATTCGTTGGGTGCCTCTTTTTTTATTTAATTATGTTACGATATTATTAATAACAAAATTTAACGATGAGGTGACAAAATGAAATACAGAAGACTTGGTGAAACAGACTTAGACGTTTCCGTAATTGGACTAGGTACTTGGCAATTTGGAGGTGAATGGGGAAAAGACTTCACCCAAAAAGAAGTCGATGCAATTCTAGATAAGGCAAATGAAAAAGGCATCAACTTACTAGATACTGCGGAGTGCTATGGCGATCATTTATCTGAGGAATTTATTGGTAATTATCTTCATTCACATAACCGAGAAGATTGGATTCTCGCAACAAAATTTGGCCATCACTTCCACAATAATTTTGAACGCACAAGACATTGGCAGGCTGATGACGTATTAAAACAGCTTGATCAATCATTAAAATCGCTCAAAACAGAGTACATTGATCTTTATCAAGCACATTCTTGTACAGATGAGGAATTTAAAAATGATGCTTTATGGACAATGTTAGATAAGCAAAAACAGGCAGGGAAAATACGCCATCTTGGTATTTCACTAAAATCAAATAAAAATCCTTATCAAACGCAAGCTGCTCGTGAGGTTGGGGCAACATCTATCCAAGTTGTCTACAATTGCTTAGATCAAGCACCTGAAGAGGAAATCTTTCCTATTGCTCAACAGAATAAGCTCGGCGTATTAGCTCGCGTACCACTTGCAAGTGGCTATCTGAGTGGCAAGTACAAACCAGGAGCTACCTTTGAAACTTCTGATGTTCGCTCACGTCATGATAAAGAAGAGACAGCAAAAAAATTAGCATTAGTAGAGGAAATTGCAAATTCAGAAGTTCCAAAAGATGTTCCTATGGCTACTTGGGCATTAGGATGGTGTCTCAAGCACACTGCTGTTACCACTGTTATTCCTGGCTGTAAAAACCCAGAACAAGTTACCAAAAATGCTGAAGCTGCCGATTTAGACATTGTATCGGATACACATCCACAACATCGAAGTAACTAATTAATTTTAGATTACGGTTCTTATCGCAATTAATGCATATTTGGGCATAGCAGATACTTAGGCGTAATGATGCGAGTTATTATTCCGGCGGTGCGGCGTGCTTTTCCGGCGATACACGCGGTATTCCGGCGGAGCGACCTGTTTTTCCGGCGGTACAAGCATTATTCCGGCGGAGTGACCTGTTTTTCCGGCGGTACAAGCGTTATTCCAGCGGAGTGACCTGTTTTTCCGGCGGTGCTCACATTATTAGAAGAAGCAGTGTTCTCACCTGAGAACACTGCTTTTGTTTGTTTTAGCGATCATGCTTTGTCAAATCAACGGGGATTGTATTATTCTTGTTCGTATACTTCATTAATTCCTCATTACTCGCTATTTCTTTTTCATTAGTTGTTGAGGCATAATGATCTTCATACTCTTCATCTATTTGTTTGTAACGTTTTCGCATAATATCCCTCCTTACACTATAGTGTATGTAGCGGTTGAATAATTCATGCTTTCAGGAACGCACATTCCTATTTAACAGCTTTTTTGCTTCTATCTCTTTTTACCAACCACTATATTATATATTACATTTTCCCCAGGACATTTTCGGATTAAACATATTTAAACCGTCATTTAATCTTATTGTGCCAACCTTTTTTATTCAAATGCACAAAAAAATACCTGCACTATATTATTGTACAAATCAAAATTCGAACAATAATATAGTACAGGCAAATACTTGCGAAGGGATGCAGCTAGCTTGCTACTTCTTTATCATACACAATAATGTAAACGCTATCAATAGTTTTTTTTAAAAATTTACATATTATTTGAGTGAGTGACTTATAGTTTCAACTCCAATTTATTTATAATCTTAATTTAAGATGATTTATTTGATTTTTTTCTTGTTTCATTCTACTATTAAGATAGATATGCTTTATGTAAGATAAAGTTACAAACTTTTCAGTTATTATATCTAAAAAAACATGTTATGATATATCTATGTACCAATAAGAGAACCGTGTAACTACGAATCACACTATTTCTAAAAACAAATATGTGAATATTCTCAATTTTTATCAAATTTTCGAAAGGAAGTGAACACATGCAAACAAATACTGATCAGTTAGCTACCGTATCCTTGCATCGAGACGTTGAATATTTGAATAAAATCCTGGATAAAGTTTTATTCCACGAAGGTGGGGAGGAATTACTTGAAAAAGTCAATAAAATGCGCTCCCTCACTAAATCCTTACGTGATACAAAAGATTCTAGTGTTTACCTACAAATAAAACAGGAAGTTAGTCAACTTGAACATCCATTACGACAGAATGTTATACGTGCCTTCTCTACAAATCTGCATCTTTTTAATATTGCAGAGCAAAACTACCGCAGTAGACGCCGTAGAGAGTATCAGGCACAGGATGAGACAATCATCCAACCTGGTTCACTTGAGGAAGGTGTAAATACGTTATTTGAAAATGATGTTACACCAGAAAAAATTGGCGAACTGTTAGACAAGTTGTCACTAGAACTTGTTATTACTGCACATCCAACAGAAGCTACAAGACGAACAATGCTTAGAATTCACCAGCGTATTGCTGACTTATTAAAAGCTTCAGACTATTCAAGTACACGGTATTCTAAAAAAGTAATTGAAGAAACAATTGAAAATGAAATTACAATTCTGTGGCAATCATCTGAAATTCGCCAGAAAAAACCTTCTGTAATGAAAGAAGTTTCAAATGGTCTATATTTCTTTGATAAAGTTTTATTTGATGTGTTACCACAATTACATCAAGATCTAGAAGATTTATTGTATGAAAAATATAATAAACGCTGGCATGTCCCATCGTTTTTACGTTTCGGTTCTTGGATAGGCGGAGATCGTGATGGAAACCCTAACGTTAAAGCAGAAACTACATTTAAAACGTTGCAAACACATCGTGAACTTGTACTTAGTAAATACAAAGATTCATTAGACAAGTTAAAAGAACTACTTAGTCAGTCTGCTCGAAAAGTAACTATTACCGATGAATTATTCAAATCAATCGAAGAAGATCAAGAAGAATTAGACTATAATGGTTGGCATAAAGAAGACGAAGTATATCGGATTAAACTTGGTCTTATGCTAAAACGCTTGACTTATACGGAAGAAGATCATGAACTTGGCTATAAATCAGCTCAAGAATTAGTCGATGATCTATACTTAATGCAGGACAGTTTGAGCCAACATCATCCTACTCAAACACCTGTGAAACTATTACGCAAAGTAATTCGCCAAGTTGAAGTATTCGGTTTTCATCTTGCTACACTTGATGTTCGTAATCATAGTGGAGAACACGAAGCAACCCTTACAGAAATTTTACGTCAAGTAAATATCACTTCATCTTATAAAGATTTAGAAGAGAAAGAGAAAATGAACTTGCTTATTAAAGTACTAGAAGATCCACGTCCACTAATTTCTGTTTATGATGAATTCTCTGAAGGAACACAAGAGATGATCAATACATTCCGAACAATAAAAGACGCTAAAGATACTTTTGGTGAACGGGCAATTGAAGTTTACTTAATTAGTATGACAGCTTCTGTAAGTGACTTATTAGAAGTACTTGTTTTAGCAAAAGAAGTAGGTCTATATCGTGTGTATCCTGATGGATCAGTCATGAGTCGTTTACATGTCGCACCATTACTCGAAACAATTGATGACTTGAAGGATGGACCAGAGATCATTAAAAACTTATTGGATATTCCGCTTTATCGCAAACACTTAGAAGTTCGTGGTGACTTGCAAGAGATCATGCTTGGCTATTCCGATAGTAGTAAAGATGGCGGAACACTAACAGCTAACTGGGAGCTTTATAAAGCACAAGAAGAGATCCACTCTATCGCTGCTTCTTATGGTGTGAAGTTGAAGTATTTCCATGGACGTGGTGGTTCATTGGGTCGTGGCGGTGGTCCACTTTACTCTAGCCTATTATCACAACCACCAGTTACACTTGGAGACGGTGTGAAAATCACAGAACAAGGTGAAGTGCTTTCTTCACGTTATTTACTAAGTGATATTGCATATCGTAGTTTAGAGCAGGCAACAACTACTATGATGACCGCAATTGCAGGCTTTACTGATATACCAGAACAGAAGGAAATGCCAAATACCAAAGCATCAAGCGCAATGGGTAAAATTTCTGACTATGCGTTAGAAAAATATCAAGCGTTAATCTTTAAAGATGAAGGTTTCTTAACTTACTTTAACCAAGCGACCCCTTTAAATGAATTAGGTGCCTTGAATATTGGTTCAAGACCAATGAAACGTAAAGGTAGTAATCGATTCGAAGACTTGCGAGCTATTCCTTGGGTATTTGCTTGGACACAAAGCAGACAATTACTACCTGCCTGGTACGCTGCAGGAACAGGCATTAATAAATTCATAGAAGAAACTGGAGATCTTGAATTGCTCCAACACATGTATCAAACTTGGCCATTCTTCCAAGCAACCGTTAATAACTTACAAATGGCACTTACCAAAGCTGACCTAACTACAGCTAGTGAGTATACAAAAATGGTGGAAGATCCAATTATTCAAGCTAGAATTTTTGATCAAATTAAAGAAGAATATAATCTAACAAAATCCTTGGTATTAAAAATTTCAAAACAAGACGAGTTAATGGATCATAAACCAAACATAAAAGAATCTGTTAGGTTACGTAATCCTCTAGTTGATCCACTTAATTTGATACAAGTAAACTTAATCACGAAACTTCGTGAAGCTGAAGAAGATTCAGACGAAATGAATGAACTATTAACAGAAGTTTTACTTACAATTAATGGTATTGCAGCTGGTTTACGGAACACAGGTTGATTTTAAAGAAACTATTTCATCTAACGATGAAATAGTTTCTTTTTTTCACAAAAACTAAATTTGTTGTAAATTGTTAGATCTTTTTATGTTTTTTTAGAAACATGTCAATAAAGTCACTAACAACACAAACTTCGACAAAAAAACAAAAATTACCTATGTTTACAATCTATTGAATTCAGTGTAAAATTATAGTAGATTACACAATAGTTAGATGTATTACACACCAAAATAATAGTATAAAATCACATGGAAAGGTGGAATGAAAAATTAACGCTACATGCAAGAAAACAGATAAAAATAATGCGATTGGGGCTGTCATTGTGGGGGACACAAAAATAAAAAACGAACAGCTAGAGCAATTAAGACTTCAAATGTACATGAGATATAGTAAAACTAAAGACGAAAAAGAAATTGTAGAAATTTCACAGGAACTCGATAAGCTAATATATGAATTTATTTCAACTCCAAGTAAAAAAATCATTTAGCTTAAGACAATGTTTATTCATTCACTGCTATGAATATTTCTCCAACTAATACGTCCACACTACTCCTTACATTTAACACATTCTTATTAGCAAAGGCACAGCCATTGAAAAATGGTGTCGCAAAACTATAGGAGCTACGGGAAAACTACGCTTGCCAGTTATCAATATATATGAAAGTAAAAGGAGACAGGAATACGAATTAGGATGTATTCTTACTATTTAAAGGTAAAGAGAGGCTGGGACATAACTAGCCAAAATAACGAAAAAGATTCCGATCATCTTAGGAAGATGGTCGGAATCTTTTTTTGTTGGATTATTTTCAGGATTTGTTGCACCATGCGCATGCTTAGCCGTGTACTTTCTCAAGTTCACCGCCATGAATGCAAATCCTAATTCATTTTCCACTTTCTTCTTGCCTCTTACTGACATACGAGTGAAACGCAAATTAGCCTTCAAA
>NZ_QJSK01000007.1:0-116427 GCF_003426095.1 Paraliobacillus sp. X-1268
AGTCTGGGCCGTGTCTCAGTCCCAGTGTGGCCGATCACCCTCTCAGGTCGGCTACGCATCGTCGCCTTGGTAGGCCATTACCCTACCAACTAGCTAATGCGCCGCGGGCCCATCTGTAAGTGACAGCTCAAAGAGCCGCCTTTCAACTTCCCTTTAGGTAAAGAAAAGTGTTATCCGGTATTAGCCCCGGTTTCCCGGAGTTATCCCAGTCTTACAGGCAGGTTGCCCACGTGTTACTCACCCGTCCGCCGCTCAATCCATAAGCTTCACCCCGAAGGGATTCACTTATTTCATGCGCTCGACTTGCATGTATTAGGCACGCCGCCAGCGTTCGTCCTGAGCCAAGATCAAACTCTCCATAAAATGCGAGCTTGCTGCTCAAATACTTAACTAGCTTGTTGTTTCTACTTACTTAACATACTGTGTGTTTCGTTCAGTTTTCAAAGATCAATTAATATTGTTATCAATTCGACAACCTCTATATCATAACACTTGTTAGCGCTTAATGTCAATTCTTATTTTTAAGTTTGTTTCGATAGCTACAAACCAAAATTTCAAGAACAACTTATTTCGACAACTTAAAAATTATAATATATATTCAAAAAAAATGCAAGAACTTTTTGAAATGATTTTAGGATGTATATTGATCATTGCCTTTCAAAAAAGCAACGACATTCAATATAACACGCCTTCCTTCTATTTGTAAACATCAAATAAAAGGATATTTATAAATAGATTGTTGATTATGACTGAATTTCCATAAACTCCGACGTATTGTACTTAATATCAATGCCTCAGCAAATTGTTTCACTTTCCGCTGGCAAATACAATAGCATAAGTCCTGCATTTATAGATATATACGAGCGTGTCAAATGACATTGGTGACACTGTTGCAGTAATAACGCAAGCTGAATATCCACTCGATAAGCGAACTTTGCTTATCCGAATTAGCTGAAGCCATGCATTTCTCTCAAGTCCGAATTTTGAATGGTAAAAACATTTAAGAAAAGAGCAAAATAAAAAAACTCATCTGGGGACTGATACCACCACAAGACGAGTTTTTTATTAGAAGCTTTCAAACAAATACAAATATGTGCAACGCAGCTAAAGAAACTAAACCAGGAATACCTAGAAATCCAGTGATTACAGCTGTATACCCATTTATCGGTAAGTGCAAGCCAAGCGATGCACCAAATACATTAAAGAAGAATAGGAACAATACACCTATAACTAACTTTACACTACCATGCATCAACCAGCGCATTGGTTTTAAAGGCGCACCTACAAATAGTAAGACAATAATTAATACAACAATACTACTTATAATTACAACAGAAGAGCCCACCTCTTTTCCTCCTTCCCTGTCCTTTCTACAAAAATATGAGAAAAACAAAGGAATTAGAACTAGACTCTTCTTTATTAGTGACGGGCACTTATATTACGGTGCCTCGCTTCCCTTAGTAAATAGAAGTATTTCGTTTCAGCAACTTTTAAATCATATAAGCCTGTTTCACTCGGTTCTACACTTTTTTCAATAATCTCTTTTATTTGCATCCACTCATCTTTTAAACGAAAAATTTCTTCTAATAACCGGTTATCTACATCTTTTTGTTTAATTTTATAACCAAAAGCCATGTGATCTCCACCACCTTATAGTTCACGTCTTCCTTCTAGTGCTTTGGAAAGCGTCACTTCATCAGCATACTCTAAATCTCCACCCATAGGTAATCCATGAGCGATTCGAGTAATTTTAATTCCAGCAGGTTTAACTAATCGCGAAATATACATCGCAGTAGCTTCCCCTTCAATATTAGGATTAGTAGCAAGAATCAATTCTTCCACTTCTTCATCCTTTAGGCGATTTAATAGACTTGGCACATTAATATCTTCTGGTCCGATTCCATCCATTGGTGAGATTGCTCCATGGAGGACATGATAACGTCCACTGAAATCTTTCATTTTTTCCATAGCAATGACATCTTTTGGATCTTGTACAACACAGATCAATGTATTGTCCCGAGTTTCATCTTGGCATATCTGGCACGGATCCGTATCTGTAATATGTCCACATACTGTACAGTGCGTGAGTTCTCGTTTCGCACTAACTAAAGACTTTGCAAAATCTAACACGTCATCTTCTTTCATATTTAATACAAAAAAAGCCAGACGAACCGCTGTTTTCGGTCCGATCCCCGGCAATTTTGTAAAGCTATCAATCAGCTTTGAAATCGGTTCTGGATAATACACAGGTTATAGCCCTCCTAGAACATTCCGCCAGGTAAATTCATACCTTTCGTGAACTGTCCCATCGTATCGTTCGACTTATCTTCTACTTGTTTTAGTACGTCGTTTGTTGCAGCTAAGACTAGGTCTTGAAGCATTTCTACATCTTCAGGATCTACTACTTCTTCCTTAATCTCTACATCTGTAATTACTTTATTACCATTAGCAGTTACCTTAACCATTCCACCACCTGCAGTAGCTTCAAAGCTCATATCTTGCAGTTCTTCTTGTGCTTTTGCCATATCCTTTTGCATTTTTTGCATTTGTTTCATCATTTTATTCATATTTCCTCCACCACGCATGGAAAAAACCTCCTTATATTATCTAATTATCATGTATTTCCAGCAAGTCATCACCGACAAGTTTACGTGCTTCTTCTATTAAAGGATCTTCTTCCGTTTCTTCTTGTTCACCATCTGGATCTATAATAGCTTGTTGTCGCTGTTTTTGCACGTATTCTTCGCGAATCTCTTGCCAATTACTATCTGGTACGGGAATTATCGATATATTCTTTCCGATAGTTTCCGCTATTAATGATTCTATCGTTTCTTGGTGGTCTAAAGCAAGTGAACAGTGAATTTCGTATTTAAAAGCTAGAATTAATGCCTGATCAGATGCTGCACTAGGCTTACTATCCAATACAGTAGCATGGGCTGGCGCATTTTGTTGTTTTAATCTTTTCATAAAATCCGCCCATTGCGATTGTATCTCTTTTAAATTCGATTTAGATGCATCATCAAGAACTTGACGAATTCTCTCATATGGTACTTTGAATCGATTTTTTGATGGCATTGGTTTTCGCTTTGGTGTTGAAGTAGGTCGTTGTCCGTCTGATTCACTTGTAGGTGGATTTCGCTTTAGTTCAGCTAGTTCTTTTTCTAAACGATCCATTTTTTGAGTGAGTACCTTAATTGATTCTACATCACTAGAAGAAGAATGCACAATTGACTCTTGCTCGGTTATCTTCAACATCGTGATTTCAATAAAGACTTTCGGACTATTCGTCCAACGCATTTCTTGCTGGCAATGGTTAAACTCCGAAATAGAACGTTGAATCCAGTTGGCGTCTATTCTTTTAATTAATTGTTCAAATGAATCATTAACAACGGCACGTTCTAATACTTGTTCAAGTCCTGGTGCACTTTGATATAATAAAATATCACGTAAGAAATAGATGGTGTCAAAAACAAATCGACCTGGATCCTTACCTTCTTGGATAAATCCATCTACTAATCGCAAAGCTTGTTGTACATTTTTATCATATAATGCATGCACCATCTCTGTTAACTTCTCTTGAGACACAGCTCCAGTCACTGCTAAGACATCATCTAAGACTACTTCTTCATCACTATAGGAGATCGCCTGATCCAATAAACTTAACGCATCACGCATACCACCTTCTGCAGCTAATGCCACAGCATCTAGCGCTTCTTTGGTTACTGCAACATTCTCATGATTAATAATTGTTTGCATTCTTTCTACAATTACTTGTTGTGTTATTCGTTTAAAGTCAAAGCGTTGACACCTTGAAATAATCGTCAATGGTATTTTGTGTGGTTCGGTTGTTGCTAAAATAAAAATGACGTGCTTTGGTGGTTCTTCTAGCGTCTTTAGTAATGCGTTAAAAGCACCAATCGACAGCATATGTACCTCATCGATTATATATACTTTGTATGATACAGCACTTGGTGCATATTTCACTTTATCTCGGATATCCCGAATTTGTTCTACTCCATTATTTGAAGCAGCATCAATTTCCATTACATCTGAAATGGAACCATCTTGAATTCCCTTACAGGCATCACATTCGTTACACGGTTCTGCAACCGGTGCTTGTCTACAGTTAATTGTTTTCGCAAAGATCTTCGCAGCACTTGTTTTACCAGTACCTCTCGGTCCAGAGAATAAATAAGCATGCGAAAACTTCTCCTGCACGATCGCGTTTTGGAGTGTTCGCGTAATATGCGGTTGTCCTACTACGTCGGTAAAACTTAAAGGACGCCATACACGATACAATGCTTGATAGCTCATTTTCATGATCCTCTCTTCGGAATTCACTTCTATTATAACTGAATTTACCTCTAAATGTGAATAATTCATTCAAAATAAAAGCAAAAACCTCTTACCGATATGGCAAGAGGTTTATTTATCATATATTTAACGCCGTGCACCCATCGTCGATGACATAACCCTAAGCGTTACTTAAGTTCATGGCTCAGTTCAGGCTTCCCTGCGGCACACGAGAAATACCGCTTACTGCTGCTTCCTTCCGGATCTGACAGAATTTACGGGTTCCCGTTGCGCAGGACCCAAACGTCAACACCAATTCCTTAAGGCAGACCTTAAAGTCATGCACCTCGGATGGGAGTTCCGTCTCGCTACAGCGGATTGCGAGTATAGGGCACCGCTACCTCCCCACCTAGCACGGCAAATTTGCTAACAATTTTAAGTTGCGCATGTAAAGCGCATTTACAAGTATAGCGAGTTTTTCGTAAAAATGCAAGCGTAAAAATGTGGTATTTTTTTCCCTATTGGTCACTAGTAGTATTCTTTTTATTATCTCTTAATTGTCTGAAGAATTTTGTTAATAATGTACCACAGACTTCTTCTAATACGCCACCTTCTACATTAACTTGATGGTTAAAGCGGCTGTCTTCTAATAAATTAACTAAAGAACCTGCACTACCTGCCTTTGGATCATAGGCACCGAAGACAACTCGCGAAATTCGCGACTGTAAAATGGCACCTGCGCACATTGGACAAGGTTCTAGTGTTACATATAATGTGCAATTCTCTAAACGCCAACTCGCTCTTTTCTGATTCGCCTTGTCAATGACAAGCATTTCAGCATGCGAAGCTGTCGTTTGTAATGCTTCCCGTAAATTAAATGCATGAGCAATTACTTCATCCTTATAAACTAGAATGGCTCCAATAGGAACCTCTCCTACCTCACCAGCTTTTATCGCTTCAGCAACAGCTAATTCCATATAGTCCTGATCATTCATAGTACATGTCTCCTAGCGAAGTGACTTCAAATTTATTATAGCAAATTAATTTCTAAAAAAGAAGCGCACATTTCACTTAGATAGGTCATAGGCTAAGAGATGATAGAACAAGTAAAGGGAGGAAAATAAATTGCAAATTCATGTTGTTGAACAAGGTGACTCTCTCTATTCAATAGCCAGTACGTATGGAACAACGTATCAAGCGATAAATCAAGCAAATGAACTAGATAATCCTAATCAGCTTGTCGTAGGGCAAGCGGTTGTCATACCAATTGTCGGTCAATTTTATTTTGTCCAACAAGGAGATAGTTTATATGCAATTGGCCAACGCTTTGGCATTGGTTATCAACGCTTAGCTGAAGTAAACAATATTGATCCAAATGCCGCTTTATACATCGGTACTCGGCTGTATATACCTGAACAAGCCGGACCAACTATTGAGTCCAATGCTTATATTGAACCTATTGGCGACAATGTATCCGAGACGTTAATTAACGCGGCTGAAAAAAATGCACCATTCTTAACTTATCTAGCACCTTTTAATTATCGCGTAAATAGAGACGGTAGTTTAATTGCACCACCTTTAGATAATTTTGCTGCAATTGCTGCTGAAAATAACACCGCCATGATGCTTGTCGTTACAAACCTAGAAGAGGGAGAATTTAGTGCTGAACTTGGTTCGTTAATTGTAACGGATGAAAGTGTGCAAAATAAGTTGTTAGATGAAATAATTCAAACTGCACAAACAATTGGGTTTGGAGATGTTCATTTTGATTTAGAGTTTTTACCTCCAGCAGATAAAGATGCCTATAATAACTTCTTACGTAAGGCTAAGGATCGCCTATCAGGTGCTGGACTATTAATGTCAACTGCTCTTGCACCTAAAACAAGTGCTACACAAGAAGGTGCGTGGTATGAAGCGCATGATTATGCTGCTCATGGGGAGATTGCAGATTTCGTTGTACTGATGACATATGAGTGGGGATATAGTGGCGGACCTCCTTTAGCCGTTTCTCCTTTAGGAAACGTACGTGATGTTGTAGAATACGCACTAACTGAAATGCCAGCTAATAAAATTATGCTTGGACAAAATTTATACGGATATGATTGGACACTTCCGTTTGAGCCTGGTGGTGAATACGCTCGAGCACTTAGTCCACAACAAGCAATTAACCTTGCGCGTGATAATAATGTTGCAATAGAATTTGATCAACAATCTCAAGCACCATTCTTTTTTTATACAGATGCGGAAGGTAATCGACATGAAGTATGGTTTGAAGATGCACGATCGATTCAAGCAAAATTTGATTTAATCAAGGAATTGAATTTAAGAGGAATTAGTTATTGGAAGCTAGGTTTAGCGTTCCCTCAGAACTGGCTTTTACTAGAAGACAATTTCACCATTAGAAAACGAGCATAAAACGCCTAAAAACAAGAAAAAGGACCCGATTTATGTGAATCACAACAAATCAGGTCCTCTTTTTAAAATATATTAGGCTAAAACTTTCAACGCTTCTTTATTAAATGCCGGAATATCATCTGGCATACGGCTAGTAACAAGTTGATTTTCTGATACAACAACTTCCTGGTCCTTCACTGTAGCACCTGCGTATTCCATATCTACCATAATTGATTTAAAGCCTGTTGCCGTTCGACCTTCCAATTTTTTTGCTGTGAGAAGTAATTGTGGGCCATGGCAAATTGCTAAGACTGGTTTCTTCTCATCCATAAACGGTTTAACAAAATCTACAAAACGATCATCGCTACGTAAGGAATCTGGTGAGAATCCTCCTGGAATAAATAAAGCATCAAAATCACTTGGTTTAACCTCATCAATACTTTGATCTATTGTTACCGTTGCATCTCCTTGTTTACCTGTTACTTGCTTTCCTTTTTCTTTTTCAATTGTAACAAGTTGGTGACCCGCATCTTTAAATGATTTAGCGGGTTCTGTATACTCCACATCTTCAAAATAATCTGTTAGCACACATGCTATTTTACTCATCTATAATCATCTCCTTAAATTTATCTGTACAATTAATTTACCCGGTTTATTATTCACTAAACTTCTATTTTATTAGTTTAATCAACTACTTTAAGGGAAATAGCTATATATAATTCTTTTACTAATAAACACTTGACCTTCTATAATTACTATAATATACTTAGTTACATAAAGTAAGTTAATAATTATTAATAACAAAAATGGAGGAATTTAATATGACAAAAACAACATTTAAGGTAGATTCAGCGCACACTAGCCTTGATTTTTCAGTAAAACACATGATGGTTTCAAAAGTAAAAGGTACATTTCATGATTTTCAAGTACAATTCGTTGCTGATCCAGAGGATTTAACAACAGCTGAAATCGTTTTTGATATTGATGTAAATAGCATTGATACGCGTAATGCAGATCGTGATGGCCATCTAAGAACAGGTGATTTCTTTGAAGTTGATAAATACCCGAAAATTCTATTTAAATCAACAGATGTTACAAAAAAATCTGATGAAGAATATGAAGTTACTGGCGATGTAACAATTAAAGATGTAACAAGAAAAGAAACATTTAAAGTTGTGTTTGAAGGACAGGGTCAGGATCCATGGGGCAACCAAGTATTTGGTTTCAATGCTGAAGGAACACTTAACCGTGAAGCATATGGTTTAACATATAATGCTGCATTAGAAACAGGTGGCGTTCTTATTGGAAAAGATATCAAATTCTCAATTGAATTAGAAGCAATGAAAGAAGCATAATAAATAAAGAAATTAATAATACGAAAGCATGGAGAACATTCTCCATGCTTTTTTTATTTGCATAAAATGGGCAACATCACAAACACTAAGCGAATAAATAGTGGGGAGGTGACTATATGTCACGTTTACAAAAAGGCAAAAAGGCGATTAAACAAATGTACGAGAAAAAAGAAAAACTACAAGAAGATGCGAAAGATAATGCAGAAAGGTTGAAACAACTATTCTCATATGGCATTAATAAAGATTTCTCTTATAAACAACTGGTAGCCGATTATAATAAAAAAAAGATTTATTTATTCTTTTATGCTTCGATTGTAAATAGTGACAAAATAGAAGAGTTCATTATTAAACCGATACATGAGGGTGAAGGTGACAAGCTTTCAAAAATTATTAATACAAGAGATTTAATTGAAATCACTGATTTCGAACAGGCAACAGATGACATTAATAATGGCAAAATCGTTCTCCTTATGGAAGGGGATTCTATTGGCTACTCCATGGAGGTATCTGATTTCAAACACCGCGCGATCAGTCAACCTGCAAATGAAAGTGTGATTAGAGGGCCAAAAGAAGCTTTCACTGAATCTCTCTTCGTTAATATATCACTTGTACGAAAACAGATTCGTGATAAACAGTTGATTACGGAACAGTCAAGTGTGGGGACTCGTTCCAAACAAAGTGTCGTCTTAGTTTATGTTTCTGATATTGTAAATGATGAAATTTTAAAAAATGTAAGAGAAAGAATAGAAAGTATCGAGGTTGATACAGTTCGAAATGTTGAATTATTAGAACAATACATTGAAGAAAGACCTTATTCTATTTTTCCAAGCATTTTATATACCGAACGACCAGATAACGCAGGTGCTTACTTAGAAGATGGACACATTATTTTGCTAATGGATAATTCAGCAGCCTGTTTAATTTTACCTGTTACCTTTTGGGATTTGTTCCACAGTCCAGAAGATCGCTACTCTCGGTTTATATTTGGTAACTTCACCCGAGCCATACGTTTTTTTAGTTTCTATATAACAACAATGATATCCGCAGCTTACGTATCACTAGCTAACTTCCATAGCGAGATGATACCACCTGATTTACTTTTTGCTATTACCGCTGCTAGAGAATATGTACCTTTTCCTTTGATTGTTGAAATCTTACTCATGGAATTTGCTTTCGAATTGATCCGAGAAGCTGGAATTCGAATTCCTAACCCTCTAGGTCCCACAATTGGAATTGTCGGCGCCTTAATCTTAGGGCAAGCTGCTGTAGAAGCAAATATCATTAGCCCTATTATTGTAATTGTTGCAGCATTATCAGGATTAACATCATTTGTAATAGCGGATACTAGTTTAAACTACACCGTTCGTATTTCTCGATTCATCTTTATATTGTCAGCTGCTTTTTTAGGAATGTTAAGCCTAGTAGGTGTTTTTCTTCTCTGGTTTATGTATGCAGCATCACTTAAATCGTTTGGCGTTCCTTTCTTCGCACCATTAGCTCCATACTATAAATCCTCAGGTGACACGATGTTTCGTAAAGCGCTGCGGGCGGAGATTTGGCGACCATCTCATATAAAACCAAAAGATTTACACAAGAAGCAAAGGAAATAAGGCAGGAGGCAGAAAGAAGATGCATGATCAAAAAACATTAAAAGCAAGCGAAATGTTTACCATGATTGGATTGTTTATTGGAATGAAAGTAACCGATACAACACCAACACTTTTTGCACAAAAAGCACAAAATGCCTTTTGGCTTATTCCTATTATTTCATTCCTTGTGATTTTACCTTCCTTCTTTCTCCTGATTTATCTATTAAAAAAAGCACAAAATAAAAATCTAATGGAGTTAATAGAAAGTCTTATTGGCTCTAAGCTTGGCAAAACACTAGGTTTTTTAATTTTTTTGAGTTCTTTCTTATTAATGTGCTTAGACAGTCGTAGTTATGTTGAACAAATTAAGCTATTATACTTTCCAGCTTCTCCAACAACCGTTCTTTTTTTCTTATTCTTATGTGTTGTTTTTTTCGGAGCAAAAAAAGGATTAGAAGTAATTGGATTTACAGTGAAAACAAGCTTTCTTTTCATTAAGTTGTCGGCTCTGCTGCTAGCCTTATTAATTTCAGTTGAAATCGTTTGGCAACGTATCTTTCCTATTTTCGGTTCAGGTCTATCAACAATACTAAAAGAGGGTGCGCTAAAAGGATCGATTTTTTCTGAGTTTTTTTTATTAACGATTGCCTACACCTCCTTTAAAGATACAAAACAATTTAGAATCGGAACATTATTCGGCGTTATATTTGTGATAATTGAAATTACATTTTTTTTCTTTGTTTATGCAACAGTGTTTGATTACAATTCAATAGAAAAGGCTTCTTTTCCTTTTCATGATATTACACAATATGTGCAATTAGGAGAGTATTTTGCAAATATAGAAACCTTTTTTATGGTGTTTTGGTTATTAGCAGGATTTCTTCGATTTATTATCTATATCTATTTAATCACTTGGATCTTTGGAGCAGTGTTTAATATTTCTGAATTTGAACCTCTCATACTGCCATTCAGTTTTATTACACTTATCATAGGAATGGTACCTGATAATTCGGTTATAAACGAATTATTATTTCGTGATATGCTATTAAATTATGTAACTCCTCTTTTTGTCCTATTCCCTGTAATTTTATGGATTGTAGCATTATCGAGAGGAGCGTTAAAAAAATGATAAAACATTATGGTTATATACCTGTTATTTTCCTACTATTACTTATATTAACAGGTTGTTACGACAGAATAGAACTCGAGCAACAATCCTATGTTATTGCTGTTGGTATTGACAAAGGAGAGGAGACAGGAACATTTTCTTTTACTTTTCAACTTGCAAACCCTGAAGTTGGCGCAACGTTATCTGCAGGTTCTGATGAGGAACCTCAAGAAACAGTTACTATTACTGGAAGTGATATTATTACTGCAACAAATACCGCAAATTCTTTTATCACTAAAAAAATTACATTAGATCAAACCAAAGTAATTATTATTTCAGAAGAATTAGCACGTTCTAAGGATTTCATTCGTGTGATCCAGACTGCAGCGCGAACGCCACAAATAAGAAGAAGTGTCCAATTAATTGTTTCAAAAGAAAACGCCAGTGACTTTTTAAATAATAACGAGCCAAAAACAGAAACACGACCACATAAGTATTATCAATATATGCTTAATCGCGCATCACAAACCGGCATTATACCTGATGCAAATCTTCATCGTTTTTTTCAAATAACAGAAGGAGATGCTGATTTATTCTTAGCAATTTATGCAACAACAGAAATTTCTGAACCGAAAGAATCAGGAAGTGAAGATGAATACATTGCAGGTCAAGTTCCACAACAAGGAGGAAGCAAAACGCAGTTTATGGGTTCTGCCGTGTTCAAGGAAGGACAAATGATTGATATCTTAGATGGCCAAGATACGCGGATATGTAACATACTGGATAAAACAATCGAAATGGAGGAATTACTAGCAACTTATCCGGATCCTATTAAACCTGAGTATCAAGTTTCAGCCAATTACTCCCAAAAGTCAGTACCTCTAGTCAATGTTAGCTATGATAAAAAAAATAACCATGCAAAAATTGATGTTACGATTCCATTTGAAATTGAAATCATTGCCATTCCCAGCCTAGTAGATTATGCGCAAAACAATAAATATAATCAAAAACTACGTGAATCCATTGAACAAAGCATTGAAGAGAAAACCACTAAACTTGTAAAAAAAAGTCAAGAAGAGTATGGATCAGATCCTTTTTACTGGTCTATTTACATTCGAAGATACTTTAAAGATATCCCAGCTTATGAGGAAGCGGATTGGAACAAAGTAATTTATCCTAATGCTTCTATCACAATAAATTATAAACTAAAACGTCTTGAGTTTGGAAAGATGTTAAAAGACTCGAAATTAAACGAAGTGAGGGATTAGTATGATTATAACAGTCCTAACAATTGTTGCACTATATATTATTATATATTGTATCAATTACAGTCTCATGGTATTTAAAGATGGAAATAGATTAGGTGGAATTGCTATCATTTGTCTTGTTCCCTTTATTATGGTGGGCCCCGTATTATTTTATATAATGGGATAAACAATAAAACATTGTTGTTACATCTACAATTTTATATAGCTAGTTTGATTTTAAGGCTTTGCAATCGGTTAGCAAGTTGATACTTAAATAAAAAAACAGCAAGGGATTAAATGCTACATCCCTTGCTATATATAACTTTTAACGTATGGCCCCAGTAGGATTCGAACCTACGACACATGGTTTAGGAAACCAATGCTCTATCCCCTGAGCTATGGAGCCGTTAGTCATGTTCATACTAAAACATGACGCTTTTTCATTATACAGAATCATACAAAAATTGCAAAGAACCGAACAATATAAATTTGACTTAAATCTTATATGACTTTTTCATTATACCTTTTAGCTAAATAATCTTTTAACAACACAACCGCTTCATCTACAGTTTCCGCTTTAATAATGGTTTTTTCACCTTCAGTAAATTGATCTGCAGAGTGATCATACAACGGATCATAATAATACTCGAGTAGCAACCGTACTGCATGAAAGTACTCTCCTGTATTTAAATCAGATTCAATTTCATTAGCAATCGGTGTATGAATTCGCTTTTTTATTCTAGCAAAAGAATCTATACATTCTTGCTCATGATCCCATGGTTGATAATCTTCCAGAATATTATTAACCCTTTCCTCGATTGGTATCTCAATAAACAATTGTGTGCCTTGATTTTTTTTCTCCATCAGAAAATCAGGAAGCATTACTTTTCCAATTCGTTTACTTTCTCCTTCAAATAGAACATATGGCGAATCCTGCAAGCGCTGGATACTTTCGATAAACAATGCATCAAATGTTTTTTGGTTATGAGGCTTTAAACCAATTTGACCAAAAATAGAGCCGCGATGATTTGCTAATCCTTCTAAATCTATAACGGGGTAGTCGAGCTCTTGTAAACGATGTAGTATCGTAGTTTTTCCTGATCCCGTATAGCCATTTAACACAACTACTTCTGGGTTAACTTCTAATGCACCTAATGTATCTACTATCAAATTACGATAGTTACGATAGCCTCCGTCCAATCGAAACACATTAATTCCCATTAGATCAAGAACAGTTGCTGTCGTTTTACTACGCATTCCACCCCGCCAACAGAAAACCGCTTTATCTCCTTTGACATTGTTAAACGCCTTCACAAAGATTGGTAATTTACTTGAAGCAATTTCAAGCCCTCTTTCTTTGGCTGCTTCTTTACTCACTTGCTTATAAAGCGTTCCTACCTCAGCTCTTTCTTTATCATCAAATAAAGGTATATTGATACTACCAGGAATAGTAGCATCCTTAAATTCAGAAGGAGAACGTACATCTATTACTGTAAGCTGACCTATATTTTTTAACGAGAGTAATTCATCAATTGAAATATCTTTAAACATCTTGCTACCACCTTTCCGAAACGGGAGAACTAAAATATAACCTTTTTTATATGTCTCTTACATAGTATAGAACACTCCATACTTAATTGCATGGTTAGAAACATTACTATTTTTAAAAATTACGTTATTTTTTTATTTGTAGACACATTAATATACATATATTAACAAAGCAGGCACACTAGCTAAATAGGTAAGTATATTAACAGAATCCTTTCACCTGAGAGATTTAGAGTGTCCACTTCGCTACTAAATGTGATAGAATAGTCTTTGTCAATTTTGTTACGCTAACGAAGGTAACACGTTATTGTTTAGGAGGAACTAGTATGCCAGAAATACCCTTTATAGCAGTGGAAGGACCAATTGGAGTTGGTAAGACCTCTTTATCAAAAAAAGTAGCAAACCACTTTCAACTACATTTATTAAAAGAAATAGTTGAAGAAAATCCGTTCTTAGGTAAATTCTATGATGATATAGATGAGTGGAGTTTCCAAACAGAAATGTTCTTTCTATGCAATCGTTATAAGCAATTAGAAGACATCGATAGCCATTATCTTGGATTAAAAAAGGCAGTGATTGCTGATTATCATATCTCTAAAAATATGATTTTCGCTAAACGTACCTTACAACATAGACAGTTCGAAAAATATCAACAAATCTATCACATTTTAACTTCTGACATGCCAAAGCCTAACATGATGATTTATCTTGATGCAAGTCTTGATACACTTTTATCTCGTATTGCCATGCGTGGTCGCGAAGTTGAAATGAATATTCAAGCTTCTTATTTGCAACAATTGAAAGAAGACTATCAAACATTTATGGATGACTTCGAAAAACAACATCCTGATATTCCTGTCATTCGTATTAATGGTGACGAGCTTGACTTTATTAAACAACAAGATGATTTGAACTTTATTCTTGATCAGATTAAACAGCAATTACAAAAAGGAGAAATTATCCGATGAATTTACGCGAAAAATATCAGATCCCACATGACAGTGTTATCACAATTGCTGGAACAGTTGGTGTCGGTAAGTCGACAATGACAAATGCATTAGCCAATTCACTGGACTTTCGTACCTCTTTAGAGAAGGTAGATACAAATCCATATCTAGACAAGTTTTATGCTGACTTTGAGCGTTGGAGTTTCCATCTGCAAATCTACTTTTTGGCAGAACGATTTAAGGAACAAAAGCGTATTTTTGAATATGGTGGTGGATTCATTCAGGATCGTTCTATCTATGAAGACACTGGCATTTTTGCTAAAATGCACTATGATAAAGGGACAATGACTCCCGTAGATTACGAAACTTACAGTAGTTTATTTGAATCGATGGTAATGACACCTTATTTTCCACATCCAGACTTATTAATTTATCTAGAGGGCTCATTTGATGACGTGGTTGGTCGCATTAAGAAGCGTGGCCGACCAATGGAACAACAAACGCCACTTAGTTATTGGAAAGAAATGCATGAGCGTTATGAAAAGTGGATTAATAGTTTTAATTCTTGCCCAATTCTTCGGATTAACATCGCTGACTACGATTTGGTAAATGACCAAAGTGCTGTTGAATCCGTATTGAACAAGGTTGGACACTTTATTCAACAATCTCGAAAATGGGAAACACGATCAACCAAATAAATAAAAGCGGCTATCTGAAGATAGCCGCTTTTATTTATTTTTACCCAATTCTTCTGATCGTTGTGTCGCTTCTTTAACTGCCGCTTCAAAGGCCTTATTTACCTCATGCTTATCTAATGCTTTTAGTCCGCTTTCTGTTGTACCACCAGGACTAGTAATTCGTTGACGCAAGGTTGCAGGACTTTCATCCGTTTGTTCTAACATATGGGCAACCCCTAAGATAGTCTGGTGAATTAATTCTTTTGCATGCTGTTGATCAAGTCCTCCATCTTGTGCTGCTTTTTCCATTGCCTCAACAATATAGTAAAAATAAGCAGGTCCACTTCCTGAAATTGCTGTAACTACATGCATCTTATCCTCATCATCAATAATAGTTACCGTTCCTACCGTCTCAAATAGTTCTGTTGCTAGATCAAGTTGTTCTTGTCTAACAAATGAGCCACCAGTCAATGCCGTTGCGCCATAACCAATTGTCGCTGAAGTATTTGGCATTGCACGAATTACCGATAGATTTAAGCCGAGTTTTTCCGTAATAAGTTGAGTCGATGTCCCAGCTAGAACTGAAATAATAACTTGCTCATCTGATAAAAATGGTTTAATTTCAGCTAATGCCTTTGAAACATCCTTTGGTTTCATTGCTAAAAAAATAGCATCAGCACTTTCTACGGCTACTTTTGTATCTTGTGTTGTTAAAACATTATACAGATTTGATAAGTCTTTTAGCCGTAACTCATTTGACCTATTTGTAACCACAATTTGCGTTGACTCTAACACCTTGGATTTTATGATCCCTGCAACAAGAGCTTCTGCCATTGAGCCTGCACCAATAAACGCTATTTTATTGAACATACTATACCTCCATCGTTAATTCTTTCTCTCTAGTATAGTTAAAAAAACGTAGATTGTCTTTTAAATTTCAAATAAAACAGTATATGTTTGTTTTTAAACTTCTATTAACTGACCATTATCAAAGAAATATTTTTTGTTTTTTCTTGGTAAGAAAACAGCTTGATTTGGATCTAGTGGTTTCATCAGTTCTGGATAATGACTATGCCAAGGAACCAGTAACTTCGGTTTTATATCTTCAATTAATTGTAATATATCTTCTTGTGTTGCATGCCCGGATACATTAAACGATTTATATTCTATTTGGAATTGTTTTAAAAATGATAGAAGAATTTGATAGTTTGGATCAAATTCACCCAAGGGCATGCCATTGGAATGCAAATAAATACTACCTGACACATCTAAATCTAGTAAATCAGCTATATTATCAAAACTGTTTTGTAAGAGGTATTTGTTAGGTGTTGCATTGATTTGTTCAATTGTAACGCGTGGATATTTTTCGAGAATATTTTGGTTCCAATCAGACTCCTTACTATCATTCGGTACAAAAATCGCAAAATCTGTTACTTCAGCAAATTGATCAGCAATATAGGCCGTTTTCAGCTCTAGTACAATCGTTCTTTCACACTGTTTACCAGTTTTGATAAAATTATTGAGTCGATCAATATTACGATGATAAATATTAAACAAAACTAATCGATTATGGTTGATAATTTCTCTCTTTATTACTTGAGCTATCTCTGTTTCTGTCTCTACTAAAGGTATTTTTGTTTTTTCAGTAAGATTAGGATGAAAGGCTGTTCCTTCCATTAATAATAAATCAATATTAATATCCAACAGCTTTTCTAACCATGCTTTATTGTATTCTGGATGCTGTCCATGCATACGAATATCACCAGAATATACCACTTTAAGGTCTGGCGTGCTAATCAACATAGCCATTGAACCGTATATATCATGGTCTGTTTGAAAAGGTGTTACTATAATATCTCCTATTTTAATTGAATCTTGATAATTAATTCCTGTTACATCGCGTTCTCTCATCAGTCCCTCATTTATCTTATTAAGAACTTGATACAATTGTTTCGATCCATTAGACATATAAATGGGAATAGTAGAGGCTACGGTATCTATCACGCCCATATGATCTAAATGTAAGTGGGAAATAAATATACCAGTATTCATTTTAAAATCTTCATAGGCAATTGGTTTTTTAAAATTAAATACGTTATCTTTTAAATCTTCTCTAGCGTAAATCCCATCTATTGCAGGAATTGCACCAATCTTTAGTAAATCTAATACATAACGATCACTTCGACCTGTGGCTTTATGAACAAAAGAAGTACTAGGATTATAAACTAAACCAAAATCAAAAATAACCCGAGCATTTCCATACCGAATTTCAGCAATATTACCACCTATTGTTTGCAAACCACTCCAAAATGTAATTGTTGTTTTACTCATTTCATTTCCTCCATTTTTCTAATCTATAAATAAGAAGGCGGGAGCATAACCCCAGCCTTCCTTCTAATTAATTTAATTCTTGATTTGCACGTTCTTGTGCATCAGTTAAACCTTCTTCTACAGTTTTATCGTCTAATAAGATATATTCTAATTCTTCTAATACAATATTTCTTACCGCATCTCCACCCTCTATACGTGCAATAAAGAAACCTGCATCAAATTGAGCTGTTCCAGCTTCATATGCTGGATTTTCTGCTACAAATGCTTGATAATTATCTAACTCTTGCGCGGAATAACGAACTGGTAAATATCCAGATTTCATTGACCAATCAGCAGTTACTTCTGGACTTGTTAAATATTTCATGAATTCCCACGCTGCTTTTTGTTCCGCATCATCTGATTGACTAAACATAACGATATCATTACCAGCAAATGTTGTAGCTGCTTCACCGTCTAATGTTGGCATTGTGGTAGTTGACCATTCAATATTTCCATCAGCTGCTTCTGCTACATGTGGAATCCCGGCAGAAGAACCAATATACATTGCTACATCTCCACGACTAAATGGATTAGACATATAGTCATCTTCTCCAGCTGTACGAGCAATTCCGTCATCAATCATTTCTTTAATTAATGTCATTGCTTCAATACCTTCATCAGATGCAAAAGTTGCTTCACTTGTTGCTTCGTCAATATACGTACCACCTAATTGTTTCAAAATAGCTTGAAATTCAGATTCATATGAATTTTCAAATCCCATTCCGACAACACCATCACCTGTTAGTACTTCAGAAATAGTTCTGATATCTTCCCATGTTTCAGGTACTTCTAACCCATTCTCCTCTAACAATTCCTTATTATAAAATAGTATGCGTGTGCTTTTACTAAATGGTAGGCTATAATAAGTACCGTCCCAAGAACTAGATTCTTTAAATACGTCTACATAATCATTAAATTCTTCATCTGAAAGACCAATTTCAGGATCTTCAATAAAATCATTAAGTGATGTAATAAAATTATTCGCAGTATATTCAGGTACGACATTTGTTACCGCTTGTGCAATTGTTGGTAATGTCTGTGCTTTAGCAGCTGCCATAATCTTTTGTTCTAAATCATCATAGCTTCCTTGGTTTACTGGTGTAACGGTAATATTCTCATGTTCACTATTAAATTGCTCAACATACTCCATAATAGCTTCTTCATGAGGACCACTCATTGCATGCCAAAAGTCAATTTCAATTGGTTCCGTTGACTCTTCTGTTTCCGTATCACTCGCAGTGGCAGAAGCTGCTTCACTATTTTCCGTATCTTCACTATCTCCACACGCAACTAACAGTAATAAAAATAATATGCTAAGTACACTCCAAATAAATCCTTTTTTCATTTTATTTCCCCCTAAATTTTTTATTAGTTTCGTGGAGCAGACAACAATATCACTAAATTATTCATCCGGATAGTTGTGTCACGATCACCCCCTAAAAAGTAATTTAACTAACCTTTTAAACCCGACCTTGCTACACCAGCAACAATATACTTCTGCATAATAAAAAATAAAATAATCATTGGTAGGACTACCATTGAGGATGCAGCCATTAATAACTCATACTTTACGCCAGCTTCTGTTGTAAAAGCCGACAAACCGACAGGTAACGTTCTTAGCTCTTGTGTATTGGTAACAATCAATGGCCACAAAAATGCATTCCAGCTATTGATTACTTTTAATAAAGCAACTGTAATTAAAGCCGGCTTGGCAAGTGGTACCATCACATACCATAAGAACTTAAATTCGCTACAACCATCTACTTGTGCTGCGTAAGATAATTCTTTGGGGATACCCAAAAAGAATTGGCGTAATAAAAAGATTGCAAAAACACTCGCAGTCCAGGGTACAACTAATGCTTTATATGTATCTATCCAGCCTAAATTAGATAAGGTCACAAAGTTAGGGATTAACAATACCTCTCCAGGTACCATCATTGTGCCAAGTAACACCGCAAATATGACATGCTTACCAAAAAACTGAATACGTGAAAAAGCATATGCCGCTAAAATAGTCGTAATTAATTCTCCAACTGTACTTAAAATAGTTACGATAACACTATTTAAAAAGTACCGATCAAATGGGGCAACTTTCAATGCTTCTGTGAAGTTAGTCCAATTTATTTCAGATGGTATCCAAACTGGAGGCATTGCCATGACCTCATTAGGCGCTTTTAAGGATGTACTAATCATCCATACGAAAGGTAGCAACATTAAAATGGAGCCAATAGAGAGTAAAATATATATCGTTGTTTTAGATAAAGCTGCTTTTGTCATAATTCACTCCTCCTCTACTGATAATGCACGAATTTTTTACCGATGATTAATTGTATTAATGTAAATATAAATACAAAAATAAATAAAACAAACGCTGCTGCTGAAGCAAGACCAAATTGCCATTCCTCATAAAATTTTTGATAAACATAATAAACAACGGTTAGCGTACTATTTGCTGGGCCTGGACGTCCATTGAACAAGGCAAATATCTCATCAAATACTTTAAATGCATTTATAATGGATATGATTGATATAAAAAACATCGTCGGTGATAACAATGGTAAAGTAACTGTTTTAAATCGATTCCATGCCGATGCACCATCAACCTTTGCTGCTAAATAATATTGCTGATTAATGTTTTGTAAACCGGCCAGAAATATAATGATATTAAAACCCAATCCTTTCCATATACTTAAAATGATAAGCGCCAGCATTGCAAAATTTGGATCTGTAATCCATTTAATTGGATCAACTCCAAACCAACCTAGAAAATAATTAAGTAAGCCATAATCAGAGTGGAAAATCCATCCCCAAACAATTGCTACCGCAACAACAGACGTAACAAATGGCAAGAAATATATCGTTCGGAAAAAGCCCAGAAATTTTATTTTACTATTCAGCAATAATGCAATTAGTAAAGACAATATTATTGAAATAGGAACAACACCCACAACAAATATAAGTGTATTTGATAGAGCCTTAATGAAATTCTGATCATTAAATAGTGTTATAAAATTTGTTAACCCTCGCGCATGTACAACATTATTAAAATAATCGTAATCTGTATAAAAACTCATTAAAAATGATTTAATAATCGGATAAATATTGAATGTAATCAAGATTAGCAATGCAGGTAATAAGTAAAGGATCGCTTTACATGTGCTTTTCCAGTTGGGTCGAAGTGTCATCAGCGTAACCTCCTCTTATTCTTTCTCCAGTATTATTATCAAAGTAATGAATATGGTTAACATCAATTGCTAGATTACAACTATCACCAACCGTTAACGTAATTTTAGGGTCTACTAGAGCCCTAATAGTACTATTACCTACCTGAATGCGTATTAGTGTATCTCTTCCTATTGTTTCAAGATGAATAACTTCTCCTGTTATCATTGCGTTATCTAAGGAAGTAACGTATAAATTTTCAGGTCGTAAACCAATTTTAATATTATCTTGATTAGTAACTATAGGTATCGTAATACTTTGATTGGTTTCTTTTATTTTATAGATATTATTATCTTGTTTTTCTAATTGGATAAAATTAATAGGTGGGTTCCCTAAAAAACTTGCAATAAATGCATTCCTTGGTTTACTGTACATCTCTTGTGGTGGACTGTCCTGTTGTAAAATACCATTGCTCATTAACATTACTCGATCAGATATGCTTAATGCTTCCTCTTGATCATGTGTAACAAAAATCGCTGTAATGCCAACTTCTTGTTGAATACGGCGAATCTCTTCACGCATCTCTAATCGTAAACGTGCATCTAAGTTGGATAATGGTTCATCTAATAACAATAGTTTTGGTTTTTTTACTAACGCACGAGCAATTGCAACCCGCTGCTGCTGACCGCCTGATAATTGAGCTGGTTTACGATCAAGTAAATGATCAATTTGAACAAGCTTTGCCATTTCAATTACTCTTTTTTGCGCTTCTTTTTTTTCTACTTTTTGCATTTTTAATGGAAACATAATATTCTTAAATACGGATAAATGAGGATATAATGCATAATTTTGAAAAACCATTCCGATCTCTCTTTTTTCGGCATCAATGGTAGTTACTTTTTTCTCACCAAAATAGATATCTCCCTTAGTAGGTTTATATAAGCCTGATAACAGCATTAAGGTTGTACTTTTTCCGCAACCGCTTGGACCTAATAGGGAAACAAGCTCACCATCTTTTATAGTAGTTGTTAATTGATTAACAGCAGTAATATTATCAAATTGCATTGTCAATTGATCTAAATGTATATCCATGACGCTATCCCTCCATCTGCCAACTTATTCTTACAAGCCTTATGTTAGCAAACAATCGTAAAGATAGAATAAATTACTTGTAAATTTTTCATTTACAATATTTACTTTTTGTAAATGACATGGTAAGCTAAACTCTTGACCATTTTACGCATTTTTCATTTTTTTACTTTTGTTAAAAGACTCTCTTATAGCTATCAATTGATATAATACAAAAAATAGGACCCCCAATTTTAGGAGGTCCTATTTAATCTATCTTAATAATAAAATACAAAAAAACGGTTTAACTTAATTTAATAAGTTAAACCGTTTTTAGCTATTTGTTCTTATGTATTAAAATAAAAAATGGAGGAGGATGAGGGATTCGAACCCCCGCGAGCCGCGAAGCCCCTGTTGGTTTTCAAGACCAATCCCTTCAGCCAGACTTGGGTAATCCTCCGAAACTGACGACAAAACTTATAATATCAGTTTATTTAGCACATGTCAATATATTTAATACATTTATTTTTTAAAAAACAATTGTTGTTAGTAGACAGCTTTTTAATTAATAACTTTCTTACCACCCATATAAGCTTGTAACACTTCTGGAACCTCAATTGTGCCATCTGCTTTTTGGTAGTTTTCAATAATGGCAGCTACTGTTCTACCAATAGCTAAGCCTGAACCATTTAGTGTATGAACAAATTCTGGTTTAGCCTTTTCTTCACGACGGAACCGGATACCTGCACGACGAGCTTGAAATGCTTCAAAATTTGAACAAGAAGAGATTTCACGGTACGTATCGTTACTTGGCATCCAGACTTCGATATCATATTTCTTTGCGGCAGTGAAGCCTAAGTCAGCCGTACACATACTTAAGACACGATAAGGTAATTTTAATAGTTGTAATACCTTTTCCGCATGTCCTGTTAAATCTTCTAACGCTTGATAAGAATCTTCTGGTTTCACAAATTGAACTAGTTCTACTTTATTAAATTGGTGTTGACGGATCAAACCACGTGTATCTCTACCAGCAGAACCTGCTTCAGAACGGAAAGATGCACTGAACGCAACAAATTTTTGTGGCAGGTCATCCACTTTTAAAATATCATCACGGTAATAGTTTGTTACAGGTACTTCTGCCGTTGGAACTAAAAAATAGTCCCAATCTTGAACTTTGAAGGCATCTTCTTCAAATTTCGGTAATTGACCAGTCCCCGTCATACTTGTCCGATTAACAATATATGGAGGCAACATTTCTTCATATCCATGCTCGTCTGCATGTAAGTCCATCATAAAATTAAGTAATGCACGTTCTAAACGTGCTCCTAATCCTTTGTAAAAGACAAATCGGCTTCCTGTCACTTTACCAGCGCGTTCAAAGTCTAACATGCCTAATTCTGGCCCAAGCTCCCAGTGTGGTCTTTGTTCAAAATCAGTGCGCTTTACTTCGCCCCATTTACGAACCTCTACGTTATCATCTTCTGTTTCCCCAATAGGTGTTGTTTCATGAGGAATATTTGGTATAGATAACAATAGCGTTTCTAACTTTTCCTCTACTTCATTAAGTTCCGTATCAATTAGCTTAATACGCTCTCCAACCTCACGCATTTCTACAATCATATCATCTGCATTCTTTTTTTCTTTTTTCAAAGCAGAAATTTGTTTAGAAACATCATTTCGTTTTGCTTTTAGCTCTTCTGTTTCAGCAATTAATTCTCTTCTACGTTGATCTAAATCTTCAAATGTATCAAATTCGGATAAATCTTCTCCACGATGTTGTAACTTCTCTTTTACCTCATCAAAATGTGTACGTAAATATTTCAAATCTAACATAATTTTATCCTCCAATATTATTAATTTAACTCAAACAAAAAAGACTCCCATCCCTAATAAAACATTAGGGACGAGAGTCTTTCCCGCGATACCACCCTGATTGAAGAGAGATTCCTCTTCCGGCTTCTTTTACAATAACGGCTAAGCATGTTAGCCGGACATGTTTTACTTACATTTCACATGCCAACTCAAGGATGGATTCACAGTTCTCTTTCACTGATTTGCACCAACCATCAGCTCTCTAATAGAAAGAAAGGTCTGTTACTAATTCCTCTCATTGTGTTCAGTTATAGTAGTGAATTTATTTTTAGCATAGCGAAAAATAATTTATGATGCAAGGTCTTTTTTAGCTTGTTCAACCATTTTAACAAAGTAATCTGTTAAACGATCATCGTCGGTTAACTCTGGGTGAAAGGCACTACATAAATAATGGCCTTCTCTCGCAGCTACAATTGCATTGTTGTGTGTTGCTAATATTTCAACCTGTTTACCAACTTCTACAATAAATGGCGCTCGAATAAAGACAGCATCAAAATCTGTTGCAACATGATTAATTTCTAATTTTGCCTCAAACGATTCCTTTTGCCTTCCAAATGCATTACGTTCTACTTTCATATCCATCAATTCTAGGTGCCCATTACTTTGCCCAACAATCTCTGTTGCTAACAAAATCAAACCTGCACACGTTCCAAAAATTGGTTTTCCCTGTTTACCAAAATGCTGTAAAGGCTCTAAGAATTCATATTGATCAATTAACCGACGCATTGTCGTACTCTCGCCACCAGGTAAAATCAGACCATCTATTTCTTCTAATTGTTCTTTTTTCTTTACAACAAGAGCTTCAGCACCACTTGATTCTATTGACCGAACGTGTTCTCGAACGGCACCTTGTAAACCCAAAACACCTATTTTAGTCATCATGTGATCTATCTCCTTTAAACCTTACCAGCCACGTTCTTGCATACGTTGTTCTGGTGCAATTGTGCTAATTTCAATACCTTTCATTGCAGTTCCTAAGCCTTGTGAAACTTTTGCAATCAACTTATAATCTTGATAATGTGTTGTAGCTTCAACAATAGCTTTTGCAAATTTTGCAGGATTATCAGATTTAAAAATACCAGAACCTACAAAAACACCATCAGCTCCAAGCTCCATCATTAATGCCGCATCAGCTGGAGTTGCGATACCGCCCGCTGCAAAATTAACTACAGGTAAGCGTCCATTTTCTTTAATACTAATTAATACTTCGTAAGGTGCACCTAATTCTTTAGCAAATGTCATAATCTCATCATATGACATACTGATTAATTTACGAACTTGTCCTTGTACTTCACGCATATGACGAACTGCTTCAACAATATTTCCAGTTCCCGGCTCACCCTTTGTACGTAACATGGATGCACCTTCGCCAATACGACGTGCAGCTTCACCTAAATCACGACAACCACATACAAATGGTACAGTATATTCTTTTTTATTTAAATGATACACTTCATCTGCTGGTGTTAATACTTCACTTTCGTCTAGGTAATCGACACCCATTGATTCTAAAACACGCGCTTCAACAATATGGCCGATACGTGCTTT
Organism: Paraliobacillus sp. X-1268; assembly: GCF_003426095.1. NCBI lineage: Bacteria > Bacillati > Bacillota > Bacilli > Caryophanales > Bacillaceae > Paraliobacillus > Paraliobacillus sp. X-1268. The sequence goes on from NZ_QJSK01000007.1 coordinate 25,182, forward strand.
TGCCATAACTGGAATGGACACAGCGTTCATTACTTCTTCAACTATTGTTAAGTCAGCCATTCTTGCAACGCCACCTGCAGCACGGATATCCGATGGAACACGTTCAAGAGCCATAACCGCAACAGCTCCTGCCTCTTCGGCTATTTTAGCTTGTTCTGCATTGATAACATCCATAATGACGCCACCTTTTTGCATCTCAGCCATTCCTCTTTTAACACGATCTGTTCCTAAATTTGTCATGAAAAATATCCCCCTATTTATCTTAAAAATCAAGTAATTAACAATTTAAACTATTATTCAACATTGTATAACAATACCATAGCCTAGTGCAAGCACCATTAAAATAAAAAACCTCAACATACCTATCGCCATGTTGAGGTTTTTATGATTCTATATTAAGCAAACCATCCTTTTACCGTATCGGCAACTGATGAGAATATTCCACTAAAGAAATCCCCTACAGCACCAAGTGTAAGCATAAACCAATTTGCCTTCTCTACAGCATCCGTGGCTACAAGATCGACAACTTGTACTTGTGCACCACCAAAAATATAGCCGTAATCGGTACCACCATTATAAACAAGTTCCATTTCTCCGACTTTTTCACCTTTTTCAATTGGTGCTACAAGTTCGCCATCTTCATTGAGTTTATTTTCATCCAAATGATATTGGACCATAAAAGATTCTTCTTCACCATTTAATACTGTTGCGATCATGGTTTCACTTGCTTCTATTTCTACTGAATCTTCTTTTCCTTTTGCTACAGGTAAAGTAGATTCATCTTCAATTTGATAACCTGCAGGATAAAGTTCTTGCTTTTCAAACTGGTTATAACCATATTCCATTAATTTTTTCGTTTCTTCAAAACGTGCACCTTTATCATCTGTTTTCATTACAACTGAAATAAGGCGACGACCGTCTACTTCCGCTGTTGCAGTGAAACAGTAACCAGCTTCCGTCGTGTATCCTGTTTTTAAACCGTCAATTCCTTCAAATGCATATTGATCAAAGTTTACATTATCCCAAGGAAGCATCCAGTTTAAATTTTCTAATGGTTGATCATCTAATTCAGACATCAATGTACTAGAAAACTCCAATGCTTCTGGATAATCGTTAACCAAATAATAGGCTAATAATGCTGCAGAACGTGCAGACATTAAATTATCAGCATTTGGATCTGTACCTTCTGGATGGTTATCACCCAAATCAACGTTCGATAAACCTGTTGAATTAACGAATTGATATTCAGGAAGACCCATTTCTTCTGCTTTATCATTCATCATTTGAACAAATTCGCCTTCTGAACCAGCAATTAATTCCGCTAAAGCAATCGTTGTTGCATTATCAGAAATAATTGACATTCCTTCATATAATTGACGTACTGTATAGTCCTGTCCTTGTGTCAAACCAATTCCTGACATAGAACTATCTGCAGAAATACTGTACGGATAATCACTAATTTGTGTGGTTGTATCCCAGCTAATTTCACCATTTCCAATAGCTTCTAACACTAAATACTCTGTCATCATTTTTGTCATGCTTGCTGGTGGCAACTTTAAATCAGCATTTTTGGCATACAATATTTGTCCTGTTTCTGCATCAACTAAAATAGCAGATTCTGCTTCAACCTCTACTTCAGCTGCATGAACAGCAATTGGGTTCATACCAAACGATGTTATAAATATTACAAATGCCAATATAAGATAAACTGATGCTTTTATACTATGTTTCAATCTCTTCTACCTCCACCACTTTTTATATGCATATCCGCTATTTTAGCATACCATGTCGAAAAGTGGAATATACTTTTATAGGGTATTTTAGTAACGTTTTCTGCTTGTATTGTTTAGCAGTTAAAAACGCTATAAATTAGGATGTAGTATTCCTAATTTATAGCGTTTATTTATAACGAATAGTTTGGTGACTCATTCGTTATTTGCACATCATGTGGATGTGATTCACGTAACCCTGCACCTGTCATGCGAATAAACTGTGCTTCATTACGAAATACTTCTAAATCTTTTGCACCACAGTAACCCATTCCAGAACGCAAACCACCTAGTAATTGATGTATTGTATCTGATAATGGTCCTTTGTATGCTACACGTCCTTCTATGCCTTCTGGTACTAATTTTTTTGCATCTTCTGTGTCTTGGAAATAACGATCTTTAGAGCCCGACTTCATCGCAGCTACTGAACCCATTCCTCTGTATACCTTATATCGTCGACCTTGGAATATTTCAGTTTGTCCTGGACTCTCTGTTACTCCTGCAAAAAGACTACCTAACATAACGGCATGCGCTCCAGCTGCTAATGCTTTAACAATATCTCCAGAATATTTAATACCACCATCTGCAATGATAGGTATGCTATGTTTACGTGCTTCAATTGCACAATCATAAACAGCAGTAATTTGTGGTACACCAACGCCTGCAATTACGCGGGTTGTACAAATAGAACCTGGACCAATACCCACTTTTATTATATTTGCCCCAGCTTCTATTAAAGCACGTGTTGCCTCAGCAGTTGCAACGTTTCCTGCAATAATATCTAAATCTGGATATTTTGATCGTACTTTTTTCACTTGATCTAGAACACCTTGTGAATGTCCGTGCGCAGTATCAATAACGATCAAATCTACTCCAGCATCGACTAGTTTATCAATACGAGTCATCGCATCTCCTGTAACACCAACCGCAGCACCCGCTAATAAACGCCCATTACGGTCCTTTGCTGAGTTTGGAAATTCAATTAACTTTTCGATATCTTTGATGGTAATTAAACCTTTCAATACACCTTCATCATCGATCAATGGTAGTTTTTCAATACGATGTTTTTGTAATATTTTACTTGCTTCTTCCAATGTCGTCCCTACTGGTGCTGTAACAAGATTATCGCTTGTCATTACATCTGAAATTTTAATGGAGTAATCTTCAATAAAGCGTAAATCACGATTTGTTAATATTCCAACCAATACTTGATCTTCTGCATTATTAACAATTGGTACACCTGAAATCCTGAATTTACCCATTAAGTGTTCCGCATCAAATACCTGATTATCTGGTAATAAAGAAAAAGGATTTGTAATGACGCCACTTTCTGAACGTTTAACACGATCAACATGTTCCGCTTGTTCTTCAATTGACATATTTTTATGAATAATACCTATACCACCTTGGCGTGCCATTGATATTGCCATTGCAGCCTCAGTCACGGTATCCATTCCTGCACTAATTAATGGAATGTTGAGTTGAATATTATCTGATAGTTTAGTCTTAATTGAAACATCACGCGGTAATACCTCTGACTTCGCTGGTACTAATAAGACATCATCAAATGTTAATCCTTCTTTTGCAAACTTGTCCTCTCGCATAACTTAACCTCCTCATAAAATAAGTACTAAAAATAAGTGCATAATGAAAACTTCTCTACTGGTTACACTATAAATAGATCTAATAAGCTATATAAATGTAATCAACAATATTCTATTGTTCTTTACATTACGACATACAAGAAGCAATTTCAACCTTTTTACATACCAAATTAATTAAAGTTTCTTGCGATAATTTATCAGAAGGGAACCAAACCAATTGAAAAAAAATAGTGAACTCTTTTTAACCTATATTCAATCAGCTGAAACAGCTCAAAAATACTTATATGCCTGTTATCAAAAAAATTCTATTACTAATGCACAAAAATGGAGTTATGACAATTGCTATCAATTTTTCTATTATATAAAGCATGGATTACTTTATTATCAAACAGGAAAACAATCGCCTATCGTAACGCAACCATTATTCTACTTCTATGGTATGACACATCTTATAAAAGCCTGTTTATTAGCTAAAATACCAGATTATCCAGCTAGTACATCCTTACTTGCACATGGACTTACAACTAGAAAAAGAAAGAAACGTGATTATCAGTTTTTACAAGATGAAGTGAAAATTCAACAAAAAGGATTGTTTCCATATTTTGCTTCTAATCTTTTTCAAGTGCACCATTGGCCAAGCGATAAAGTTCAAATGGATACTATATTAAAAACAATTCCAGAAATGAATGCCATGTTTTTTATGCACACGAAACAAATAAATCTAGTCAAAGTAGCATCAAGACAAGATAATCATTTTACATTTCCCAGCAATCTATTAGATACGTATCATCTTTCACAAGGTCGATTTTTGGCCAAGTTATCCTCCTTTATTGATACAAATACAATCGAAATAACTTCAAGTTCCATTCGCTGTCGCATTAGACAAAACTTTTCTATTTTAGAAAAAGGTCCTTTTACATATCATATGGATGAGGATAGCATTTATTTTCCTTCAACTAGTAGATTGCCTCATTACAGTCATGAAATTATGCACCACTATATTCTTCTTTATAATTTAAGTATGATCGCGCGCTATGAAACAGAGTGGTGGGGAGATGTATTACATGGAAGTTCAACTAAAGATTATCCTTTTATTAAACATTTTTTAGATATAACAAGTGATAAAATCCCCCTTTACATTGGACATTATCTACATACATTACGTGATGAAAATAACAAAGTCAGCTTTAATTTCGAAGATTAAAATGCTTAAATATAAAAAGGGACTAATCAACAAGCAAGCTTGTTGATTAGTCCCTTTAAAATTATATAATAATATCTTCTATATATAATTGCTTGTGTTCTTTTAAAGAAATAATACTTTGCGTATTCTCAATTCGAACCATGGGGCGCGTTGGGTATTCTGATTCGATATATATGATTTCGGCTATCTCTTCATTAGAAAGTTTAACCTTTGTTCCCGAAGAGAAATTGGTCAAACAGACGATAAACGCTTGTAATATTTGATGGTCAAACTTTTGGTATTGGTCCTGTTGCATTTCTTCAATAACGCGAAAAGGAGATTGTTTTGTACGATAAATTCGTTCTGAGGTCATCGCATGATATGTATCACAGATAGCTACTATTTTAGCAAAGCGATGTATCCTATCTTCCTTAACACCTAAGGGATACCCAGTGCCATCCAATCGTTCATGATGCTGTAAAATGGCCAGTTTTACGCCTTTAGTTAAAGAAGTAATTTTTTCCACAAAGCGATAAGAATAAGTTGGGTGTTCCATTATTTCATCAAATTCAGGCTTACTCAATTTTCCTTCTTTATAAAAAAGAGAGCGTTTCAGTTTTGCCATTCCGCAATCTGCTAATAATCCAGCAATACCAATTTGCATCCACTCTTTTTTTAAACCTAACTTTTGTGCTAATACAGCAGAAATTAGGCTTGTTGAAACACTGTGGTGAAAAAAGTAATCATCTTTAGCAGTATTTTTATATAATGTTAGTATATAAAAATCAACTTCTTCCGTGCGCTCTAGTAAAGGAACAATTAACTTCCGAACGGCATGAATTTCAATAGGTGATCCACTTTGCCATGCATTAAACTGGAGCTTATAAGCTTCTACAACTCGATGATAATGCTCCATAAACGGTAGGGATTTCTCACTTTGCGTTTCTTTTTTTACATTTACTTCTTGCTTTTGTTGTTTTTTTGGAATAAAGGGTACACCATTTTCTAAATTGGTAGCGACTTCTACTTGGTCAATTAAAAAACGTTGTAATATTTCTATATGTGTTTCGTCTATAACCGTGTCCTTTGTTGCAATTGGACGATTTGTTTTACCTATTACGTCCGTTGTAAGTATGCACTTAGGAATTAATTGTGATGGATGTATCCACAATATCATCGCCACCCCTTATATGCTGATAAAGTGGCTCACCTTTTTCATGGTGAACCACTAATCATTATTCTTCTGTATCCTCTTTTGTATCTGTATCAGTTGTTGAATCTTGATTATTTTCTTCGGTTATAACAGCATCTGGGTCTTGATGTGTTTCTGTCTCTACTGTTTCACTTGAAGATTGCTCTTCTATAGCTTCCTCATCTTCAACATTATCAATGCGTGCGACAGTAGCTACTTTTTCTTCCTCTTGGAGACGAATCAGGCGAACACCTTGTGTATTTCTACCTGTAACAGAGATACCTTCAACCGGCATACGAATAAGTACACCTGATGCAGTAATAATCATAATATCTTCGTCACCTGTTACTGCTTTTACAGCAACTACTTTTCCTGTTTTCTCTGTAATGTTACATGTGAATACACCTTTACCACCACGATTAATGATTCGATAATCCTCAGCAGGTGTTTGTTTTCCATAACCATTCTCAGTTACATTTAATACATATAAACCATTCTCGATAATTTCCATAGAGACGACCTCATCATCTCCTCTAAGAGAAATACCTTTAACTCCAGCAGCTGTTCGTCCCATTGTCCGAATTTGCGTTTCCTCAAAGCGAATCAGTGAACCATTTCTAGTGCCGATCATAATATCTTTTGTACCATCTGTTAATCGAACAGAAATTAATTCATCATCTTCACGTAAATTTAACGCAATTAAGCCACCTTTACGAATGTTGGCAAATTGTGCAAGGGTAGTTCGTTTAGAAATACCGTATTTCGTTGTAAAGAATAAATACCATTCTGCTTCAAACTCATGTACAGTTATTACAGCATTAATCCATTCACCTTTATCAATTTCTAATAAATTGATAATTGGAATTCCTTTTGCTGTCCTACCGTACTCTGGAATTTCATACCCTTTTGCTCGATATACTTTTCCTTTGTTAGAGAAGAATAAAACAGTATCATGTGTTGATGTCGATACTAAGTGTTCAACAAAGTCGTCTTCATTTGTATCCATTCCTTGAACACCACGACCACCTCTACGCTGTGTACGATATGTTGAAGCTGGTAACCGTTTAATATAACCTTTATTTGTTACCGTAATAACAATATTTTCTTCTGGAATTAGATCCTCATCCTCAAAGAAATTAATACCACCAGCTATAATTTCAGTTCGTCGTTTATCGTTAAAACGCTCTTTAATTTCAGTTAGCTCTTCACGAATTATTTCTAATACTTTTGCTTCATCAGCTAAAACTGCTTTTAATTCACTAATTAGTTCTACTAATTGTTTATACTCATCTTCTATCTTTTCACGTTCTAAACCAGTCAAACGTTGTAGACGCATATCTAAAATTGCTTGTGCTTGTTTCTCAGACAACTGATAATTTTCTATTAAACCAGTACGAGCAATATCTGCTGTGTTAGACCCACGAATCAATGCAATAATCTCATCTATATGATCTAAGGCAATTCGCAATCCTTCTAAAATATGAGCACGTGCTTCCGCTTTACGTAGCTCATAAGCTGTTCTACGTTTAATTATTTCTTTTTGATGTTCTAGATAGTGAGATAATGACTGTTTTAAATTAAGCACTTTCGGCTGTCCGTCAACTAATGCCAACATGTTAATACCAAAAGATGTTTGTAAGGAGGTTTGTTTGTATAGGTTATTTAGTAACACATTAGGATTCGCGTCACGACGTAACTCAATTACAATACGCATGCCATTACGGTCTGATTCATCCCTTAAATCAGTAATTCCCTCAATCTTCTTATCACGCGCAAGTTCTGCAATTTTCTCAATTAATCTTGCTTTGTTCACTTGATACGGTAATTCATTGACAATGATTGTTGCTTTACCATTGTCACGCTCTTCAATTAACACTTTAGATCGAATGGTAATAGAACCACGTCCCGTTTCAAAAGCTTTTCTAATCCCACTTCTTCCTAGAATCGAACCACCTGTAGGGAAATCAGGCCCATAGATGTATCCTTCCATTAGCTCATCAATAGTAATATCAGGATTTTCACTGATAGCTAGGACAGCATCAATCGTTTCTCCTAATTGATGGGGTGGAATGTTAGTCGCCATTCCAACTGCGATTCCCGATGCTCCGTTAACTAAGAGGTTAGGAAATCTAGCTGGTAATACTTTAGGCTCTCTCTCTGAACCATCATAGTTATCCTGGTAATCTATCGTGTCTTTATTAATATCACGAAGAAGTTCCATTGAAATCTTAGACATTCGTGCTTCTGTATAACGCATCGCAGCTGCAGGATCACCATCGACAGAACCGAAATTACCGTGTCCATCAACTAGCATATTACGATAGCTGAAATCTTGTGCCATTCTTACCATTGCTTCATATACTGATGAATCACCGTGTGGGTGATACTTACCTAATACATCACCGACAATACGGGCAGATTTTTTATATGCTTTATCCGAATGTATTCCTAAGTCATTCATAGCATATAATATTCTCCGATGTACTGGTTTCAAACCATCTCTCACATCTGGAAGCGCACGAGCTACAATAACACTCATGGCATAGTCTAAAAACGATGTGCGCATTTCTGTTCCTATATTTATTTCTTGTACATGTGGACGTTGATTTTCCACCATACGACTGCCTCCTATCCAACTGACGACCTTACTTTATTATCAAACTATAGTTTTATGTGAACTTGACACATACTTATACATCTAGATTTTTAACATAAACAGCATTCTCTTCAATAAAGTTTCTTCGAGGTTCTACTTTATCGCCCATTAGCATATCAAAGATTTGGTCAGCTTCAATCGCATCATCTAAATTCACTTGTAGTAATGTTCGATTTTCTGGATCCATTGTAGTTTCCCAAAGCTGTGTTGCATTCATCTCTCCTAGCCCTTTATAACGTTGCAGACCTGGTTTCGGTTGTTTAGGTAATTCACTAACAATCCGCTCCATCTCTTTATCATTGTACGCATAATAAGCAGCCTTACCTTGCTGTACTTTATATAATGGTGGTTGTGCAATGTAAATATAACCATAATCAATTAACGGTCGCATAAATCGATATAAGAAGGTTAATAATAACGTTCGAATATGTGCACCATCAACGTCCGCATCTGTCATGATTACAACTTTATGGTACCTTGCTTTTGAAATATCAAAATCTTCTGCAATCCCAGTACCTAATGCAGTAATCATCATTCGAATCTCATTGTTCGATAGAATTTTATCTAAGCGTGCCTTCTCTACGTTTAAGATTTTACCTCTTAAAGGTAAGATTGCTTGGAAATGGCGGTCACGGCCTTGTTTTGCTGAACCACCAGCAGAATCACCCTCTACGATATACAATTCACTTTTAGTTGCATCACGTGTTGAACAATCGGCTAGTTTTCCAGGAAGATTGGAAATTTCTAATGCACCTTTTCGACGTGTTAATTCACGTGCCTTTTTGGCTGCCATTCTTGCTCGAGAAGCCATTAAGCCTTTTTCAACAACAATTTTGGCTGTGTCCGGATTCTCAAATAGGAATTTAGAAAATAACTCACTAAATGCAGCATCTGTAATCGCACGCGCTTCACTATTACCAAACTTTGTTTTCGTTTGTCCTTCAAATTGTGGATCTGGATGTTTAATTGAAACAATAGCAGTTAAGCCCTCTCTTACATCATCACCAGTAAGGTTGGGATCACTCTCTTTATATAAACTGTTTTTCCTTGCATAATCATTGATCACACGTGTCAGTCCAGTTTTAAATCCGGATTCATGCGTTCCACCTTCATACGTATGAATGTTATTTGCAAACGAATAAATATTGCTTGCAAACCCATCATTGTACTGTAAGGATACTTCGACGGTAATACCTGCTTCTTCTTTTTCAGCAAAGAATGGTTCATGTAATACTTGTCTTGCACGGTTTAAATGTTCGACATAAGAACGAATTCCGCCTTCATAAAAGAATGTTTCTCGTTTACTTTCTTCGCGTTTGTCCTCAATTGAGATAGTTAATCCTTTATTTAGAAAGGCTAATTCACGTAAACGTTGAGAAAGAATCTCATATTTGAACGTAGTTGTTTCTGTGAAAATTTCATGATCTGGGACAAAGTGAATACGTGTTCCACTTTCCTCTGTTTGACCAATAACTTGTAGTTCATCATCAATGGCACCACGTTTAAAGCTTAAATAATGAATTTCTTTATCACGATGTACGTATACTTTTAAAGACGATGACAACGCGTTAACAACAGAGGCACCAACACCGTGAAGACCACCTGATACTTTATAACCGCCACCACCAAACTTACCACCAGCATGTAAAACAGTCATAATTACTTCTACAGCAGGACGCCCTGTCTTTTTCTGTGTACCAACTGGAATACCACGACCGTTATCCATTACTGTAATACTATTATCTTCTTCAATAAAGACCTGGATATGGTCACAATAGCCTGCTAAAGCCTCATCAATACTGTTATCGACAATTTCCCATACTAAGTGATGTAAACCTCTTTCGTTAGTTGCACCTATATACATACCCGGTCTTTTACGTACTGCTTCCAAACCTTCTAATACTTGAATCTGATTTTCGTCATATACTTGTTCTACTCCCAATTTATCTTCCATTGTCAATTCTTTCACCTACAATTCTATTTTAAGAAAATACTATTTTTTAACTAATTAATTAAAGTATCTTGAAAATATGATATTCATCCCTTTGAAATTGCTATGTTTCATTAGAATTAGTATAGTCTTCTAATTTACTAATAGTAGAAATCATACTTGCACGTTTCTTTAAAGTTAGGACCGAAAGGGGACTATAATATATATAATCTTTTGTTATTACGATCGCTTTTGTTGTTTCTTCTTGAAGATCTAATACATTCTTAGCTTTTCTTTGGTTATCAATCATTTCAGCATTAATTGAAGAAGAAGCAACAAATTGTTGATCAATAATAGCAATAACATCCTCAGAACGGATAACATTATCGCCACCGATATGAATAAACATTTTAAATTCCCCATTTCTATTGCACAATTATACCATTTTCGATATGAAACAATTCCGCTTTACTTATTGTTTCGTGCTGAATATCACTAACACTTGTTGTTGATACGAAGGTTTGAATTTTCCCTTGAATAGTATGTAATAAATGCGATTGACGATAATTATCTAATTCACTTAAAACATCGTCTAACAGAAGAATAGGATATTCGCCCACTTCATTTTTAATTAGTTCAATCTCAGCTAACTTTAATGATAGTGCAGTGGTTCGCTGTTGTCCTTGCGAACCATATGTTTGTACATCTTTTCCATTTACATAAAATAATAAGTCATCTCTATGTGGACCAATCAATGTATTGCCTCTATCAATTTCTTTTTCTATAAGAGCTGAAAATTCTATTTCATATTGTTTTCTTATTTTTTCCTTATCTTCTTGTTCTGATACATTAATTGTGCCTGAATACATAATTTCTAATTCTTCTTTATCCCTACTTATTCCCTTATGGATTGGAGCAGCCCATTCTCTTAACAATTGTAAAAATACAAAACGTTTCTCAACTATAACACTAGCATGTTCAATTAGCTGCTCTGTTAAAACCTCGAGCAATGTTCGATCATTTGATTGTCTACGCTGTAAGTTTTTTAATAGATGATTTCGCTGTTTTAATATTTTTTGATATTGACCTAGATGATAAATATATAAAGGTTTAATCTGACCAATTTCCATATCAATAAACCGTCTTCTGATTTGCGGGCTCCCTTTAACTAAGTTTAGATCTTCTGGTGCAAACATAACGATATTTAGAGCGCCGATATAATCACTAAGACGTCTTTGTTCAATGTGATTTAATTTTGCCTTTTTTCCTTTGGAAGAAAGTTGAATCTCTAAAGGGAAGGTACGATTTCGTTTAAAGATGCTCCCTTCTATTTTAGCATAGTTTTCATTCCATTGAATAAGTTCTTTATCACGAGGGGTTCGATATGATTTTGAAAAAGCTAAAACGTAGATAGCTTCCATAAGATTGGTTTTTCCTTGGGCATTCTCGCCTATAATTACATTGACTTTATCATCAAACTTCACATGTAAGTTTTGATAATTTCGATAGTGCGAAAGTGTTAAGTCCTTAATGTGCATAGTAGTATCCTTCCTAATTGGTTCAAGCTATATTTATTAGGCATTTTCTTCTTTCACAACTTGAAATACGCCAATGTCAGGAATTGAAATTTGATCACCTGGATATAACTTACGACCACGACGTTGATCCTGTTCATCATTAACAAACACATCATAGTCTGCTAAAAATGGCTTCACCATACCTCCAGTATCGATAACACCTGCTAATTTTAAAAATTGACCTAAAGGAATATAGGTTGTGTGAATAGAAATACTTTCTGTTGACATATCGAACCACCATACTTTCTAGATCGGAGATTTTTAATACTGCTACTCTATTTTACTAAATATTTTCATATAAGCAAAGTAATCTATAAAGGATAAGTCATTTCTTTTTAATTTTACTAATTAACCTGTACAAAAATGGAAAAAGGATAGAATAAGGTAACTTAATCTATCCCATTTTATATGATTTGGAAATTAATATGTCCGAACAGGTAAAATTAACTGCAATATAAATTCGTTATCAACAGGTCTCATAATAAATGGACGCATTGCACCTGTAAATTCAATTTTAACACGATCTTCTTCAATTGTTTTTAACGCGTCAATCATATATTTAGCACTAAAAGATATTTTAAGGTCTTCACCCTCAATTGACTCGGTTTTGACATCTTCTGTGACTTGTCCAACTTCTGGTGTATTGCTACTAATTTCAATTTCATTGTTACCTTTTGTTTGAAGTTTAACAACATTATTACGATTTTCCTTTGCTAATAAGGAGGCGCGATCGATTGCTTGCAATAATTCTTTTGTTTTTGCATAAACAATTGTTTTACTTTGTTCTGGAATTAATCTAGCTGTTTCTGGATAATTCCCATCTAATAAACGTGATAAAAAGTATAAATTCTTGGTTTGAAATAATATTTGATTTTCTGTGACGCTTATAGTAATTGTTTCTTCATTGTCATCTAAAATTTTATTTAGCTCTGTTAAACTTTTTCCTGGAATAATAACATTACTAAAGTTTACTTTTTCATTCGCTTGATCTAATGGAATTTTTCTAGAAGCAAGACGATGACTATCTGTCGCAACAAAATCTAAGAAGTGATCTTCTACTTTCATATTGACTCCAGTTAATATCGGTCTAGTTTCAACAGTTGAAACAGCAAATACTGTTTGCTTAATTAGATTTTTTAGTAAGTCATTCTTTAATTCAAAACTATTTTCAGGTTTAAAGATTGGTAACTGAGGATATTCTACAGCGTCTTGTCCATTTAAATGGAATTCTGCTCCTCCTGATTTAATTGTTACCTGAAAATGATCATCAGTAGAAATTTCTACTGTTTTTAAAGGTAACTTTCTAATTATATCAGGAAAGTATTTGGCTTGGACTACAATACTTCCATTTTCACCAATTTCTACGTTCTCTATTCCTTCTTCTTCTTTTGGTATAAATGATTCTATTGATATATCTGAATCACTACCTGTTAATTTAATACCATCAGTTGTCGCTTCAATTTTTATACCAGTTAGAATTGGTATGGTTACTCTTGCTGATATTGCTTTCATTACATGTTGAATACTTTCGATTAGTAAATCACGTTGAATGATAAATTGCATGAAATTAATCCTCCTAAGGGAAGTTATATATATTAATTATTATTAATATATGTCGTAGTAATAGTAGTAGGGCCTGTGATTATGTGGATAAGTCAAGTTTAGACATAATTTGCAAGCCTGTGTGTATGTGGATAGGATGTTAGTAAGTCTGCACCTGTTATCCACGTTATCCACATGTGCATAGACGACGATATCTTAAAAAATTTTAAGTCGCTCCTTTATTTCTTCAATATCGCGGTGTAATAATTCATCGGTACTTAACAGCTTTGAAATCTTCTCGTGTGCATGAATAACTGTTGTATGATCCCGTCCACCAAATTCTTCACCAATTTTAGGTAAAGAGAAATCTGTTAACTCACGTGATAAATACATCGCAATTTGTCTAGGAAAAGCAACGGATTTTGTTCGCTTTTTAGCAGCAAATTCATCTAATCTAATATTATATCTTTCGCTAATTATCTCTTGTATTGCAGCTATTGTTACAACTTTTGGTCGTGAGCTCGGGATAATATCTTTTAATGCCTCAGCTGCTAAAGACGCATCTACATCTTTATTAACTAAGGAAGAATAAGCAACAACACGTATTAGAGCTCCCTCTAATTCTCGGATGTTTGTATCAATCTGATTTGCAATATAAAGCATAACCTCATTTGGAATATCTAGTCCTTCTGCTTTCGCTTTTTTACGCAAGATAGCAATTCTTGTTTCCAAATCAGGTGGTGTAATGTCTGTAATTAATCCCCATTCAAACCTTGAGCGCAGACGATCTTCTAACGTTGGAATTTCTTTTGGTGGTCGGTCACTAGAAATAATAATTTGTTTGCTTTCTTCATGCAACGTGTTGAATGTATGAAAAAATTCTTCCTGTGTTTGTTCTTTTCCAGCTAGAAACTGAATATCATCAATTAATAAGACATCTACATTGCGATATTTATTGCGAAAATTAACTGCTTTATTATCACGAATGGAATTTATAAATTCGTTTGTGAACTTTTCAGATGATAGATAAACAACTTTTGCAGATGGATTATGATCTAAAACATAATGACCAATTGCATGCATTAGATGTGTTTTACCAAGACCAACCCCACCATAAATAAATAACGGATTATACGCTTTTGCAGGTGCTTCAGCAACAGCTAAGGATGCAGCATGCGCAAAACGATTACCTGTGCCAATTACAAAAGTGTCAAATGTATATTTATCATTTAACATCGTTTTTGGAAATTCATTATTATCTTGCTGATTAACACGTGGCATTTTCCTATTTGTTTGCACTGTATCATCAATAGATCCTTCAGATTCTGGAATAATAAATTTTGTTTTTAATTTTGCACCAGTTACATCAAATAACGCATCTGATATGAGTTCTGTATAGCGGCTTTCAAGCCAATCACGTGCAAATTCATTAGGAGCTGAAACAATTAATGTATCGTCTGTAATACTGTCAGCACTTGTGTTTTTTAGCCAGGTATCATAACTTGGTTTACTTACTTTTTCTTTAATAGATTCAAGTGTACTCAACCATAACTCTTCAATATTTTCCATAATACTATTCACCCCTCTCAATAAAAATAGTAATTAAGAAATAAAAAACCTCTCGCAATGTTTCTGTAAAAGAAAGATCGAAAGGTAATGTATAAACGGTATGCCTGTGGATAGCCTATATGGCTAAGTATATAGTCTATAACAATTTTTAATAGTTTTCCACACCCTTGTGTGTAAGTTCATAAACAGGTGTGTTAATAAATGTCCACACGTTATCCACAACCTGTGGATACATATATTTTCTTAGATTGTTTTTCACATATTAAAACACAAATATAATAACAAATTTATGCTAATGATGCAAGGCTTATTCGACAGTTATCCACAAAGTCCAACTGTTGTAGACAATAATTATCCACAAGACTGTATTTTGTGGTTATTTTGTAGATAACTTGTGTGGACAAAAAAACAAGTAAAAATATTACGCACAGAACCTGTGGATAATAAAAAAAAGTGTATTTCTCAGCTGTTTTTGTTTTTATGGTAAGTGGATAAATTTTTTCTAACAACAAAAACACGGGTAAATAGTAATTTATTTTGATGGGAATATAGATTAGATAATAAATAAACTTGGACGTATTGACATTTGATGCTTTTATTACGTATAATGTATTCGACTGTCTTCTTAATATTCGAGTTTTAATTCCTCAGGGAGGTGTACTATAAATGAAACGCACATTTCAACCAAATACACGTAAGCGTAAAAAAGTTCACGGTTTTCGTTCACGTATGAGCACTAAAAATGGACAAAACGTCATTGCTCGTCGCCGTAAAAAAGGACGTAAAGTATTATCAGCATAGGCCACTGAGATA
The DNA here is from genome assembly GCF_003426095.1 of Paraliobacillus sp. X-1268. Classification (NCBI taxonomy): domain Bacteria; kingdom Bacillati; phylum Bacillota; class Bacilli; order Caryophanales; family Bacillaceae; genus Paraliobacillus; species Paraliobacillus sp. X-1268. The sequence goes on from NZ_QJSK01000007.1 coordinate 41,017, forward strand.
ATATCAGGGGTCTTTTTTTTCAGTTAGAAAAGAGAATTAATGATAATAAGCTCGTTTAAGTGAAGAAATTAACAAAGCGGGCTTATTTTCATACATATCGATCAGATCTATCGGATGAATTGACAATGGAGGTAACAGTCCATGAAAAAGGCTTATAGATTAAAAAAAGATAAAGAATTTCAACTTGTTTTCAAACAGGGGAAGTCTTTTGCAAATAGACAATTGGTAATATACTATTTAAAGAAAACAGAACAAAAACATTTCCGAGTTGGTTTATCTGTGAGTAAAAAGATTGGTAATGCTGTAATGCGTAATCAAATAAAGCGTTATCTTAGACAAGCCTTTTTAGAACTTGATGAACAGATCGATAATACGTATGATGTTATTGTGATTGCTAGAGTTCCTACAAATAATATGGACTTTTTTGAAATAAAAAAGAGTTTAATACATGTATTATCAAAATCGAATGTATTAAAACGGTAGAGCTATGGATTCCACATGTAAATAATGATAAAATGAAAGTTATATTTTTACATACATCGCAAGGTAAATGAGGAGGAAGAGCATGCGCAAAAAAGTATTACTGTTTGCGGCTTTAATCGGTTTACTAGTGTTACTGTCAGGTTGTGGTGACATTGAAACGGATATTACAAGTGAAAGTACGGGATTTTGGGCACAATATTTTGTTTATCCATTATCTTGGGTCATTATTAAAGTAGCAGACTTTTTTAGTGGTAGTTATGGTTTATCAATAGTGGTTGTAACAATTGCTATTCGTTTGGTTTTATTACCATTAAATATTAAGCAATTGAAAAGCTCAAAGGGAATGCAAGCAATTCAACCGGAGTTGCAAAAGGTTAGAGAAAAATATAGTTCCAAAGATGCTCAAACACAACAAAAATTACAAAAAGAAACGATGGAGTTATTCCAAAAAAACGGTGTTAATCCAATGGCTGGTTGTTTACCAATTATTGTACAGATGCCAATTTTAATTGCTTTTTATCATGCAATTATGCGAACACCACATTTAGATGAGGGTAGTTTTTTATGGTTTCAGTTAAGTGAACCTGATCCATACTATATCCTACCGATCGTTGCAGCTGGTGCGACTTTCTTACAGCAAAAATTGATGATGGCAGGAACGAATACAACACAAAATGCTGCTATGCCACAAATGCAAATGATGCTTTACATGATGCCAATAATGATTGGTGTTATGGCAGTCTTCTTCCCGACAGCTTTATCATTGTACTGGGTAGTTGGAAACATATTTATGGTATTACAAACTATTTTCGTTCGTGGACCTATGATGAAAGATAAGGAACCAGAAACGGGAGGAAATAAATAGTGAGACAGGTAACTGCTTCTGGACAAACAGTCGAAGATGCGGTCCAATCAGCACTAAAGCAGTTAAACACCACAGAGGACCAAGTAAAGATAACAATTATCGATTCAGGTAAAAAAGGATTATTTGGACTATTCGGTAGTAAACGTGCAATTGTAAAAGTAACAATTGAAGAAAACCCTATAGAGCAGGCGGAAACGTATTTGAAGCGCCTAGTTAGTGCTTTTTCTGATGACGTTTTTATTGAAAGAATAACACGTGGTAATACAATAACCTTTGAGTTATCAGGTGAAAAGATCGCGATGTTAATTGGAAAACGAGGACAGACTTTAAATGCGTTGCAATATCTTGTACAACTTGTTTTAAATCGTGGTAAAAAAGAGCGTTATAATGTAATCATTGACGCTGAGGGTTATCGTAACCGGCGAAGGATTACACTAGAGCAGTTAGCCGATCGGCTGGCAGATAAGGCTATTAAGATACACAAACCAGTTTCATTAGAACCGATGCCTTCTTATGAAAGAAAAATAATTCATAGTGCTCTGCAAACTAATAAGAGTATAGAGACGGATTCGGAAGGTATAGAACCGAATCGGTATGTAGTAATTAAACCAGCAAAATAAATTTAAAAACGTACAAGAAACAGAAAATGTTTCTTGTACGTTTTTTTTGTGGATAAGCAGAGAAGAATAAAAACACAGGTTATCCACCTGTGCATAACTACATTTTTTAATAGGGGAGTTTTCAAACAAATTAAAAGACTATGCACATGTGGATAAAAGAGTACGTATAGCTTTTCAATAGGCAAATAATGTGCTATTCTGTTATGTTAGTGACACTTTTTTATAGATAAGTAAAAAACATTAATTTTATATAGATAATTGTAGGAAAGTTGGAGGTGAAGTATAGATGGAAACTGATACAATAGCAGCAATTTCAACACCAATTGGAGAAGGGGCTATTGCAATTGTTCGATTGAGTGGCAAAGATGCAGTAATAATTGCAAATCAACTTTTTCATGGTCCTGATTTAATTACCGTTGATTCACACACCATTCATTACGGAAAGATCATTGATCCAGAAACAAATCAAACGGTTGAAGAAGTAATGGTAAGTGTGATGCGGGCACCGAAAACTTTCACAAGAGAAGATGTTGTAGAAATAAATTGTCATGGTGGACTGGCATCAGTAAACCGTTTATTGGAATTAGTTTTGCAGATGGGAGCTCGACTCGCAGAACCTGGAGAATTTACAAAACGCGCCTTTTTACATGGTCGTATTGATTTATCACAAGCTGAAGCGGTAATGGATTTAATCCGTGCAAAAACGGATAAAGCAATGGATGTGGCGATTAAACAGTTAGATGGGAAATTATCTAAACTAATTCAACATTTACGCCAGGAATTATTACAGACAGTAGCCCATGTTGAGGTCAATATTGATTATCCAGAGTATGATGATGTAGAGGAAATGACAAATGACTTCATGTTAGTAAAGACTAAAGAGGTTTATCAAGAAATTGAAGGTTTGTTACAAATGGCAAGACAAGGTAAAATCTTACGTGAGGGTATTGGAACGGCTATTATTGGTAGACCAAATGTAGGTAAATCATCCTTATTAAATGCTTTGGTTCATGAGAATAAAGCGATCGTAACGGATGTTCCTGGTACAACTCGTGACGTGATTGAGGAGTATGTAAATGTTCGAGGAATACCGCTTCGGTTAGTCGACACTGCCGGCATACGTGATACGGAAGATATTGTAGAAAAAATAGGTGTAGAACGCTCTCGTCAAGTATTAAAGGAAGCAGATTTAATTTTACTTGTGTTAAATTATAATGAGGCATTAACGGATGAAGATCTTCAATTATTTGAATTAGTAAAAGATTTAGAAGTTATTGTACTTGTAAATAAAACAGACTTACCGAAGAAGATTGACTTAGAGAAACTAAAACAATTGGCTAATGGACAACCTCTTATTACAACAGCTTTAATAGAAGAAAAAGGCTTAGATGATTTAGAAACAGCAATTGCAGACAGGTTTTTTGAAGGTGAATTAGATACTGGTGACTTAACATACGTTTCAAATGTACGTCATATACAATTGTTAAAGCAAGCATTACAAGCTCTTGATGAAGCAATGTTTGCGTTAAGAGAAGGTATGCCAATTGATTTAGTTCAAATTGATGTAACACGCACGTGGCAATTATTAGGTGAAATTATAGGGGACACAGTTCAGGACAGTTTAATTGATCAACTATTTTCACAATTTTGTTTAGGAAAATAAAAAAATCTGTTTTATAACAGGTAGATAGAGGGTGACAACTAATGACTTATAATGCTGGTAATTTTGATGTAATAGTTATTGGTGCAGGACACGCAGGTGTAGAAGCGGCAAATGCTGCAGCAAAACGTGGTGCGAAAACGTTAATGCTTACATTAAATTTAGATATGATTGCCTTTATGCCGTGTAATCCATCTGTTGGTGGACCAGCAAAAGGCGTTGTAGTAAGAGAAGTTGATGCATTAGGTGGATTAATGGGAAAAGTAATTGATAAAACATATATCCAAATGCGTATGCTTAATACAGGAAAAGGTCCAGCTGTTCGTGCGCTAAGAGCACAAGCTGATAAACCGCTATATATTCAAGAAATGAAAAAAAGATTAGAAAACCAAGATAATTTAACATTACGTCAAGCAATGGTTGAGAAATTGATTATGGAAGATGGTGTATGTAAAGGCGTTATTACGGAGACAAAAGCAGCCTATCATGCAAAATCGGTTATTATTACAACAGGAACATTTATGAGATCTCGCGTTATTATTGGTGATTTGTCTTATGAAAGTGGACCAAATAACCAACGAGCATCGGTTAAACTATCGGAGCATTTAGAGGAAATTGGTTTTGAATTGGTACGTTTCAAGACAGGGACACCACCACGTGTGAATAGTCATACGATTGATTATTCAAAAACAGAAATACAGCCAGGGGACGAAAATCCAAGTCATTTCTCATATGAAACATCTCAGGAATTAATTGAACAAATTCCTTGCTGGTTAACGTATACTAATGAGTTCACACATAAAATTATAAATGACAATTTAGGTTTATCTGCTATGTACTCAGGCATGATAAAAGGTACGGGGCCACGTTATTGTCCGTCAATTGAAGATAAAATTGTTCGCTTTCATGACAAACCACGTCACCAAGTTTTCTTAGAACCAGAAGGAAGAGATACAGAAGAAGTATATGTACAGGGGTTATCAACCTCTTTACCAGAGTTTGTTCAACGTGAAATCCTACGTTCGATTGAAGGATTAGAAAATGCTGAAATTATGCGTGCAGGATATGCAATTGAATATGATTCTGTAGTACCGACTCAATTATGGCCAACACTTGAAGTGAAAAATGTTCCTGGCCTGTATACAGCGGGACAAATAAATGGAACATCTGGATATGAAGAAGCGGCTGGTCAAGGACTGATCGCTGGTATTAATGCAGCTGCGAGAGCACTTGATAAAGAACCTTTAGTTCTAGATCGTTCACAAGCGTATATTGGTGTGCTAATTGACGATTTAGTAACAAAAGGTACAAATGAACCCTATCGCTTATTGACATCAAGAGCAGAATACCGTTTACTTTTACGACATGATAATGCTGATATGCGTTTAACAGAAATTGGCTATCAATTAGGTATGATCACAGAAGAACGCTATCAACTTTTTATTGATAAAAAAAGATTTGTTAAAGAGGAAACGACACGTTTGGAAAAGGAAACAATAAAGCCATCTGAATCATTGAAATTGTTAATGGAAGAGGTTGGTGCAACGGAATTAAGAGAACCAACAAAAGCTGTAGAATTATTGAAAAGACCAGAAATTAACTATCAATTAATTGAAAAGCTTACGCCAGCACCAATAGATTTAAATTTTGATGTTAAGGAGCAAGTAGAGATTCAAATTAAATATCGAGGTTACATTGAGAAATCTAATCAACAAGTAGAACGAATGAAAAAAATGGAGAATAAATGGATTCCAGAAGATATTGATTACGATGCCGTTAGTGGTATTGCAACAGAGGCGAAAGAGAAATTCAAAAAAGTTCGTCCTTTGTCAGTAGGTCAAGCTTCGCGTATTTCTGGTGTAAATCCAGCTGATGTATCTATTCTTCTTGTCTATATTGAACAAGGAAACATTGCTAAGGTATAATAATAAGCATTATATAATGTAAATCATAGTAACTACTTGTTACGTTTGTTTCTAGATAGAAAGGAATTAAATGTCGATGAATGCTGAATCATTTGCTACAAAAATGTCGGAACATGGAATTGAATTATCTGAACAACAGAAACATCAATTTGATATTTATTTTCATACACTAGTGGAGTGGAATGACAAAATAAATTTAACTTCAATAACGGATGAAGTCGGAGTCTATCTCAAGCACTTTTATGACTCTCTAACTGCCTCATTTTATTTCGATTTTGGTAAAGAACTTAGTATTTGTGATGTGGGAGCGGGTGCAGGTTTTCCAAGTATTCCATTAAAAATTTGTTTCCCGCAATTACAGGTTACAATTGTTGATTCACTACAAAAAAGGATAAATTTCTTAAATCATCTAGCTGATCAGTTAGAGTTAGAAGGAGTTACCTTTTATCATGATAGAGCAGAGTCATTTGGTAACAATCAAGTATACAGACAATCCTTTGATGTTGTAATGGCTAGAGCAGTGGCCCGAACATCCGTTTTGAGTGAGTTGTGTTTACCGTTATGTAAAATCACAGGAACGTTTATTGCTATGAAGGGTCCAAATGCACAGGATGAGTTAGTTGATGCAAAAAAAGCAATTGAAATTTTGGGTGGAGAAGTTTCTAATATCCATACTTTTGATTTACCAGATAATAATGGAGAGCGTAATATTGTTATCATTAAGAAAATTAAAAAGACACCCAATAAATACCCGCGTAAACCAGGAGTTCCAAATAAATCTCCATTGTAATGTAAAAGATATGAAAACAAAGATAGTACTGAAAAGATCAGTACTATCTTTGCTTACTTAAAATCTAGCAAATTTTTCGCATTTTCTGTTCTACTATCTTACGCTTTATACGTAATGTGTGGTAGAATAATAGAAGAATATAACGTCGCAGATAAGAAATAAAAGGGATACACAGTCGTTTAAGACTATTCTTATCTCAATAGATTAATAAATTGTTTCACGTGAAACAATTTATTAAAGTTACCTCACTAATAAAACGTATTGTTAGTTATGAAGTATTGGTGATAAATAGCCAATACTTCATATTTCATACGTACGTTAAGTAGGAATATAAAGGTGGTGTCTGTTCATGTTACACCCTTTCAGCCGAATATTTGGCATAGGTGATAAATCTGAAGAAGTGGAGGAGTATATTCCAGATGAAGTAGTCCAACTTCCAGTTAGAGATATTGCACCAAATAGGTATCAACCACGTGCTATTTTTAATCAAGAAAAGATAGAAGAACTGGCACAGACGATTCATACACATGGTATGATCCAACCTATTGTTGTGCGAAAAATGGAAGATGGAGAGAAAAAGTATGAATTAATCGCTGGTGAAAGAAGATGGCGTGCGGTTACCTCTTTGGAGTGGGAAACAGTTCCTGCGATCATACGGATAATGACTGAGGCAGAAACGGCGTCTGTTGCATTAATAGAAAACTTACAAAGAGAAGAGTTAACTGTTATTGAAGAAGCTAAAGCATATAGTCGGTTATTAGAGATACATGATTTAACGCAAGAGGCTTTAGCACAACGTTTAGGCAAGAATCAATCCACGATAGCTAATAAATTACGCTTACTAAAGCTTCCAGAGGTTGTTCAAAATGCAATATTAGAGAAAAAAGTAACCGAAAGACATGCACGCGCATTAATCATATTAAAAGACGCAGATAAGCAAGAGCAATTATTAAATGAAATTATTGAAAGAAATTTAAATGTTAAACAAACAGAAGAACGAATAGCAAAACTAATGGATGATACACCTAAAAAGAAAAAGCCTAAATTAAAAGGTGTAAACAAAGATATGAGAATTGCTATGAATACAATTCGTCAATCATTGAGTATGGTAACGGACACTGGAATTGATTTAGAAACAGAAGAACAAGATTATGATGATTATTACCAAATAACAATCAAAATTCCAAAGAAAAAAAAGTAAAGTAGAAATCCCGTCTTCGATCATCGTAAGGTTGGGGTTTTTTCTTTGATAAGAAAAAACAAAACTATTTACCAATGTTTATTTTTAAAAAAAGTGATAGAATATAAATTATAGAGTTTTAACTAGGTAGGTGACACCATGGGAAAAGTAATTGCCGTAGCCAATCAAAAAGGTGGCGTAGGAAAAACTACTTCATCAGTTAACTTAAGTGCTTGTTTAGCCTATTTTAATTATAAAGTTTTATTAGTTGACATAGATCCACAAGGAAACGCAACAAGTGGTGTGGGGATTAATAAGGCAGATATGGATGAATGTATTTATAATGTATTGGTTGAGGACTTAGATGCTGAAAAAGTTTGTGTTTCTACTTCGGTGGCAAATTTAGATGTTATTCCAGCAACAATTCAATTGTCTGGAGCAGAAATAGAGCTTGTGCCAACTATTTCAAGAGAAGTACGGTTAAAAAAGGCTTTAGAACCAGTTGTTGATCAATATGATTATATTATAATTGACTGCCCTCCTTCATTAGGGTTATTGACTATCAATGCATTAACAGCTGCTGATAGTGTATTAATTCCTGTTCAATGTGAGTATTATGCGTTGGAAGGTTTAAGTCAGTTATTAAACACTATTCGCCTTGTCCAAAAACATTTAAACAAACAGTTAATGATAGAAGGCGTTTTATTAACAATGTTAGATGCACGAACAAATTTAGGTATTCAGGTTATAGATGAAGTGAAAAAGTATTTTCAGGATAAGGTCTATCGTTCAGTTATACCTAGAAACGTACGTCTTGGTGAAGCGCCAAGTCACGGGAAACCGATTATACTATATGATCCGAAATCTAGAGGCGCTGAAGTATATCTTGATTTAGCAAAGGAAGTGATTGCAAATGGAGAGAGGATTAGGGAAAGGAATTAATGCTTTTTTTCCAGAGTTAGAGGATGAGAAAGAATCGGAATCAGTACTTCAAATTTCGGTTAAAGAATGCCGGCCCAATCCATATCAACCTCGTAAAACATTTCAAGCAGATGCGATCGAAGAATTAAAGGAATCAATTATGGAATTTGGTATACTACAACCTTTAATTGTTAGAGATAGTATTAAGGGCTTTGAAATTGTCGCTGGTGAAAGAAGATTTCGTGCTGCAAAAGAAGCGGGACTTGATACAATCCCGGTAATTGTTAAAAACCTAACTGATCAAAAAATGATGGAGTTAGCTTTATTAGAAAATTTACAACGTGAGGATCTAACACCAATTGAAGAAGCTCAAGCCTATGCTAATCTGATGAAAGAGTTTAACATCACGCAAGAAGAATTAGCTAAAAGATTAGGTAAAAGTAGGCCTCATATCGCGAATTTAACTCGTTTACTTAGCCTCCCAACAACTATAAGTGCATTAATTAACAATGGAGAGCTATCAATGGGGCATGGAAGGGCTATACTTGGTTTAAAAGATAAAAATAAGTTACAACCATTGATTGATAAGATTCGCAAAGACAATTTAAATGTTAGACAAGTGGAGCAACTTGTTAATCATCTTAATGAGAAAAAAGTAGAACAAAAAAAACAACCAAATAAAAAAGATTTATTTATTACAGAAAGAGAAGGGCTATTACGAGACCATTTAGGAACGGGCGTAAAAATCCATAAAGGTAAGCGAAAAGGTAAAATAGAAATTGAGTTTTTTTCAGATGATGATCTAGATAGAATCTTAGAGTTATTTCAGTAAATAAAGGCCTGACAACGGGAAGAAACCCCATCTGTCAGGCTTTATTTCTGTAGTTTAGTATATTGTTTCACGTGGAACAATGAGAGCCAGGATGAGGGTAGGTGAAATTAGTATGGCTTTATTAGGTACGATCATTAATGGGGTAGCTATTATAATTGGTACTGTACTAGGCTTGTTTTTCAGAAAAATCCCCGAAAGATACAAAGAAACAATCTTAAGTGGGATAGCATTAACAATTATACTGATTGGCTTGCAAATGGCTTTACAAGTCAATCACATTATAATTGTTTTGTTAAGTATTATGATCGGAGCAATACTAGGAGAAGTAATAGATATAGAGAATAGGCTAAATCAAATTGGGACTTGGGTCGAATCTATTATTAGTGGTAATAAAGTTGATTCAAAAATATCACAAGGTTTTATTACAGCATCCTTGATCTTTGTTGTAGGAGCAATGGCTATTATAGGTGCATTAGATGGTGGGCTAAGAGGAGATCATGGTGTACTAATAACGAAATCTATATTAGATGGCTTTACCTCACTTGTATTAGCTACTACATTAGGATTTGGTGTTATTCTCTCTGCAATTCCAGTAGTTCTTTATCAAGGGACGATTGTATTAATGGCAACAACAATAGAAAAATGGATACCGCCTTTATTATTAGATGGGTTTATTGTCGAAATGACAGCAACTGGTGGTCTATTAATAGTCGCAATAGGTCTAAATATGCTAAACATTACTAGTATTCGCATAGCTAATCTATTACCGTCACTGTTTATGGTAGGTATTATATATACAATATATCAATACTTAATAGGTTAATCCGATAGATTACTAACTTTAAGATAGAAACCATTACTGCTAATTAAATGGTTTCTATCTTTTTTCTCTCCATAGTAGGATATGAAAGGTAATGATGTAGATGATGTAAAGACTTAGCAATTGTTTCTGCCATGTTCATTACAAGGTGTAAACGAGTACTTTGCAAAACCATATAATCCATATAACCGTTAATATTCACGATACCTGTAAGATAAATGTTGCCTACAGGTGGTAAGTCCTTCTGTAAAGCTGCACCAGGTCGTATAGAACCAATGCCAGTGGTAATCATGCCGACGGAATCTTTTCTGCCTAAGCAAGCATCTATTGCAATAATATAGGGGTTTTTATGTTTGCTTTTTATTTTATGTAATTGTTCCTTTAAATTAACGGCATGTACAGGATCTTCTAATGTGCCATAAACAGTGAAATGAGAATGTTTCCATTTATTTAATAATGTACCTGTTAAAGGACCAAGGGAATCACCAGTTGATCGATCTGTTCCAATACAGATAATAATGAATTCGTATGCTTCAGAAGGTAGCCATTGATAGATACTCTGACTAAGAGAACGATAAACAAATCTGTCATCGTAAGGATATCTTTTTTCTGATTTATCAAATGATACTTCTTTTAGATTCATAGCTTTCACTCCCATAACATATTTTTATTAGTATACGAATTTTTGAATGATTCTATACATCTTTTAAAAAAATGGGAGTGAATATAATAATGTTTAAAGCAGGAATGAAATGGACTTTTTTAATAATAGGTACAATGATAGGTGCAGGTTATGCATCTGGAAGAGAGTTATGGCAATTTTTTGGTGCAGAAAGTGGACTAGCTATAGGATTATTCACAATTTTATTTTCGATTTGTTGTTATTCAATTTTGATTATCAGTTTTCAAAATAAAACGACGCAATATTTGCCTGTGTTAAAGGTATTAGTTGGCAAGCGTTTTGCGCACCTATATGATGCAATGATTGTTATTTATCTTTTTTCAACCACTGTAATTATGTTAGCGGGTAGTGGTGTTACTGTTGAGGCATTTCAATATCCCTATTGGTGGGGTATTGTATTAATTGTTATTCCATTGATACTTGTTTTTATATGGGATATAGATGGCATACTGTCAATAAATAGCTTTATTTTACCATTACTATTAGTTGGGTTAATAAGTGTACTTATTTCCTTCATCATTAAAGAAGATTTAACACTTTTATTATCTATTGATAAGCAAAGAAACTGGATGGCTGCTTTTACATTCACATCTTTAAATATATTACCTTTAATTGCCGTAATAGGTGCAATAGGTAATCAGATAAAAGCGAAAGGTGAAGCAGTTTTTGCTAGTATTGGAAGTGGTGCCATACTAGGCTTTATATCCTATATCTATAATAATAGTCTTGTTCAAATTGCAGATGATATATTAGTATATGAGATACCGCTGTTTGCGATTTTAAAAAACTATCCCTATACAATGTTTTTGTTTATGTCTGTATTATTATGGTTTGCAATTTTTACAACTGCTGTATCAGGAACGCTTGGTTTAGTAAGTAGAATCCGGGATAAGATCAATGCACCGTTATGGTTAATTGTATTAGTGCTAGTGTTATGTATGATTCCGCTAACGAAATTTGGTTTTTCAACGTTAATTGAATATCTATATCCTCTATATGGCTTATTAAATTTATATATATTAGCAACTTTACTATTATATCCGTTCATAAATCGATACAAAACAAGTGGATAATGATAAAATAAACTATAGGCTACTAATAAGAAAATATAGTAGGAAGTGGGGCATGATATAATGGAGAAAAAGTATCAATTACATGATGTCGTCCAGATGAAAAAGGCACACCCTTGTGGAGAAAACAAATGGAAAATAATTCGAATGGGAATGGATATTCGTATTAAGTGTGAAGGTTGTGGACATAGTGTTCTTGTACCGCGTAAGAAATTCGAAAGTAAGCTAAAGAAAGTAATTATTGCAGCAGAGGATTAAGGCATCATATTATCGAGGGTAAAACTTACTATGTTGAGATAATTAAAAGTATGTTTCACGTGGAACAAAAAACAACTATAGTTATAGTTTGTGCAAGTTAATTGTCTTAACTTGCAGAAAAGCTGTAGATAAAAGTAAGAAGTGTAAAATAAATAAACAGTTAAAATCTAATTTTAATAACTTGTCAATTTGAATCACTGTATTTATAATTGGTATGACTGAAACGTTCATATGAGCGGTATATCCTTAAGGAGTGGAAGTTTTATGGCATTAACAGCAGGAATTGTTGGTTTACCTAACGTGGGGAAATCGACTTTATTTAACGCGATCACACAAGCTGGGGCAGAAGCAGCAAACTACCCATTTTGTACAATAGATCCTAATGTAGGAATCGTAGAAGTACCAGATGAAAGATTATCTAAGCTAACTGAATTAGTAAAACCGAAGAAGACAATTCCTACAGCTTTTGAATTTACTGATATTGCAGGTATTGTAAAAGGTGCTAGTAAAGGGGAGGGATTAGGGAATAAATTTCTATCTCATATTCGTCAAGTGGATGCTATTTGCCACGTTGTACGTTGTTTTGAAGATGAAAATATCACACATGTATCAGGAGGAGTAGACCCAATCTCTGATATTGAAACAATTAATTTAGAATTAATTCTAGCAGATCTAGAAACCGTTACGAAAAGAATGCAACGTGTTGAAAAAATGACAAGACAAAAAGATAAAGAAGCTGTTGCAGAATTTGATGTCTTAACTAAGTTACATGATGCATTTGAAACTGAAAAACCCGCTAGGTCTGTAAGTTTTACAGAAGATCAAGAAAAGATTGTAAAAGGATTACATTTATTAACAAGCAAACCAATATTGTATGTTGCAAATGTTGGGGAAGACGAACTTTTAGAAGCAGATATAAACCCTCATGTAATAAAGGTACGTGAATTTGCTGGAAATGAGACAGCAGAAGTTATTGTAATAAGTGCAAAAGTAGAATCAGAAATTGCTGAGTTAGACGGCGAAGAGAAAGAGATGTTCCTAGAAGAGTTAGGAATTGAAGAGTCTGGTCTAGATCAATTGATTAAAGCAACGTATCAATTATTAGGTATGGCAACTTATTTCACTGCTGGTGAACAGGAAGTTCGTGCTTGGACATTTAACAAAGGAATTAAAGCTCCTCAAGCCGCAGGTATCATTCATACAGATTTCGAACGTGGATTTATCCGAGCAGAAACGGTATCTTATGATGATCTAGTTGAAGGCGGTTCAATGGCTGGTGCAAAAGAAAAAGGAAACGTGCGTTTAGAAGGAAAAGACTATTTGGTGAAAGACGGCGATGTAATACATTTCCGTTTCAATGTGTAAGCCTGGATCATTATAGAAGTAAACGTATAATTTTAACAGAAGGAAGTAATGCTCAAAATAATGTTGCGCTTTTTTGAAAAGTTTGGTATAATACTTGATTGTGAGTAATGAATGAAATTACTCCTTGTTCCTTTATACCAAAAGGAGCCGCTAAGACCAAAAGGAGGTGCAAACGGATGAGAAATTATGAGATTATGTACATCATCCGCCCAAACATTGAGGAAGAAGCGCAGACAGCATTAGTTGAGCGTTTTAACAGTATCCTTACTGATAATGGAGCGGAAATCGTAAAAGTTGAAGAAAAAGGCAAGAAGAGACTTGCTTATGAAATCAATGATTTTCGTGATGGTTACTATGTATTGATTAAATTTATAGGCGATGTAACAGCAATTAATGAATTTGATCGTCAAGCGAAGTTTAGTGATGATATTATTCGTCACATAGCTGTACGCGAAGACGACAAATAAGGAGGGGATCTCATGTTAAATCGTGTCGTACTTGTAGGCAGGTTAACGAAAGATCCAGACTTACGCTATACTGCAAATGGCGTTGCAGTAGCTAATTTCACCTTAGCAGTCAATCGCCCGTTTTCAAACCAGCAAGGAGAAAGAGAAGCAGACTTTATCAACTGTGTCGTATGGAGACGTCCGGCAGAAAATTTGGCTAACTTTATGAGTAAAGGTAGTCTTGTGGGTGTTGATGGTCGTGTGCAAACTCGAAACTTTGAAGGACAAGACGGAAAACGTGTATTTGTCACAGAAATTGTAGCAGATTCTGTTCAGTTTCTTGAGTCAAAAGGTAGCGGAGGATCAAATTCACAGAATAGTGGACAAGGTATGGATGGGTATAATAAAGCTCAGGACCAAAACCAGTCGTCTAATACTAATAATTCGAACCAAAATGAATCGGATCCGTTTAAAGATAACGGAGAGCCAATTGATATATCAGATGATGATTTACCGTTTTAATATTTAATTATAAAGGAGGACTTTCTTATGGTAGCTCGTCGTGGACGTCCAAAACGTCGTAAGGTATGTTATTTCACAGCAAATGGCATAACACACATTGATTATAAAGATGTTGATTTACTAAGAAGATTTGTTTCAGAAAGAGGGAAAATTCTTCCTCGTCGTGTAACAGGTACTTCTGCAAAATATCAACGTAAATTGACAAGAGCAATCAAACGCTCGCGCCAAATGGCTTTATTGCCATACGTGAACGATTGATTTGTTGAAAGTGAAAAGCCTATCTTTTCTGTTGCTATCTTTTTAGATAGTAGCAGAAGGATAGGCTTTTTTTTTTATGAAAAATGATATATTACAATATTATCGAAAAAACAAGGTCAAATTTTTAATTTTTCTGTAAAAACTGTTGACATTATTTTTTATCATGCTATGATATATGAAAATTCAAAATACTTTGTGAATAGATAATGAACGTAGATGAAGACAGGTTTATTATATTGTATACTAAAGAGAGCTGGTGGTAGCTGCGAACCAGTGTGTCGTATAATAAATAGCACTTCGGAGTTGGCGGATTGAAAGGTTAATTAAGTAGGTCTGCACGGCTATGCCCGTTACAGCATAATACCAATGAAGACTGTGTGTAATAAATAAACACAGTGAAATTTAGGGTGGTACCGCGGATGTTTCAACTTTTCGCCCCTTACGTAAACGTAGAGGGTGGAAAGTTTTTTTAGTTTTTTCTAATAATATATTAAAATCAGAAAGGAGACAAAGTAAAGGTATTAGATAAATGGAGTGCTAGACATGCTAGTTGTAGTACTAATAAACAGGGGGTAAATTAAAATGACATTTAAAGTATTGATTAGTGATCCATTAAGTGAAGACGGTATTTTTCCATTACGTGAGGAAGCGCAAATTGAAGTAGATATGATAACTGATTTGACGCCAGAGCAATTGGCAGAGAAAATTGTAGACTATGATGCATTACTTGTACGAAGTCAAACGAAAGTAACACGTGAGATTATAGCACAAGGTAAAAACCTTAAGATTATTGGTCGAGCAGGTGTAGGTGTTGATAATATAGATTTAGATGCCGCTACAGAACACGGTGTTATTGTTGTTAATGCACCTGATGGAAATACGAATTCTGCTGCTGAGCATACGATGGCAATGATGATGTCATTAGCTAGAAAGATACCACAGGCCTATCATGCTTTAATGCAGAAAAAGTGGGATCGAAAATCATACGTTGGAGTCGAATTAAAGGGCAAGACACTAGGCGTAATAGGTATGGGTCGAATTGGCCGAGAAGTGGCTATGCGGGCAAAGGGACAAAGAATGAAGATCGTTGCTTATGATCCATTCTTAACAGAGGAAAAAGCGGAACAACTTGGCGTTAAAGTAGGTTCGGTAGAAGACGTGATTAAAGTAGCAGATTTTATTACTGTCCATACACCGTTATTAAAAGAAACCAAACATTTAATTAACGCCCAGGCATTTAAAAAAATGAAAGATGGCGTTCAAATAGTTAATTGTGCCCGTGGCGGCATTATTGAAGAAGATGCTCTGTATGATGCTATTATATCTGGAAAGGTTGCTGGTGCTGCATTAGATGTGTTTGAGGAAGAACCAGCAACAGACCATAAGTTATTAGCATTACCTGAAGTAATTGCTACACCACATCTAGGTGCAAGTACAGTAGAAGCACAAGAAAGTGTTGCAGTCGATGTTAGTCACGATGTCGTTCGTTTACTAACAGGAGGGTTGGTTAAAAATCCTGTGAATTTACCTTCTGTACCAAAAGATTTAATGGCTAAAATTGAACCCTATTTTTATTTAGCTGAAAAGCTTGGGATTTTCTTAACAAATATCACAGAAGAGGTTATCGAAGAAATAACTATCTACTATGCAGGTGAATTATATGAAGTTGAAGTTGCACCATTAACTAGAAATACAGTCAAAGGATTATTAAAACGCCATTTTGGGGACCATATTAATGATGTGAATGCTGCCTATTTAGCTGAACAGCGAGGCATTGTTATTAATGAACAGAAAACTAGCACTACAAAAGGGTTCACAAATTTAATTACAGTAGAAGTGAAAACAAAAACTGGAACAAAAGCCGTAGCTGGTACACTACTGAATGGTTTAGGCTCTAGGATTGTTCAAGTTGAATCATATAGTGTTGATGTAGTTCCAGAAGGTAATATAGTGTTTATTCACCATAAAGATCAACCGGGTGCAATAGGTAAAGTAGGTACCATTCTTGCAGAACATAAGATTAATATTGCGACGATGCAAGTAGGTAGAGCAGATATTGGTGGGGAAGCTATTATGTTATTAACAGTGGATAAAAATCTAGATGATGAAAACATAAAAGCATTAACAGACCTTCCAGATATTAATACTGTAACAGCGATACAATTATAATAAAGGTTTAGAATGTAAAAGTAACATTTTAAATTACTAATTTAGAATAATTTTACAAAAAGATCCTAAAAATGACAAGCGCAGAAACTGGTGAATCCGCTATTAAAGGATCACCAGTTTTTTTGAGTATAGTATGGAAATTTACATTTTCAAAGAAGTAGAAATTGTCTTACGTTACATAGGGTGAATAATTTCGACAAATAGATAAAAGACATTTTACTAGAATAATTTAGTAGCAGTTACACTATCGATTTTAAAGCAGGAAATATTCGCTAACTTCTATTACAATAGATAGATGAGAAAGAGAATGTAAGGGGTGGAAGAAAGTGAAAAGTGAATTAATTGGAACAAACATTACGATTCGAGCATTACAAAAAGAGGATGCATCTGCATTGTTAGATATGAATAAAGAGAATAGGGAGATATTTGATCGTTATTCTCCTGTTGATAAAAAGGATGACTTTTTTACATTAGAAAAGCAGGAAGAAATGATAGAAAAGGATAAAAAGGCATGGGAAGAGGATAAGGGGTATCAATTTGGTATCTTTATTAATGGAAGCAACAAACTAGTAGGAACGGTCTCATTTTTTTTCATTGAAAGAGGAACAGCTGAAAAATGTATGATTGGCTATGGACTGGATCATCGATATAAAGGGCATGGATACATGACAGAAGCGGTCAAGCTCGCAATTAGGTTCGCGTTTGAAGAAGCGGACTTTCATCGAATTGAGGCAGGTGTTATGCCAAGAAATAAAGGATCAATTAATGTTTTAGAACATTGTGGATTTAAGAAAGAAGGGACCTTGCGTGATCAACTGAAAATCAATGGAAAGTTTGAAGACCATCATATCTATTCGATCTTATCGACGGATTGAAGCGTATAGAAAAAATCTGATGAATCCTTCAAAAGGACTCATCAAATTATCTATGATCATTAATAAAACTTCATTATACAGTGCTATTCTCAACCGTAGAGCTTTTTGCGCTTCGGTAAACGATTCGTAATCTAAATAGAAAGCCAATAGCAGCAAAGCTTAAGCCTAGTATAATGCCGATCCAAAATCCAGCAGGCCCTAAGCTCGTGTAACTTGAGAGAATGAAACCACTAGGAATTCCAATTATCCAATAAGAGACGAATGCAATATAAAACGGTAGTTTAACATCTTTGTAGCCTCGAAGTACACCTTGTAACCCTGCTTGTGCAGCATCTGATAGTTGATAAATAATTGCAACCATAAATAATTGACTTGCTAATGCTACAACTTCAGGATCCTTTGTATATAGATAAGAAATAGGTTCTTTAAAAAAGAATAGAAAGACAGCGCCTATAGCTAAAACACCAATTCCACCTAAAACCCCAATATAGCTATATTGTTTTGCTGCCTGTAATTTGTTTCCGCCAATAGAATACCCTACTACAATAGTTAAGGCCATTGAGATACTTAAAGGAATCATAAAAATCAATGAAGTAAAGCTTATTACGATTTGATTCGCCGCAATGGCAATGGTCGAGAACATAATGCCGACTAATAAAGTCACAACCGAGAATATGCTTGCTTCAAAGAAAATCGAAAGGCCCATAGGTATTCCTATTGAAAGCTGTTCTTTCCAAGCTTGCCATGAAGGCTTGGTCCATTTGACTAATAATTTGTATTCCCTCACAACATTTAACTTAAAAGTCATCCAGACACTAGCAAATAAAATAATCCAAAATGTTAATCCAGTAGCATAACCTGCGCCAATCCCACCGAGTTCGGGCATACCAAAATGACCAAAGATTAAACTATAATTTAAAAGGACATTAAAAGGAACAGCAAGGATAGTAATGAACATTGTAATTCTAGTGAAGCCTTGTCCATCAAAGAAATTACGAATGACATTAGATAAAAACAATGGAATAATGCCGATGGAGAGCCCAACTAAATAATGAAACGCAATGTAGTGGACATCTGGGTCCAAATCCATAAATGTTAAAATTGGTTGAAGTAATATACCACCAATTAGTATGACAATTAAAGCAATTATGACTGCTAAATAAAGAGCTTGTGTTACTGTGCGATGTATTTTGTTTCTTTCATTACTTCCCATTAAGTGTGCAATGATGGGCGTTACAGCTAACATTACGCCATTAATACCGACGAAGATAGGCATCCAAAGGCTTGCGCCGATAGCAACCCCGGCTAAATCATTCGTTCCGACACGACCAGACATCATAGTATCCACTAGGTTCATGGCTGCTAAACCGAGCTGAGTTATCATAATTGGCCACATAATAGAAAGAAATAAACGTGTTTTTTCTTTTAACGATTCTGCATGGTACATGTAAGTCCTCCGTAATTTCTATACTTGATACTGTTTAATGAAGCTATATGAGATACTAACTTATTTGTTCAACTTATCAAGTAGAGAAAATAATTCTTCTAGATGTTTAATTTCATAGGTTGGTTTAACTTCTACTGATTGTTTATCCTCACGGTTAATCCAAACATTTCTAATTCCTGTTCTATTTGATCCAAGAATGTCTGTCATTAGATTATCACCGACCATTAGTGCTTGCTCCTTACTTACATTTGAAAGTTCAAGGGCATGTTCAAAAATACTTGGATCGGGCTTTCCTTTACCAAAATCACCAGAAATAACAATATGATTAAAGTATTTCTTAAGTTCAGGTGTTATAGCTAACTTTTTCTGTTGCAAAGAAGGTGCACCGTTTGTTAATAAAAGTAATTGGTATTCGTGTTTTAACTCATTTAATACAGAAAACGTTTCTTCATATAAAAATGGACTTTCTTCTCGTTCTTTAATAAATTGGTCTGCTAATTGTACACCAAAGCTTGGATCATTAATTCCAAGTGCCTTTAAACCATTAGTCCAAGCTTCTTTTCGATAATTAGGCACAATGTTATACATCTCACGAAACATATCTTGATCGTCATCAAAGTTACCCCACAAGCCTTCAAAAGGGTTTATGCCTATCATCTGTGTGAAATCATATGTGTGATAGCCCTCATATAATTTACGCGCTTCTAATCGTACGGCCTCTTCTAAAGTGCTTTCACTAATTCCATATTTCACTTTAGCCAATTCACACGTTTTCTGAAAAGCTTGTTGAATGCTTTTTTTATCCCAAAGCAATGTATCATCAAGATCGAAAAAAATTGTAGTAATCATCGGAAGTCTCCTTTACAAATATGGTATGATAATAGTATAGCAAGAATAGCAAGCAAGTGAGAATTTATTATAAAACAGTGTCAAAATTGAGACAGGAAAAACTATCATTTGTCATTTTTCCTTATTATCGTTTATAATCAGATAGAAAGCAAAAAAGTAATGTCTTTCTATGTTAAAAAAGAATATTTTATACAGTTAATTAAAAAGCTATCCAAAAGCACAGCCCTGTAGCTGTGCTTTTTCTAAGCTAATAGAAAGCAATTAATGAGGTGTTCGTAAGAATGTATGATTCAAAGAAAGTGCAGGAAGGTGTGCTATTAAGCACTATCTATGGTTTACTGTTACTTGTAACCATACTGGTACCAGCAATTGAATTAGTAACAGTATTTTTATTGCCGATTCCATTTGTGATTTATGCTTCACACCACGGTTATAAAGCTTCATTGATTTTAGGAGGTTTTGTGACAGTCTTAGCGTTGTTACTTATTTTTGTTATCTCTTTCCCATTAACCATTATGTCTGTTTTAGGTGGTACGATGATAGGAGAAGCAATTTATAAAAAAAGAAATGCATATGAAACATGGGCATTTGGAACAGTTGGTGTAACAATAGGCTTGTTAGTCTTATTTTTAATGATCCAGCTTGTTTTACAGATTAATATTGTGGATGAGTATCAGGGAATGGTTCAAGAATCCATTACTTCGACAGAAAGCTTGGTAACATCATTAGGAATCGAGTTATCTTCTGATGAAATAGCTTTAATAAAAGAAGAAATGTTAAAAATCACGACGCTTTTGCCATCTATATTAGTGATTTGTGCACTAGGTATAGCTTTTGTAACACAATGGGTAAGCTATAAAATACTGAATTGGCGTGAGAATAGGAAATTGCGCTTTCCACCTTTTAAATTCTTTTTATTACCAAAGACGGTTGTTTGGATTTACTTCTTTGCAATTTTATTTACTTGGTTCGAATTAGATCCCACAAGTAGTTTAGCTGTCAGTGTAGTTAATGTAACGAATTTAGTTGGTTTATTACTGACTTTACAAGGTCTGTCATTTGTTTTATTTTATTCATATAAAAAGAAATTAGCTAGTGCGATTCCGATCTTAATTATTGTTGGTAGTATCATTATTCTGCCAGCAGGACTTTATATGTTGCGTATTTTAGGTATAATTGATATAGGATTTGGTTTAAGAGAAAGGTTTGAGAACAAAAAATGAGTGCTCGTCTGGATGTAGGAGCTGACAAATATGTCTGATTTATTTAAGAAGCCAACATTAAGCAATCATATATGGGTTATATATGGACTATCATTTCTCTTATTGGGATTTATTTGGTTTTTCCAATGGATGTTAGGAATATTTATGACATTTATATTAATTGGATCTTTATATTATAGTATTCGATCGGAAAGAAACTTGTTAAATGAGACAGAAGAATACATTACTACTTTATCTCATCGAGTAAAGAAAGTAGGGCAAGAAGCACTACTTGAAATGCCGATTGGAATTGTTCTATATAGTGAAGATTATAAAATCGAATGGACAAATCCATATATGAATAGATTTACTAATGAAGAATCATTTGTAGGGCAACCGTTGAGTCAGTTATCTTCAGATTTATTGACTAAGGTTAAAGAAGAAAAAGAAGACATTTGGGTCCCGATTGAAACGTATGATTTTCAAGTCGCAGTCAAAAAAGAAGAACGATTATTATACTTCTTTGATCGAACGAAACAAACTGAGATTCAAAATTTATATCATAATGAACAAACTGTTCTAGGTGTCATATTTTTAGACAACTATGAAGAGATAACGCAAGCTATGGATGACACAGCAAAAAGTCAAATTAACTCCCGTGTGACATCGATTTTAAATGAGTGGTCGATGGATTATGGGATTTATCTAAAACGGATATCACAGGAACGTTTTTTGGCTGTAATGAATCATCAAATTTTGGATGAACTAGAAAAATCAAAATTTGAAATTCTAGATGAAGTAAGAGAATTAATCTCTGATAACAAGAATGTTCCACTTACCTTAAGTATTGGTGTAGGATTAGGTGGCGGTTCATTACCTTCATTAGGGATCCTAGCTCAGTCTAGTTTAGATCTTGCATTAGGAAGAGGTGGCGATCAGGTCGTCATTAAAGATGAATCAGGTAAAGTTCGCTTTTACGGTGGGAAAACAAACCCAATGGAAAAACGAACAAGAGTGAGAGCACGTGTTATTTCACACGCATTAAAAGAATTAGTCCAAGAAAGCGATCAAGTATTAATAATGGGACATAAAGCACCTGATATGGATTCGATAGGTGCTGCAATTGGTATTTTAAAAATTGCGCAAGCCAGTGATGTTGATGCGTTTATTGTAGTTGATGAAAACGATATAGATACAGGCGTTCAGCGGTTGATGGAACAGATAAAAGAAGAAGATGCATTGTGGTCTCACTTTGTATCACCGGATGAGTCACTTGACATTGTTACAAAGAACACGCTGTTGGTAGTTGTGGATACACATAAACCTTCACTTGTTGCAGAAGAGAAGTTGTTAAGTAAAACAGAATATGTCGTTGTCATTGATCACCATCGCCGTGCAGAGGAATTTATTGATCATCCAACTCTTGTATATATGGAGCCATATGCCTCCTCAACTGCAGAATTGGTAACTGAATTATTGGAATATCAACCAAACACATTGAAGTTAAACATGCTTGAATCTACAGCACTTTTAGCAGGAATTATTGTTGATACCAAAAGTTTCACATTACGAACTGGTTCTCGTACTTTTGATGCTGCTTCTTATTTGCGGTCTAAGGGTGCAGATACCGTACTAGTCCAACGCTTCATGAAAGAAGATTTGGATATTTATATTCAACGGAGCCATTTAATTGAAAGTACAACCATATATAAAAATAATATTGCTATATCATTAGGCACACCTGGAAAGTTATTTGGACCAGTTATTATTGCACAAGCTGCTGACACCCTTTTAACAATGACAGGTATTGTTGCTTCCTTTGTCATATCTGAACGAAAGGATGGACGTATTGGTATTAGTGCTAGATCACTAGGTGAAATTAATGTCCAAGTAATCATGGAAAAGATGAATGGTGGCGGTCATTTGACAAATGCAGCAACACAATTAGATGATGCCTCTATAGAAGACGCTTATGAGCAATTAAAAGAGATTATAGATCAATCTATTGAAGGAGGAGAACAAGAATGAAAGTAATCTTTCAAAAAGACGTAAAAGGAAAAGGCAAAAAAGGGGAAGTTAAAGATGTCTCTGATGGTTATGCACGTAACTATCTTTTGAAAAACAATGTGGCGATAGAAGCAACCCCAGGCAATTTAAAAGGATTAGAGGCTAAGCAAAATAAAGAAAAAAATCTAGAACAAGCAGAAGTTGATGATGCAGAAAAACTGAAAGAAAAATTAGCAAACATGCAAGTTGAGTTAACAGCAAAATCAGGAGATCATGGCAATTTATTTGGTTCCATAACAAGTAAACAAATTGCTGAGGAATTAAAGAAAACACATAATATTAAAATGGATAAAAGAAAAATTGAGCTAGATAATCCCATCCGTTCTTTAGGGGTAACAAATGTACCTGTAAAATTACATCCGGAAGTAACCGGTATAATTAAAGTACACGTAACAGAAGTATAAAAGATACAGTTAATTTAATTGGAAAAAAGGAATGGGAGGATTTATTCCTCCCATTCCTTTGTCTATTTGATTCTTAAAGGGGGGAATTGCATGAGTGAGGAATGGAATGAACAACGAACACCACCACATAATATTGAAGCGGAACAAGCAATATTAGGTGCTATATTTTTAGAACCAGAGGCAATCTCTTCTGCTACAGAGTTACTAATACCTTCAGATTTTTATCGTGCTAGCCACCAGCGGATTTTTCAAGTGATGATGCAACTGACTGATAAAGGAGAGCCAATTGACTTAGTAACGGTCACGACAGCATTATCAAATGCAAAATTGTTAGATGAAATCGGTGGTGTCTCTTATTTAAGTGATCTAGCCAGTGCAGTTCCAACCGCAGCAAACATTGGTTATTATAATAAGATTGTTGAAGAAAAAGCACTCCTACGTCGTTTAATTCGAACGGCAACTGATATTGTTACAGACGGTTTTTCAAAAGAAGATGAAGTAGAAGAAGTATTAAGTGAAGCTGAAAAGAATATTTTAGAGGTTTCCAATCGAAAAAATGCTAGTGCATTTAAGAATATTAAAGATGTTTTAATAGATGTGTATGATAATATCGAACAACTACACCATAATGATGCAGATGTAACAGGAGTACCAACTGGTTTTAGAGATTTAGATAAAATCACCTCTGGTTTCCAACGGAATGATTTAATCATTGTTGCTGCACGACCATCTGTAGGTAAGACGGCATTTGCTTTAAATATTGCGCAAAATGTAGCGATTAAAACAGATGAGAACGTGGCGATCTTTAGTTTAGAGATGGGTGCAGAACAACTTGTAAACCGTATGCTTTGTGCGGAAGGTAACATTGATGCGCAACGTCTTCGTACAGGAAGCTTAGAGCCAGAAGACTGGGGTAAGCTAACAATGGCAATGGGTAGTCTATCTAATGCTGGTATTTTTATTGATGATACGCCAGGAATTCGTGTTAACGAAATCAGGTCTAAATGTAGACGATTAAAGCAAGAACATGGTCTTGGTATGATTTTAATAGATTACATGCAGCTTATTCAAGGTAGTGCAAGCAATGCAAAAGAAAACCGTCAACAAGAAGTATCGGAAATATCCAGGTCATTAAAAGGTTTAGCAAGGGAATTAAATGTCCCGTTAGTCGCACTTTCTCAGCTTTCTCGTGGAGTGGAGCAAAGACAAGATAAACGACCAATGATGTCAGACCTGCGTGAATCAGGAAGTATTGAGCAAGACGCAGATATTGTTGGCTTCCTCTATCGTGATGATTATTATGATCAAGAATCAGAAAAACAAAATATTATCGAAATTATTATTTCTAAACAACGTAATGGCCCGGTTGGGACAGTAGAACTTGCATTTGTAAAAGAATATAATAAATTTGTTGACTTAGATCATCGATATGATGAATCAGATATACCACCAGCCTGATAATAATAGATTAATAGAGAGAGACAAGCAGATAAGATGCTTGTCTCTCTTTTTTTATTTCCTGGGAAATTCGAAAACAAAAAAAGTCGAACGAATTATTTAAAAACAAAGAAAACGTTCGCCTAATGGATTGACAGGAGCATGTTAGATTGGTA
Source organism: Paraliobacillus sp. X-1268 (assembly GCF_003426095.1). Taxonomy (NCBI): domain Bacteria; kingdom Bacillati; phylum Bacillota; class Bacilli; order Caryophanales; family Bacillaceae; genus Paraliobacillus; species Paraliobacillus sp. X-1268. The sequence goes on from NZ_QJSK01000007.1 coordinate 66,340, forward strand.
CACTAACTTTGGCGTGTTTATCTTAAAAATAGTAACAAGTGTATGGAATAAAAAATAAATAATTTGATAAAATACAACTGGCGGAGGTGCCGAATATGTCATCAGTAGTAGTAGTAGGAACACAATGGGGAGACGAAGGTAAAGGTAAGATTACTGATTTCCTGTCTCAAAATGCAGAAGTGGTCGCGCGATATCAAGGTGGGAATAATGCAGGACATACAATTAAGTTTGACGGAGTAACATATAAATTACACTTAATTCCTTCTGGGATATTTTTTGAGGAGAAAGTATGTGTACTTGGTAATGGTATGGTGATTGACCCGAAAGCAATTGTAGAGGAATTAAAGTATTTACACGATAAGGGTGTTAGCACGGATAACTTACGAATTAGTAATCGTGCACACGTAATTTTACCGTATCATTTAAAATTAGATACATTACAAGAAGAAGAAAAAGGTGTTAACAAAATAGGTACAACGAAAAAAGGTATTGGTCCTGCTTATATGGATAAGGCAGCACGGGTTGGTATTCGTATCGTAGATCTTTTAGATAAAGAAGCTTTCCGTGAAAAATTAGAACAAAATTTAGCAGAAAAAAATCGCTTATTTTCAAAAGTATATGAAATAGAAGAAATGCATGTAGAAGACATTCTAGAAGAGTATTATCAATATGGACAAGAAATCGCAAAATATGTTGCTGACACATCTGTTGTTTTAAATGATGCGCTTGATCAAGGACGTCGTGTTTTATTTGAAGGTGCACAAGGTGTTATGTTGGATATTGATCAGGGTACATATCCCTTTGTAACTTCCTCCAATCCTATTGCTGGTGGGGTAACAATTGGGTCTGGTGTAGGCCCATCAAAAATTAATCATGTAGTTGGCGTATCCAAAGCATATACGACAAGAGTAGGAGATGGTCCTTTCCCAACAGAGTTACATGACGAAACGGGCGATAGAATACGTGAAATCGGAAATGAATATGGTACGACAACTGGACGTCCTCGTCGTGTTGGTTGGTTTGATAGTGTCGTTGTTCGTCATGCTCGCCGTGTCAGTGGTATTACCGATTTATCATTAAACTCAATTGATGTTCTAACTGGTATTAAAACATTAAAAATTTGTACCGCCTATCGGTATAAAGGAACGGTAATGGAGGAATTTCCAGCTAGTCTTAAAATATTAGCTGATTGCGAACCAATTTATGAAGAAATGCCTGGTTGGGATGAAGATATCACTGGAGTGAAAAGTTTACATGAACTTCCAGAGAATGCACGTCATTATTTGGAACGGATTTCACAACTCACACAAATTCCTTTATCTATTTTCTCAGTTGGTCCAGATCGGATGCAAACCAACGAAGTAAGAAGTGTATATAGTTAAAATTAGAACCTACCAAAGAATTATTTTGGTAGGTTTTTATATGGTTTAGCAAGGTTTAATCATGTTAGATACAATCTCATAACATAACTGTAATAAAACATACAAATTATGTTAATTTTCTCACCTTTTTAAAGAATACAAGAAGATTATTGTCTAAATTAACAGTTAACAGGGTTTAAATGGTTACAATTATACAGTTATATTACAAAACCTTTAAAAGGGTTTAATTATAGAATGCTTCTGTGGTAGCCTATAGAAGGTCTCAATTTAATAGAGTTGATAGAGAGACCAAGGAATCGTAGGAGGACTAGAATGATGAGAAGCAATGTGAAATCTAGCAAACTTAGTATATTTAAAAAAACTGCATTAATAACTGTGTTGGGTATTGCATTAACAAGTAATATTGCATATGCTGCTGACGATGGACTATCTACGGTCTACCACGTCTATATGGACGGAGAACACATTGGTACAACAGACAGCAAAGACGTTATTACTTCGTATATAGATGAATTAATCACTGCGCGTGAAGAGGCAAATGATACATATGCTTACGTCACGAAACAAGAAATCTCCTACGTTCCAGAACGGGTATTTAATCCAGATGCCTCTAACGAAGAGGTATTAACAAAGATTGAAGAAGATATTGCAATTCAAGTGAATGCATATGGTCTTCAAATTGGTGATAAAATAGCCGGTTATTTTAAAAACAAAGAAGAGGCTGAGAAAACCTTACAGCAATATAAAGAGAAATATGTAGATAAAGAAATATTAGAGAATCTAGAGAATGCTGATAAAGATTCAGATGATGAACCAATGCCGTTGTCAGTTGGTGATTCCGCTATTTTAGAAGTAGAACTATCAGAAGAGGTTACCTATCAAGAAGAGAAAGTTAATGAAGATGTAGTTATTACTGTTGATCAAGGTATTGAGTTGCTAGAAAAAGGTACATTACAAGATAAAGTACACACGGTAGAAGAAGGTGATGTACTGGGCTCTATTGCAGGTCAATATGACTTAACTACAGAGAAATTAATAGCTTTAAATGAAACCTTGTCAGAGGATGCAGTATTACAAATTGGACAAGAATTGAATGTAACAGAATATGCGCCATTTGTTAATGTAGTAGTGACAAAAGAGGAATTAGTAGAAGAAGAAATCGCATACGAAAAAGAAGTTGAACAATCCGACGATTTATATAAAGGCGAGAAAGAAGTAAAGCAAGAAGGACAAGATGGTAAGAAAGAAGTACAATATGCAATTGAGATTAGTAATGGAAGTGTTGTGTCTAAAGAAGTTATTAACGAAGAAGTAACGAAAGAACCGACAAAAGAAATTATAGTAGAAGGTACGAAAGTGGAATCATCTAGAGGGTCAGGTAATTTTATTTGGCCAACTGTTGGCGGGTACATTTCTAGTTATATGGGAGAAAGATGGGGTTCTTATCATAAAGGCATAGATATTGCTGGTCCTAGTAATAGAGCAATAATAGCGGCTGATAATGGAACAGTAGAATCAGCAGGCTGGGATAGTGGTGGTTACGGTAACAAAGTTATTATTAATCATAATAATGGTTATAAAACAGTTTATGCACACCTAGCTTCTATTAGTGTAAGCTCTGGAGAAACAGTTACACAAGGCGAACAGATTGGTGTTATGGGTACAACAGGTAACTCAACAGGTATTCATTTACACATTGAAGTATATAAAGACGGTAATAGAATTGATCCAGCAAGTATATTTTAAAGTGGAGATAAATGCTGTATCAATTTAATAAAGAGCTAAACCCTTGTTGCAAAAATGCTTCAAGGGTTTTAATTATATTTCCATTGTTAAAGAAAAGACATTTAAGCTAAAGTACGCTAAAATGATAGTGAGTAAGTTTGTAAAAGGAGGCTTTACCTAAAATGAGTCAAAAGATATTAGTTGTAGATGATGAGAAGCCAATTGCAGATATATTAAAATTTAATTTAGAAAAAGAAGGATATACCGTTATATGCGCTTATGATGGTGATGAAGCAGTTCGATTAACAGATCAGGAAAATCCAGATCTTTTATTATTAGATATAATGTTACCTAATCGTGATGGTAATGAAGTATGCCGTGAGATTAGGAAAAGACATAGTATGCCAGTTATCATGTTAACAGCTAAAGATTCTGAAATCGATAAAGTGTTAGGTTTGGAATTAGGGGCGGATGATTATGTGACGAAGCCATTTAGTAATAGAGAGGTTATTGCTAGGGTTAAAGCAAATTTACGACGTCAGCAAGTTCCAGTTGACAACCAAAGAGTGAATAAAGATATTCAAATCGGAACATTAGTTATCCATCCAGATGCCTATACAGTTACGAGAAATGGCACATACGTGGAACTAACGCATCGAGAGTTTGAATTATTACATTATTTAGCACGCCATATTGGTCAAGTGATGACACGTGAACACTTATTAGAAACGGTATGGGGCTATGATTATTATGGTGATGTACGAACGGTTGATGTTACGGTTAGAAGATTGCGTGAAAAGATTGAAGAGACACCAAGCACACCACTTTGGATTGTAACTAGAAGAGGTGTTGGTTATTATTTACGAAACCCTGAGCAGGAGTAATTTTCATGAAAAAGGTTAATATCTTTCAATCGATGCAGTGGAAAATTATTATCATTATGATCTTGTTGCTATTACTTGCTATGCAGGTAATAGGATCTTATTTTGCTCAGAGATTGGAAACGGATTTAAGAGCAAATTTCGAGGAAAATATTGATGAACGCTTAGAAGTCCTAAGTGATAACTTGGTAAAGGCTCTAGTTAAAGAAAGACCAGAAGATGGTACTGGTCCAACACTTGAGGCTGATGTAAGGGAAATCGTACAATTATATGGTAGAAGCGATGCATATTCCCAGTTACAAGTTATGGATAGGCAATATCGAATAATTGGTACAAATACACAAGAAGAAGATATCGGTAAACTAACAGGTAATAGTAATGTTCGAACCGCTATTATCTATGATAATTCTACAAGAGAAATGCAGCGTGATCAACAGACAGGTGAACGGCGATTAATTCGTATCGTACCACTTTATGACAATAATGAACCACTAGGTGCCATTTATTTAGAAGCTTCAATGGAAGAAGTATTTGCTCAAGTTGAAAATATTAATGGTATTTTCTTAAATGGAACTTTAATAGCGATATTTGTATCAACAATAGTAGGAATATTAGTAGCGCGAGCTATTACAAAACCGATAACAGAAATGCGAAGACAAGCAACTATTATGTCCCGAGGTGACTTCTCGCAGAAGGTAAATGTATACGGTACAGATGAGATTGGGCAACTTGCCATAACATTTAATGACATGAATGAAAAAATAAGATTAGCAAATCACACAACAGAAGAAGAACGTCAAAAATTAAGTTCAGTCCTTTCAAATATGTCTGATGGTGTGCTTGCTACAAATGAGAACGGACAAGTAACGCTAATGAATGAACCTGCTTCCTTGTTACTTGCGAAAACGTTTGAAGAAATTAAAGGAGAATCTATTATTGATGTCCTTCAGCTTGAGGATAAAGCCATCGATTTAATGGATTTTCAAGAAGCGGGTTCGCTTACAATTGATTTTAGTGATGATGATCAATTGTTTTTAATTAAGGCTAACTTTTCTGTCGTGCAAGATGAAAGTGAAAATTTCACAGGGTTAATTACAGTTATTAGTGACGTAACCGAACAGGAAAAAGAAGAAAAAGAACGTCGTGAATTTGTTTCTAACGTATCACATGAATTGCGCACACCACTTACGACAATGCGTAGTTATTTAGAAGCGTTGACTGACGGCGCTTGGGAAGACAAAGAAATAGCACCACAATTTTTGGAGGTCACGCAAAATGAAACAGAACGGATGATTCGATTAGTTAACGACTTATTGCAATTATCAAAGATGGATCATAAAGAACAAACAATGCACAAAGAACGCGTAAATGTTGTTCCGTTTTTCCATCATGTCCTCGATCGATTTGAGATGAATAAGGAAGAGTCTGTTACGATTAATCGGTATATTCCTAAAGACAGCCTGTTTCTATGGATGGATAAAGATAAAATTATTCAAGTTATCGATAATATTATTTCAAATGCTATTAAATATTCGGCAGTAGACGGAACTATTCACTTTCGGGTTGTTAAGGATAAGCAACGAATCAGAGTGAGTATCGCTGATAAAGGACCTGGAATTGCACGTGAAAAATTGGATAAAATATTTGACCGTTTTTACCGTGCTGATAAAGGAAGATCTAGAGAAGTTGGTGGAACGGGACTTGGGCTTGCAATTGCTAAGGATATAATTGTCTCACACCACGGTCAAATTTGGGCTGAAAGTATGGAAGGAAAAGGTACAACTATTCTCTTTACATTACCACTCATAACCCGAAAGCGTGGTGCTAAGAAATGAATCTAGAGAGCATTAAATCATTTATATTAATATTTCTAATTGCTGCTAGTTTATTATTAACGTTAGCGACTTGGAATTATCAACCGAATATTGATGAGGATGAGGGGGATACCGAAGATAGTGTAATTGAAGCACAATTAGATGGCGAACAATTAACTAAAAAAGATGTGGTACGCCCCTCACAAATTATTTATAAATTACAAGGACAAGCAGTAGGTCTAGCCGATAAAAATAATGAAAATGATCTTTATAATCAAATTTTAAATTTGTCATTATATGATTTCGAAGTAATGTCTAATCCTATGAATCAATTAGAGAATAATCAAAATCAAGTAGAGATTATTTTTCCTGTAGAACTCCCAACGGATGTTATTGTTGACTTGTTCTCTATTGACAATGAGGTGAATATTCCAGATAGTACGTTTGATCGCGTCTATATAACGCTATCAAGTAACCAAGAAGATAATCAAATTGTTTTTGTGAAAACTTCTACTGGAACGGCAATAAGTGCAAAATTTCAAAATTCAGATCAAACAATTGAATCTTTAATTGATTATGAAAATGATAATGAAAGCATTCGTTATGAAGTGTTGGAAAATGCAAATGAACTCGCGATATATTTACCAAGTGAGATTTCATTATCGATAGAGTATTTTTCATATAAAACTCTAGATAGTGAACCTTTTCGTAATTTGTTGTTTAATACACCATCATCAGTTAGAAATTACAAGAATATCAGTAGAGAAATCTATACAGATGGTATCAGTGAAATGACGGTAGAAGATGGATATAGTATTAACTTCTCTAATCCAATAAATGATACTCAAGTATTAGAAGAATCGGTTACGCAATATCAATTATTTGATCAAGTACATCAATTTATAAATAAACACAATGGTTTTACGTCTACAGAGCCATTTCAATTTTTCTTATCTGAATTATTAACATCAGCAAACACCAATTTAGTAGAATATAATTTGGCTTATCAAGGGTATCCAATCTATGAAATGGGATCATTAGCAACCATTTCAATCAATTGGCATAATCAAGACCCTTCTATTTACAGTCATCCGATTGTTCAATTAGTTGATAGACTTGAAACAGGGCAAGTACCAACAACATTTCTAGATACGACTAGTGTTTTAGAGATTTTGAATGGAAATACGTATAGTGATAAAACCATTTATGACGTAGCTGTAGGATACCAAATTGAAAAAGAACAAGGCGATCAGACATATAAAATAATCCCAACTTGGTATGTAGAAGGAATTAGTGGTTGGGAAGAATTAGAGATACCTGGTGAGTTGTTAGGAGGCGATAATAGTGCAATGGGGACAAATTAAATCACTATTCATAGTCTGCTTTCTAGTTTTAGATGTTTTTCTTATAAAACAATTAATCGACAAGCAAGAAGACGTATCTTTCATAACAGAATCTACAAAGGAAGAACAATTGCAACTGAATATTAATGGCCTAGATGATTTATCTGAAGACACAATAGAAGCACCGCTTATATATGCAGTCAATCAATCATACTCTGCTGAGGATAGTATAAGACTCGAACAATATTCGAACCAAAAAAATGTGATTGTTGATGAAATTTATCTATTTGGACAATTTGATGAGCCCATTCCTATTTCAATAGATGAGGATTCTGGAGTGAATATGGAATCATTAAATAGTTTGATTTTAAATAGTGGCGAATATACGTATTGGGGTAAGGATGAAAAGTCAAACAGCTTACTTTTTTTTCAAACAATGGAACAACCAATTTACTATAATCAGAATGCATTGTTATTCATTCAATTAAATGATGATGACGAAATGATACAGTATGTACAAACAAAGTTAGAACAAGAAGAAGAGCAGGAAGAAGCAAGAGATTTAATTACTGAAATTGACGCTGTTTCAAGGCTATTTCATAATGCTGGCTCTCTAGAACAAGGAGATACCGTGACAGATGTTGCGCTTGGTTATCATAACGTGACATCCTTACCAAATGGACTGCAAATATTGAATCCAACTTGGAATGTGACAGTTGACCAAACTGATCACTATTTTGTAAACGCAATAGAGGGGCATGACTATCCCAAAAATGATGATTTTATTAAAACAGCGGTTGAATCATTTCAAGATGTAATTCAAACTGCCAGTACAAGTGATTTTCAATTTATTCAAGCAGAAGATGCGGGAGAAGAAACAGAACTAATTGAAGAAATAGAACTAAATTTATTGGAGATATCTAATGCAATTATTGGGGTGGAAGAAAAATGACATTACGATTTACGGTATTAGCTTCAGGTAGCTCTGGCAATGCCTTTTATATAGGGACAGATAAAGAAAATATTTTAGTTGACGCAGGGTTAAGTGGAAAACAAATTGAGCGGTTATTTTTAGAGTCTTCAATTGATCCGAATAAACTAACAAAGATATTAGTGACACATGAGCATAGTGATCATATTAAAGGTTTAGGTATCGTAGCGCGTAAGTATAACTTGCCAATTTATGCAAATGAAAAAACGTGGAAAGCAATGGAAGGATCGATAGGAAAAATTACTCTCGATCAAAAGTTTCTATTTAACATGGAGGAAACCAAAACATTTGCAGATATTGATGTGGAATCATTTGGTGTCTCGCATGATGCTGCAGAGCCAATGTTTTATACGTTTCACCATGAAGGAAAAAAGGTTTCACTCGTAACAGATCTTGGTTACGTTTCGGAACGTATTAAGAAAACAGTTGAAAACTCTGATGCTCTTATATTTGAAGCAAATCATGATGTCTCGATGTTACAAATGGGACGTTATCCTTGGAGCGTGAAACGTCGTATTTTAGGTGATACAGGACACGTTTCAAATGAAGACTGTGCTTTAGCGCTTGAGGATATTATTGGCGATAATACGAAAAGAATTTACTTGGCTCATTTAAGTAAAGATAATAATATGAAGGAACTAGCACGTATGTCAGTTGAAAATCAGTTACGAGAATCTGGATTTTCAATTGGAAATGGTATTGATATTTATGATACAGACCCAACAACACCAACTTCTCTCTATAAAGTAGTTTAAAATAAAGCTTATCAACACAAACTATCGGTAAGAAATGAAATCATAGAGAGGAAGGTCATGATGGTCTATTACCATGATGATGAGAAAGAAATGAATGAACAGGATCAAAGAACAACTGAAAAAAAGCGAAACAGATGGGTTTTACCTGGCATAATCGGTTTGTTACTCGGGATGTTCTTATTTGCGGTTGCCTTACCTGGTTTAGTACGGTACGATATTTTACCTTATCAAATCGTTATCAGCGAGGATCAACTAACTGTTAATAATGGTGAAACAGCCGATCTGAATAATAATCTTCAATCGTTAAGCTTAGATGTCACAACACAAATCACAGGTATTGTTGCAGACGTTAGTCCAGCAGTAGTTGGGATAGAAAATATCCAATCAGAAGCAACCTTTTGGGATCAGGAATCAAGTGAAGCTGGGACCGGTTCAGGTGTCATCTATAAAAAAGCGGATAATCGAGCATTTGTCGTTACAAATCATCATGTGATAGAAGGTGCTGATCAAATTGAAGTTATTTTATCAGATGGAACGCGTTTAGCAGCGGAGTTAAAAGGGACCGATCTTTTTACTGATTTAGCCGTTTTAGAGATGGATGGTGAAGCAGTTAATCATGTAATTGAGATTGGTAATTCAGATGAAGTAAAAGTCGGTGAACCTGCTATTGCAATTGGGAATCCATTAGGTTTAAATTTATCCGGTTCAGTCACACAAGGTGTTATTAGCGGTAAGCAACGAGCAATTCCTCAGGACTTTGATGGAGATGGACGAGCCGATTGGCAAACAGAGGTTATTCAAACGGATGCAGCGATAAACCCTGGTAATAGTGGAGGGGCGCTACTTAATGTGAATGGCCACTTAATTGGCATTAACTCGATGAAAATTGCCCAATCGGCAGTAGAAGGAATCGGTTTTGCTATACCTATTGATGCTGCTGTACCAGTTATAAATGAATTAGAAACAGAAGGTCAAATGAGACGAGCGTTTCTAGGAGTAGAAGCTTATTCTTTAGGAGATGTAGCACAGGTTGAATGGCAACGTAGCTTAAATCTACCTAATGACGTAGAGAGTGGTATCTATTTACAACGAATAGAACCGATGTCACCAGCTTCAGAAGCTGATTTGGAACCTTACGACGTTATTACTGCTTTAGATGATCAGGAAATTGGTAATATTATTGATTTGAGAAAGCATTTGTATCAAGTAAAAGAACCAGGAGACGAAATGGTCGTGACATATTACAGAGGCAAAGAAAAAAATCAAGTAACGATAAAATTAACGGAGCAAGAGTAGCAGATAAGAATGCTACTCTTTTTTTACTTATACACAGGTTTACAAGTGGATAAACGATAGAAAATAAGAAGTTTTACACATGAAATGGTCAAATATAGATAGTTATGCACAGCCTGTGTATAAAGCTGAGGATAACTTTCTATATTTAGTGGCGAACATTTATTCCGATACCAAATAGCAAATAAATAAAAAAACATGTAGATGAAATACGTGGATAACCTGTTATTAACCTGTTAAGTACTGTTGATAAACGATTATAATAGAATTTGTGTATAAAATTGTGGATAACAATTGTTGAACAAATTCATTTGTTACATACGCAAATAGGAAATAGTTTGATATGATATAAAGAAGAAAAGTAATATGTGTTTTTCATTATGTTTATCCATTTTATCCAAAAATATTTTTTCAGAAAACAGCCTATTAAAAGGAGTGTATAAAGTAATGTATCAAGAACCTATTTTCTTAACGCCTGTCTTTCAAGAACGGATTTGGGGCGGACAAAAGTTACAAACTGAATTTAATTATGAGATTCCATTTGAACATACTGGTGAAGCTTGGGTTATATCCGCGCATCCAAATGGCCCGAGTATAATAAAGAACGGTGCCTTAAAAGGAGAGTCTTTAAAAGAGGCCTGGGAACAACATGGCGATTTATTTAATAGAAAAACAACGAGCGATGAAGCCTTTCCATTATTAATTAAAATTCTTGATGCTAATGATGATCTATCTGTTCAAGTACATCCTGATGATAAATACGCGAGAGAAGTGGAGAATCAGCCATATGGAAAGACAGAATGTTGGTATGTGCTGTCAGCAGATGATGATGCTGAAATTATATTTGGACATCATGCAAATACACGTGATGAATTGAAACAAATGATAGCAGATGGAGAGTGGGATAACTTATTACGAAGGGTGCCTGTTAAAGAAGGTGATTTTGTTTACGTTCCAAGTGGAACCGTTCATGCAATAGGTAAAGGTATTGTCATATTAGAAACACAGCAGAGCTCTGACATTACATATCGCGTTTATGACTATAATCGCATAGATGCACAAGGTAATACGAGGGAGCTACATTTAAATGCCGCAACAGACGTGACAACTGTTCCGCATGAGACTCCAAGTGTTGACCAACTAGAAGAAATAGATGCTGACTTAACTGCCAAACGTTTAGTAAAAGAAACATATTTCACTGTGTACCATTGGAATTTAGATGGTGTAGTTGAAAAAGAACGTGTTGTCGATTTTCTGCAAATAAGTGTTGTAAAAGGACAAGCGGAAATTACTGTTAAAGGAAACGTATTTACAATAAACAAGGGTGAAAACTTTATTATTCCAGCAACAGTTGATCACTATCGATTAGAAGGACAAGCGGAATTTATTGTTTCGTATCCATCATAAGTTTTAGCTAAAAACACAAGGTGCCCTTAACTTTGTGTTTTTATTGTAAAAGGGATATTTATACTACTTTCCTTTTCGTGGAAATTTATGTATTATTAAAGTTACATATAAAAGCACCAAGGGGGAAATAAATGAAAAAACGACTAAATAAAATTAACCGAATATTCAAACTACTCACACTTTCCATTCGTGCTCGTATTATTATGGGATTTTCTATTGTACTGTTACTCGTTGTAGCAATGACTGGTGTGATTTTCTATCAAATGAATGCTATATCTGAAAATGATCAAGGTATTGCGGATTTATCATTACCAGCTATGATAGAAGCAACAACAATGAATAATGAAATGTTACACATTAATAAGAAAGTGAATGAAGCTTCAAATGCAACAAATGTGAGTTCTATTGAGGAAATACAAGAAGAAATTGATATATCAATAAAAAGGTTAGAAAAAAACCGTGTGGAAATTGAACCATTAATTGAAGCATTAGATAATGAAGAGATCAAACAACAATATTTTGGCTATGTACAACAATGGACAACTTATAAAAGTAGAGCGCATTCAATTGTAGAATTAGCTTTAGCTGGTGATCAAATTGGTGCGGAACAAGAAGTACTTGAATCAATTGAGTATTTTGATAGTGCAAACAGTTCATTGTTAGCAATCGTCGACAGTACAAAGGAAAGAATTGAAGCGAGTGTAAATCAATCTGTTCAACTTAACGAATCTGGAATTAGTTGGGTTTTTATTATTAGTTGTCTCGTTCTTCTTTTTACGATTGGCGTAATCTTTTTAACTATTAGGTTTATCATTAAGCCAATTGCTAAAATTTCAGAGCAAGTAGAAACAGTAGCAAAAGGTGATTTTACAGCAAAACCATTGCCCGTACAAACCAATGATGAGTTAGGAAAGCTAACAAGTGATTTTAATGCAATGACAGCTAGTATGAAGGCGCTAATGAAGGAAGTAATTATAAATGCACGTTATGTTAGCAAAACTTCTGATCAAGTCGTAACACATACAGAAGAAACAAAGTCGGGTGTAGCTGAAGTTGCTCAATCGATTTCAGAGGTCTCGACGGATACAATAGAACAGTTAGAAAGTATGGAACATTTAAAAGGATACATGAAAGACATAACGGACCATATTGGGGAGGTTTCAGACAAAATACAGATTGTTACCGGTTTAGCTGCTACGTCAAAGGATAAAGCTAACATTGGGAAAGAGAACATGGCTATCATGATCAATAAGGTCAATCAAGTAGAAGAGCGCGTTTATATGTCTGTTAAACAAATGAATAAGCTAGATTCTAAATTTAATGAAATGGAAAAAATTATTGCAGTTATTCAAGGGTTTTCTAGTCAAACAAATTTATTAGCATTAAACGCAGCAATTGAAGCGGAACGAGCTGGTGAAGCTGGTAAAGGTTTTGCCGTTGTTGCGTCGGAAGTTCGTAAGCTGGCAGGTCAATCAGAAGCGTCAACCAAGCAAATCGAACAGTTAATTCAGGACCTGCAAAATAATACAAAGGAAACAGCCTTTACGCTCGAAAATACTAATCAAATAACAATGGATAGTAAACAGTTTGTTACTAATTCTTCTCAAAGCTTTGATGAAATCGTGGAAGCAACAACAGCAGTCGATCAACAAATTCATGCTGTCTTAACAAACGTCAAACAAGTTACAATAAGAGCTGAGAAGGTAACAGAAGTAATTAAAGAAATAAGCGAAGTTGCAAATCAAACGACAATAAATACAGAAACCGTAGCGGGTGTTTCAGAAGAAGCAAGTGCAGCTATGGAAGAAGTCTCAACGTCGCTTAGCAGATTAGCAGAAATGAGTGGAAAATTACAACAAAGTGTGAGTAAATTTATTGTAGAGTAATTATATAAATTCCGCCTGTTTTTAACAGACGGAATTTTATTAGCTTTTAATCATGTTGCCATTCAGTCTCAAGTATACTCATCTCATAGAGACTCCAATATTGATCATTCATCTTTCGATAGTCTCTGAGTAATCCATCAATAAGGAATCCAGCCTTTTTATAGCAGTTGATTGCGCCAATATTAAAATCAAATACACCTAAGCTAAGTCTATGTAAATGTAAGTCTTCAAAACCTATTTTGACGATTGCTTTAATCATCAATTCCCCTGTCCCTTTCCCTCGCATACTTGTATCGCCGACTAGGACTTTGCCAATTCGTGCACTTTTATTTCTATAATCTATATTGCCTAAAGAAATGTGACCAATTGTTCTGCCGCTTTGCACATCTATTACTTTATAAACAAGTTTCGTAGCATCTTGCTGGTTACTATCTTCAAGATAGGTACTTAATTGACTTTTTGAAAGCGGAAATGTAAATGTCGGACCAGCCCATTGAAGTAAAAAAGCAGGTGAGGTTCCATTATTCCATTCTATCAATTGTTCAAAGTCGTCTTCTGTAAAATATTCTAACCGTATCATCACTTGCACTCCTTTCCATTAGAGCTAATCTAAAGAACGCTTTCGTATTTTTCGTATATTAAGTTTAAATCAACTTTACTTCAGACGGTAGTATTTTTAAATGCGTATCAAAACAAAACACCGTTAGGAATTACCTAGCGGTGTTTCCATCCATCATTTTAAGATGGAATTAATGGTTGCTAATTCATTTTCAGTGAAGTCAGCATATTCTAATGCTTTTACATTCTCTTCAATTTGACTGACACGACTTGCACCAATAAGAGCAGAGACGACCGCTTTTTCTTGTAAGACCCATGTTAAGGCCATTTGTGCTAATGATTGTCCACGTTCTTTCGCAACCTCATTTAGTTGTTTGACTTTGATTAACACATCTTCTGAAACATCCTTTTCATTTAAGAATGGAATGTGAGATTTTGCTACACGTGAATCATTAGGAATGCCATTTAGATATTTATCTGTTAGTAAACCTTGTGCTAAAGGAACAAAGGCAATACAACCAATACCTGCCTTTTCTAATACAGTGGTTAACCCCTCTTCGACAGAACGGTTAAACATTGAATAAGCTGCTTGATGAATAATAAAAGGCGTTCCTTGTTCTTGTAGGATCTTCACTGCTTTATCAGTTTGCTCGGCTGAATAGTTTGAAACTCCAACATAAAGTGCTTTACCTTGGCGAACAATTAAATCAAGTGCAGCCATTGTTTCTTCTAAAGGAGTCTCTGGATCTGGACGATGATGATAAAAAATATCAACATAGTCTAACTGTAAACGCTTTAAACTTTGGTCTAAACTAGAAACAAGATATTTTTTTGATCCCCAATCACCATAAGGACCGTCCCACATTTTAAAACCAGCCTTAGTGGATATGATCAGTTCATCTCGGTATTTTTTAAAATCCTTATTGAAAATAGTTCCAAAGTTTTCTTCTGCGGAGCCTGGAGGAGGTCCATAATTATTTGCCAAGTCAAAATGTGTAATTCCTAAATCGAAAGCTCGTTGCAACATTTTGCGCTGGTTTTCAATGGTATCTTCACCACCAAAGTTGTTCCAAAGGCCAAGCGAGATAGCGGGTAGTTTTAAACCGGAATTTCCAACCCGATGGTACGGCATGTTTTCATATCGATCACTTGCAGGTATATAAGTCATCATTAGTCCTCCTATTTTGATTCCTTTTTAGTAGCCTACTTCTACGGCTGCAATAACGATATACATTAAATCATTCTTGTCAGCTTGTTCTTCTAAAACAATGCCACTAGAGGTCGCCATCCCACCATCAATGATCTCGATAGTAACAGATCCATAAGGGATTTCTGCAATAACTTTTTCCATATCAACAAGGTGTGAATCTGCAGGTACAGCTAATTTAACATTCACCACCATATTATCTAATGACTGATCAGGTAAGTAATGCTTTATTCCAGGCATTGAATTATAATGAATGGCATTTTGAACGGCTCTTATAGATGCTTTCGTTATATCTTGCCCGTGTGTATCCATACCTGTTCCTGTTTCAACAAAAATAATACGTTCCATTTTTCATACCTCCTATAGTCTACATATACTAAGCATACCTGATTCTGATAGTGTATAAACATCGTATAGTTGTTATGTAATCATTTCGACACGTCTTAATAAATAACCTTCTCACCTGTTAAAGTATTGCCTGGGAAATAATCTGAGTAATCATTCGAGAGATAGTTCATCCCATTCCTGGCGTAAAATCCCCATTTTAATTGCATCATAATAGGTATCATTTACGAATCGTGCATTTCTAATTCTTGCTTCTACTTGCATCCCAACTTTTTCTGCAACCTTCATCATTCTAAGGTTTCCTGACCAAGTTGACATACCTAAACGATGTAAAGTTGTTGATTTAAAAAGGAAATCTATCCATAGCTTATATGCTTCGTAACCATAACCGCCATTCCAATAATTTTTGTCGTAGATAACAATTCCAGTTTCCAACCAGTTGGTGTTTTTATCGATCCAATAAGCACCAACTGTACCGATCAGTTTATCATCTATCAAAATAACCAAAGTAGTTGGAACATTAGGGTATAACGTATTATTTTTTTTCCAACTTAATTTGTACTCGTCTTTTGAAAGATGTGTTTCTGGAATATAGGGTCCATTCCATTTCTTAGCGGCTTGTTCTTCTTCTTCATATCGCCAGTAATATAGTCGATCAATATCCACTTGTGTTGCTTCTTTTAAAACTACTTTTTCACCAACAAGATTTATCATGAAAAGACTCCTTCTTATGCTTGAAGTAAACGTTTTTATAATAGTTAGTTTAGCATAATTTCTGTAGATAGTTAAAAGCATTCAGATTTATCGGTTTAGAATTAGGGTATGTAAATATAAAAGTTAGAAAGAAGGGATAGTATGAGTAAACTGAACGTTCTATTTTTGAATGCATCTTTAAAAGGTAGAGAAGAAGTTTCAAATACAGAAGCGCTTTATCAACAGGTGGAGGAAATATATCGTGAGGAAGAATGTGAAACGGAGAATCTTCGTTTAGCCGATTACCATATTCCATTCGGTATGAGTGAAGACATGGGTGATGGAGATGAATGGCCACTTGTCCTAGAAAAAGTGAAGGCTGCAGATATTGTACTTATTGGAACGCCTATTTGGTTAGGTGAAAAGAGTAGTTTAGCAACGCTTGCAATTGAACGGCTATATGCGAGTAGTAGTGAAACCAATGAGAAAGGACAATCCATTTACTATAATAAAGTTGGTGGCGTAGTTATAACAGGAAATGAAGATGGCGCTAAAAAGGCTGCTTCTTCCGTCTTATATGGACTATCACATATCGGTTTTGTGATCCCGCCGAATGTAGATACTTATTGGGTAGGAGAAGCTGGACCAGGTCCTTCATTTATTGATGCTGGAGGAAAAGATAGTGACTTTGTGAAGAGTCATGTTAGTATGCTAGCATATAACACGTTGTATTTCGCGAAATTATTAAAGGATCATCCAATCCCTGCAAAAGGAAACACAATGGAATAAAAAGTAGCAAAAGAACAGTCATCATATAAATGGTGATTGTTTTTTTAAAAAAGATATCTATCGAAAACGGGTGTATATAAACTTGAAGGTTGAACGTGTTAGAATAGTAATACGGAGGTTGATAACAATATGAAAAATAACTATACAGTGCTGTTTATTATGTTCTTTGTTGGATCAATTGCAGGAGGTTTAGCATTGAATAATATTTTTGAATACGCCATGGTTACTGGGATTGGTTTAGGAATAATCTTTCTTCTGTGTGCTGGATATTTCGCAGGCAAGGATAATAAGAAGGCAGAGTCAAAGTAATATGTTTTATTACTATTGCTAAGAGGGATACACTTTAAAGATTCTCGAAAGAAGATTTCGTCACTCCTATTGCCAAGTAACAATGGATTAAAACTAAAACGCACTAATACGTTTAGACGTTATATCTATAAAAAACAGTAGAAATGTATAGTTTCTTTACCTTTGTTTTAATCTTATGGTAAGCTAGTAACAATTTGAATGCTTGAAAAGGTATTTAAAGCCATAGTACATTAAAAATAACTATTGTTTTGAAAGGAATTAAGATGGTAAAAGTTGAGAAAAAAGAGTTTGTCATCATGGGATTAGGTAGATTTGGTGGTAGCATGTGTAAAGAGTTGATTAAAGAAGGCGTTAATGTTTTGGCGATTGATAAGGATCGTGAGAGAGTACAGAAGTACGAAGACATTGCAAGTCAAGGTGTTGTACTTGATGCAATGGATAAACAAGCATTAAATGCAGTTGGTATCAGTAACTTTGATTGTGCTATTATTAGTTTCGGTGATGATATGGAGTCAAGCATATTAGTAACACTGTTATTAAAAGAGATGGGAATGAAACAAGTATGGGTGAAAGCTCGTAATGAATACCATCAAAAAATACTAGAAAAAATCGGTGCAGATAAAATTATTCATCCTGAACGTGATATGGCCAGAAGAATTGCGCATCACATTACGTCGGATAGAATCGTTGATTACATTGAAATAAGTAATAAACACAGTATTATTGAGATAGTAGCGAGTAGCCAAATTATAGGTAAAACAGTAGCTAACTTAAAAATAAAAGAAAAATATAAATGTGAAATTATTGCTATTAAAAAGAATGAAGAAAGTGTAGTCATGATACCAGCTGCTGATAAAGAGATTGAAACTGGCGATATCTTAATTGTAATGGGTGATAACCGTAAACTTAATCGCTTAAAAGAGGGAGTTTAAGATCTAGCTAAAAATCAAATCTTAGCTAGATCATATTCCATTCGCTTTACTGTTTGTAAGGCGATTTCTTCATTTAATAAACGTCTTACTATATGCAGACTCATCTGTATCCCTGCTGAGATTCCGGCTGAAGTAATAATACTTCCTTCGTCTACGTATTTTACGTTAGATAGTACATGCACTTTAGGGAACTTTCTTTGTAAAATCTTGATGTCCATCCAGTGTGTGGTGGCCTTTAAATTATCTAACAATCCTGCTTTGGCAAGAAGAAAGGAACCCGTACAGACACTCGCAAGTAGTTCTACTTGTGAACTTTGAGCCTGAATCCAGTTAATCACTACTGGATTTTCAATCTCAATATGATCAGCTCCATACCCTCCAGGAATAATCACGATATCAAACAATGGTGCTGTTTCAAAGCTATAATCAGGTTGTACTTTTAAACCATTACGTGCTTTAATTAGCATGCCATCTTCTGAGACTGTCTTAACTTGAAATGGTTTTTCTTTCGTCACGGGATCTTCCGTAATAGATAACACTTCAAATGGACCAGCAAAGTCCAACACCTCTACTTCATTAAATAAAAATAGGCCAACTAACCACTGCTTTGTCATTTTATTCAGCTCCTTTAATAAGATAGACGGGAGCCTCACTTTAAAAGTTCCAATATACGGTCGGTTATTTTTTCAAAAAAAGAAACCTCTGTTTAGAGGTCTCCTATAAAACATCACTGTTATTTTGTTGTGCTTCTTGTACTTGTTGCCGGATATCGTGGAGCTCTTCCGCTGCTTGTTGGAATTGTGGATTCTCTGTTGCCTCAGTACCAGCTTGTTCACGGGTACTATGCAAGGCATCTTCAGCTAGTTGTAACAGTTCCTGTGCTTGTTGAAGTAAATGAGGATCTTTACCTTGTGCCTGCATCACATCATGTTGTGCTGCTTGAATCTTTTTGCTAATGTCCTGTAATTGAAAATGTAAGTTCTCTTCTGCCATATAGATGTCCTCCATTTGTTTAGAAAGTACATCTAGTAGCATTCCATGAAAAATTTTAGATATGTATGACCAACTAAATTAGTACCTCAAAGCGTTCACAAACTAGAAGCAGATCCTCTTTAAATTCCATATTTAATGATCGAAGTTCCTCTGTAAAAAACGTCTCATGTGCATGCCACCAATAAGAATAGGTCCTGTCACCCTCACCTTCCGCTAGTGCAAATTCTTCTGGTACTTCATTCATGGGTGCAAGTGTCACTTCTGTCGTTTTAATAATTACGACAGGTTCATCCTGACTGTCTAGGACAATACTATAGTCACCAACTTTAGGAAGCGGCTCCTTCTCAACTTCATAAAAGATATGGGCGGAGCACGTTGCTGTTTTTATATTATCGCAAACAAGTTTGGCTAATGTGTCGGCCTCAACTCCAAATTGCCATGCCGTATAAGTAGTAGGTGCTTGCACATTTTTGTCTTTCCAATAAGCCTTCCAAAAATCTACTATTGTTTGTTTCATTAGTTAATCACCTTTTTAAACACATAACTAGCACGCTCATAATCCATTTTCTTTTCATAAAAACGGTGTGCGTCTGTGCGCTGTAAACCAGATGATAGTGCAACGGATTCATAGTTGTTTTGCTTTGCCCAATCTTCGACGTACGATAATAACTCTTCGCCATATCCATTCGAACGTTTATCTGTCGCTGTTACTAAATCACAAACCCAGACAAAACGGCCATAATAGAGTGTAATCATCGGTTTAAAACCAACGACTGCAACGATTTCATTCGCATCGTATAGAGCAGCGATTTGGTATTGATCTACTTCTTGCGCCTCTTGAACCAAAGCAAGATACTTTTTTTCATCAAGATGTGTTCGTAACTGATTCATTACAGGAAATGCTGCAAGTAATTCATCTTCGGTATGTAGTGCTTTTATCATAATAAGTGACCACCTTTATTGAGTTTTCTGTTAATTTAAGCTTGGTCTATAACCCACTATTTGTCAACAAAAAAACGCAGAAGACTCATCTAGTCTTCTGCGTTTTAATTATAAAGCTTTTGCGCTTACTTCAACATCAATGTTTCCACGTGTAGCACGTGAATATGGACAAACTTCGTGAGCAGCTTTTACTAATTCTACAGCTTCATCTTGCGATACACCATCAATAGCAGCATGTAGTTTAACGGATAAACCAAAACCACCTTCTTCTGCACCAATACTTACTTCAGCAGTTACAGTAGATTTAATTTTTTTCTTTGCTTGCCCAGCAACCATTTGAATTGCGCTATCAAAACAAGCAGCATACCCTGCAGAGAAAAGTTGTTCCGGATTTGTCGTTCCTGCTTTTTCTGATCCTCCAAGACCTTTTGGCATGGAAAGTGTAAGATCTAATGTTCCATCTGATGATTTCACCGTACCTTGACGTCCACCTTCAGCAGTTGATTTTGCAGTATAAAGAGCATTTGACATGTTTATCGACTCCATTTCTGTGTTATATTTATATTATCTACAATTTGATTGTACACAATTTAAATAAAAGAAGCAACTTAAAGTCCTTTGCCTTTCTGGGTGTTTAAATAAATCTTTTGTTATAATAGAAATAGGAGTGATAAAGATGTCAGATGAAATTTTTAAATTAGAAGATCAATTATGCTTTTCTCTATATGCAACAACACGTGAAATGACGAAGCGTTATCGCCCGCTTCTAGAAGACTTACAAATAACATATCCACAATACCTTGCCCTCCTTGTATTATGGGAAAAAGACGCCATCTCTGTTAATGAACTCGGGCATCGCCTGTATTTGGACTCAGGAACATTGACGCCAATGCTGAAGCGGATGGCAGAACACGATTGGATCAAGCGGGAACGATCAGATCAAGATGAACGTAGAGTGATCGTAACCTTAACAGAAAAAGGACGAGCAGCACAGGAGAAAGCGGCATGTATTCCGACAAAGCTACTTGAGAATGTCGATGGGTACCCAGAAGAATTTGAACAACTAAAACGAACATTAATGAAAATGTTACACAGTCTGCATGAACAAAATACAAAGGAACGATGAAATGAAAGGCTATTTGGAGGACAATAGATGAACATTACAATTATTAGTGTTGGGAAGTTAAAAGAAAAATACTTGAAGCAAGGCATTGAGGAATATGTAAAACGTCTAGGTGCCTATGCGACAATCAACCTTGTCGAAGTTGCTGACGAAAAAGCACCAGAGAATTTGAGTCAAGCACAAATGCAAGAAGTCATCAACAAAGAAGGAGAACGGATACTCTCCAAGATCCATCCAGATACATACGTAGTCACATTAGAAATCAAAGGCAAGCAACTTACCTCCGAACAACTAGCCAGCCAACTTGATGGCCTAGCAACACACGGAAAAAGCAAAATTGCCTTTGTGATCGGTGGATCGCTTGGTTTAAGTGAAGCAGTAAGAAGTCGCAGTGACTTTGCCCTCTCCTTCTCAAAAATGACCCTACCACATCAACTGATGCGTTTGGTGTTGGTGGAACAGGTTTATCGGGCTTATCGGATTAATCGGGGGGAACCGTACCATAAGTAAATGAGGTTTTTAGTGTTGTATTTTTAATTCATAAATTTGAGTTTTAAATGTTGTATCTATATTAGCCTATGTGGTTAATTATTTAAAGAATTTGACGACTACTCTTTTTAAATATTGAACAGTGTGAATCAAGTATTATTGAAACAAAAATTATTTTAGGAGTGAGATAATTTGGTTTTTGAAAGTATTGTATTACCATTCATTGTTGGCTTAGTTACTAATAAAGTGTCTGAATCTTTCCAGCAACAAGACTTGGCTTTAATTGTTGATGAAATATACAATAAGTCAGTTGATGAATTTAATAAGAAATATCAAGATGCATATGGTGGTGCATATGACAATTTTTTGACGAGGCAGAGGAATTTAGAACTTGTTATGAAAACGGTATTAAGTTTCAAAGATGCTTCCGAAATCGAATTTGAGAATATATTAGATTATTCAGGCAATCCAACGCCTGAAGAAGTAGTTAAGGATTTCATTATTATTTTCAATGAGAATCTTAGTAATGATGAGAGACTTACTCAATATCGTCATATGCGTGAGCATCACTTTTTAACTGAGAGAATAATGGATGAGATTAAACAAATTAAACAAATTAGATTTAAAAAGTTTGTGAGCCCTGAAGAGTCATTTAAATTCGACGCTAAGGTGGATATAACCGAAACTAAGAAATTGGCTAGTGATGTGAAGAGAGTGATTGATAATATTAATGTCTCCGACATAGTATTAATAGACTCTTTTCGGGGGTTTGGAAAAACAGAGACTCTCAAAAATGTATCTATTTCAAAGGGAATAGGTAATTTATTTGATAGTATCATGGTTATGAGGCATGGTGTAAGAAATATAGTTGATTCCTTACAGTCAGAGTTTTTCCAAGAAAAAAGGTACTTAATAATTGTTGATGATAGTGAATTATGCATGAGTGAAATTAAGGAATTATTCAACTTTATGAAATCTGTTGGAGTATTTAGTAAAATAATTATGTCAGCCCAAACTTATTCAATTGACAATATTAAGTCAATAATCTTAAAAGCTGGCCTTATGAATAATATGGTACAAGTGAGCTTGAATAATTGGGAGAAGGAGGACTATATTGATCTGCTAAGAATGGTTGCACAAGTACCTGAATATCTAGATGAAGACATTATAGTTGCTAAATATCCCTCGCCAATTTTAATCAAATGGATTGGAGAGAAAAAGGTATCATCAGATAAAAACAAAATAGAAGCTCTATTTCTCGAGCATAAAGGGCAGCTAGAGAATGATACGTATGGAATATTAAATAATTATATATCTAGAGAAGACTGTAATAGGTTGTTATTTAGTTTATGTTGTGCAGTTCCGTTTGACTTAAGTGATGAACAATGCAAGCTAATTAATAAGTCGATTCATAGAAACTATGATATAAAAATGATAGTTCGTCTTATGCAAAAAGGTGGTATCATTCGTAAAGTAGGGTATAAATATAGATTTTATCCAGATATAAAAGGAGACATCTTTTTAGCATACTCATTAAATGATTTATATGACGTAAACATTCTTGATTATTGGATTAGGCATGATCAACTCAGAGTGATAGAGAATATCAATGAAGCAGGATTAGTTAGTGGAATGGATATTCAAGATATCCTAATGTCACTGATTGACGAGTGGTCGCTTTCAGAAGAATATTTTAAACAAAGCAAAAATCTTGAAATTGCCAGCTATATTGTAAGGTTTTCACCAAAATCAGTTACTAATCTTATTTATTGCTATCTTGATTGTGTTAAAAATACAAATGATGGAGACTATTTTCGATTAACAACAGATGATTTTGGGCCTGTGTTATTAAAACTCTGGAGATTTAATGATGATAATGAAACCATACTTAACTTCTTATGTGAACTAGAAAATATTCAAATAGACGGAGCATATGATAATTATAAAGTGAGAGGGATTACTAGGCAATTATTTTCTCCAGTGACAAACAGTCCGGGAAGAATAATTGATTCATTGACTATTCTTCAAAAATGGATAAGTAATGATAAAAGTGAAGCTCTGAAAATATTTAAGTATGCTGCTTCTGAGATACTAAAGGGGGGACACGAAGTAACGAAACCAATAATTAATGGTGTTCAATTTGGTCTAAGTGTTGTACAAGTAAGTGATGAAGTAGTTTGTATGCGTGAAAAGTGCATTGAAATAATCGAATATCTAATAAATAGTAGATTAGAAAATAACATTGTAAAAATAATAGAGTCAATTTGCCGTGAGATAGGGGTTATGTCACGTGGGAAGAATGAATCTGGTCAGTCATCGCTAAAAGAAGTAATTGAGCAAGAACGGAAAAGGTTAGTAGAATTACTAGGTAATAAACTAGTAGTATCTAATGACATTTCAGTTAACATTATTATCGAAAGAATTTTAATTTACTGGTGGGCAGGTAATTATTCAGGATGTGAATGTGTAGAGTCTTATTTGCTTCAGTTTAAACGTGACGGTAGATATCTGTTTGCAAAATATTACGTCGACGTTGATTATAGTTTTTTTTCTTTTGAGGAGATAGCAAAATTGGCACCTTCTAAAGAACGACTGGACTGGTTTGTTGATGAAGTAATGCTAAATACAAATGATAGTAGAGATGATTCAAAAAGAATTGCAGAAGTTTTACATAGTGAAATTAGAAGTGTGGAGTCTCTTAATAAATTCCTTGTTTACGAATCTGAAATCATTAGTAATTTTGAATTAGCATGGTCAAGTCCAAACATTATTGAGCGATGGTTTGAATATAACAATGATTTATTTATTGAATTTCTAAAATCTGTGCATTATTCAAATACAGCGGGATTTCTAAAGGCATCAATATTTTATTCAGTAATTACTCATAGCAATCAAAAAGAGGAAATCATTAGTTCGTTTTTAGTACTTGAGGCCAAATTATCAAATGATGAAATATTCATATTACTAGATATTGCTAAAGATAATTCCTTGAGCGATGAATATGTAGTAACTATGATTGATAGTATCATTGATATCTACAATTCAGAATACACGGGGGATATCATACGTCGGTTGTATTTTATTTTTAAAAATCGTGAACGTACTTACTTGATTAATATACTTTTGAAGATTATTAAAAAGTATAGTTTCAATGATTCAAGGCTAGATAGAATTGATTTTATAATTCAGCAATATATTAATGATCTTAAAGTTGTAAAAGGATTTCAAGAACTTAAAGAGGAGATTTTGGTAAGAATCAGTGCAATGGAGAAGTTAAATTATCATAAAGAAAAAACCATTGAAATATTGTTGCTAAACAAGGAAGAAGCTATTGAGTTCATTGAAGCTAGATTAAAGAACACAGATATTAATAGAATCGATATAGTTCCATATGGAGGCTTTTCCTTTTTAACTAAGTTTATCTCTGATGTGGAAAGCTATAGTTTTTTAGTTGACAAATTAATGGAATTTGAGGATAAACGGCTACTTGCAGATTATAATTTAAGAAGCATTATCAAACCTTTGTTTTTAATGGGAGATGGAGAAGGCCAACCTTTAGTGTCTAGTATTCTTAAGCGTTTTATTAATGAGAAAAATGCTAGAGGTGTTATATTTTTAATGGAATGTTTTACTTTGTGTGAAAAGACGGTTGTAGATTTTGTCAATGGGCTCAAATATTTGAATGAAAATGGGAAGGGTAAAGAGGCAGAAGGGATTATTTATTCTCAAAGATATCCTGATGGAGGATGGAGTAGAAGTATTGGACAAAACTCACCTGAGCTAATGAATCAAATTTCTTTGTATTCAGAGATCCATAAGTTAATGCCTTTTGGAAGGCTGAAGTTAGTGGTTGAGAATTGTATAGATTTCTTGAAAAAAGATATGGATAAAGATTTAATTGGTGATGAAGAAATCCTTAACCCAAGATAAGGACATATCAAGAATGCAGATTAGAATTATTTAAATTTAACTTTGATCAACCTTTTTAAAATTTAAGAGTCATTACAAAGGTAGGTGATGAGAACTTAAGGCGAGAATCACTGCTATCTATTACATAGCACCGTACCATAAGTAAAAGAGTTTTTTAGGAGTATACTTATTTTATAAAAATAACTTTTAAAAAGTCTTTCGTTATTGAAAGGCTTTTTAAGTTTATAGTAAATTAAAGTCAAAAGAAACTTGTTGAATCATGTGCTATAATAATATTTTGGTAATAGATTAGGGTGGGATATTATGTCGGTTCGATTTATAGGTAATAAGAAAAAACTATTAGATTACATCACACAAAAAATAAATGAAGAAACAAAATTAAAATCAGGAACTTTTGTTGATTTATTCACTGGTACGACTTCAGTGGCAATGGAGTTTAAAAAGTTAGGTTTTAATGTAATAGCGAATGATAAATTAATAAGTTCTTATACTTATTCAAAAGCTGGATTATTAATCAACGAGGAACCCCAGTTTGAAAGTTTGTTGAAAAATATAGATATAAAGTCAAATTCGTTATTCGATCAACCATATGATTTGGTTCTTAATCACTTAAATAATTTAAGTGAAAAGGTTGGATTATTTTATAAAGAATATTCTCCTGGTGGGTCTTGCTACTATTTGGAAGAACCAAGAACTTATTTTACTGATAGTAATGCTAAAAAAATAGATGCAATTAGAGAACAGATTCATTTTTGGTTTAAAGATGGATTAATAGATGATGTAGAAAGAGCACTACTAATTTCAAGTTTAATATTCGGTGTTAATAAAATTGCCAACATATCAGGTACTTATGGTGCTTATTTGAAGACTTGGTACCAACGGGCGCTAGACCCTATAAATTTAAGCAGATATCCAATGTATTTTTCAAATAAAAGTTATAAAACTTATAATGAAGATGCCAATGCTCTAGTTAAAAAAATAGGGCATGCTGATATTGTTTATATTGATCCGCCGTACACAAAAAGACAATATAATGCTTATTACCACATTCCGGAAACTCTGGCTATAGGTGATTCGCCTAAAGTATGGGGGAAGACAGGGCAAAGGCCTCGAACAGAAAATTCTAGTTCAGATTACTGTTACAAAAGGAAAGCTGAAAATGCTCTATCAGAGTTGTTTGAAAATATTAAGGCTGACCATGTTTTCTTAAGTTATAGCACAGATGGTCATATTAGTCACAAACAGATACTAGATATTCTTTCAACCAGAGGCACTCCAAAATTTTGGGATGTTGATTATAAAAGATTTCAAAGTAATAATCCTAAAATTATAAAAGGTGATAAATTAAAAGAAATGCTTTATTACGTGAGAATTCATTGATTTTTAACTACAAAGATCGAAGGGATAATAATGGAAGATAAAAGTTTTTTGTTAGAGGATGTTAAGAAGAAAATAATTCTAAAGAAGGATATAACCAAAGAAATATTAACATTAAATAGTGTTTTATTTGACAATAGAAAGAAAATTTATCTAGAAATAGATTCGAGCGAAATTTATGAAGAGACAATTTCTATAATAACTGACATTCTATTTATATTTTTATCCACTCAGAGAAACTTAACTATGTTTGAAATTGATAATTCAAATGAAGAACTTACACAAAGAATAAAAGTTATTGTATCTGAACTAGGATCTAACAATGTAATGGAAGAAATATGGAATGAACAGGTGCAGGAAATTATTAATAACTTAAACAATTATTTCAAGAAAAATATCATTAGTGTGGATATACTAGGCGTTCTAGTTGAGGATTCAGGGGAAAAGAATGAAGCAACAGTTATGGCTTCAAAAAATGGATCTTCCCAACATAGACGTGAAATGGGTTCTTATTACACAAAAACTGAATTAATTGATGTAATTGTAAATAAAACTATAGATTCATTATGTGAGAACAAAAGTATTGACGAAATTTTACAACTTAAGGTGGTTGATCCTGCTGTTGGTGCTGGCGCATTTCTTCTAGCTGCTTTAAACAGAATCTTATATCACATTGAAAAAAATCACAGTAGTTTTTTAAGTAATGAAGAGGTAATCAAGTATAAAAGAAAAATAGCAGAAAATATCCTTTATGGAGTAGATATTAACTGGAAGGCATTAAAAGCTGCAAAATATTCTTTATGGCTAGAAGTTGGGGATAGGGAATTACCAATTGAACTAATAGGTAAAAATCTAGTAGAAGGGGATTCGCTACTAGGAAGTCACTGGGACTTAAATAACATAAAAAGTGATGAAGAAGCAGAAGCATTAAATTCAACTAATTACTATGTTGTCGGTAAACTTATTATGGGTGAAAAGGTTGATAACTGGTTAGATATCTATAAAGATTTTCTGGAAAGTGACCATAATAGACAGAATATAGATAATGAAGCAATTATACGAGGAAAAGAAAGTAAAACTTTTATATGGCAACTGGAATTTCAAGATGTTTATGCGATTAGAGAAGGGTTTGATGCTGTAATTGGAAACCCACCTTGGAATAAAATAAAGGCGCATTTGAAAGAGTTCTTTGAGCATTATGATGTGAAAATAAAAGGGATGCAAGGGGATGAACAAAAAAAATATATAGATGAATATTTCCTTTCAAATGAATACTATAAGAATTTATGGAATAATCATAAAAGTTACATTAAAGAGTATTCAGATGCAGTTAATAATTCTCCACATTTTAGTTACCAAACAAGTGTTGTAAACGGTAAGAGGTTAGGTGGAGATCGAGACTTATTTAAGTATTTTCTTGAACTGGCATATAATTTATGTCGGAAAAACGGCTATGTTGGTTTAATTTTACCTGCATCAATTATTCAGTCAGAAGGAACAACGGGACTTCGTAACCTTTTGTTTAATCATAATAAAATAGACTTACTAATAACAGTTGAAAATAGAGATAAGATTTTTCCTATAGACAGTCGATTTAAATATTCACTTTTAGTATTTAATAAAACTAAAACAGCAGATAAATATTTAAAATGTAGGTTCATGCTAAAATCGATTAATGAAGTTCAAGAATGTATTAAAAATGACTCTCTTCTAGATTTGCCAAAGGATCTGTTGGATATTTTGAGTCCAGACTATAAATCATTACCGGACCTAAAATCGCAGTTTGAAATAGGCCTTATTAAAAAAGTATATGAAGCACATCCGTTAATAAATTCTCCTAAGGGCTGGAAACTACAAATTTTCAGAGAACTAGATATGACGAATGATAGTAATTTATTTGTTAAAAAGCAAAGTTTTGAAAGTAGCATTGAGGAAAAAGTTGAGTTTATCCCTCTGTATGAAGGTCGGATGGTAAATCAGTATGATTTTGCCGCAAAAAAATACATGCATGGGGAAGGAAGACAAGCCAAGTGGAGTGACTTGGATTGGGATAACAAGAACATACATCCGCATTACTATGTAAAGAAATCTGATGCTGAGTTAAAATTCCCTAATTATACTAAAGCTAGACCTTGCTACTGTGACATTGCTGGGCAGACAAATGAGAGAGCTGTTCAGACAGCACTATTACCAAAAGAAGTTATAGCTGGTAATAAAGTGCCAACTATAAAATTACAACCAGATAATATTGCAAACAACTTAATATGGATAGCAATAGCTAACTCATTTGTTTTTGATTGGTTAATGAGGTTAAGAATGTCAACAACTATAAACTTCTTCCACTGGAACCAGATGCCGCTACCTATTATTGATACACACTCGGATGAAGGAATACAATTAGTTAAAAATGCAGCAAGATTATCTTTAGCTTCTCCGGTTATGGACGATGTACGTAAGGATCTAATTGAATTTTATAATGGAGATTTACAGTTAAATGATATTAAACCGAGCATAAAACCAATTGATAGACAGGAAATAAGAGCGAATACTGATGCTCTAGTTGCAAAGATTTATGGATTTACTAAAACTGAATTAGCATATATCCTTCACCAATTTCCTTTGCTAGACAGGAAACAGCCAAGTCTTCCAAATGATAAATCAGTAAATAACAATAGAAGCTCATCTTTTATTACAAGAGACTTGGTGTTACACCAATTTTTAGAAATTAAAAATCAAAAGAAAACGATTGACGTAGTAGAACTATTTAAATTGTGTGGGTTGAATATTGATATAATCACTGGTGATATAAGACTTTTAAATGAAAGAATCTTAGCTGCAAAAGAATTGGGCGCAATTGCATATATAACTGGTTAAGACTACAAAAATAAGCACAATGGAGATTATCCATTGTGCTTATTTTTTTCGCTTAAAATGTCCAAAAGAATTTCTTCAATGTATTCTCTTGTTATGTTATATAGATAAGTTTTATCTTTACCGTGTTCATCCTCGTTCCTATCCTTAACCTTATCCCCATCACTGTTACTAATGATCATTCCATGATTTGTGTACTTTAATTTCATATCTGTATCTTTAATATCCTTTAAAAATTGTTCCGGATAATTGTTTTTATCACTTATTTTATTAGTATCTGTTTTGTATTCCTCATAACGAGAAGACCTTTTATTAGATGTATATTCAAAAATTTCATTAGGTGTACAATCAAATACTCGACATAAAGCATCAATGTGATCAATGTCAATTCGTTTTATTTGTTCATGATACATTGTGGATATTGTAGCGGGCCTAATTCCTGTTTTTATAGATAACTCTTTTTGGCTCATTTTATGTTTTCCAAGTAGCTCAGATATCCTTAT
The DNA here is from genome assembly GCF_003426095.1 of Paraliobacillus sp. X-1268. Lineage (NCBI taxonomy): Bacteria > Bacillati > Bacillota > Bacilli > Caryophanales > Bacillaceae > Paraliobacillus > Paraliobacillus sp. X-1268. The sequence goes on from NZ_QJSK01000007.1 coordinate 96,878, forward strand.
TTTAACTGCCATTTTAAGTCTTATTCCTTTCTTTATCAACCTTTCTTGATATCATGATAGCATTTTATTTAAAAAATCGCAAAGAAAATAACGTTTAAGGTATTGACTAATTACTTTAAAAGTAATAATATATCAGTTAGACATAAGGAAAAGTTATATATTGAAAGGATGTTAGCTATGGTAAACAGAATACCAGTTAAACGAATTATTTTTAAGGAAATTTTAGACGGTGATCGAAAGAAGTTTGACGCCAGATCTAATGATACTCAATCGGGTGGCGGAGCACGTGATTTGCGTTTTAGTCCATATTCATCGTTTCAGCCTGTATTTGAGGGGATGTTTCCTCATATTAATGAAAAGGGTGTAGCTTCGGGTCAATTTCATTGGTATGAAAATGAGCAAGAAGTTTCTAAAAGTGCATTTTTTCATCCTCCAACTGGATCAAGAGGAAATGAGGGACGAATAGCCAACATAGATAAATTCCTTCCAAAGGAACGAATTCCAAGTGTGAATGAAGGAACAGTATTCTTGTTATTAATTCAAGACAACAATGGAAAAGTATGGCCAAGTTTTGCAACTGAAACATCATTATTGAATGATTGGCATGAAGGAGTAAAGGATATGATTCTAAGTTGTCATAGTTCTAAAAGACGAGCCAATAGTGCTACAACTGGCTTTGTTGACTTTGAGCAAGGAGGAGGGTTTTGCAATCATGATTAATAGTTACTCATCAGAGTGTTTAGAGGTGCTTCGTTTACTAAAAAAACGTCGCAATGTCCTAATTTCGGGTCCGCCTGGTTGTGGAAAATCGAGACTGTTAAATGAAGTGGCCAACGCATTTGTTGATTCACCTGTATCAAGTGAACCTGCCTCATTACCAGTACTGGTGCCCAATTCAGATGTAGCTATCCCACGAAATATAGAGACTGAAGATAACGAACTTCAACAGGTGTGGCCAGCAGATAAGCGTACAAATCGTCAAATAGTTAGGACTGTGTTTCATCAGCAAACTAAGCATCGAGAGTTTATTTCAGGCCTAGCTCCACTGACAAATGGTCAAAATGGATTTACCGTTGTAGGTGGAACTTTGTATTTAGCAAGTGAACACGCTAAAAAGCCTGATGGAGCAGCGCTTTTGATAATTGATGAGATTAATCGTGGGCCAGCGGTAAATGTCTTTGGTGGCAGTATTGCAGCAATCGAACCAGAGAAGCGTTTAGAAGATGACAATAGTGTAGGTTTAAACACACAGTTTTTTCGGATTACGGATCCAGAATCAGGTAGTGATATTGAATATGCCTTACCGAAGCATTTATATATCCTTGCAGCTATGAATCAAGCTGACACTTCCGTTGAACCCTTGGATGTAGCTTTTCTAAGGCGTTGGGCACCTTATAAACTTCAGCCGAATTATGAATTGCTTAGAGAATTATTTTCAATAGAAGAAAAAAAACAGGAGACTTTACCTTCCGTCCCAACAGATATAAAAGATGTACTTGAAGCTGCGGTGAGAGCGCTGCAGGCAGTAAATCAACGTATCCGATACGGAAAGGGTAAAGAATTTCAAATAGGACATGGTATATTCTTAACCAGCGATATTGTTCGACAACAAGGAGTAGACAATATCCTAATAGAAGTTGCAGAAATTTGGGGCTATATTCAAGAACACATAGAGGAAGTTTTTTTTGGTGACTTATTTGGTATAGCTACTGTACTAAATGTTATTAATGGTAATAAGCTACATCCCTTTAAACTAGAGGAAATATCATTTGGTGGAGAGCCGAGAATTGATTTGAAAGGACCTACTGCCGTTAATTCTAGTAACATATATGATTTACTAAGGGCAGTAGTTGGGGATGCATAAAGTTGAAACGAATATCATTGGTTGAGTATGGAACCCAAAAGAATGTAATAAATGATCTTTCTGCTGATTTAGGTGTCTCTCACAATAAATTAATAGATATCTTTGATAGAACTGGAGAAAAGGTTAAGGATTTACTGGGCTTTTCTAAAAATCCGATTACAATTAGTAAAGATAATAGTGTAAGAATAGTCGATTTTGCAGGTATATTAAGGATGGGGCCTTCTATTGAAATAGAAGTAGCACCAAAATTTCTTGGACTAGATTCGATTAATAGAAGGTGGAGAGAAGACTTTTTCTACTTAGCCTCTTTATCTAAAAATGGAAAATTACTAAATAAAGATAGGCTTCTTGCTAGCACAGGTCAGAGGGGTGACCTACACACGCTTATCACAAGAGCATTTGTGGAAATGTATTGGGATAATCAAAGAAAATCTCTTAGGACATATCGCAACAATAAGTTTGTGGATTTTTCGGTTGATGGTGATATTGATCCTGAATCTTTAATGTATCCAAGCCCAGATGGTTTTGCTCAGACCAAATTAGATTTTGACAAGAGAAATCATTATAATGGAATAATTGTTTCCGCGGCTAAACAGTTGGTTCAAAACTTAAATGATCCCAATTTGTCAATACAATTATTTCGTATTATACAAGACCTTTCACCTCAAGATACTGTAGCAGGAAATTTAATGAAAAGAAAACTTCCTAATAGGTTAGCCCGATGGCAAGAATTATTTAATCTATCTGTAGATATTTTAAAAGGTTTTGGATTGGCGTATAATACCGGAAATTCTATAGCTCCGGGATATGTATTAAATACTTGGAGAGTATGGGAAGACTTCCTTAGTTTAGCTATTAATAGGGGGTTTGGATTTGAGAACGTTAAACAGCAGAAACAATTCAGTTTAGGAAGGCGTTTGCGTACTGATAAAGCTTCTGGTTATTCAAATGTTAGAGTAAAACCGGATTTGGTGGTCTCTTATTCCGAAAACTTAACAGTAAAAGAATTCATTTTTGATGCCAAGTATAAAGGTCAAGTTGAGAAAGGTGTCAATCGTATTTCGGAACAAGATGTTTATGAATCGCTTGCCTTTGCAAATGCGACAAACTGTAATACTATCCTACTCGCATATCCTGCAAATCCAACAGTGGAAACAGTACTTGGTGATGCAAAGGTATTTGAAAAGATTGAAATAGGTAGGTTGAATATCATTGGGATTGAGGTCGATTCTAAGGGTATTTCTTCAAAAGAAGGAATCATTCACTTTTCGAAAAACTTATCATTCAATTGTCTTAGGATAATAAGGGAATGGACTTAAAAACCAGGAAATAATGAATAATTAAATGAATTTGGGTGCGGATAAAAAGCACCTTTCATCAAAAAGAGTAAACATAGTTTCAGTAAAGTTGGTGAAGGAATTGTCTATATGGATATGAGCTTTTGAAGCAATTCTTAGGGGAAGTTGATCGCGAATGCTTTCTTGTTGTTGTTTAGATACAAAAAATCAACCCCTCCCTTAATGTGTATGTCATGTAGGGAGTTTGAACGCCTCAATAGTACATCCAAGGTTTTTTTTAGCCTGCAATCCTTAGCAGTGCAGCATTAATATAGTAAATATGATTTTTCGCTCTGAGTAAACTTTTTTTAATCATACCTCTTTTTTGCCGAGTGATTCAATTGTAATATAAGGAAATAAAATAAAGCATGAGATTAAATAGGAAGAAACAGAGTAGTATTAAAAGGGTATTGGAAAAAGCTCAAGAACATTACAACTGTAAAAAAACGGAAAAACGAAGCGAAAAAGAATTTAAATATATATTATATTAGTAGAATAAATTTTATTAATACAAGGCCCAAATTCCTTTTAAGGAATTTGGGCTATTTCTATTTTAGGAGGAATTTAAATTGAAAATGTATGAGAACACCAAAGAGTCAGAGTTGCCGTTAATAGATATGGTGAAAGAAGAAAAACAGGGGCCAGCAAAACGAGTGAATATTGTCAGTGTGAAGTTAGTTAGGGAGTCTAGTATTCTTTATGAAAAGAGATGTATTCGCTCAGCTCAAGATGCTTACGAATTGGCTAAAAGCTTTTTGGAGGATAAGGACAGAGAGCACTTCATTGTAGTGTCATTAGATACAAAGAATCAACCTGTTTCAATAAACGTTTGCCACATTGGTAGTTTAAACGCTAGCCTTGTGAGTCCTCGTGAAGTTATGAAAGCAGCCATCTTGTCTTCAGCGGCAAGCATTTTAATTTTCCATAATCATCCATCTGGATTAACTGACCCAAGTAATGAAGATATTAAAGTGACAAAGAGGTTAGTTGAGGCAGGAAAGCTAATGGGAATTGAACTATTAGACCATATTATTGTTGGCGATAACACCTTCAATTCACTAAAAGAAAAGGGGTATATCTAATGAACGGAAAAACTGAACTATTTATAAGTTATATGAAAAAAACACACAATATTAAAGTGAATATAGATAAGGTGATCTTTGAAGGATTATCAATGTTCCAGACTGAGATAGATGAGAATATTTTTCCAGTCAAAGTACTTAAAGGATTACCTGATCCATTACTATTTTTAACAACGGTTTATATGGATCAAAATGAGCAGGAGTGGATCTTCTGTATAGTAACAGAAATTGATATTGCGGATAAGTGGCTACATGCTGTTTGTATTAAAAATGGGGAAATAATCGATGAAAATGTGCCTTTAGTATTAAGAAGTATGGTTGATGGAATAAAACAAATGTAAAGAAGAACGATCAGGCAGCAATGAAGCGGTTTGTGTATCCAGGATAGCGGCAATAGGTGCTATAGAGAAATTTCGGTAAAGTTGGTATTGACGCTACATGTGGAACATATGCATCAGAGTCCTTTTTTGGAAAAAAAAGAACAACGATTGTTTAAAATTATTAAAATACATTACATGAATAGGTACCAAAGAAAGAATTAAAAGTAAATTTAAGGATATGGGTTCATTTTGCAGGTGTTTTAGCCTTTCATGTTGAGGAAAATACTTATAGGTGGGTTAGCATCCCAAAATGTAGTGTCAGTACAGTAAGTAGCAACTATGTTTGTACTTTTGCTGCAAATAGTACTGAATCCTGTTTTTATTTCAAACGTATATATACAATTAAGAGTCAGAGTAGATTATTAAAATTGCTTTAGATGCAGAGGGCTAATTTAAATAATCCAATCTTTTAAGTTTGTCTAAAGTATGGAGTAAAAGTGTATGAGAAATTGATAAATGATGGAGAAAAATAAAAGTGACATAACAATAAAAACCTAGGTATGTGACGAGAGCAGTGCAATCAATGAAGAATTAAATATAGAAACCACACTTAATTGTGGGATCATTGAAATCAATTGCAGTTAGCATTAGTTATTTTTCCTGCGTAGTATAGATATCGTTTTTAATAGTTCTTACTCGTTTATAGAAGTTATCTATGGAGAAGTCTGTCGTAAGATTAGGCTTTTCTTTTTTTTGTCTTTTAAAATATTCAAATAAATCCTTTGTATTCATTGCTTTCTCTGAACCCACCTTTACAAGGCGTTCATTATTTATAACTATACTTTTAATAAACGAAATTGTTTCAGCGTTTAACTTATAGGCTTTTCGATTTCTTTGTTTAGGAGACTCAACGACAATGTCTTCGATGTATTTTAAAAAATCCTCATCAATTGAAAGATTAAGTTTGCTTATCATCTGTTGACACTCTTCAATAATCTTATGAACAGTCCCCCTACTTATTTTTAATATTGTGCTGATTTCCCTTTGTGAATAACCATTTGAAAACCAAAGTGTAAATACCTCTCTCTTTTTTTCCAACTCAATCATTTCTTCTACTCCTTTATTGTACCTTAGGATAATTCTACTGTTGTTTATTTTAAAATTCCAATTTGGTATTCGCGTAATTATAATGATGTACTGCGAACAATCTATTAGGTGCCCATATAGTATAACCAATGTTAGAAGATACATCTATAACATTATTTAACATACACGAACTGGGTATAAAACAAGGAGGAATTTAAAAATGAAAAAATGTATGAGTATTAATGAGTCTGTGGTTGATTTGAGAAGTAATACAAGGAAGGATATGAAATTCATTGAAAGTCATCGGGAGTTTAATAATAAAATTCATGATTTTGAACATGTATATGGAAAGTTCAACTATAATCCAAATCTAGTTGAAAGAGCTAAATATGAAACAGACTGGTTTTCATTCATAAACTATATTGCCTACGACTTTAGTAATTTGGAATATCCCCCATGTCATTTGTACGTGAATAGTGATGAAGTTATTGCTATTTGGTTTACGCCAAATGATTTAGTTATTACCGGAATTAATAAAGAAGATGAAAAAACTATATTGACGAATATGGAACATCAATTAGGATCTTTGTCATTATGTACGCTAAAGGAATTGTTTGCTAGCAGTGGAGATAGACAAATAGCGGAAGAGTTGTATTTGGAGGAATATTACAGAAGAAATCAATATAAAGAAATATTGTTACCCAACCCAATTTGTGAATCTAAAGTTGGCATTGAAAGTGAGAAAAAATAATGTCTCTAATGATAGGATATAACAGAACTACTTTCTTTACCTTATCTATCCTATAAAGACCATAGTTGCTTGAATACTCTTATAGAATAGGATATTTTTCTATACCTATATAGTAGTGGCACTAGCTCCAAAAGTAACTGCTGTTTCACAACTCAGAGTGGATATAGGTTTATGGATAGTAGTTTATAATTATATTAAATAATCAATCTTTTGACAGACATATTCATTTGCATGAAGAGATATATTATTAATAATTAATTAGCTATCTGGATAATGCGGTCAATCCATGATAATGTCCTTATATACACAATTGAAGATACAGAGTGTTAGCAATAGTATTAGAAACACGGGCAATTAGAAAAAATGTAACTTTTATTTGGTTCGACAGGTTCTGTCAAAACTAGCGAAAGTATTGACAGGGTATTTTCGCTACGAACGCTACTGACACTATTTTAGAAGGATACAACTTGAATGAACAAAGGGAGTTAGAGTCAATGGAAAAAGAATTATATAGTAAAGACAAAGTAATCGAAATTGCAATGAAACATGAGGAATTAAATCATGAATTTAGTAAAACTTCATTAGAAAAGAGACTTAATACTATTCTGGATTTCCTTAATGAGGAACGTGTTCAAAAAGTGCTTGGACAACAAATAACTAAAAAGGATGTAGGCAACTATTTTTATAACAAGGAGATGAATGTCACTAGAGCAAAATTCGAAAAGACTGTATACGACGGGTATAACTACAACGTTATTACCGCAATATTTTTAGCATCGCTAGTCTGTCTATTTGAACAACCCTTATTCAAAAAGCTCCGTAATCAAGCAAAAATAAAGCAGGCAGACAAGGAAGAAAATAAATGGATGGAAAAATCTGTAACTAAATTGCGAGAGTTTGAAAATTTTTGGAGTGAAAAAGGTGATGGTAGGGAATGGGGAACGATCGTATTAAACATTGAAAGTTTATTCTATCGTTTAACCTTATTACCTGATATGAGTAATTACGCAGCAGAACTTCAAATTAAATTAAAGTCAATTTTAGATTCATTTGATGCGCTCTCGGATCAACATAAAGTAGCGTTTTATGAGAAGGTTATGAAAAATAGGATTACTAAAATCAAAATTGAGCTTGAGCTATATATTAAAGATTTAAAACAAAATAATCCCGACGATTATTATCATTACAAATCAAATCAACTGCTTAATGAAATTGATAAGAATTATGATTAATAGAGCATCTTGCTAAAAAGCAGATGCTTTTTTTTTTTTGTGTTTTTTTACCTTCCGAAATTAATGGGATAAAAAATGTTGAAAAATTGCGAATAGAGCAGATTCACTTTATTTGATAGTCTATTAACAGAAGGATTAACTTCTATTCAATTAATTTACAAGGAGGAAGACAATATGAATCCATTAAAAAAAGAGGGACTAGATTTAGCAGAATTTGAAGCTTCTAACTGTATCGATACAATCCGTCCAGGCACATCAGGGGGACTGAATGTAGTTTATTCAAAAAATGGAAAACGGTTGTCCCTGAATGCTGCAATTCTTACGCAGTTATCGAATCAAAGTACTGTACAAATTGCCTATAGCGAGAATCATATTGCAATCGCTAATTATATAGGCGATAAGAACACGAATTATACTCTTAAACAGCAGGGAAAAAACGGTGCGATTTACAATGCTGCGCTTGTTAAGGAAATAATAGAGAGATATCAATTAGACTTTTCTAATCGCACGTCATTAACCTTTCCTGTTTTCGAAGTACAGGATAAGGATGATGAGATGATTGTTTATATTAACATGCGACCAGTTGCTACACAGGGAGACTAAAAGTAGGTAAATATGATAATGGCTTTGCTAGCAGAAAAACTGGATATATCTCTTATCAAATCAGGGATATACCCAAAAAAATTGGAGGCTGGATAATGATTGATTTTAATTTATTTGATTTAAATGGTGTTGAAGCTCCAGAGGCAGTAATGAAGTTCGGAAGGGTGGTTTATATCGAGGCTGAGGATCTAAAGCTAGGGGGTTATCTCAGTGGAAGATATTATGCAATTGATGAGAAGGGCCGTCTTATTTATATAAAATACTTCGATAATACATTTACGGATACTGAAGATACAAAGAAGAGCCAGGTCCTAATTAGTATTATTGATACTTTGCCACTAGCGCAAAAATGGGAGGTTCAGTAATGAGAAAAGGCAATGTAGAGGATAATGTTAAACAGACTTTAGAAATTTTAAGGAACGATAATAGTGTCATGGAACTTAGGATCTTAAAAACTGTAGAGGGTACGGTCTCTGGTTATTTTGATAACAATGATCCGCTTGCAAAAGCAGCATCAAGTTATGATAGTGAGGTAGCTGGTATATATACTACACTAAATCCTGTTAAAGATTTCTTATTAACAAGGTCTGATAACCATACAACTTCATATGCCAAAAAGACCACATCCGATAAGGATATTGCTTCAAGAAAATGGTTACCTATTGATCTGGATCCAATTCGCCGATCAGGAGTATCATCGACTGATAAGGAACACGATGCTGCATTAGTTTTGGCGAGGGCAATCAAGCGATATTTGGACGAACAAGGTTGGTCAGAACCTATTTTGGCGGACAGTGGTAATGGATTTCATCTACTGTATGCTATCGATTTACCAAATGATGATGCAAGTCGTGATCTTATCAAAAAAATATTAGAATTACTTGACTTTAAATTCAGTAATGGAATGGTAGATATAGATAGAACAACGTACAATGCAGCACGAATATGGAAACTATATGGTACGAAGGCCTGTAAGGGTGATAATACTGAAGATCGGCCTCATCGCTATTCTCGTATCATTAATTGTCCTGAAGAAATAGTTGGAGTAACCAAAGAACAGCTGAACGAGCTAACTGAAAAGTTAGTTCTACCTATTAAAGATGTTAATAGAGGCCAAACAGTTGCTGTAACAAATAGTATCGATGTTAGAACGTGGCTAAATGAAAAAGGTATAGAAATTGCAGCTCAGGGAACTTGGCAAACAAATGCTACAAAATATGTTTTAAAAACATGTCCTTGGAATGGGGAGCATACCGACCGAAGTGCATATATCGTTCAGTTTCAAAATGGGTCTATTGCTGCAGGTTGTCATCACAATAGTTGTTCACAATCGGACTGGCATTCGCTACGCAAAAAATTTGAACCTGACTATTCTCCTCAAGAGGATTCTATAAAAAGAAAACCTACACAAGCTGATACCCTAATACGTTTGGGCAGGAGTACCAAGTTTTTTAAGAATGATTTAGAAGAAGCTTATGCAGAGATAAAAATAAACGATCACACCGAACTTTGGAAAGTTAAAAGTAAAACTTTCAAAATGTGGTTAACAAAAAAGTATTTTGAGGAAACAGGACAAGCAACCACTAGTGATGCAATGAACCAGGCATTAGGTGTAATGGAAATGATGGCAATGTTTGATGGTGAAAAACATCGCTTGCATTTGAGAGTTGCAGAGAAGAATGATAAGTACTATTACGATTTGGCCGACGCTGATTGGAGGGTAATTGAAATTACTCCAACGGGCTGTGAAATTGTTGACAATCCACCTATCCTTTTTACTAGAAATAAAAATACAAAGGCACAAGTTATGCCTGACTTTGAAGGGGATATACGATTATTACTAAAGCATGTTCGTATTAAAAGTGAAGATGATCAAATTCTCCTTTTGATATACGTTGTAACATGCCTCATACCAAACATGCCTCATGCAGTACTTGTTTTTAGTGGGGAAAAGGGTGCAGCAAAAACAACGTCAATGCGAAATATAAGGCAAGTTATTGATCCAGCTGTTCGGGATTTGATGACTATGCCAAACAGTATTCAGGATTTGGCGATTTCATTAGCTAATAACTATATGCCATGTTTCGATAATTTAGATAACCTTTCGGCAGCGAAAAGCGATTTGCTTTGTATTGCTTCCACAGGTGGTGGATTCAGTAAGCGAACTCTATTTACTGATGATGACGAAACACTATTGGAGTTACAACGATGCCCCGCATTAAATGGGATTAATGTGGTTGTTACTAGACCCGATTTGATGGATCGTTCTATTCCGATTGAACTGGAAAGAATTTCGGAGGAAGGTCGTAAGGAAGAAAATGTAGTTAGATCAGAGTTTGATAGGGACAAACCATCTATTGTCGGTGGTGCATTTCAAATATTGTCTAAAGCAATGGCGATATATCCTGATGTCAAGCTTGATAAGCTATCTAGAATGGCAGATTTTACTCGGTGGGGGTTTGCAATTGCAGAAGCGATGGGATACGAGGGGGAGCGATTTCTTGAAGCCTACAAAAATAATCAAAACAAGTCAAATGAAGAAGCTATTTCTTCTCATCCAGTTGCGGCAGTCATTGTTGCACTGATGCGTAACTGCAATAGTTGGACTGGAACAGTTGCGGAACTACTAACCCGATTGGATTACGAGGCTGGTCGCGAAAGAATTGATACAAATGTCAAATCATGGCCAAAAGCTGCTCATATTCTTAGTCGTCGATTAAAAGAAGTGAAATCCAATTTAAAAGAGGTTGGGATCACTTTCGATATTCGTCATGGAGGAGATGCGAAAAAAGTAACAATCAAAAAAGTTGATAGTAATACCGTTCCCTTCGATCAAAAAAAGGTTAATTCACCATCGAGCCTGGAAGAAATCGAACTCTCACCAGACTATGATGAATTTTCTGGATGGTGACTGGACCGAATATAGCAACAGTACTGTCAGTAGTAGCGATGAAAGTTATGCTACTGTCGCTACATTAGGCAGAGTGGGGGGACTGAGGTTCTATTGTAATTACCATGATATTAATTGAATTTGATTATACGCCATCTTGGTTTCCTCAGCCCCTTAAATGCCAAATTAAGTATATATTATTTTAATATCAAATATAGGGGTGACTTATTTTGGAAAATGAAACATCAGTTGATTACCAATGCAATATTTTAATAGATATTTTAGCAGAAATGGTTACAGAGTATCTTGTAAAACAAACTAAAGGAGAAGCTTCTAATGATTAATAGAGATAAAAATACACAACAGAATCAAAACAAGCTAGTAATTTTCACAAGAAATACATCGTCCACTCAACCGATGGGGTATCGAGTCCATCGAAACGTCCAAGTCTTAATAGAAAAGTGTGAACGAGCGGGATATCAAGTCAATAAAGTTTACTCTGAGCCAAGCTTAAAATCTCCGAACAAAGTAAGACCAGTATTAAAGCAAATGTTGAAAGATGCTGCTAATGGTTACTTTGGAGTTGTTGTTGTATGGGATGTATTTACACTTGCTTCTGATGGAGATGAGCTTCAACAAATAGAAAGAGAGTTAGCTAGATATGATGTAGAGATTTGTTCATTGAAGGAGCATATTGATACTTCTACAGAAGAAGGGTTGAGGGTGTTTGAGTACATGTCTAAATTACTTAATACGAGACATTTGGAATTAGCGGCTATGCAAGGAATTCCATTGTCACAGGTAGCTACTTGGTTAATGGAAGAAGAAAACATGAAAGAAGGTGAAATCTGTGAGTAATTATGCTATGGATCTATCTAGGCATTTTGATCAAACGAACCAGTTAGGACCACAGAAAAAAGCTGCAATATATGCTCGAGTATCTACTATTGAGCAAGCGGAAGAAGGTTACAGTATCGATGAGCAAATAAGAGTTCTTAGAGAATGGTGTGAACGAGAAGGCTACGTTGTATATAGGGAATACGTTGATCGAGGTAAAAGCGGTAAGAATATCAAAGGTAGACCAGCATTACAACAATTACTTAGTGATACACAGCAAAAGGCATTTGATTTGGTACTTGTATGGAAAATGAACCGGTTCTCTCGTAAAAGCCTTGATCTACTAGGCATTGTTGATGAGTTGAAGAATAAAGGTATTGGCTTTCGTTCATACACAGAAAAATATGAAACAGAAAGTCCTTCAGGTGTACTACAGTTTCAAATGATGGCAGCTATTGCTGAATTTGAACGAGCTAATATCGCAGAAAACGTAAAGATGGGTATGATAGCACGTGCGAAAGAAGGATCATGGAATGGAGGACAGGTACTTGGTTATGATGTAGTTAGTTCACCTAGCAACAATTCTAAAAGAAAAGCTTCCAAATTAGTGGTGAACGAAATAGAAGCGCAATCTGTTAGAAAGATCTTTCAACTTTATACAGAAGGTCATGGATACAAGTCTATAGCGGGTTATCTGAATCGTGGTGGTCATCGAACGAAACGCAACAAGGGATTTTCTATCAATTCAATCAAAACTATCGTGACAAATCCTATATACAAAGGAATAATTCGTTATAATGTTAGGAGAGACTGGAATGAAAAACGACGAAACAATATCAATCCAGATCCTATCATGGAAAAAGGGAAGCACGAAGCAATTATTTCAAATGAAGTATGGGAGAAAGCACAAGCGATAATGAAAACCAGAGGAGGGAAACCAAATCGAGTCCATAGTGGTGAATTTCCACTTACTGGTATCATGCGCTGCCCTATGTGTGGAGCAGGGATGGTTCTTAGCAGAACAACGAATCGAAAAAAAGATGGAACGAAGCGAATCCTAGAATACTATGCTTGTGGTGCGTGGAAAAATAAAGGTACTACTGTTTGCCGTTCTAATGGTGTCCGAACTGATTATGCGGATGAGTATGTATTAAAGAAGATTGCAAATGTGGCTAATAATGAGATTCTTATCCGAAATATTGTTGAAAGGATAAATGGAAAGAACCAAAATGGTGAAGCGCCACTTAGACAGGAATATGAATATATTAAAAAGTCCCTAGATACCATTGAGTCTAAGAGGGATAAAGTACTAGGTTTGTATGAAGAAGGGCTCATTGTTAAAGCAGACCTTATTACACGTCTTACCAGCTTAAATGAGGAAAAAGACAGCCTTACAGAACGAATAACTCCTATCGAGAATCAACTGGGACAAGGAGCGGTAAAGGAAGTAAGCTTCAAGATAGTCGAACAAGTAATGAGGAACTTTACAGAAAGCTTTAAAGAAGCTATGACAAGGGAGCAACGCAAGCAATTATTGCGATTGCTTATAAATCAGATAACAATATCCGAAAGCAGAGAAATTGAATCTATACAAATCCAACTAAATAAAGAAGTTGTTCGACACTTCACCATTCTAGGGGGAGAAAAGTCATCCATCAGCGATGATTTTTCTCCCCCTTTTTCTATGTATTTTAATATCTAGATTCGTGGGTGTTAAAACGACAAATCAATTTATGAAAAGGAGAGAATGTTATGAGTGTAATGGATATCTTTTGGGTGTTTATATACAAATACCATCCAAAGTTAGCTATCTATGATTGGTTGGTTGATAGCCAATTAGTGAGAAGGGAAGATATCGTTAGTAATGAAGTAAGGGCGATGGTTCCCGAAGGTATGATAAATGTTAACTGCTTTGTGTTTTTCTATAAGGGAGGAACCAAGAATGTTGTATACCTTTTGCAGGATAATAAAGCAGAAAAGAGTATTGCAATAGGGTTATTAAAGAATGATGAACTGGTGAACGCTATTAAATTATGAAAGTTAACAAATAGTAGTTGTATATTAATCTGTTACCGAGAATTCACCTACGGGGCTGTATTCTCTATTTTTATGTCTAAAAATACCTTAAGGGAGGTGAACGCATGTCACCGATTAATATATTTAAGGCAGGTGTGTCATTTGGAGTATCCATTTACATGTTTGTTAAGAAGAACATAATTCTTGAAAAATAAAAGGAGGTGATTATATTGCAATATTTCTTATTAGGAACTGTGGTTGGGATTGCTATATGTATAGTAATTGAATATGGAGAAAAGCAGTATGGGAGGAATTGGAGTTGAAAAAGATTCATAATTACACTGAGTTGCTACAAATAAAGACACTGATTCATCTTGAACTTGTGGAATATCTTAATGAAGAGTTCTACGGTATGTATGAGTATTTAAGTAATGATGAGAAGTTAGACGAGTTTCAACTTGATACTCACCAGGCTATTATTATTTTGGAAAATAAAGATGAAGTAAATCAATTATTAAATAATGCTGTTGAATTTAATGAAGATATACAATTGAAGACTATTATGGTTCAAAGAGTGGGAGTTTATTCTTCAGATGACGTACAAGTATACTTTTTTGTGAAAGATTATAATGGTAAATATCTATTAAAGGATTAATGGGGAAATAGTAAATAATATCGAAGAAATTGTCAAATGTTGTTGGTAAAATAATATTATTTCAAAAAAATGAGTTTTGAGAGAGAATGATGAATTTCTGTCAAGTTTTATCCAATACGTAGTAATACCTGTTGCCAAACAGTTAACTATTACTTTGAATATTGTTACGCAATTACGGCATCAAGATAATCAAACCTTCAGTTGTATTAATTGATTGTTCCAATAGACTACTTAAAGTAAAGCATATCAGTGAATTTAGTAGTCCTTTCATAGACTAATAGTCTATGATTGAAACAAATTATGCTTGCGAGGGGTGACTGATGAAGACTTAGGATAATAGAATACGATTATATACCTTTATAAGCTCTTCAAAAATAGATGAAAGAAAATATAGAACAAAATTGCGGGTTATTAGAAGTTACAGGGATTATTGGTTTAGCAGATTATTATCCAGATGAGATTTTTTCATATTTAAAGCAAGAATTCATGGATCTTTATGAATATCAAAATAATGGAGAAAATTTGGATAAATTTCTTCTCAACTCTTATAGTTCTATGGTAGTATTAAAAACAAAGGAAGAATTTTGTAGATTTATGTATTTAGAAGAACATATTGAGTTTATAGAAGAAGAGAAAATAGGTGGATTTACAGTTATCCGCTTAAGGGTTTATCAACTAGAAGAAGTCCAATCGATGTACTATACAAAAATTATCTAGTACGAGTTGTTAATTCATGAAAGCGGTTAAATGTTTTTTACAGGAGGAGTATAATGAATGATTTATTAGAGCTAAAGACGATAGAAGAATTAAAACAATACAAATTTTTAATTCCATCGTATCAACGTGGTTATCGGTGGACTGAAAAAGAAGTAATTGATTTATTGGATGACATATCAAGTTTCAATCCTAAGGAAGTTGAAGAGGATGATGAGAAAACATGGTATTGCCTACAACCAATAATTGTGAAGAAAAAAAATGAACATTTTGAGGTAATTGATGGACAACAAAGATTAACCACAATCTATTTGATACTTTTTTATTTAAATCAATTGTTAGTAAAAAAACACCAAAAAAAAATATTCGAATTAACTTATGAAACAAGGATAGAAATTCTCGACTTCTTGAATGATTTAAATGAAGGAAGAGGGAACACGGACAATATTGACTTTTATTATATATCTAAAGCATATGATACTATTAGTAATTGGTTTGAAAGAGATAATTTTAACCTTTTTGATTTTCAATCCAAGTTTAATTTTAATACAAAAGTAATATGGTATGAAAGTTATGAAGAAGATTCGATCGCTATATTTACGAGAATTAATCTTGGTAAGATTCCTTTAACTAATGCGGAATTAATAAAGGCTTTATTTCTTAATAGTTCTAACTTTGATCAACATTACAATGACAAAGTTAGATTAAAACAGCTTGAAATAGCAGCTGAATGGGACAGGATTGAGCAATATTTACAAGATGATATGTTGTGGTACTTTATCAATCAGTCTAACATGATGACAAATAGAATTGACTTTATTTTTGAATTAATGAATACAGAAAAAAACTTAAAGGATCAATACTCGACTTTTAGATTTTTTAGTAAAAAATTTATTAACCAAGATGAAAAAACGATTCAATCAAATTGGTTAGAGGTGAAAAACTATTTTCAAAGATTCGTTGAGTGGTTTAATGAAAGAGAACTATATCATAAAATCGGCTTCTTGATTTCTGAAGGTGATAGTATTGAGACCATAATTAAAGGTTCAAAATCCAGAACTAAAACAGAGTTTAAAGCCTTTTTGAATAATTTAATTAAAGAGAAGTTTAAAAAAGTAAATATTAGCGAATTGCAATCTGATGATCCTGAAACTAAGGCTATGCTCTTAATGTATAATATTCAAACAATGTTAAACAACGACGTTGATAATTCCAGGTTTCCCTTCCATCTTTATAAGAAAGAGAGTTGGGATATTGAACATATTACATCTGTTAGAGATAAGATGCCTGAAAATCCAAAAGGAAGAGAAAATTGGTTGAACGATGCAATTGAATTTATTGATGATAGTGATTTAAAAATTAAAGTACAGAACTATATTCTTGATGATGATTTTAATGAGATCTATGATGAGGTCATTTCACATTTTAATAGAGACATTATAGAAGATGATATTAATGACTTGTCCAATTTAGCATTACTTGATTCTAGTACGAATCGCGGGTACAAAAATGCAGTCTTTCCAGTGAAAAGAATGACAATAATTCAAAAAGAGAAATCTGGAAAGTTCATACCACTATGTACTAAAAATGCGTTTTTAAAATACTTTAGTGAATATCCCCCAAAGATGTCTTTCTGGACACAGGAAGATAGGGAAAAATATTTTTTGGATATAGAAAAAATCTTAATAGAATATTTACCAAGTGGAAGTGAGGTAAGGTAATGAGTTCTGATGGTAGAGGTAAATTATATAATTTTTATCAATTAATGAAAGACAATGTTATCGAAATTCCAATTATTCAGAGAGACTATGCTCAGGGTAGACTTGATAAGCACGAATTGAGAAGAGGATTTTTAAATGCCATTAAAAACTCATTACTTGAAAATAAGCCCATAAACCTAGATTTTATTTACGGAAGTACAACTAATGGTGTGCTTCAACCTTTAGATGGACAGCAAAGATTAACAACCTTATATTTACTCCATTGGTATGCTGCAGTTAAAGATGGGGAACTGAATAATGAAAACAAGAAGGTATTGAGTAAGTTCACATATGAAACAAGAGCATCTGCTAGAGAGTTTTGTCAGGCATTAATAAATCAATCTGTAGAAGGTTTTAATAGTAATACAGAATTAAGCTCATTGATAAAGGACTCTAACTGGTATTTTCTTTCATGGAATCATGATCCAACTATAGATGGTATGCTTAGGACTATAGATGATATTCATCTCATATTTAACGACATAACCAAATTGTGGGAACTATTTATAGCAGATATGAATATAATTAGTTTTTATCATATTGAACTTAAGAATTTTGGTCTCAGTGATGATTTGTATATAAAGATGAATGCAAGGGGAAAGGCATTAACATCATTTGAAAATTTTAAGGCAACATTTGAAAAAAAAATAAATGATGAAAATTGGGATAGTGATAAAAAGTTCGAAGAAACTTTCTCGTGCAAGATTGACACTAAATGGACAGATCTGTTCTGGAAACATAAGAGCACTGGAAATGGTAATGGCGTAGATAATGCGATGATAAGGTTCTTTTCATCAATTGCTATGATTAACTTGGCTTTACAAAAAACATCAAATAGGACAGAAACCATAAGGGTTTTACAAAACGATCCTAGAGCAATTAGACCGAACCACCTATCATATTCTAGTTATAATTATTTATATGAATCTCTAGATGCATATGCCGAATTTTATAAAAGCGGACAAAAGCTTTCAATTGACTTTCCATACGGTTCATATATTGATGATGGTGATATATTTAGAACTTTAGTTTACAACAATGCTAGTTATACTCAAAAGGTAATATTCTTCGCACAAACGGAGTATATCCTGAAGAACCCGGTGATTGATAATGAGTTCTTTCAGGATTGGATGAGAGTTGTTAGGAATATTGTGAACCGTGGTGATATAGAGAGGTCAGGAAGAAAACCTTCAATTGTTCGAAGTCCTGAATCATTCGATGGGGCTATTAACTTAATAAGAGAGTTAGCTGAGGGTTGCAAAAATATATACGAGTTTTTAACAACACATAAGGTAACTTCTCAATTCGCTAAGAGTCAGATTGAGGAAGAACAAATAAAGGCAAGTTTGATATGTAAAGAAGAGAATTATAAAAAAGCAATTTTTGAAGCTGAAGATATCGATTTCTTTAGTGGTAGAATAAGTCTGTTGTTTGAATGCATTGATTTTGATCGCGATGTTAATAGTTTTAACTTCAATAAGTTCATCAGCATTACAAATGTTTTCAAGGAGTATATTGATAAAGGTATTACTGATAAATTGAGAAGAGCTTTGCTAACAATTTCTACAGATGACGGTGAGTTTAATTATTATGATTATTGGTGGTCCTGGTCTTATGCTGTTGATGCAAATAAAAGATGCTTAATAACTAAAAAAAGTGAATTAGAGTATTACGTCTATGGTAATTATAAGAGCAGAGATGAGTATAGACTATACTTTCTTAAATTACTTAAAAAACTTATAGACTACAACTTAGATCAAATAATTGATATGTTTGAACCGCCATCAGAAATGCCTAATTGGAAGAAACGATTAATTAAAGAACCGGATTTGCTAAGTGTACATTGTAAGTCAAAATATATTGCTATTCCTCAATCTGAGGATTGCTGTTATTTATTGAAAGGAGTTAGACCTAGAGATATTGAATCTTGCTATAAGATTCAATAAAATAATGGATTAGTCTGAAATGCAACACGATTAACACTTCTCATACTCAGGATTACAGTTAAAGTCCTTGCATTTATTAACTTATAAATGTGTTAAAGACCCATATTCTATAAGATATGGGTCTTTAATCATGTAAATCATTCCTGTAAAACCTCATTTACAACCATTACGGTGAACCGTACCGTAAGTAAATGAGGGTATAAAATTAATAAGAGAAAACAGCTTATAAGTCGTGGATTTATCATGAAATGTTTTATGATAAAGAAAATCAAGGAAAATACTCAAAGATAATGTAAAATAAACGATATAATATAAAGTTGATAAAATAGATGTGACCGTCAAGTAGAATGACACAATTTTTGCTTGTTAATTTGAAACACTTTGTTGACCAAATATAGTCGATCTATGCTTCATTCTCCAACTATCTTCATTCAAATGAATTATTTCTACTCGATGT
>NZ_QJSK01000008.1:0-114248 GCF_003426095.1 Paraliobacillus sp. X-1268
TAATTTTATCAGAAGGTATCCTTTTTTACTTACTAAAATTTTCGATTTTATAAAAAAGTTGCATCTTCCAACTACCGTTGGAAGATGCAACTTTTTATTGTTTATCTGAGTTTTGTCCCAGCCTCTTCTTTTTTTATGTTCTGAATTTCTCAATTAGTTTTTCTAACTCTTCACCAGTTTCTTGAAGACTTTCTGCTGAAGTTGTTATTGTTCTTAGAGCCGTCAACTGTTCTTCTGACGAGGCGTCAACCTCCTCAGCTGCTGCCGCACTATTCTCAAGAATACTTGTTATATAACTAATAGCTTCTACAACACTATCTTTATACGTATTAATATTTTCAATATCATTTGAAATTTTTTGAATTGATTCAACCATTCGATCATTTTCATTTGAGATTGCTTTAAATGCTTGAGAGGAGTCCTCAGCTGCTTTGTTTTGTGCTTCTGACATTTCTCTTGATGACGAAATTTGTTTAACTGCATCTTTTGACTCCAGTTGAAGACTTTTAATTGTACTACTGATATTTTCTGTTGCGGAAGACGTTTCATCCGCTAGTTTTCTTACCTCTTCTGCGACAACAGCAAAACCTTTACCATGTTCTCCTGCTCTTGCAGCTTCAATGGATGCATTTAGAGCTAACAAATTAGTTTGTTCTGAGATAGCACTAATCGTGTTAACAATTTCATCAATTCGATTCATCTTTTCAGAAAGGTTCTGAATTACCTTTTCTACTGACAAAATAACAACATTAGATTGATCTGATGTATCCTTTAGAATCTCTATCTGATCCACACCGTGAAGATTAAGTTTTTGAACCTCGCTAGAATTCTCTTTTAATTGGTTTGTTTGATTTACTAAACTAGACAATTGATCTGATAAGGCTGCGGTTTGTGTATTCGTCTTTTCCGCATAACTTGAGGCCTCTGTAGCGCCATTAGCAGCACTATTCATTGCACGACTTATTTCTTCACTAGACGCCGTTGTTTCTTCAGAGACCGCACTTAATTGTCCTGTTGATTCTGAAACCGTATAAACCGAAGACCTTACGGAAGTTACTAATTCTTTGATATTTTTGACCATACCATTAAAATTTGTAGTTAATTCGCCAATTTCATCATTCGTGCTCGCTTCCATAGTCGATGAGAAATCCCCTGTGGCAACTTTACTAACCTCTTCATTAAGAAATTTAATTGGTTTTGTGAGTCTTCTGGCAAGAATTAAAGCAAGAATTACAAATAAAATTATTATAACTATTGACACAATGACAATCTGGGTTAATAATCCATCTAAAGAGGCATATGCTTCATTATCCGGAATAACTAAACCTAGTGTCCAATCTGTTCTTGGTATATGTTGATAATAAACATGTGCATCCCCATCTTCTAAGGTTACGATATCAACACCTGACTCTTGTTGTTCAATAGCACCATGTAAAGATTGCAATGTCTCATCTTCTGCTAGCGTCCTATCTAGACTATTCTCTTCATTAGGATGAACAAGAAATTGCTGATCTGAACCTGTTAAGAACGCCCATCCTGTTTCACCTGTGTCAATTGTTTTAACCATCTCTTGGAGATTACCTATATCAATATCGCTTGAGATTACGCCTTCCAGTTCTTCCGATTGATTGTAAAATGGAATACTAGTCGTAATTAATGTCGTATTAAGTGCTTCGTCAAAATAAGGTGCTGTCCAAACTATTTCACCAGCATCTGCACCTGCCGTATACCATCCTTGATTAGGATAATCATACTCGGGCGTTTCATATTCATCGGTAAAGATTACATCGTCTCCGTCTTTGTATCCATAAGGACCAAAATACTCTTGGTCTTCATCATATTGAAACGGTTCATACCAAACACCCATTCCAAATGTATCCGGATTTAACGCGAGTAATCTTTCAAATAAGCTTGCATACTCTTCTTCCGTTATATTCGTACCACTAGTTCCTACTATTTCACTTAAAGATTCTCCTAAACGTTGATGACTAATTAGTTGTCCATCAATATCGTTAACAACCTCTTCTGATAAATAAGACATCTTTTCTGAAATTTCCGATTGTAATTCTGTTTTTGCAAACGAATAGCTAAATAATGATAATATGATAATTGCTATTAATACAACTGGAACAAAAATCAGAATCTTCATCTGTATACTACTTTTTCTTTTCAATCTGCAACCCCCCTATTTCCTCTAATATCGACATTAATCTACAAGAATAAAGCGATTTTCGGAATTCTAATATTGATTTCGCTTTCATATAATTAATCGATTTGTAATCTTTTCTTAATACAATGATTTTTTATGAATTTTAATAATTTATTAGACTGTTTGCTAAAAGATTGTACTTTATGAATAAATTTTATGAACTCAAACATAACGTTCCTTGCGTCGGAATTATCATCAACTGTGACATAACAGAATCTCCTGAACCGCTACTCAAGTGAAATTGACTCCCTTTCCGCAGGCACGGCTTCAGCTAACTTGGAAGCAAAGAACGCTTCCAAGTGGATCTTCAGCCCGCGCTGTTCCTGCAGGAGTGTCGCCAATTTCACTTGATACGCTAGTTTTGAAACACTGTAATAATAAGAGTATAGATTGCTTTGTTATATGTAATTGAAACGACAGTTAGAAAAACTAACAATTATAATATATAAGTACGTCGAAAAGATACGCTAACCAGCGAAGGAAGCAAATGGATGACACTCCTGTGGGAACAACAAATGTTTTAGGGTGGGATGAGTAATCGCAATCCCACAAGTTGAAGATCCACTCGGAAAGCGACCTTTGCTTATCCGAGTTAGCTGAGACTGTGCCCAGGGAAAGGGAATTCATTTGCTGACATAGCGTGTAAGGAAGTTTCACTATGTCGTAGTTTCTCTCAAGTCCGTATATGGAAAAGCAACAATGTTTACGAAAAGAGCTGTTCATTAAAAAAATCCCGATTTCAGTTTGGATACTGAAATCGGGATCTATTATCATTGCTGTATTGTTAGAACACCTTTATTTTCAACTGCTAAAGGTAGCCAGTTCAATTCAGGCATAGATGCTTGCCACTCTATTAATTTTCGATCGATTACCTCTTTAGTTGTTAATGCGATCATTGTAGGACCAGCACCACTTAAAAATGTGCCATATACATCCTCTTTTAATAAATTAACAAGCTGATCATAATGTGGTATTAGCTTCTTTCGATAAGGCTGATGAAAATGATCCTTTTCCATCATCTTCCCAAGGAGTCTCCAATTTCCTTGACAAATAGCAGCAACACTGACATTTGCAACACTACTAGCTTGAACACTTTCCTTATAAGCAAATTCTTCGGGTAAAACTGCTCGCGCTTCTTTTGTTTTTAATTGAAAAGAAGGGATGATTGCTAAAAATACTAAATCATGAATTGGAACGTTAATCCAATCCAAATTCTTATCATAATGTCCAATGACACAGCCACCTAATAAGGATGGTGCGACATTATCAGGATGACCTTCAATTGCCGTTGCAAGTTCTAACTTATCTTCCATTGAAAGGTTTAATTGAAGTAAACAATTCGCTAGCTCAATTCCTCCCACAATAGCTGTTGCACTACTTCCAAGTCCGCGTGCTAAAGGGATATCACTTGTCATTTCAACCCGAGAAGTTGGTAATTGAGCATGTCCAAATTGATTTGCAGTTTGTAATGCAATTTGATAAATTAAATTTTCTTCATCAAGTGGTAGATCCTCCATTCCATCTGAAAATGGAACAAACTCCCATTTATCCGCTTGATCAACTTTTAAAGATAAATATAATTGTAAAGCAACACCAATCGAATCAAAGCCAGCACCTATATTTGCAGTTGTTGCTGGCACTTTGATTAGCCAACTCATACCGATACACTACCTAAGATTACTTTCATTACCGTTTCTTCTTCATTTGGAAGTACACGTGGTTTGATATCATTATAGTCAATAGCAGTGTTAGGATCTTTTAATCCATTCCCTGTCATGACACAAACAACTTTTGAACCTTTAGGTACTTTTCCTTCTTCTAGTGCTTTAAATAATCCAGCTACAGAAGCATTCGATGCTGGCTCAGCAAAGATACCTTCATTTCCAGCCATCCATTGATAGGCTGCAATCATTTGTTCATCCGTAATTTCGTCAATAGTACCTGCTGATTCATCACGCGCTTTTAGGGCCTTGTCCCAGCTTGCTGGGTTACCAATTCGAATGGCAGTACCTACTGTTTCTGGATTTTCAAATACACGATCATGGACAATTGGTGCAGCACCACTTGCTTGATAACCCATCATTTTCGGTAAACCAGTTTGTTTCTCTTCATTGTACTCTTTAAAACCTTTCCAATATGCCGTGATATTACCAGCATTACCAACAGGAATAAATAGGTAATCAGGTGCGTGTCCTAACACATCACAAACTTCAAATGCACCAGTCTTTTGACCTTCAATTCGATAAGGATTAACAGAGTTCACTAATGTAATACCGTCTTGTTCGCCTAGTTTTCTAACAATACGCAAGGCATCATCAAAGTTACCTTCAATAGAATAAATTTCTGCTCCATACATAACTGCTTGAGCTAATTTACCTTGTGCAATTTTCCCCTCTGGTATAACAATAATACAACGTAAACCTGCTCTTGCTGCATAGGCAGCCGCTGATGCGGAAGTATTACCAGTCGATGCGCATATAACAGCTTCTGCTCCATCTTCAATTGCCTTAGCCATCGCCATCACCATACCGCGATCCTTAAAAGAACCAGTTGGATTAATTCCTTCTACTTTAGCATATCCTTCAATATCATACTTTTTTGATAAGTTTTCTAATTTTATTAAAGGTGTATTACCTTCATGTAAACTAATAAGTGGTGTTTGATCATTCACTGGTAAATACTTTTTATATTCTTTTAATAAACCTTCCCATGCCATTTCTTTATTCCTCCCCATCTACACGATAATGACTAATTAAACGTTTCACAACATCTAATCCTTTTAAATTAGCTAAGCTTTTTAATAGTTGCTCTCTACTAATTTTATGTGTGACCATGACTATCTCAGCTATTTTCTCACGATCACCTGGTAATTGTAGTATTTTTGCAAAACTAACTTTTTCATCAGAGAAAACATTTGTGATTTCCTGGAACGCACCTGCTTGGTCTTCAACTTCTAATCGAATAAAATGACGCGAGAATTTTTCGCTATCACTCTTTAAATGATGATCAAATTGAGGATCAATGTACGTGTTTCCACTAATGCCAAGACGAATATTCTTAACTACTTCCATTAAATCAGATACCACAGCAGTTGCAGTTGGTAAACTTCCTGCTCCTGGTCCGTAAAACATTGTCTCACCGACAGCTTCTCCATATACATACACCGCGTTATACTCATTTTTCACTAAAGCTAATGGATGGTCTTTAGGTAGTAATGTCGGTTCTACTGTTACCTCTGCCTTACCATCTTGCATCGAAGCAATACCAATCAGCTTAATTGTGTAATCTAAGCTTTCAGCAAAATTTATATCTTCCTGTGTAATACCGCGAATACCAACCATACGAACGTCTTCTAAGTTAAGCTCCATTCGAAAAGCAATATTAGCTAACAGCGTCATCTTACGTGCAGCGTCAAGTCCATCCACATCAGATGTTGGGTCCGCTTCTGCAAAACCTAGAGCTTGAGCTTCTTCTAGGACCTCATCAAATGGCAGTCCTTCATCGGTCATTTTTGTCATAATATAATTAGTTGTACCGTTCACGATTCCCATGATTTTCTGAATATGATCAGATGCTAGTCCATCAGATAATGAACGCAAAATTGGAATACCACCAGCAACACTTGCATCATATAAAATATCACATTTATTTTCTTTTGCTAATCTTAACAACTTCTGACCATGTACAGCCATAAGGTCTTTATTAGCTGTTACAATATGTTTTTTGTTTCGAATTGCACGTTCTAACAATTGGTTCGTATCTTCAATTCCACCCATTACTTCAATGATAACATCAATCTCAGGGTTATCAACAAGGTCAGCAGGATCAATTGTTAGCCAATCTTGTTTAATGACAACATCTCTCGTTTTTTCAAGATTACTAACTAGGATTTTTGAAATTTCAATTTCACAACCTACCTTATGCTTGATCTGTTCTTGATGATCCTCTAATACTTTTACAACACCCGTTCCAACTGTGCCTAATCCACATAAACCTACTTGTATCTTTTTCAAATTAAACGCCTCCCCCTGTGTTTTTAAAAAGCACATGTGTATATCTATAGTGGACATTATACCGCTCTCCATGTACTTATTCAAGATGCAATTGCCTAAAGTTTCTGAAAAAACAGTCTTACCACTCTAAGAAAGGAATTTGATTGGAATTCGGATCAATCCCGAGACGGAAAAAGAAGCCTTTTAATTGTCTCTCATAGTTGCTTTGTTTTTCAAGTAAATCCTGATATGCATAAAAAGTTTCTTCCTTATCTGTTACGTCCATTGATGCCTCAATGAAGTCAAATAAGTGAATTGGACATAAAAGCCGAGCAAATAGTAATCGCCAACTAAAAACAGATAAAGGTTGACGTTTTTCGTATTCCGTTAAAAATAGATATACTGGATCGTTCGCTTTTGTTTGCTTCTCGTTATTTAATAAATAAGGCCGTACGTATTCTGCTAAGTCTCTTGTAGGATGATCGTAAACGAATTGATCAGAGAAAATGACATCTCGTTCAAGTTGATTGTTATACCTTTGAAATGTGATACACCCTTGATCCACCCTATCAAATCGGTGTTCTTGATTGGTTTCTTGTACATACTGTATTGCATTTTCTGTTAAACCAATCAAATAGGGAAACGTATCGATAAATAAACGGAGATACCTTGAGACAGGCCGAACTTCTATTTGCTTCTCATAATAGGCTTCAAACGTGCCTAACCTTTCTGCCCATAATGATTGCCATATACCATAGGTTGAAATATAGTTTGGGGTATAAGGATATAATCCTCCTGTTTGGTGAAATTCTGCAAGCTGTGCTGCATCTAATTCGTTATTTCTTTGTGTTTTCTTTGCTTTTAGAACAATATAGTTTTTACCGTTTTCAACAGTAATTAATTGCTCTTGTAGATTTTGAATCGGCTTCGCTATTCGAAGATAACCTTTATTAATCAAATAATCTGCACACCAACCTTGTTCCAAATGTACCACTTCTGGTTGAGTCGTTGGCACAATAAAGTATGTGTGATCCGCTGTCTGATAACCATAATAATTATCAATTCTTATCTCTTCACCATGAAAATTAGCTAGGTAATGGTTTATTATTGACATATCAATAAATCCTCTCCTTCATGCATATATATAATTAGTTACCTTAGTCTATGTAAAGGAAAGGTAGGGTTGAACTAAATCAGCTTCTTAGTTTAAGGAAATATCTGATGGGTATAGTATATAGAGATACTTTTAGAGAATGGATGGGATTTCATGAAAGATGAAAAAAATAAAACAACACTAGAAACAAAAGCTAGAGAATGGCTGATAGAAAGAGGGGTCACAATTAAAGACATAGCCGACCTTGTATATTACTTACAAAATAGTTATCATGATGACTTATCTTTGGAAGTGTGTGAGCATAATGTAGAGAAAGTATTAGGTAAACGTGAAGTTCAAAATGCAATCTTAACTGGTATTCAACTTGATGTTTTAGCAGAGCAGAAAAAACTAGTTTCTCCTTTGCAAGAAACAATTGAAGTCGACGAAAGCTTGTATGGTATAGATGAAGTTATAGCTCTTTCAATTGTAAATGTCTATGGCTCAATTGGATTTACAAATTACGGTTATATTGATAAGCAAAAACCAGGAATACTTGAAAAACTAAATGATAAATCACGCGGAGAATGTCATACCTTTTTAGATGACATTGTCGGTGCAATCGCAGCTGCTGCTTCCAGTAGATTAGCACATTCAGCAGCAAACGATGAAGATTTGGATTAAATAAATTGACCTATATCAAGTTTTAAAATTACACAGAAAAAAACACCTCTTTCTAATAAAGGGTGTTTTGAAAAATTAGTGTTTTCTACTACAAACAGCAATGAAATGTAATGTGTCTTTTTTAGTTTTAAATGTATGAAACATTTGAAAGAAGATTGGTCTATTTTCTTTTCTTATTGCATTTCGAAAAATTTTAAACGTACCAGCAAAACCTTCATCCCTAATCATTCCTTTCGGTGAAAGAAGTGTCATTGGTCCAGAGATATTATTCGTAGCGTTAAAATGCTTTTCAAATGTCTCCTTCCACTCTTTTTTTGTGAGTGGCTGAACATTAACATTTATCACTTTACGTAATTGCTCCACTACGGCATCATCTTGTTTCGTTAACATAACGTCATGTGTAAGTAAACATCCACCAGGTTTTAAAACACGATAGTATTCCGCAATCGCTTTTTCCTTCGCATTGTTTTGAAGCATTGTTAACATCGCTTCATTAATAACAACGTCAAAATGGTTATCAGGAAATGGTAGTTTCATTGCATTACCTTGTAAAACACTAATCTGCCGCTCCAAACCATGTTTCGCAATATTTAAAGTAGCCTTGTCTAAAGCTGCTTTATCCAGATCAATACCAATAACATGACAGTTATACCTTTTAACAATATCAATCATCGTTGTCCCCATATTACAAGCAACTTCAAGGACATTGCTGTCAGATGATAAATTCGATTCTTTAATTAACCACTCTGTTGCATTCTTCCCGCCTGGACGTAATCTTTTTTTCCCTAGACGAGCTAAAAACGTATGACCAACTTCTTTCTTTGACATAAGTAACACTCCTCCAATTTGATCGATTTTTTAATATCTTGTTAGTTTAATTGCATTATATTGATAATGATTATCATTTTCAATATAACATGTTAATCGTAAGCTAAAAGTGATTTAAATCACTACGAATTATTATCTGAAAAATTAAAATATAAAACAAATTCAATTAATTCATGAACAAGCAACGATTCATGCAGTTTACGGTTATAGCAGAGCAACAGGGAATGTCGGTATTGCCTGAATAACTTCTGAATATGGCCTAACAAATGTAATTACAGGCATTGGAACAGCACAACTTGATTCTGTTCCAATGCCTGTTTTCATTGAACATCAAACAGATTTGGTCGACCAACAATTGATGTAGAAGGTCTTTCAAAAACTAGTGTTAAATATAATTTTTCAATAAAATCATTGGAAGAGCTAATAGGACTAACAAAACGAGGGATTAAAATTGCGGATAGTGGCCGAAATAAGAAATACAAAGAAAACACGTAATACCATATGCATAATTACGTGTTTTCTTCGTTCTTAATATAGTTGTGATAATCACTGCGATGATTAATATTTAGAAAGGGGCGATCATCATCAAATTTGCATTCTTTTACAGTAATTTGGTTAAGAAGGTTAAAAACAGAACGCTGATCATTTTCTAATAAGTGTAATATGACTTTTTGAGTGGAATGATGGTACAAGCCAATAAGCGGTTGCAAATATCCGTTTACGTTAGGAATGATGGCCTGCTTATCATTTTCTCTTTTGTCCAATAGCTGTTTAATTATCGATTTTTCTATAAACGGTGTGTCAGTTGGAACAACCAAATACCAGTCAGCTGGTTCAGACACCATCCCTGATAATATGCCCGCCAAAGGGCCTTGGGATTGGAATGCTTCTAAATCTGTTATTATCTTAACGTTCTGATCTAAATGGAGAAACGCTTTGCACTCGGAAGATAGTGATACAATACACGTTTTCGAAACAAATGGGGCTAAAGCTTGTAAACTATGTTTAAAAAAAGCAATACCATTTCTTTCGGCAAACATTTTGGGTGAACCAAATCGTTTTGATTGTCCGCCAGCTAACAAAACACCCATAATTTTTTCATCCATCTTATTCACCTCAAGTTTTAATACTTATAAATGGTGCTTTAACTTCATTGGCAGATGACCCGAGGTTTTTATTAAGTTGTAACGTATTCACCGATGGGGAGGTAATTGCCATTAAGAAGGATCTACTTGAGAAAGAATTATTGTCTAATAGTATACTAACTCTTGAATTCATGCGTTGGGAAAATGCTCACATGCGGAAATTCCAATCTAAATTCCGGGATCTATTATTAAATGGGAAAAAGGGTGCGCTCTATTCTACACTAATTCGATTTTCTAATAGTTATGGGGTAGAAAAAAATAATGGAATTTTAATCAATATTGTTATAACAAACCAAGAGCTAGGAGATTTTTGCGCCACAACTAAAGAAAGTGTTAATCGTATGTTAAGTGAGCTTAGTCAAAAAAACGTGCTCTCAATTGATGTTAATTCCAAAATTACCATACACAATATTGCATTCCTACGAGAAACAATTGGTTGTGAATATTGTCCAATTGAAATTTGAAATATCGACTAGCTGAACCATTCCTCATTTAACTTTCTGGCTAATAGTAACCAATCATCTGGATGATAAATTGGGAAGGGATATTTTTTTTCTTGTATTGGCAGTATGGTTATTACTGCCTTTATATGTGTTAGCTGGTCAAGTAAAGCAATCTCTTCCTTTTTAGAAATCATTACTATTTTATCTTTCTTCTCCTTTTTATAACCTTCAATAAGAACAATATCTATTGGAAGGGGTGCATAAAAGGTAAGCATTTTCTCTAAACTCCAAGCCTCATCACCTACAATTTGAAAGACATTCTCACCTTGAACACCAGAAAGCATTGCGCCAGCATGTTGTTGTCGAACGCTATCTGTCTTTTCCCATCCGACAGGCATGCCACCATGACCATGATGTTTTAAAGTAGCAACCTGTTTACCTTTTTCACAAAAGTAATCAATTAACCGCAGCATCATCGTTGTTTTTCCACTATTTTTATAACCAACTACCTGTAAGTAAAACGGCAATTTTACGCCCCCTTCTATATTAACGTGGATTTTGATAGGAAGTGTCTCCATCAGGATCATCTAATAATAATATCCAGACTTTTTCTCCTGCTTGATATCCCTTTGTTCCACCTGGAAGAACAATCAAAACAGTCGCACTTCCAAGAGACGAAACAACATTAGATTTATCCAAACCGACTGGGGTAGCAACTAATTGTGTATCTTGATATGTTGTGCTAGCACGCACGTATCGATCAAATGGGTTTGGTTTTAAGAAATCTGCGCCTAGAACTGCTTTCACTGTCTTTGGAAATGGCTTTGGGTCTGATAAAAAAGTGCGGATAATTGGTCGAACAAACAGTTCAAATCCAACAAAACATGCTGATGGGTTTCCAGATAAACCAAAAAGTAATTTCCCTTCTACTTCAGCCACTGTGGTAACACTTCCTGGCCGCATTCCAACTTTGTTAAATAAAACAGTTGCTTCTAATTTACGATAAATAGCTGGTAAATAATCGTAATCTCCGACAGATACGCCACCCGTTGTAATCAAAAAGTCAAATTGGTTCAATGCCTCTTTCATCTGTTTAAAACATACTTCAATATCATCACTAAACTTTCCAAAATAAGCAGCCTTTGCTCCAACCCGCTTTAATTGTGCTTGAATCATATACGAATTACTATTACGTATTTTCCCAGGCACGAGCGGTTCATCAACTGTTAATAATTCACTACCTGTTGCAATAACACCAACTTTTGGTTGCACACTTACTGGAACATTCTTATAGCCAAATGTAGCTAATAAAGCAACCATACCAGGGTTTATTACTGTTCCTTTTTTTGCAATAACTGTCCCTTTTCCGGTATCTTCCGCTTGAAATGAAATGTTTTCATTTGGTTTTATCTTTCGTTTGATCCTAATTATAGCTTCCGTTCGTTGTTCCTTAACTAGTTCGAGCATAATCACAGCATCGCATCCAGTTGGAATCTGCGCACCTGTCATAATCCTTACCGCTTGATTATGTTGCACATGTTGCTTAAAAATACTGCCAGCACCAATTTCTCCAACAACAGATAATGTGACTGGATTATCTCTAGATGCTTCTTTCGTATCACAGGAGCGGATAGCAAAACCATCAAAAGGAGAACGATCAAATCGTGGAACATCATGATCTGCAATTATATCTTCTGCTAAATAACGTCGGTAGCTATCTTCAATTGCGACATATTCCTTCTTACCATGATAGCTATATCCCATCATTTTTTTAATTGCTTCTGATACTCGTATTAAGTCTCTTTTATTGACCATATAAATTATCCACCACTTACTGGTGGGATTAACGCAACAACATCTCCTGGTTCAATAATATCTGTATCCATTGCATACGATTCATTTATTGCAATCATAACCTGATCTAACCCTGTTACATTATACACCTCTTTAAATTTAAGCTTGAATGCCTCAACAGACTGGGGTTTCCAATCTAATTCTACTTCTGCTGTTCCTAATGACTCCTGTAAATGAGAAAACAACAAAACTTTCATCCATTAAACACATCCTTTTTAGTTGGAGCTCCTTCTGGATAGGAAACCTTACCTGATTGATCACCAATCCACGTTTCACCGTCTTCCCAGTGTTCTTTCTTCCAAATAGGTACAACCTGCTTCATTCGCTCAATCACATATTGATTAGCCCTATAAGCCGCTTCACGATGGGGTGAAGATACAGCAATCACAATTGCAACGTCAGATATTTCTAATCTTCCAATTCGATGTGTTACAGCTATTTTACTGTCTGGCCACTTTTCTAATGCTTCGTTAGCGATTTCTTCCATCTTTTTAATAGCCATCGGTATATATGCTTGATACTCAAGATAGAGTGTTTGTTTTCCTTTTGTCCACTCTCTTACCGTTCCAATAAATGTAGTAATTGCCCCAGCTTCTCTTCTTTCTACCTTATTAACAACGTCGTCTAATTGAATAGCCTGATCCGTTACCACGTACAATTCTGATGTCATTGGTAATCATCTCCTTCATCATCCTTTAAAAAGTCAACTGTACCTTCTTGATCATCTAATAGTAAGGCCTTAACTAGTTCACCTGCTTTATAGCCTACTTCATTACCAGGTAACACCGTAAGTGCGTCAGCCATTGCTAATGACGTTACTGCATTTGATTTATCTAGACCTGAAGGAACCACAGAAATAGAACCTTTTTTATACATTAATTTACTACGAACAAATCGATCAAATTTATTTGGATTTGCAAAATCTATTCCTAAATGAACAGTAACAACCTTTGGATATACATTGTCAGCATGTAAAAAACGACGAATTACTGGTTTGGTAAAGACTTCAAATCCAACAAAACAAGAGGATGGATTACCCGAAAGGCCAAATAATAATTTGCCATCAACTGCAGCAACTGTTGTAACACTGCCAGGACGCATACTTACTTTATTAAATAATACTTCTGCTTCAAGCATCTGATATATTTCAGGTAGATAATCATAATCACCAACCGATACTCCACCAGTTGTGAGTAAGAAATCTACTTTTCCAAGCCCCTCTTTTACTTGTTTAAAACAAAGCGCTAAATCATCACTAAACTGTCCTAGATTGATTGGCTCGCCACCAGCTCTTTTTATTTGCGCTTCTAACATAGTAGTATTACTGTTACGAATCTTACCTGGCTCCATTTCCTGATCTATCTCTAGTAATTCACTGCCTGTTGCAATAATACCAACTTTGGGCTTGATAATTACCGGGACAGTCTTATAACCAAAAGTAGCTAATAAGGCAACAACGCCCGGCGTAATATAGGTACCTTTTCTTACAAGTGTTTCTCCCTTTTTTGTATCTTCTCCTTGAAAAGAGACGTTCTCATCTTTATTTACCTTTTGACTTATAATGACGCGATCTTTTGTTTGATTCGTTGTAACATGTTCTAACATAATTATTGCATCACAGCCTATTGGAATGGCTGCACCCGTCATAATTCTAACTGCTTGCCCTGATTCAACTGATTGAGTAAAAACAGTACCAGCGCCTATTTCACCAATGACTTTCATTTCAATAGAATTTCCTGTCGATGCATCTGCCGTATCTGAAGCATTGATAGCATAGCCATCATATGGGGAACGATTAAATGGTGGTACATCATGATCAGCTACAATATCTTCTGCTACAAAACGCTGATAACTTTGTTCAATTGGAACCTGTTTCATAATTCCTTGTTTTTTCATAAAAGACATAATTCGATTTAAAGCAATAGATACTTTTATCGGGTTTCTGCTTTCCAATTTAATCGCCCCTTTAACCAACTAACTGGTAATAAATCTTTTTTGCTAACTCAATTGAATTTGTACCATGAATAAATGTTCTACCATCTTTAAAGAAGACAAGACGATACGATTGATAGTGTAAAACCAATAGAAAACCATTTTGACTAACATCTCCAACCTTTTCTAGATGTTTCGCTAAATCTTCTAGTGATATTTCCCGATTGTTTCGAATTAGAACGGTGTCACGACCACATAATATTTCGGTTTTTGTTTGCTTGTCATATTGTAAATAGGGATAACTTGGATTACTCCCACAAGTAGGACAATCTGGATCTTTAGCTCGATCCATTTTAATTGTTTGGAATTGATTGTGCCATAAATCAAATGTAACCAAATTAGATCGAAGTGTTTCTCTATCCTCGACGAGTAATTTCAAGACTTCCGTTGTTTGATGTGCAACAACCATTTGAACAGTAGGACCAATTATGCCAACCGCATCACATGTCGCACCCACAAGTGGAATCGCAGGTAATAAACAGTTTAAACATGGTGTTTCTCCAGGAATAACAGTAAAGCTCATCCCCGTACTACCAACGCATGCTCCAAATATCCATGGTATTCGTAACTGCTGTAGTAAATCATTTAAGATAAATCGGGTATCGAAGTTATCTGTCGCATCAATAACAATATCAACATTATCCAATAAGGGGCGTAATGTATTGCTAGTCGCATCCATCACATGGCTGTCAATATGAACTGTTGAATTGATTTGCGTTAATTTATTTTTGGCAGCTATTACTTTTGGCAAGCTGGAGCGTGCATCTTCTTCTGTAAATAACTGTTGGCGCTGCAAATTACTAAATTCGACATAGTCACGATCAATAATAGTTAAATGTCCTATTCCAGCACGTACTAAAGCTTCTGCATTTGCAGAACCTAGGGCACCACAACCAACTAATAAAATGTGTTTATTATTTATTTTTTCTTGACCTTCCATACCAATAGGCCGAAATAGGACTTGCCTGGAGTATCTATCATCCACGTTATCAACCACCTATATAGGACATTTCAATTTTTTTGCGATTCTTAACTGTTTCTTCTGTTCGTTCATCTGAATAGCGATCTGTTCTTTTTTCCCATGTAGGAACAATCGCTTCTGTTAGATCTTGATCTGTTACATTAGAGCGAATAATCTCTTTTAAATCTAAACCTTCAACAGCAAATAAACAGGTGAAAAATTTTCCATCAGCAGAAAGTCGTGCCCTTGTACATGTGGAGCAGAAAGATTCTGAAACAGATGTAATGAATCCGACTTCACTGTCTGTACCAGCATATTTATAGCGTTTAGCTACCTCACCTAAATAGTCAGGATCAACAGGTGTTAATTCGAAATATTTCGATAATTCATCATGTAATTCTTTCTTAGTAATTACTTGACTAAAATCCCAACCATTTGATTGACCTACATCCATAAATTCAATATAGCGTAAAGTAATTCCCTTATCTTTAAAGTACTTTGCCATCGGTACAATTTCTTGGTCGTTCATTCCTTTTTTAACAACCATGTTCACTTTCACACCTAAACCAGCTTCCAGTGCCTTATCAATGCCTTTTAATACTACTTTAGTAGGGACAGCTGTATCATTAATAGAATGAAAAACCTCATCATTTAAAGCATCTAAACTAACATTTACACGTTTTAATCCTGCATCTTTTAGATCTTTTGCCATCTTCCCTAAAAGTACGGCGTTTGTAGTTAAACCAATATCATCTAACCCATCAATAGCATTTAACTTTTTTATTAATTCCGGTAGATCACGTCTCAATAGAGGTTCTCCACCAGTTAATCGTATTTTTTTAACGCCTAATTGAACAAAAACGCGTGCTAATCGTTCTATTTCTTCAAAATTTAAAAGTTGATCTTTTTGCATAAAGACATAATCTTTTCCAAATATTTCTCTTGGCATACAGTAGCTGCAACGAAAATTGCAACGATCTGTTACTGAAATCCTCAAATCTTGCAGAGGTCGTCCAAATTTATCTTCTAATTGCTTGATTTTCATTAAACAATCACTCCTTAAGATTTTAAGTTATATTATACCAAGAAAACACCATTTATTAAAGTAACAAAATAATAATTTGGTTATATTTGTAAAATAAAAAACACATTATTCAGTTGGATTTACTGAACAATGCGTTTTGCAATAAAATAAGCACAACCAAAATTACAATATTCGTATAAGTAATCATCAATCGTACTTATTTTTGTATCAAAGGCAGCTTTTGGGTTTTGATCATCATAAAATCCTTTTAATCGAAGTTGTTCATAACCCCAATCACCAACTATAAAGTCGTATTTCGTTAGAATTTCACTGTAACGTTCTTCGAAAGCCTCTTGCTGAAAACCTTCTTTTACATCTTCTATAACTTCATATTGTTGTCCTGCTACTTCAATCATATTTATTCATTCTCCCTTTGTCATCAATCCTCTAACAATATTCAGTAAACCTGTTAATAGCTTGTTTATAGTTTATCATATTCTTACTTCTAAACACTAGACGCTCCTCACTAAAAAACAAACTTTTACTAATAAATTGATAATTGGTTAGTTTTTCATCTCATCTTTTACAAAAGGTCGTACAAACTATAGTTACTTGTATCCATCTATTTACAGGAGTTGAATGACATGTTTAAACGCGTATTAGTTGCCACTTTTCTACTACTATCTTTTTCGATCCCGCATACATTGGCAACGGATGCAACTGATCAAGAAGAGGATAACGAAAAAATGGCATTATTTAAAAAGACTGAAGCACTTACTCAGATCCCTTGGTATTACCTTGCAGCAATCAATCAATATGAAAAAAATATTGAGAAAGAAACGGATCCGAAAAAGCGCATTAAAATCAAGTTTTCTGAAGAAAGCTGGTTTGGCATTGCAAATCCAAGCAAAGATACAAATCCTAGTCTAATTAATCTATTTGAGGGTATTGGTAAAGATGGAAATGGAGATAATCAAGCAGACCGATCAAATGACGAAGACGTAATTTATTCAATGGCAAGTATGCTCGCAAAAGAAGGAAATACAAAGCAAGATATTAAGATTGCATTATGGAATTATTATCAACGGGCATTAACTGTTCAATCCATTATGCAAATAGCTTCTGTTTATAAAACATTTGAAACGATTAGTCTCAATGACAGCGATTTTCCTATTCCACTTCAATACAATTACAGTTATCGGAATACATGGGGAGATGCACGTGGATTTGGTGGTAGACGCATACATGAAGGAACAGATATCTTTGCAAATTACGGAACACCAGTCAAAGCAACAAGGTACGGTGTTGTTGAAATAATGGGTTGGAATAAATTCGGTGGATGGCGTGTAGGTATTCGTGACATTTATAATAACTACCATTACTATGCTCATTTAAATGGTTTTCAAGACGATTTAAAAGTTGGAGATGTAGTAAAACCAGGAGATGTGATTGCATCTGTTGGCGCAACAGGGTATGGTCCACCAGGAACATCTGGTAAGTTCCCCCCTCATCTTCATTATGGTATGTACAAAGATAATGGCTATAGTGAATGGTCTTTTGATCCCTATCCATACTTAAGTAGATGGGAAAAGGAAGCAAAAAAATAAAGTAAATCCTCACAACTGTGTGAGGATTTACTTCTTTTTTATTTCGAAGCCCTAACAGCATGCATAATACTTGCTGCTAAACCTCCCCAAATAATGACTACACCTATAACAAACATTGTAATAGCAGCTCCAGACATGAGTCTTTCACTCCTTTCCTTTCATTATTTTACTATTCTTTCGGCCACTTTTTGGTTGTCATTAATGCACCAAAGAACATGGCACCAATCGCAACTACCCAACCAAAGTTAAATAAAAATTCGATTGGATATCCGCCATAAGCTTCTTTGATATCTGTTTGTAAGTTTTGTAACATCATATAACCAAGTACAATTGGCGTAATGACACTTAGACAAAATCTCCACCAAGCTCTAAGTCTTATATCTGATACATCATTTGCATATGCTTGTAAATCTTTCAGAGAACGCGCAAACCAAGCAATTGCAACAACTTCAAATAATCCAGCTAACGCTACTCCATAATTATTAATAAAGTAATCCACTGTATCAAGAAGATTTAAACCACCTTGATTAGCGTAGAATAACGATATAATTGCTGCAAGTCCCCCACCAATTGTTACTGCTAAACCACGTGAGATATTAAATTTTTCTTGGACACCTGCAATATATGTCTCCGAAATAGAAACGAGCGATGATAATCCCGCTAATACTAAAGAACCAAAGAATAAAATACCGAAAAATCCGGATGCTGGCATTTGACTAATGATTTCTGGAAAGACCATAAAAGCAAGACCAACGC
Organism: Paraliobacillus sp. X-1268; assembly: GCF_003426095.1. Taxonomy (NCBI): domain Bacteria; kingdom Bacillati; phylum Bacillota; class Bacilli; order Caryophanales; family Bacillaceae; genus Paraliobacillus; species Paraliobacillus sp. X-1268. The sequence continues at coordinate 18,589 of NZ_QJSK01000008.1, forward strand.
CACCTGTAGCAACGTCAGAAACCAATTGACCTGTCTCATTTGCCATAAAACCTAATGCCGCAAAAACACCAATACCAGCTAACAATTCAAATGATGAGTTAGCAAAACCAGTAATAAATGCATTATTTGTAATATCTGCTTTTTTCGGTAAATAAGAAGCGTATGTGATCATAATTGCAAATGCAATTGATAAACTGAAGAATATCTGTCCATATGCCGCCACCCATACTGATCCATTGGTAATCATTGACCAATCTGGAGCGAAAAATGCTTCAAGACCATCCAAAGCGCCTGGTAATGTAATAGCGCGAATAACTATGATGATGAAAGTAACAGCTAATAACGGAATGAAAATTTTATTTGCAACTTCAATTCCCTTTTTAACACCCTTACCAAGAATGAGAAAAACAATTGCCCAAACCGCAATTAATGGAAATAGAACCGCTGGTACCATTGAACCAAAAGTACCTGCCTCTGCTACTTGTAAAAAATCTCCTACGAAAAAGCCTGTAGGATCATCTCCCCAACTTTGTCCAATTGAAAAATAAGCATACATGATTGCCCACGCAACAATAATTGGATAATACGTTGAGATAATGAATGAAATAGCAATTTGCCACCAACCTATCCATTCCATTCCTTTACTGATTCGTTTAAATGAACGTGGAGATGAACTACGATATTTATGGCCTATTGTGTACTCCATAATTAACAATGGAATACCTGCTGTTAATAAGGCGAATAAATATGGTATAAAAAAGGCTCCTCCTCCATTTTCATATGCTGTTGCAGGGAATCTCCAAATGTTTCCTAAACCAATTGCTGATCCCATTGCCGCAAGTAGGAAGCCTATACGAGTTCCCCACTGAGACCGATTTTCCATAAAAACTCTCCTCTCAAAATGAACACATCCCCATTAACAATAGAAAATTATAAAATTGCACTAAAATAATACATACTTTTTAAATATGTACGTTTTAAAATGGAATGTTTCAAATTTTTATTTTTTTCTGATATTTACTGATTATAACGAGACTGCTTGCTTCTGTCAAAGGAAGATTTATGAACATTTATTGAATTTAATTATCTAAACTTCCTCATCAAAAAAAAAAAAGGGCTAATCGTCGACTCTTTTAAGTTTGGCTATACGTGATAAACTACATTACAGCCTCTAAAAAAGGCTGCATCCTTTTTTTATTACCGAATAAACATATACTCCGGCATAACATTACTTGCGTCGGAATTGTCATCAACTGTGACATAACAGAATCTCCTGACCCGCTACTCAAGTGAAATTGACTCCCTTTCCGCAGGCACGGCTTCAGCTAACTTGGAAGCAAAGAACGCTTCCAAGTGGATCTTCAGCCCGCGCTGTTCCTGCAGGAGTGTCGCCAATTTCATTTGATACGCTAGTTAGGAGAAATAAACAACAATATTCACTATGAAGAATTAGGTTATCTAGGGAATGAATCAAGTTTGAAGAAAAACAGTAATTGTAATGTAGAATATAAACAATTGATAAGCTTGTCTAGCTAAAGTGTCATTATTCCATACTCAATCATCATGTAGATTCTGAACTAGCTTTGGAAATATACGTAGACTCCTGTGGGAACAGCGCGGGCTGAAGATCCACTTAGTAAAGCGCTATTTGCTTTACTAAGTTAGCTGAAGCCGTGCCCACGGAAAGCGAAGTATATTTCCAAAGCGGTATGTTATGTCGCAGTTTACCTCAAGTGAGTTAGATCAAACGCATTGATGATTACCCTAGAAGCGTGAAGTCAATTTTTTTTGGATTGCTAGACTTCCTTGTTATACAAAGGTTTAAGGGCCTGTTTTACACTGCAAAGGTTAAGTAATTATTAAAAAAATAGAAAAAACGGATCATTTCAATGAAATGATCCGTCCTACATCTTTTAACAGATTATGCTGTTTTCTTATTGTTTGAAATAACAACTAAAAAAGCAATGACTAAAATAGTTGCTAATGTAGCTACTAATCCAATACTTACTAGACCTGTTAAACCTAAAACAAGATAGCCAATACCAGCCGCAAATGCACTAATAAAAGCATAAGGTAGTTGTGTTAAGACGTGGTCAATATGATTTGAACCTGCTCCAGTCGATGACAAAATCGATGTATCAGAAATTGGTGAACAATGATCTCCAAAAACAGAACCAGCTAGTACAGCAGCCATTGCTGGCAGTATTAGATCCACATCAGTTACCACAGCAATCTGTGCGGCGATTGGAAGCATAATTCCGAATGTCCCCCAAGATGTACCTGTTGCTAAAGCCATAAATCCTGCCACTATAAATAGTAGTAATGCTAGATAATTTGGACTTATAGCAGCTTTTTCCACAAGTTCAGCTAAATAAGCTCCAGTATTTAGGCGGTCAATAATTGTGCCGATCATCCACGCTAAAATTAAGATATATATTGCTGGGAGCATTGAACGTATTCCCTCTTTATAAATAGAAAAGAAAGTTGTTTTTGGATGTTTTTGAAAGCCATAAAGAATGGATGCAAAAATTACTGCTAATAAACCACCAATAAAAAGTGATAAGTTAACATTCGTATACTCAAATAGTCTAAGAAGAGTAACTTGTCCCTGTATCTCTAAATATCCAGTCATTAGCATTGCAATGATCGTACCAATTACTAGTAATCCGATAGGTATAATCAAATGCATAATCTTACCACTTTCATGTGCACGTATATCCGATTTAAGATCCCCAGCAATATTCCCTTTGGCTTCATCAAATAATTCGCCAGTTTTAATAGCTCTCGTTTCATGCTTCTTCATAGACCCTACATTGATATTAAATAGTGCTACTAAAAAGACGAGTAAGATTGCAGCAAAAGCATACATATTCATCGGGACCATTTTCACAAATGCCTCTAAAGGTTGATATGTTGTTACATCATTTGCTATAAAGATTCCACCTATTGTTCCAATAATATAGGCACCCCAACTTGAAATTGGTGTAATGACAGTTATAGGTGCAGAAGTAGAATCAATAAAATATGCTAATTTAGCACGTGATACTTTATGACGGTCCGTTACAGGACGCGCAACTTGACCAACAGCTAGGCTATTAAAATAGTCATCAATAAATATTAAAATACCTAAAAATGAAGGAAGCAATTGTGCACCTCGACGTGATTTAACCTTCTGAATTGCCCAGTCGCCAAACGCTTTACTACCACCAGATGCGGTCATAAAGGCTGTAATGATTCCTAATAGTAGTAAGAATGATAATAAATATAAGTTCCCTACTTCAAAACCACTTTCTGCCTGATAGAAAATGTTTCGAAAAGCGATGCCCACTTCTTTGATTGTTTCAACTATATTAAAGTTTTGAAGCATTAGTGCTCCCACAATAATTCCTGCACCTAATGATAACAAAACTTTTCTAGTAACTAACACTAGTACTAACATTAACACTGCTGGAATTAAGGAATAAATTTCTCCTTCCATTTGTTAACCTCCCATTGTATTTGATTAAAAGAAGTAAAACCTAGTCTTGATATAGAAAACATAAAAAATCAGCAATAGCAACATTAACTATTACTGATTATAGGCAACAAATTTCTTTAGCGCTTTGTTGCCCTTCTATTTTTTTAAAAGGATAGGTTACTTTTTTCAATTCTTATCTACAATAGTTTACCAAGCAACAAACTTTATTGCAAGGGGTCAATTGGAACAGATAAATTAGTATTATCATCTTTGTTTGGACTGTAATATTGTGGAACGTCTCCATTATATCCACCACTACCTATTGGAATTTCTTGCTCAATTCTAGCGGTCTTTGTTCCAAATGGAATTATGGTACGAATTTCGACTTCAATATGTACAACCGGTTCAATATGTACGCTATTAATTTGCACGTCACTAACTTTTGTTTCAACTTCTGTGTTCACGTAACCAATTAACTCTAAATTAACAGGTATTTTGGGGCCTAAATTAGCTAGTAACGGCAAGCCTAATACCTGCCCAAGTGGAATCTCTATTAAATTTGATTTATCTTGTATTGCTTCAATTGTTGTTTGTTCCTCTGACTCAATGTCTACATCTAAAGGTGCACTTGTATCAGGCACAATACCTCTTTCAAGCTGGTGTATAAAATTCTCCACCCTATACTGGATATTCCTTTGTACTCTATTTTCCATAGCTGCATTTATTTGATAACTTACGACTTGACCACTATCGTCATATTGAAAGTCAATAAGGTTTTCAACTTCTAAATCTTCATTTAACTTTTTATTTACAGCGATCCCCATTGCCATATTCGCGTAATTCTCATTACGTGTTTCAGCAATTTCTAATAAAACGGGTTTAATGCCCCTATTAACAATTACAATACTGGCCAACGTTGCGATAACAAATAATATCGTAGTAATAAAAAGAAGATGTCTACTAGAAGATGATATGTGTAATCTTTTATGGTTAGTTTTTCTTCGCACAAAAATCCCCCCTAGAAAACAATATGCTGTTCAATGGGAGGATAGTATTCAAAATGCATTTAAATATTATATTCAATAATCATAACATCCAATGCAACTGATAAATCAAGATCGTATGGTGTTACTTCTATGTTATTTTCTTTTAGTACCCGAACTATCGGTCGTTCTTGTAAAGGTGTATTTTGTTTAACGACAATTGCTGTCCGGTTGTCACTTAATTGTACTGTAACTCCATTGGGGTAAATAGCTATTGTTTTCCGAAAAGTTCGAACCATTTCTTGATCAAATAGCGTACCACTACCAGCATATAATATCTCTAAGCCTTCCTGAGGCAACATTGCATCGCGATACACTCTATTACTCGTTACAGCATCAAAAACATCTGCTACACCAAGAATTTTCCCGAACTGATGAATTTCATTGCCTTTTAATCCTCGGGGATATCCCGATCCGTCTAATCGTTCATGGTGTTGAAAAGCGCAATGAGCAACCAATAACGGCACTGAAGAAGATTGGCGTAAGAATTCAAACCCCATTTCTGGATGTGCTTGAATAATAGCAAATTCTTCTTCCGTTAACTTTCCAGTCTTATTTAAAACGCCTTCTGGAATAAATACTTTACCAACATCATGAAGCATAGCTCCAAGACCTAGGCTTTTAATTTTTTTATTATTCAGTTTCAATTCATTAGCAAGTGCCAACGAATAAATGGTCACATTAACGGAATGTGAAAATACATAATCGTCGCTAATAAATATGTCTGACATAATAGATAATACTTCGTCATTTCTCTGTATTTGATTGACCATTGTGTTAACCAAGTTGTCCATTTTTACATTTGTTTTTTCAAGAAGAAATGCATTCTTACCAAATCCCTGATTTCGATAACCTGCAAATGATTCTTTCACAGTTTGGATCGCTTCCAATCGTAATTCATCCGGAATCGGCGAGTTGATCATGATATCTTCAGTAAGGGCATCCTTGATATATACATATGTAATACCTAATTGCTTTAAACGTTGAATCATAGAGAATGTTAGCTTTACATTCTTTTGAATTAGGATTTTACTTTTACCATTATAAATAGGCTTAGCGAGTTCACTACCCTCTTGAATTGATCTTGTCGCGACTAGTCTCATTACGATCTCCTTACTCATTACGAAGTCTTTCGTTATTTAATCAAATACTATCAGACTTTCCAACAATTATCTACATAATATGATAAAAATTTTATATTAATTATTATCCCTTAGCGTCTTAACAAGTAAATCACGGATGAACTCAGGCATAAAGAATTTTTTTGACTTTGAACGCGCTATTTCTGGTGAAAGATGCCCAAAAGTAAACATATCTGCTGTAGCAAGCGTATACGTTTTCTTCGGGTCAATGGGACTATTCCCAAAGCTTACTTCGTTTAGTCTTTCTTCGCCATCCTCATCCATCCCTGTTTTTATCTCTAACCCTGCATAAATCATCTTACCTATTACTTTTCCACGAAATCCAAATCCCTGAACCTCTAATTCCTTGTAGGCTTTAGTTAAGTTTACACGGATTACTTCGATTAGTTGTTGTCCTTTTAATGTTACAACGCAAGGATTAATTGGATGAGGGCAAATGCGATGAATATCAGCATAAGTAACACGTCCCTCAGGTAGTGACTCTAATAATAAACCAGTATTTAACATTGCGATATCAGCTTTTGTCCAATCTAACAATGTTTTTGTCAAATCCTTAATTAAAGTGGTTTCTTGATCCCAATTTACGGCTAATGGTTTTGTTAGCGTGGTGATCGGCTGTTCTAAGCGTTTATTTGCAATTGTTGTCTGCTGATCAACAAGTTTTTGTGTATCGCTATCTTCTTCTAAATGGTCAATTTGAGTCGCATACGCTTGTTTATTAATCACCTGTTGCAATTGATGGTCCCATGTCAGGATAATCTCTCCTACATAGTGACCATACTTTCCAGCTGCGGTTAAGATCGATTTATTACGAGTGTATCCATCTCGAAATAAGTGGTGTGTATGCCCACCAATTATCACATCCACAGTTGGATAATGGTCAGCAATCCACTCATCTTCATTAATGCCTAAATGAGATAAAAGTATAATAATATCCGTTTCATCTTTTAATTTAATTAACTCCCTTTCTAATACCTCAAACGGATCCTCTACTTGCCAACCGAGCGGATTATAAAAGGCATGAAATGGAGCTGTTAGTCCAATAACACCTACTTTTACTCCGGAAAGTGTTTCAAATTGATCAGTCGCCTTAAGCCAGTTAGGATTTGCACCATCCAAACTAGACAAATTTGCACAAACAACAGAAAATTCGGCATCATCATATAGTTGAAATAAATCAGCATGCTCCAATGTAATGCCTTCATTATTACCTAGCGTTGCAAAATCATACTTTGCTTGATTTAATAACGCAACATTTCCTTGCCCAAGTAGAGCTTCCGATATGGGATGAAATCGATCCATATGATCTCCATTATCAAATAACCAATAGGATTGTTTTTCACGAATTCTTTCGGCTCTTTTATTGTTTAGAAAACGTGTTATTTTAGGCCAATTTTCGAAATGGCTATGTAAATCGCTTGTATAGTAGAAAAAAATATCTTCACTCATCTATAACCCCTCTATTCTATCCCTTGCCAAATCAATCGGATACTTATAATTAATAATAAGGCCCTTAACAGGAATTCAACTGTACCGCTCTTCATTTGTTGATTTACTTTTGCACCAAGTATACCACCAAACCACGCACCAGCTATAAACAACCAAACATATTCCCACATGATATTTCCTAACATTATATGTGCAACAGAACTTGAAATGCTTGTAAAAAGTATCATAAACATGGATGTTGCTGTTGCCGTATGAGCGGGAAAACGGAAGATTAATACCATAATTGGAACCATTAATGATCCCCCACCAATTCCAAACATACCAGAAAGCGTACCCACTATAAAAGCAGCAGAAAACCGGCAAAAATTGAAAATTGATATGTATATGTTTTCTGATAGACTTTTATCGTTCGATTTATTTGCCAACGTTTATTTGTTGTCACTGGTTCTGTTGTTTTCCTAAAGAAGAATAAGCCAAACATACATAGCATAATTATTCCTAAATATATTGAAAATCTCTCCGAATCAAAGAATTGATTGGTCCAAGATCCAATAATTCCACCTGGAACACTACCCATAACGAAAAGAAACCCACTTCTAAAATCAATTCTTTCTTTTTTATAATATGTATAACTTGATGAAAAAGCCGTGAAAATCATAACTATTAGTGATATACCTACAATATGCTGTGGACTTGCCCATTCAAAGCTTAAGAGAAATTTATTTAATATTAGTAAAATTGGTACTAGTATTACACCACCACCAAGTCCTACAATACTACCAACAAAGGTAGCTACGAAACCAATTAGAATGCAAATAAGAAAAAACATTCGTTCACAACCGTTCTATTTAATATAATCTTTTTCCTATTTCAACACTATTTATAATCAATTAAGAATACATATCCTTATTCATTATATCTGAAAATTTTAAAAGAAAAAAGAGCCCGAATTAACGGACTCTCTAGCTATTACTATTAACCAATTGAGCCTTCCATTTCAAAGCTAATTAAGTAGCATTATAATAGCAAGTCATATCTAATCAAAACATTGATATAACAAGGTTTTTAATATTATATAAATCATAAGTCATCATAGTATATTGTGCTAACGTGGCAAAAAGTTGGCACAATAATTACTCGTTACTTTGAACAGTTATTTCTAGTTTCTTCTATTATATAGTGTTTCTAAAATCTTAACAAACAAATGCGCCTATATTGTGGAAATTCACTTGTTTTTCAGTATTCTATCTCTACGACTTGTGCTTGATTCACCTCTTGACCGCCTTCATAAGTTTTTTGGGGTATCTCAGCCTTTATTTTTACAAATAAGCTTCTCGATCCAAAGTCCTGAATTATATTTTCATATTCCTCTTTTTCAAAATACATATACCAATACTCCCCTTTTTCACTAGACTCTGGTATAAGTTTTGCAACGAGATATTCTTCTTCTAAAAAGTTTTCATCAAAATAATTATATACTTGAAGTGTCCCTACTATCGCAAAAGTTTTTCCCAGATTATTCTCTTTATCTTCTATTATATCTTTCCAGCTTAATTTTATATTTTCTTTTTTCATAAAGTCATCTAAATTATTTAGATTAACTTCAGTTGACTTGCTTTTGACATTTAAGTTTTCACCATTATAATCTCGCACTGTTTCAATTGTACTACTTTTATCTTCCTCATTATATATTGTGAAAATTTCCATTTCATCTGTATTTGTTAAAAAATCAGTGAAATCTAATGAATAGAAAATGGTGTTATCTGTATTATCACCAAAGTAATTAATCTGCACTTCATCAAATCGACATGGTGTTTTACCACCACAATCTAAATGTCCGTTATTACTTTTGGAGTTGCTAGAGATATTAGCTTCAATTTCTTCTGAAACTAATCGTAGAATATAGTATTTCTGATTATCAGATAGATTCAAAAAATTATCACTAGCAATACCAGACACGCTATACAGATACGCACCCATCTCTTTATCTAAGTCTCCATCAACAATAGAAAAGTCAGAAAGGTACTCATTAAGAGTATCATTATTTTCAATAGCATCCACAAATCTCTCTTCTTCGTTTTGAGATGCTTTGCCACAGGAAGTTAAAAGGATTACTAAGAACAATAAAAATATTAGTTTTATCCATTTCATAGAGCTTTTTCCTTCACTTCATCTTCTATATGCCTAACTCTTTTATCTAATGTTTTTAATACACTACCATTTTTGTCTAATAAATTTATGATTTCGCTAAAACCTATAAACAATAACCCACTTATTAATCCACTTATTGCACAAACTACAAATAATGACCATGAGAATTCGTTATAAGAACCATAAACTCCACTAACTTCTTCGTTACCTAAAAAAATACCTAAAATAATTCCTGCTACCATTTCAATAATACCAAGTATAAATATTGCTTTCGCTATTTTATTATCATTATGCATGACTTGATTACCCCCAACTATTCTGAATATCCTCTATAACTCTATCATGATTGAGCACAATTGACTAGATATTACTGACAAGTTAATAGTAAATATATGAAACTATATTACTATAGATTACGTATATAAATAATAGATGTGATAATAAAGAAACTTTAAATCAAAAATACATTAAAATATTCATATTTAGAATGGGGTAGGTGTTGTCAATAGAAAAAAGTTTGAAAAAGAATCTGGATATGTATCTATTTAAATAGAAGATTAGGAGGAGGTTTGTATGAAGATTTACATTAAAAAAATACAATTATCAAAGTTCTATATAAGATTATCAGAACTAGCACACTTCTTTTTATATGCAGTTTTCTTAATGTTCATGCTATTAATACCATTTTCATTTTTTGGCGTTTATTTCAATATTGATATAGAACACAAAATTGTATGGGTTTTAACTTTGTATCATACATATGTTATTACTTACATCATAGCATTGATTTATGTTGGACTCTTTAAGTTTGACTTTTTTTATTTCGATAAGTTTAAATCAATTAAAAAATACATGAGAGTACCTTTATTAAAGAAAATCAATATAACCTTCTCTTTAACAGGTACAATATCAAGTTTAATTTTATTATGCTTGTTCTTATTCTATCATTTCCAAAGTGGAGTATCTCTTACAATGGATAGCTTTTCAATAATTGGGGTAGTACTTGCTACACTAAGTTTGTTTTATAGTACATACTTTAATCAAAAAACTGATCTACAACAATATAAGGAAGAATCGTTTCAAAATTCATTAAAAAATTCGTTAGAATTTGTCATAGACGACAATAAGGCTATTAAGAAAAGCGTGAATAGCATACAAAGTCATATTAAATCTAATCCAAGGAATAAAAGAAAAACATCAAATCGTGGGTTTTAACAATATAATAATGAAGGTTTTGTAGCATAATGTCGAATTAATATAATTGGTAATAAAATGAAAATTATAAGTTTAATTGGATCTTATATAAAACAATCAGAATATGATAAAAAATATATTATTGAGTATATGGGAATTTCTTAAAACCCCTTGAGCAATTGGTGCAATGCGAGAACATATCCAACTATCCCACAACTTTTTCAACTTACGTAATTATTAGGGGTTAAATATAGTGACTTTTACGAGTACAAAGGTTAAACATACGATACCTTTTGTATAAGATCTTTCGTGTTATAGTATTGTTAACAATGTACAAGCAAATTTAAGGAGATGATACTGTAGTGGAAAACAAATACATCGCGAAGGAAGATAATTCTAGGCCAAATACCGTACATATAGAGGGAATAGGAACATTCACAGAACAAGGATCACCTGACATGAGAAGGTTGGTACAATTACTATTAAAATGCGATAAAATTGTTGGATAAGAAGAAATTTTTATAGGAGGGGTTATTTGAAAAAATTAGTATGTCTATTTTTGTTATTATTTTTAGTTGCTTGCTCCAATGATGAAACTGTAGAGTCTTCAACTGATCAAACGGAAATAATTAACGAATTAGAAAAAACAATTGAAGAACAAACTAAAACCTTAGAATCAAAAGAACAGAGAATTGTAGAATTAGAGTCGATGGTTGCAGAGGAAACAGATGATTCAAAAGAGGTTGCTGAAAATAACGAAACAAATGGAGAAGTCTCCACTCTAGCATTGGGTGAAACATTTTCGAATGAGGAAATTGAGGTAACTATACAAAAGTTAGAGTATGTATCGGGAGGTGTGCAAGCTTACTTTGAAGTTCATAATAAATCTGAAGAACCTTTAGAAAAACCTGGTTCATTAAAATTCAAACTTGAAGAAAGTGAACTTGAAGAGGAATTTAATAAGCTTGGATATTCAATGAATTTTGATGACGCTGGCTATCTTTACGAAGGCGAAAAAAGAAGTGGAAGTTATATGTATATGTATGATAGAGATATAACAATTAGTGAAGTGAGTTATCATAAATCAGAAAGTGGCTACACAACTGATCTTATTGCTAAATGGAATGTAAAGTAAAAAAAAGCCCCTAACCACTTTTTACAGTGAGTAGAGGCTTTTAGTTTTATGATAGATATTTTTATGTAATTGAAACAAATATTGCAAATCGTTCTTTTATATGATTGAGGTCAAATGTGTTAACGTTTAAACTGTACACCCAAACTTTGCATACCTTGGTTTAATTCTGCATAAAAATCTTTCTGATTATTTACTCCATGCATTTCAACATTGACGTTGATTACATTGTTTTGGTTAGTTTCTTTTTTATTTGATTGATTTCTTTTTAATACATCTGAAAATATATCAGTTAACATTTTCTTAGGAGCAACTATCTCAGGATTACCCACTCCTGCATCACCAATTTGAGCCAATGTAGGTTGACTAGCAACTCCACCAGTAGCTAATGAAGGGATTTTAGGAATAGAAATTGATGGCATATGAGGTATACCAAAAGTACCACCACCAAAATTAGGAACCCAGTCTGGAATATCAAAACTAGGTAATTTATTAATCGCTTTAGAAACAGCATTCACCATTGATTCTATTCCACCAATTATGCCATTTATAAAACCGATAATAGGACTTACTACATTTTTGATACCTGTTTTAATTTTATCCCATATAGACAAAAATGTATCTTTAAATTTATTTGTACCACTTGTAACCTTGTCCCAAGCTGAAGAAAAGAACCCTTTAATACCATCTAAAACATTAGAAACCTTACCAGAAACATTATCCATGCCTAACTTAATATAGGTTTTAACTATATTTATTGCTTGACCTACAATGCCACCAATAATTTTCCAAATGCCACTAAATATATCTTTGATACCTTCCCAAGCTTTATCCCAATCACCAGTAATGAAACCTGTTACAGTTTTAATAATACCTTTAACGATGTCTAAAGCTCCACTAACAACCTTTTTAATATTTTCAAAAGTTGTAGTCAAGAAACTCAAAATAGTATCACCATATTTTTTCCATATAGCAATAGCCAAATCAACAAATCCTTGAATTAAATCAGTTATAATTTCCACAAAGTTCTGAAAACCTAATTTAATATTGTCAATGGTTTCTTGATTATTTTGGAACCATGTTTTCAACCACGTAATAACAGTACCGATCACACTTATGAAAGTCCCAAAGATAGTTCCAATAACATCAAAAACAGTTTGCATCGTCGCTTGAATTTGTGGCATATGAGCCATTATCCAATCTAACAATCCTTGAAAAGTAGGTAACAACTGTTGTGCTAATGTATTGAATACACCAGACATCATATTTTTCATTTTATCCATAGTATCAGTCCAAAGTACACCTGAACTTATACCATCTTCACTAATAACCGCGCCTAATTCATGTGCTTCACCACGCAATCCTGCAATCGCATCTCCGCCTGCCGTAATAGCTGGCATTAACTCTCGTGCAGTTTTAGTACCGAATATTTCTTGAGCCATTGCTGCTTGTTGTGTACTGTCTTCCATTTCGTGTAAAGCTTGAACGGACTCCATGAACACATCATCAGCATTTCGTGTCTTACCACTAGCATCCTCAGTAGCGATACCTAAATTTTGAATTGCAGTACGATATTTTTCATTATCCTTTGTATCTCCTAAACGTTGGTTTAACCTGCCTACAGATTTCTCCATAGTTTGTCCAGATACACCAACTTGACCAAGTGCAAATTCAAGTTCCTGATATGCATCTGTTGAAATCCCCATTTTTTGTGAGGTTTTATCAACTTTATCCGCTGTTTCAGCAAACTTATTAGCCATACCGATCCCTGCTGCACCTGCACTTATTAATGCAGTAGATAATCCAGCAACCGCACCTAATGCAACTTTTCCTGCTTTTTTACCAAATGATTGTGTTGTCTTTTCAGTTTTACCTATATTTTTTTCAGCATTATTTAAACCTTTGTTAAACTGAGAATCATCTAATACAATCTCAGCACCGTATGTACCTAAATTAAAACTTGGCATTTATTTTTCACCTGCCTTTTCGCCCGAATATCCACCAAATGAACGAATAGCACTTATATCTGCTTTCGTACGTGGATTCTGGTAACGTTCGGCTTTTTCAAGATATTCTCTTCCTTCTTCCGTCTCTTGTAGGTCGAATATCCAATTATGTCTTACGTATGCTAAAAAATGACTATGTGGTAATTCCCAAATGTCATTAGGACTTATGTGCATTTTTCTGGACAAGTAAGTAACATCACTCAATAACTCAAATGCAGAAGCCATACCCCCATTTTTTTGATTCTTTTTAGTACCTTTGGATGGGTAATACGGCTTTTTTAGTTTGGGTTATCATGGTTTTCCATAATTTGATTTTGATAAATTTGAAATACCTGTTCCATTTGTTTTAGTGAAAGGTTTTCTTTCACGAATTTATCATCTATTTTTTTGCTTTTATCTTGTTTTAAAATTAATAATGTTGCTTCAACAAATAAATCTAATTTATCTCTACTTGTTTTTGCATCATTCATCTTGCCTTCAAAGTCTGCCATCTGATATGTCATTTCTAAATTCGGTTCAGTAGGAATAACAAACGTATCACCTTCCGAAAATTTTAATTCTAATGGCTCTTTTACTACTTTTGATAAATCAATTTGCACCATTTATATATCACTCCTTCATATTTTGTTAATAAAAAAAGGCATCTCCATTGAGACACCTCTACTTATGTATAAATTTAAATTTCTTCTGTAATCGTTACAATATTATCTACATTTGGATCTTTCATTAGCGTAAATTCATATTCGAAATTAGTTTGTTCCTCTACGTTAAATATCCATTCTAAGCCTGCACGGTTTTGTGCTTTATGCATATCCATCATGATTTTCTTACCATCATCTTTTGTATGAACAAAACGTAATCGCTTAACAGGAACCTTAAAGCCACCACCTAATTTAAGTTTACGCTCCGTTTCATCTTCAGAATATTCTCCTGCAACAAATTCACCAATTTTATCTAAATCATAGGTAACAATTCCTGCCGAAAATGAAATAGTCTCAGAAGTCATTACACTTTTCATTATTTGATTTGCCGTACCGCCTCGAACATCAGCAAATTCGTATTCGACAGCAAGAGTAGCTTCACCACTTGATTCCCCCACTTTTACTAATGCCGCATCAATTACTTCTTGTGTATCAACTTCTAAATCAACTTCTTCTGGTACTACAAATAAATCACCTGTACCAAACAAAATCTCTTGAGCATCTGCCATTTACAATCATCCTTTTCGTTTAAATTTCATATTAAATATTAATACTTGCTCAAATACATGCTTTTCTTGATCAAACAAAAAACTACTCCCTGTAAATGTGGAGTAGAATAACGTTTCATTTTTTAATTGGAATCCTGCTTTATTGCCGAAATGTAGAAGGTTATTAACTTTCGTTGTTAATGGTTCTACTAGCAAATCATCATCAGTTACAATCCTTACTTCACATTCATATTGACCTATCATAGTGTCCAAATTGACAGGTACTAATTTAACAACAATGTATGAATAAGCATTTTTATCAAATGAACTGTATGCAGTAATTTTATGATGCTCTGGATTATGATTTAACATCTCAACCAGTTCTTCATCTGCCTTCAAATAGTTTAAAACTGTTACGATCATCATTTTAAATTCAGCCCATCATTAATCATTTTATTGAGTCTGCCTATATTTTCAGTAATTGCTGGTCGATGGTGTGGCTGTGCTTGGATATTTTGAACCTCACTACCAAGTTCTATTACCGCATCATACTCAACGTTTGAACCAACGACTGCTATTGATCTATCGTCCTCATGTTGAATTTCATGTGTAATGCCTCTTCTTAGATTACCAGTTTTAACAGGAGTTCTTATCTTAGATTCAGCTTCAGCAAATAGTGCTACAGTTTTAGCGACTGTCTCACGTCTTTTTCTCATTTCTTTTTTTGCTTGTTTAAATTTGGACTTTGCCATCTATAATCAACCCTTTTTAATTAAAACTTCAAAGTGCTTATCATATCTCATAACCTGAGTGATTTTATAATTATCTTCACCATCATATCTAACTGATTCAAGTAGTGTTAAATAATCACTTGGTTCAGTAAATGCTCTATGTGTTATATCAGCAAATACTCCATACCGATACTCCGCTAAACCAGCTGAAAACGGTTCTATTTCGCATGGAATAGGATGATAAAGAATTACCATATCACCATAGATAGGCTGACCTAATGGAGTCCAATCGATTATTTCAGTTTCACTCTCATCAATTACATACATCATTTTAGTTAATCTCATAAAACTCTAACCTTTCGATGTGAGTTTAATTGATTAATAATATCATCGGAAATGGATTCCATATATGTTTCAGATAATGAACCTTTACCCTCAGATTTGATATTTTCAATACCTTTTTGCTTGTATTTAAAAATTGCAATATCTTCAATTACATCTGTTAACGCAGGTGGTATTTCCTCAACTTTCAAATAATTTTTCGTATAATTTGTAGCTCTCGAGATATACAAATTGATTACACCATCTTTACTGGTATCTGATTCATCGATTCCAAGCAAAGCTTTTATATTTTCTAATTCTGCCATTTGTTTCACCTACTTTTCTGTTGAAGTAGTAGCCTTTTTAGGAGACGTTTTAGTTGGATTTGTTTTCTTAGGCGTTTCTTTTTTTACTTCAACTTTTTCATAATTTGAATCCTTCTCACACCTAGTAATATGCGCATCGCTTTTAATTTCCCAAACAATACCTGTCTCAATATTTTTATATAACATTCAATCACTCCTTTTAATACATACCATAATAATTAAAGTGCATTTCTCCACCTATCTGATCTCTTTTCACCTTTAATTTCCAAACTGGGATATCTTTTAATGTTATAGGTGATTCAATGTTGCCAAACACCACAATTCCATCTGAATCGCCATTTAAATAAATTAAACATGTAAGATCAGAAATGAAAGAGAAGAAATGAACTGTTTTATCTAGCTTTATTTCTATTTCATCTTCATTCTCTGGCATTGTTATGAAACCGTTAGAAGATACTATTTTTCCATACAATTATAATTCACCTCATTCTGAAAAAGAAGGGGTAGAGATAATACCCTACCCCTTTTAAATAGTTTTATTGTCCAATTGTAGCGACTAATACTGCTACACCTTCAGGGCGAATTACGCTACCGCCGAATACAGTTAATCCACGAACACCATCAGCCATTTTTGACTCTAAGCGTAAGGCTTCCATTTGATCAATCTGCTTTCCAAAACCAATAGCACCTTTGTGGTTAGCAACAATATGTAACTTGCCGTCTACTTCACTTAATTCCTCCGAGACAACAACTTGTAAGCCATTAATCTTCTGTCCTTCAACAAT
This sequence comes from Paraliobacillus sp. X-1268, assembly GCF_003426095.1. NCBI lineage: Bacteria > Bacillati > Bacillota > Bacilli > Caryophanales > Bacillaceae > Paraliobacillus > Paraliobacillus sp. X-1268. The sequence goes on from NZ_QJSK01000008.1 coordinate 35,515, forward strand.
ACCATTTTCAAGAACAATAGGCTGACGGGTAAAACGATCATCTTTAGAAAGTAATCCTAATACATCTGAGTTGATAGTTACATATCGATCAGTTTTAGGTGCTTTCTTTTTATTTAACTTAGTCCCTAAGTCAACGATATAATCATATACGTTAGTCTTACTTATTGTTTCTGGTGCTGCATCGGTACCGATTGTGTTATCAGCATGCGCATCAGTATATAGTCCCAATACATACGAATCCGTTTCCACTTGGACGCCACTAGAAGCATTCGTAACATGAGCATCAACTAGATCACCTGCTGCTTGAACTGCATCTACATCATTCAATGTGAAAGCAAAGTATTTTTGTTGATCCATATTTAAATCAACATCTGTTGTGTCAATTTCATCCCAAACTACTGTACCTGTGTAGTCTTTCACATCAACTGCACCAGCTTTATTAAATTTCATTGTCTTACCTTCAATTGTCGTTGGAGGAGTTGTAATAACTTCCGCAATTGATGCTTTAGAATAATTCGCTAATAGACGTGCTTCCCAAACCGTTTTAATAAATGTGTTTACTGACATTAATAATCACCTTAACCTTTTCATATTTTAGTTTTTTGTTACCTATTTACTGCTTTTTAACGACTCTTGGACAGCTTCCCAATTTTCTGAAACTTCTTGATGTGACATACTACTAATTTGCTCTCTTGTAAATGTTTTTGGTTGAGTACCACCTTGGAGATTAGTACCACCAGCTTTTAATTTCTCATCTACTGCCGATTGAAGATGTGTATCAAATACCTCTTTTAACTTAGTTAAATTTTGAGTAGTTTTGTCCTCATCTTCACCGATGAAATAGTCTACTAAATCAATTGGAAGTTTCTGTTCATTAGCTAGTTTAATAGCCTTGTTTGTCAAAGATTCACGTTGCTTTTCTGATCGAATCGTTTGTAACTCAGAACGAATCTTTTCCAATTCAATATCCTTCTCATCTTTTTCTGGAAAACGAGTCTTAATTTCCTCATCAATTAACTTAGGCATAGATTTTTGCTTAAACGTTTCTAAGCCTTTGTTAAAATAAGAGTCTAATTTAGGTTGTAGAAGTTTTTTACCTTCTTCAGTTTCAAGATAGTTAGTTACTCCATCAGGTGTCACACTAGATAACCCCTCAATGTATGCTTTAACTTCCTCGTTTTCTTTGTTACTTTCTAGATATTGCTTAATTTCTTCTAAATTCATTTACTCTACCTCCAAAGTCCATCATGTACGAGCCATAATGTGCTTATATTTTGTGTTTAAATAGTTTACCGTCATATTTAGGACAAATAAAAAAGCCACTAAAACAGTGACTTAGTTAATTCCTTTATCTTTTGCCCATTTTGAATAACTAACATTGGCTATGATTTCTTTTGTCTCATTGTCCTTACGCTTTTCATTTTGATAGTTTCCAAAGTATGGAATATATGTACAACGACAATTTGGGTGTCTTGGTATGGAAGGTTTATTTTCATCGATCCCATAAACCTCTTGATCTAAATCCTCACATTCTTCACAAGTGTTCTCCTCTAAAGTAGCCAAATATTGAACTTGTTCTAGTACTCCACTATCCTTGTAAATCTTATCCTGTGCTTGTTGAATTACCCTAGCGGTCTCTGTTCTTGCTAATCTTTGTGATTCATAAGCCTTTGCATTAAACTGCTTATTAATTCGCCTACTTACCTTATCTATAGATTCCCCGTCACGAATACCTCTCACGATTTCAGTACGCAACGACTTAACTAGTTTATCTTGGTTATCCCAAATACGCTGACTAAATGGCACACCAGACCAATCAAAGTTTACCGCCTCTTTTACAAACTCAGGTTTTAATAGTTTAAAATTAATACCTACCTGTATAGTTTGTTCTATTTGATAAGCCGATTTATAGTAAGTTGCTGCATATGCAGTTGCTAAAACAGCAGGGAGTATTTTTCTTTCTTCCTTTACAATTTCCCTACCCTGTTCTTTCAACATTTCTTCTAACTTATTCATGCGATTATACTTTTGTAATTCTGCATAATCAATTGAGCCATCAACACCATAATCCATGTATAAATTAGCTATGAATTGTTTGACATTATTCCTAGATTGACGGTACTTTTTAAGAATTCCTTTGTGATCTTTTTCAGAGACATTAAATGTATCTTCTATAAGTTTAAGAAACTCTTTCTGCTCTTTATTCATCATCTAATAATCCTTGGCCAGTATTGTCTAAACCATAGGAGTCTTTTTCCTCTTTTAATCTCTCAATAGATACAGGTGGATTTGTAACCCTAGGCAACCATGAAATTAATTCTTCATTAGGCAGGATTCCCTGTAATTCTTTAACCATAGTAACAATAGATGCCTCATCGACTGGCACATTTCTCGTAAATGACACTTGAATATCGCGCCAATCGTACTGCTTATTCTTAGCTTTATCTAGCCATTCACAGAACAATTTAAGGCGTTTCTTTAATGTTTTTTCAAATATAGATTCTTTAATGGCACTAATATTCTCTAATTCTTGTAACTTCAAACGAATACTTACACCACTTGTGTTACTAGAAAAGTTTTCATTTAAATTTACTTGATTAGTTTGTATGTATATCTCATCTTGCCAATCCTTTAACATATCCTTAACGAATGAACCGTTCCCAGTTTTAGTTGCCCAATAAACTTTTGCACCAGCAGGAGTTAAAATGATACCATTCTCTTTCATTTTTTGTGCTGCTTCTTGTGTTAAATCAGCATTTTCAATAACAAGATAGGCTTGTCTATGATCCTCAATTTCATTTGCTGCTGTCGATTGTATTCTATTATAGATGTCTACAATTGGGATAATATCTTCAAATGCGCTCTTCTTACTGTCATTATTAGCAACCTCAGTTACTGGACAATTAGAAAAGAAGTGTGTTTTCTGTTCGATTAACTTTAATACTTGCCCATTTAAAGTATATCTACAATATTCATCGCTATCCCATACATCAACATATTCGGTATCATCGTATTCAACTTTGTACTTCCTTACACCAACACTAATATTACGATCAATTGATCCATCATGTAGAGCGATCATTTCAAGAGGATTAAAATATGTACTTTGAAACTGTCCATCTGTATTAACAAATGAAACTTCAAAAGCGTGACCGAATATTTCAGTTTGCTGTTTCAAGCTTATATTATGACTTTTCTCCCAGTGGCTAAAATATAATTCAATCGTATTAAGGAATTCTTTATCGTTACTTCTAGAAGTATAATTAATTGCTTTGCCTAATAAATAACCAGTATAGTTTTGTACCGTTTTCCTGCAATAATTAAAGAAAGCACGTTCATCTGCTCTTGTTTCATCAACTTTAGCCTTGTCATATAAAATTTTATGCTTACCCTCATAGTAATTGAGCAACTTAGTATACTTTGGTCTTTGCTTATCTAATTCTTTTAATAATTTTAATATAAGTTCATCTTTTACCAAACTTTCACCCCATTAAAAAAGCCATCCTCTAGGGACGGTCTTAATATTTTTTATTATTTCTATTTCATCAATTCGATTAGCAAATTCACTTAATACGTCTGCTGCATCATCATGTAAACTGAATTGTTGTCCTGAGAAATCCATAACTTGTTCAAGAAACGGCTTTTCTACTCTTTCATCACAAAATATAATACGTCCATTATTTACATCAGATACAATAGTAGAAATCTTGTCATCTTTATTCTTCCTTTGCATCTCGTTAATGAAAGTAATCTTACGATTAGATAAAGTTGCATCCTTTTGTATTTCTGTTTCAATTGAATCTACATCTAAACCGTTATATGTATTTTTCTCAATATAGACGTGAGTAATATCATCATGCCCTTTTAACAAATCGATAACATGATTGATATATTCATTAAACTCATTGAATTTTCTTAATTGAGCGCTACGTACATATTTAAAGTTGTTATCCGAAAGAGATCCAACAACAAATGAAAAACTATCTGATCGCTTCTTGTCTTTATTTTTAACACCAGCCGTATCAATAGCGAGCATCGTTTTAGTGAATAAATGATCTTCTATTTCTTCTTTAGGCTTAACGACATTAGACTTAAACCACTTATCACCAATATTCTCAACATTGCACATTAATTCCTGCATGAATGCTAAACGTTTACCAAAATACTTGATACCTAAATTAAAGCAGTCGTACCTATTCCATATTGTTTTAAATTCCATATGAGATTGATTATCTAAATAGTATTGTTTTGCATCAGCTAAAGCATCTTCTCTCTTATCATCAAAGTAAATCGCTTTAAACTCTTGCCAATATGTATTATTATCAAAATACTCATCTATATCAAAGTCCACTACAGACTTATGAAACAATTTGTATTCAGGATTATTTCTAATTTGATCTATGAAGTCACCAGTAGCTAATGGGGTGCCTAAAACTAGAAACTTTGTAGCAGGTTTAATTAATTTACCATCACGTATGACTGCTGAGTCTCCACCTTCCTCAACTTCCTTTAACCACTTTTGATATTTCTTTTGTTTACTATCATCGGTTAATATATCCGCTTCGGAAATGTAATCATCGGCTAAATAAACCATAGGTCGGAATATCCCTTTTGGAGAAATATAAGAAGCACCACGAACAGATGATCCAGAACTATATGCTGCTATTTTTGTATCGTTATCTAATTCTAATTCCAACTTATTCACTGTTCTTTTTCGAGGATTGATTAATTCACCAAATGTATTTACAATATAAGGATTTCTTAATGCTTTCTTAGTTTGATCAACAAAATTTGTAGCATCGAGTTCCCTATTTGCTAAAATAATAGAAAAATAACTTATTTGATAACAATGCAGCCAGCAACTTAAAGCCATATCGATGATAGTTGTTTTAGCACAACCTCTGGGAAGTATAAATTCAATTTTATCAATCTTATTATGTATAAAGATATCTTCTAACTCTTGCCATACTTGATAATGGACAGATGCCAATGGTCTAGCTTGGTTATTTTCTTTTGGAATAAAGAAATCCTGTAAGTAAAATAAACAATAGAAGACAATTGACCGCTTACCTAGTGAATAGGCTAATGAATTCTTACCAAATAAGTTATTCTTATGTTCCTTTACCAACCTATCTACAAATTCGACTGCTTGATTATGTGACATGTTGCGATTGATTGCATCTTTATATAAATATTGTTTTAACAATTTAACATTTTCTTTAGTATTAATAATGTCTGTTATAGTGTTCACCTCCAAACTTGTAAATTTTGTTTTTAAAATTCATTTGCAATTACGTGATTAATAAAATATTTTTGTAAAGTTTTTGAAGGATTTAGTAACTTAGTGTCGAATATTAATATATAACCAATACATAAATCGAGGAGCATTTAAAAACTATGATAATTTTAGCTTTTTTAGCAATATGGGGAATAATAGCGTTTTTCTTATACGATTACTTAGAGCAAAACGGTCTCACAGATCAACCAAAGTATAGTAATCTTTCTATATTAAACAGAGTTATATATAACTGTAATCAAAAAGAAATGAACTCCCCTAACTTACAAATTCTTACTGCAATTTTCCTCCATCCTTATGGATGGACTTTTATAATTTTCACTATGATATTGGCGTTTTTTACAAATTAATACATTTTAGATGTTAATAAAGTAGCAGATAAAATTCTCATTAAACTCTAAGATGGAATTACTATTATCCAGACTTGTAAATTTATAATAAAAATTGTATAGCTAGTTGTAGGGTTTTTCACCAATTCCAAAACAGAAAGGTACCCCCCCCCACCCCTTATTTATCCAATAAAAATAGACCATCGATTGATGATCTATAATACAAAATTATTCAATTCTTTTTCTATCTCTTCATCAGTTATACCAATGTATTTTAAAGTTATATTAGGATGACTATGATTAAGAATTGTTTGAAGCTTAGCAACATCTTTAGTTTGTTTATAGAACCAATAGCCAAACGTCTTACGCATTGTATGTGTACCTATTCCCTCATCTATATCACACATGTCAGCTGCCTTATTAAACTGTCTGTATGCTTGAGTAGTAGTGATAGGCTTATCACCTTTACGACTTGGGAACATCCATACACTTTCATTCTGCTGGATATAGTCTTGTATCTCATCATATATATTACTAAGGTTTAATGTTCTAGGCTTATCAGTCTTACCTTCCTTGATAATAATACGTCTCTTCTTATATAGGTCATTACCCTTTAGCTTTAACAAATCACCTATGCGTAAGCCTGTATTGATACCTATAAGGAATAGGATATAGTCACGCTGTCCACACCATCTTTTTAATGATTGTTTCATATCATCTAATAATTCCTTGTCTCTAATAGGTTGCACGTCTTTAATTTGATTAGTCGTTGTCATGATATACCTCCTCTTCAACCCTTATAAATCAAGGAATTGAATGTAAGTTTTTTAGTTAAACTAAGTATATCACGACAAACCCAATAAAGATAGTTATTTCAATGATTTGAATGTAAGAAAATAAGCAATAACTTACATTGGACAAAAATTAATCTTCTTGATTACCTTCTATCAATTGATCATATTCAACTTCTAATATATCATCATTAATACTATTGTTATTAATATTGGTTGACAATTCAACCTTGCTCGTCGCTTTACCTAATGACCGATCAGCAAGATATTGTAATACTTGAGCCTGAACACGTTTATTGCTATCATCATTAGCCAATTCATACAGTTTATCCATTACAAATTCCAATTTACCATCAATAGTCTTTTGCACTGAAACTTTACGATTGTGTAGCCGCTTGTCTAGCTCAGCCCTAAACTCTTCATTTTCTAACCAATTGTATATAATTTGACGACTTGATCCTATTTTTTTAGCAATATCAGTCTTTGTAAGTTGTCCGTCTGCTAATAGTTCAATCGCTAATAGTTTTTTATTATCTAACATCTGTCAAGTAAACCTCCTTTACACTTTAACGTTAATTTTACATTATATACTTATTTTAATCGAAATAAAAACACCACATATAGTAGTGTTAATTAATTAATTGGTTTAAAATAAATTATTTATCATTAACCGTTTTCCATCTCGTAGAATGAAAAGAACTTTAATCCATCTTTTGATAATTGAATTCTTTGGTATTCTCTATTTGCAACCTTTACTTTTTCGACCAAATTAAAATTCATAAGTTTTGGTGCTAATCGAAAAAAAGCAAACTTACGATCAGTGTCCATTCCCATTTCATTTGTAATACCAATTGAAAAATCATCCCTAAAAGCCATGAACATTGTCAATAATGCTTCAGATTTCCCAGCAACCGAATCTACAGGAAAATTTTCGGGTACATCAATAGGTGTATCAATTAAATACTTTCTTATCATTTTGTAAGAAAACCCATTAATTTCATTTTCCTTTTTGAGTTTTTCTTCTAACTTATCACTAACTTTTCTTAACTTGGTCACCTCATGTAATAAATCGTGGTTTTCTTTTAATATTTCTTCATAATTCCCTATATCTTTACCTGACACCCAGCCATATAAACTACTATCTCGTTCATACTCTTTTAATGATTCTAATACAGTTAATTTGATATCTTTTAAATCAGAGAAAAATTTAGAAATTTTACCTAATACTTCGCCTCTAAACTCTTGGTGCTCTTTATAGTATTCTCTTTCCATTACTTGAGATCCAATAACTTTAGATTTTTCTTCTAAAGTATCCTCATTAATTACTATTGCAAATCGTGGCTTACCTAACTCACCTGCATATTCATATTCCCATTGAGTATAACTTTTACCCGATTCTTCATCAATTGAACCATATCTACCACCTAATATCAGCATATAAACATCTGATTCTTGTATCCATCTTTTAATTATTTCTTTCTGTGATTCATCTCCAGCTTTGAATAATTCCATTCCTGCTGGAATATGACCTGCATTTAGTATTGATTCTACTGCTGCTTGTCTTTCCTCTTGTAGATCTGTAAATGTTGAGGAAACAAATACTTGTAATTTTTTCTCCATATATTCACCCCTGATAGAACTTTATTAATACTATTCTATCATAGAAGATGTAAAATTTTATATTAATATCATGGAACGTATAAGACTTGCACTTATTCTCAGCACGATGCACATTCCAAAAAAGATAGAGTAATATATTTACTCCATTATAATTTCACACATATATTTTTCTTTATTTTTGAAGTTCTGATACAATATACTTTATAATACGTTCATAAATACTAATGAATTCATCGTAATACATATCATCAACTTCAAAAATTGTTAATTCAGTATTCCTGCAAACCATATTTTTCATTTCATCAACCCCAGCAATAATATGCTCAACATCATTAAGTTTTAATTTATATTTCATTTAATATCCACCTCCAAAATGTTTATTAGTTATCTATCAGCTTTCTCTTCAAACTTAATCCATGCGCTTTTCGCCAATTGTTACTTTTCCCAATAGAGATAGATTCATAATATTTTAGTTTGTCCATTTTAAAATATCGCTTATATCCCACAGGTGTATGGTTCACTAAATATTCCACATATTCCATAGCCATTTCCCATATCGTCTCTATTGCATTTTCAAAGAATGTTACAATTGTATCCCACGCTTTTTTAACTACCACTACAAAATGTTCAACCTCTTCTCGCAACTCATCTTCTGTATATTCTTTTCCATTAATCTCGATAATATTATCCATTATTTTTTTCACCCTACCTTTTATTTTTATGTTCCAGCAAATGATTTTACAAATAAGCTTGCATTAATCCTGCCTAATCTTGTCGATGTTAATTCAATCGTATTCCACCCTGTATTATTTACATGCTGCGTTAAATCTATATTTGATTGATCACTCGTATAAGCCGATGAATCTACCAAACTACCATTCACCATTATTTTTACACCTGTAGCTGTTGTACTAGTGTATATCCCATATGTAATTGGATGACTGTGTGATGGTACTGTAACGGAATGACTATGGTTTGAAACACTAAAATCATGACTGTGATTAGGTATGCTAAAACTATGACTATGAGCTGGTATAGATACTGAGTGTCCATGAGAACCAATATCTACGGCGTGATGATGGCGAAATGTACTACCATGCAAGGTGATTGAATTGTTCGAAACAGGCACAGTTAACTCTCCAATTGGTTCCACGTCTTCACTAATTGAAGTCAGGCTTATGGTGCTACTAGTATTAGTTGAACCACCACCGCTGTTTGTACTCTTAGATGTTCCACCACCGCTATTTGTGGACGTATTTGTTCCACCGCCACTGGATGATGTTTGTGTGCTACCTCCACCTGATTCCGTACCTTTTGAATATGCTCTAAACTTTTCCAAACTAAAATTCAGATTAATTTTATCTACTCGTATTGTTTTATCATCGATATAAAACTTTAATTTAAGTGGGTTGTTACCGTCAACATTATCAGCTTCTTGAATTGTATCGGTCTGCATAATGCCACTTTCATCTAGAACAACTGTATCACCTGATTGATTCAATGTTTTTTATCTCCTCTACTGTTCCATTTTTAATTAAATAGTGGTAAATCTCTCCACCAACCTCTTTATGTTTTTTTCCCAACTCACCATATGTAAAATTGAATCTATCTATCTCGCTTTTCAAAGATTTAACAAGACTCTTCTTATTTTTCAGGATCTCTACCGCTTCATTACAATAGATACCATTAAAAAGTATTTGACCCATATTTAATGTTTTGGTTTCTGGCTTGAAATTATTTTGAGGTAAAAATTTAGTAACTGTATATGTATTGTTTTTGAACTGGAACACGTTTAAGCAGATAGGAATTGATCCTTCAATTAACTCTTGATCTATGTTATTGATTTCATGTTCCCATTTAACAACAAAGTCATGTTGCTTTAGCTGCTTGTATTTTTCTTTACATACTTTTGAAATATTAGCTAGTGACGAATCACCACTTTTGATAATTTCATCCAATACCAACATATTAGATTCCATGAATCCACTTATAAAAATAATTGTTTCATTATCAATTTTATATATTTTTTTCGCTGTATCTGTTACAACATGAACGTTATTATTCTTATCTTGAGTTACTCCTCTACCATCTACGCTCACCAGAAGTCCAGACGTTGTTAAAGTCGCTAAGCATAAACTCATAGAAACGTCACGGTCATAGCTGCAATACTTGCAATTGTTAAAGATAAATTATGTATTCTATGTTCCTTATTTTCCACGCTTGATACAGATGTACCACAGATAAATATTAATATTCCCAATATGATTTGAAATGCTAATAAAATATCAATCACTCTCCTTAACATAAAAGCGACTGTTTCTAATTGCTTCTAAATCGGCTTGTTTACGTGGATTTTCCAGGCTTCTATAGAACTCGAAAAAATCATCGACAGACATGTTCTTTACTACTTCTTTTGTCTTACCTGTTTTTTTAATAATGCAAGCAATCATCGCGTCAATTGTCTCATGATTGCTATTTTTGACCTCATATGAATCAACTTCATAACACTTCCCTAACCACATTTTCCAAACTGTGAAATACTTTACTCCATCCTCTGTATATTTCGTTCGATAAGTTAGCGGTATTAATTGCTTCAGATACCATATAATTTTCATTTTTCATCCTCCTCTTAATTTTTTCCATACAAAAAGCCACCTAAAAAGGTGACTAAATTTTCACATATAATATTTCAACATTATCTATTCCTGTCGCTCAGATGACAGTCTTTGATATTCTTCAATAAATGGTTTTAACATTTCTCGTTCCGCTATTTCAGTTAAAAAAGCTATCCTATCCACTTTTTCTTCAGAGATGGTATGTATTACATTAATTTTTTTCTTGGTGTTAGTCATAATTATACCCCCCTTGTACCCTATAAAAATTCAGAAAAGGTGAAAATCAATAAATCTCCCTCGACCAAAACTCTACTAGTGCTTTTTCAACCTTATCTTGATTTTTATTGGTGAATGTTATGTGCACCTTTATCTCATTATTAGAAATATCTATGAGGTGTGACTCTCCATATTCTCCTTCATGAACATCATACCAACGATCATAGAAATATAGCTGTTTATTCTCCATCTTAAACCCCTCCTACTCACTATTAACGCATGATCAGGAAGGTTATTTCAATGGAAATTTATCCAAATAAAAAGACACCCCAAAACGGATGTCTACTAAATCATTGTCTTTAGTTGGTTTGTTTTTGTTCAAAATGTTCTAACAGTAAATCCCACGCTTCAATAAAACAGATAAACATTACCACATAATTAACATCGTATAAGTTCGTTACATAACCCATACCTAAAGTAAAATACCATATACCTTTTACTAGTTTATAACCTCTTCTTTTCCACAAATACGTTAGCCATCTAAAAGGTATATATGCAAAAAAAGAAAATGGCAATATTTTTAAACCAATATCTATAAGAAATTGACCGATATCTTCCAAAACTATCACCTCAATGATAATTTTACCATAAGAATACTTGTCACTATCTTTTAAAATTACTATATACAAAAAGACACCCTGATTGGATGTTAAAGAAATTCTCTATATTCTTTTATACATTCCGGAATACCCGTTTTAAGTTCGTCTTTATCATATGGTAAACCTAGTTTTTTCTTTAACAAATTGTATTCCTTCACTAAAGTTACAACAAAATTTTCAGTATTTTCTTTTTCGTAATCAGCAAATTGAGCAGCATAATTTACCCATGCATCAATTAATTCATTAGAACTATACCCAGAATGGTTAAGGAAAAACGTCTCCATATATTCCCGACTTTGATATTCTTTATCAACACTCCCTAGTAACAGTTTTTTACTTGACAAAGAAAATTCCTTGACTAAACTTATTCTTATACAAATGAGACTATACATTGGAGCATATAACGTTTTAAGTTGTTCTCTTTTTCTATTTCTACTCTCTTTAACAGGTGTAACAACAAAATGATTTAGAACTGCAATAAACAATGCAACTGACGCTGATATCAAAATACTAATAATTTTAAAATCCATAGTTAATCACCTCAGGCCTAATTGTACCACACGATATTACACCTGATTCATGTAAATTTATTAGAAATGTAAAAGACCCCACAATTTAATGTGAGGTCTTGCTAAGTATCATTATATTAGTTGCATAATGGGTTAGTTAGATAATTCTTAGCTACAAAGTTCAATATTAGCAACTTTCATGACGTTAATCATGTACCCGTAGGTATCGCCCTCAATCCCTTACGCAACTATAATAATACCATTATATATTATACTTAGTCAACAAAATTATGTGAATATTTTTATTTCTATTTTTCCAATTTAGGTATTACTTTAACCCCAAATTTTTCTCTTTTCATTATACTTCCATCATACCGCGAAACTCTTATAGGTTCATACAAGTTAAATCGATGTTTTTTCTTATTTCCTACTTTTCTAACAATATTATTCGGTATGAAATCAGCTATTTGAAGACCAGCAACATTTTCACTTTTGTTTGGAAACCTCAAATCAATTATATGTTTTTGAATTGCTTCAGGACTTATATACATTGTACCCATTAGTTCAATATGATTAAACCGTCTTCTCATAATATTGTTAGCCTTTTCTTCTACAGCTTCATAAAAGATAACACCTTCTGCTTTTCTTGACCTTAAGAAATGACAGAAATTTTCTAATATTACCTGCATAATTATTAATTGCTTATCTGGTAGGATATAATCATCATAGTGTTTATAAATTTCCTTCTCAACTATACAACCACCAATTACAGTAACCTCATGCTTTCCAACTATATTTTCTAACCCATTGTACAAAACATTTGATGTTCGGTTATGTTTAAATATATGATAAATAGGATCTATTTCATTTAATTTAAACTTATTATTTCTATTTTGCGCAAATCTTATATCCTTTTCGTGAAGAATATATTTATTATTATTTATTGCAACAGACCCCCATATTTGTTCTTTCATACTGTTAATTTCTTTTGCTAGAACATTGTTATGAACATCTTCTTTAACAATTATTCCAGCAATACAAAAGATTTTATTTTTACCATTTGTATGTGTTTCACTTTCATCTAAGTATAAATGATATCTGTCAGACATTAAGTAATCCCCCAATCACTCTTACTCAATTCGACATAATCAGAGGATATTCCTTTATTTCTAACATTGTTCATTTAATTTTTTTATTCATCTATGGGGTATCCAAAATGGTACTTTAGTAATATGATGACCTCACTCGGATTCGAACCGAGAATGTCGTTCCCATAACAGGAACCGTATATGTCCAGTTTAATGCTATGAGGTCGCTATGTATTTAAGCAAATACTAATGATTTAGAATGAAACTCAGGGTCAACTGAAGAATATGTATAAAAACTTTGAACATCACTCAATGCAAAATAGCCTAAATATTTACCCTCTTCATCATAAAATGTTATTGATTCATTCGATACATAAACACTAGAAACATCTTCAATTATAACAATCGTTTTTTCTCTTTCTATCATATAATTCATTTTTATCTTCTCCTTTTATTTTATATTATTATCCCATTAAAAACTTAACTTTCTCTTCCATGATATCTATTATCTGCTCTAAATTCTTATCAACGATGCCATCCTTCGCTCTCAAAATAACATGAAACTTTTTCTTCTCACCATCCACTAAACAATTCCCTCTGAAGCCGAATTGACTATCTAAAGCATCATTAATAGACGTAAGGTTAATACACTCTACAGTCTTCTTAACAGCTTTAATCTTGTTGTATTCAATTGATCTAGGATGCGTTACCCATCGCTTACCATTAATTATTTGGCTAATTGCTGGCTGACTGACTCCCATTATCTCTGCTATTCCTGTGTGCTTATATCCTGCTTCGGCTAAATCAAATATCTTTGTAATATCATGATAATCTAATCCACTTTTACCCTTGCCATTTGAGTGTGATTGTGATATATTTAATTTGGATAAGTCTTTCTTTATAGGCTTTAAATGTAATGGAGTTTTAGATTTGCCGACCTTTGCTCCGTTTTTTTGTGCGTGTTGTGTATTTTCTTTATTTGTTATCCACTCAAGATTATCGATATGACTTTTTTGCTTAATTAAATTTCGATGATTCACTATGTAACCTTCTTTATAACCATCAATAAAAGCAAGTCCAATTAAACGATGCATGTAACATTTTAACGTGCCATTATCAGTAACTAAATTATAACGATAATACTTATCCTTTTGACTGTTTATGCAAGGTTTTAAATATCTGTTCTTTAACATATCGAATACGTTCGCATAACCGTCAATAAATAAATGAATCTCATATTTTTCTAACACGTCTTCATGACCAACCAACTCATTAACTTTTTTTCTATCAACTATCTCAAATTGACTACGATAATCCTCTAAGTAAAACTCTGCCATTGTGAAGTCAATCATTATCATCAGCTACCACTTGAACAACGATTCTTGCATTATCCCAGTTATCTGTTGAGCATCTTCCACAACCAAACTCTGGATCTAAGACATTATCACGCTCTAGATAATCTTTGCAAACGCTACACCAAAAACCACCATGACTTATAACCTTTTCATTCTTATACTCTGCTTTTATAGAGACATCTATCTCTTGTATGTAGAAATCAGTCCACTTTATAGATTCTAATGTACACAATTTTTCACATGTTATTTGATAAAAATGATCTGTAAAATAATGATCTCCAGCATTAGCACTTTTAATAAATTCATCTGCATACTCCGAATATTCTTCACCATAAAATTCTCGTATGTTTTGATCATACTTCTGCTGCAACTCGTAGTTATCTAAGTCACTTTTAAAGTCCCAAAAGTTTTCATTTATACTAAAATTGGTTGAGTCATCATTCACATACTCTCTGAAGTCTGGATTAAGACATTCTTTACTTGCATATTCAATAATTATAGCAGCTCTAGCCTCTTACTTAGAATCAGCACATACAGCAAACACATTTTCTACATTATCCTCTTCAATTCCTACATATAATTTCATCTTCTTTTAATCTCCCTTATTTTATCTCATTTCTCCTAATAACTTCATCTCTTAAAATTATCTCTTTCTGCTCCAACAGCACATCAATCTTCATTTGCAAGTATTCCACCATCAACTCTACTGTAGCTTCCTTCTCTGCTATACCAGATGAAAAATGCTGAAACAAATTCTGCACATACTCATTTAATTTTAATCTTTCTTGCTCAACTTCTTCTTCTAACATCTTTCTAATATCATTTATTTTCATTGGTCAACATCCCTTTATGCTGCGAATTTACGTCTCAATTTAACAAAAAATCCTTATTGGTTAACATTAAATTTTCCCACTTCCTTATAATCCTCAATTATTTTTCTATATTCATCCAATCTTGCTGGAGCAGGATTAACTAACCCATGCTCAATTTGACTCAAATAAGACACTGATATATCCATTACTTTCGCAATTTTAGTCAGCGTTAATTTCTTTCGTTCTCGTTTTATTTTCATTAACTCTCTTTCTGATATTTCCACAATCACCCACCATCCTTTTTATTTATTATTTTATTTCAAGTTAATTTTTTAAGTTAAAAAAAGTAGTGATCAGCCTATGGGTTAGACGATCACTTTAAGAAGAAAATCGCAAATGCATTTAAAATAACACTTGATATGCTAAATTAAATACAATGAAGGTTAAACCTCTTTTAAACTTTTAATCAATTTAAGAGCTTAAAAGAGAAAAGGAAACAGTGCAGGATTACCGCACCATTTCCTTTTGGTCAATACTGACCGAGATAGCCCGACTAGGCAGGAGAACCTGTCGGGACAATGAACCAATTAGTAAAATTAAATGTTTAAATTAAAACTGAATAAAAATAAACATGAAACACGATGCATAGGAACTAAAAAGCTCCATTTAAAAACCCTCGAAAAGGTGCTTAAATCAAACTTTTTAATTATTTTACATTTATCAGTTGCTTTACTTTTATGGTTATGTTATGATATTATTGAGGGTAAATATATTCAAATTTTAATAAAAATATAAAAAGAAAAGCTACTCAGTCCTTTTGACCCTATGACCTTTTGCTTCTCCCCTTATAGCGACTTATCTATTTTTTATGGATTTCTTTAATAACACCGTTATAACAACATTATCTGACAGTCTGTTATTTTGTGTCCGAAGTTTGTTTTTCTCTTTCCTTCTTTTTTCTCTTGTTATCTACTTTTCTATCTTCCTTCACTTTGCATTCATCACACAAAACCTTGGTCTTATTCACTTTTCTGAATCTAGTCTCACATTTTGTACATTGATCGGTTTGATCAGCTAGATTAAACTCTAAGTTGCGTAACAACACATCACCAAATGATTTCCACAATGTTGTTTTTTTACTATTTGGCTTCTTAGTGTACAAGTGTTCTACCAACATATCAACTACTGCATCTTCATCATTGTTAATCTCCAACAATGCTAATCTTATTTCATCAAATACAGCCAAGTTTGTCATGTTAGTTGTGTCTCCCTGTAGTTTTAACTGCTTATCAAGTTTCTGTTTCTTCTTACCATTCAACTCATCATACTTATCAATGACTTTTTGATCAATTTTCATAACTTTTTTCTTCTTTATAAGAAATCTATAGTCAAAATTGTCTGCGATTTTTGAGAAATGTATTTTTTTCTTTTCTATTATGTATTCCAGTTTATCTACTGTACTAAGATTATCCATATATACTTTCTTTTCTTCCAAGCTCATTTCTTCTATTAACTTAATATCTTTAACAGGATTAATTTGTTTATCACTTTTATCTTTTGCATATTTAAAGAAATGAGCCAGCTTACCGTTTGTCAATTCCCTGATCTTCACCTTAACATCAGGTGGAACGGTCGGCATCCAAAGAGTCTTGCAGAAGTCTATAATTGCATTGTTTACGAAACAAAGCTGCTTAATCGTTTCCTCGTCAATCTTATCTTTAGGTAAGTTCCAGATTTTACTGATTGAGTTACTTACCTCCCCTATATTTTTTGAGTAAGCTGCCACCAAAGAGTTATAAATATTTATAGGTTCAATCGTTTCTTTCTTAGCGGTAGCCAATTCATAATCCAAAGGTACGATACCCTTCATGTTTCTTTTAGCCATAAATTTAAAAGCTGGACTACTTATGATATGAGCCTCATCTCCATCTACATCGAACATCAATTGCTTGCTGATAGGATCATGTATGCTGGTGTAAATGCAGTTAGTGACAAACCATTTATTAGTTTTATCATTACGCTTGTTTTGTCTCACACAATGCTCTTTAAATAAATGTGGGCTCCTTAGCACGTCAAGACTTTCCTCATTATATAATTTACAACTAACTTCACCATTTTTTAATAATCCTTTTGGTTTTTCTATATTCATAAACAGCCACTCACAAAAGGCATATAAATCAGGTGCAATAAATGTTCTTTTGCTTTTATCTAGTAACAATTTACCAGCTTTAGCATCCTTAAACATACTATCACGGGTATTTCTGATTGATTCTTTACTATATTGATCATTTAACAATTCTGGATAAATAGTTAATGCTTTTTGGAAGTTGTCTTTTTTCGATTCATCTTTATTTACTCCTAAAATCCTTAACATTATATCCTTGTCCTGACCAACTTTAGCTATATCTTTATTTGTTCGCGCTGCTAGTATTTTCATTTCATCGGTTGTCGCATCGGTGAGCGTTTGGATCGTCTGATAGTTGACAGGCTTATCAATGAAATTAGTCTCCTCTTCCTTACAGATCACAAACTCGCAACCTTTTTTGAATGCTTCCTTATACTCATCCCAACTAGAATAATATTTGGCAAGTTTGAATTGTGATTCGGTGAATATATATTGAATATCTTCTTTAATTACATTCCATTCTTTTTTGTATATATCCATTACAATAGGACTCGCATCTTCATGGCTATTTATAAAATCAACATAGTTAAAAGGAATAAGTAACCCTTTGAAATGTGGCATCCTAAATTGAGTGGCTTTATCCATTACACTAGGTAACACGATACCAGCACCATCTAAATGTTCAATTTCAATACCATCTTTAATGCGATCAACTTTAAATGTTTTCTTGTCAATGTGATCCACTTCTATATCCTTCAATGTTGTGGCAAAATCCTTTACTACAATTGCCTTATCAATATCAAAACCTTCAAAAGGAATACTACTTGTCATGCAAAGCGCTAAATATGCGTTAAATTTATTAATATTAATACCATACTCGATATTGCCATCACTTTTTTCGAATTTTCTATTATTAATTTTATCCTTATCTAATCCACACCAAATCTTCTTTTTAAATTCTGTTTCTTCTTCGTCACCTTCTACTCCATCTACTACACTCGTTTTAACAAATATTGATTTTTTATTGCGAATCATCCCAGCACTTGAGGTGAAATACTGATAATGTTCTCCATCTTCATTAACAAAACCATTTTCAATTAAACTTTTAAAGATAGTGTAGTGATATGCTCTCACCATTATAATATCAGTCGTTGTTTCCTTTTCTTTTATATTTAAAGTCCGAGTCAAACTTGAATCGAACTGTGAAATTTTATTGGTATTGGTAAGCATTTTACTACTAAGTGTTCGATTACCTTCATGTGCGCCTAACAATTTATTTAATTTTACCTTCAACTTATTAATACTGTCGCTGACATTTCTCTTTTCTTCAATAGAAGTTTCTTCTAATTCTTTCAATCGATTCTTTTCAGTATGTAAATCCATTAATTCATTATGTACGACTTGTTCCTCTTCATTGTGAAATGCATCTGTGCTTATAGAATATAAATAAATCTGTTTTTGATTTTTCATTTGTTAATCTCCTTTGTTTTTAATTTTAAACAAACTGTAATGCTCCCTGAGACAAAGTAAGGTCATAAAGTCTATCGACGTTTATCACCTTCTGTTCCTTGCCAGCAAGTAACAAATTATAACTCTTTACACCTTTTAACCAATTATCAAAAAGAAACTAATTGTCAGACAACTTATGTAACCTTACTCTACCAACTGTTACAGCAATAAGTGTAACCCAGCCTTATTATATAAATGTAAGATGTAATTTAGGTTATACTTTTACAGAATACTTATTTAACTGGTTAAAGAAGAAAGGTGTAGTTTACTAAACCTTATTTACTCTTCGTGATGGTTACACTTTTTCTAAATAATGATAATTGAGCGTTTATTGCTTGATTCTTTTATTTGATATGTATTCTTTAAATTTATAAAACTAGGATTCATCGCTACTTGTTTATGCCAATTGGTGATAGCAAACTCTTTCTTTAAATCTGACTTCGTGACTTCTTTTTCATTGCAGATTAATAAGTATTCTGATACAAGTTCACCTTTGCTTACAATTTTATTTTCTTCTTGTTTCTTCTTCTTTTCTTCAACAAATTTAAGAGTATGGAGATTCTCTTGCGGCAAAATAGCACCATTCATTTCTTGTAAAACAGTATGTATTAACTCTTCGTCACTAACTACTATGTGGAACGTACCTAAAGGCTTTGCAGTACGTTGAATACGTTTAAGTGACTGATATACCTCTGACCTGACATAACCTCTGTGTAAATCATTGAATACGCTATTTTTAAACCTTCCATTCTTGATATTTAATTTCCGTTGTCCAATTGATTGACTTTTATACTGCATGTAATGAATAGGGTAATGATTCATAGGTAAATTCGGAGTAGTTAAGAGCCATATATTATCGAAAACTCTAAACTCATTCCGTCCAACTAAATTTCCATACCAGCTAATTGCAAATGATTGATCATTATAGTCAAGATCTTTATCCTTATCCTTTTTATCAGTCCACACACAATCCTCTGAGACGTGTTCATGTAGCATGAGTGCAACATCATCAGCTAAATCTCTGTAGCCTATAAGCAATGTCTTTTGACCATCACCTG
This sequence comes from Paraliobacillus sp. X-1268, assembly GCF_003426095.1. Lineage (NCBI taxonomy): Bacteria > Bacillati > Bacillota > Bacilli > Caryophanales > Bacillaceae > Paraliobacillus > Paraliobacillus sp. X-1268. Next base: position 55,497 of record NZ_QJSK01000008.1, read on the forward strand.
AAGCAGACACAGCCTTTTCAATGATTTCTTTTAGGTAAACATCCTTATCTTTTTTTACATTAGTTTTGGAGGTATTAAACTTATACATGTGAAATTCTGATTGACTGTGATTGATAATCTTTTCCATGTTAATAATCTTAAATTTTGATTTATTCACCTTGTACACACCATCTAAATTAGCTGAAGCATCTAAGATAATGTTATTACCTTCTAATCCCCAGTAACCTTGTCCTGAATTATTGGTTGCTATGTTATGGTAGTTATAGATATTCATATTTTCATACCAATTCGGTAAACCATTGCACAATGCTTCAATTAAATTACGATCTTTTGTGGTTAATGTGTTAATTTTTATAAAGCCATTTAGATATTCAATCAACTCTTCTACTTGCTGACTACAATCAAACCTAATCTTGGCTACTTGCCTATATTTCTTTTCTTTGTTCATTTCATTTATGTATTGAGTTAATGGTTCACAAACACTGTCTAACAGTTTCCTATAATCAATATCAATAATTTCTCTAACTTTAGAATATAGACTGTCACGATAAATCAAAGGTTGGAATTGTATTTTTTCATCAATGATTAAAATTTCTCTCCCTTCGGTAAATTGTTTTCGTGATAGTTCATTGCTGCTTAAATTTATGTATCTTGCATGTGATATAAAAATAGCCTGAACATTCTTTAATTCTTCTAAGTGACTTTGCCAGTATTCTTTCCAATTATCCCGATCAACAGCAACTGCTTCATTTCCACAAAACCAGTTGGTATTATTTATAAAATCTGCTGAGTGTTTAGCTTCTGAATTAAACTTTTTAACAACAAGAAATTTCTTTGAATTAGGATTAAAAGCATTATCTTCTATGTATGACTTTATGATTGAATCAGTATATCGACTTTTACCTACACCAGCTTCTAGACCCAACACTTTAAATTGGTTAGTTCCAGTTGGATAATTAAACAATTCATCTTTTTGGACAATATCATTCGTTAAATATTCCATTTGTTAAATTACGCTCCTTCCCTATACTCCTTTATCGCATTAGTTAAATCAGTTGACTCGTTGAATAAAAACACATTTCTCCCTGTTCCATTTCTATCATTCTGCAATTTCAATATTACGAATCCCTTTTGCATTAAAAAACCCGCTAATTTCATTGATCTGATAACATACATTTCTTTTTAATCTCCCTCATTTATTAATTTGATATAAATATTCATGCACGTTAGACTGTCTTAAAACCTCACATGGCTGCTTCCGTTGCAACAGAGACAAGTAATCTATCACACTATCCCAATCACTTTCAAAGCTTCCTAAGCCACTACTGAACACCTCTTCCCCAAGCTTATCAATTGCAAATACACGATCATTCTCCATTTTAATTAAATATGATTCTTTCAATTGCTCACCTCCTTTCAATTTAAATTTGACATATCAGCTTAATGTCCATATAATAAGTATTATAGAGTCAAAGTTAGTATTATAGGTTATTTCTAAACTTTTTTAGTAAAAGGTATAATTAAAAAGAGTTTACTCATACAAAGTCCATAGCAATATGATCGTAGTCCACTCGTTCAGTGATATTATTCTCCTCATATTCCTTTTGCTCTTTTCTTAAAAACTCAACAAACTTCTCTTCTAGATTATTTTTGTATACGAAATCACTAAAGAAACTATAAGTACTTTCCTCTTCAAGTTGAGCTAATTCCTTTTCATGAATCATTTTCGCTAATTGATTTTTAAATACTTTTTCCATTTTAATCATTCTCCTTCCCATCATAAATTTGATCGATAATATCAACTACTTCAGCTATTTTTTCTTCCTTCATTACCCAAGGAATATCAATAGTAATATGCAACATTTATTCATTCTCCTTTTCTATCATATATTTGTTCGATGATATCTAATATTTCGTCTAAATTCTCATCCTTGATTCCACAAGGAATATCAATGTTAATATGCAACATTATTTACCTCTCCTCCTTTTATAATTTGGCGTAAAATATTTCACACACATACAATATAGATCTTGTTAAATAAACATGAAAATATTTGTAACTTTTTAAAAAATTATGTAAATTTGTAACTCTAGGATGCACTGCTGTATGGACTAAATAACGAACAAACAGCTATCGTCATTGTCCATTTCTAAATCCCAATTAGTTAGAATATATCGGAGGGTTCTAGATCCTTGCAAGTTTTTTTTGTCATAAATTTCAACGCAAGACAACCCTAGCTTTTCAATTAAGTCCATATGACTATCACTAACTGGTTCTTGGAAGTGCTTTTCCAAAGCCAATTTTTTGTTGTCTTTAGCTAACTCTATAAAACTATCTCTACTAATCTTATTTACATACCGTTTAAAACTCTTATACATTAAAATGCTTTCTATTATACTTTCTGTACAGTACCAATCTTTAAACTCTTGTAATTCTTCCTCCGATTTAATCAAGAAGCAAAATTGATCCATGTGTATCTGAGACCTTACCCCTAAATCCCTTGCTGTCTGTTTACGTTCGACTGTAGATATTATCATTTTTAATTGCCCCTTTTTAATAGTATTTTTTGTTGTAACCAATTAATTTTACATTATCTCCTTCAAACAATTCCATTGCTTGCTGCTTTACTTCTTCCGTTGACAATTCTGTTTCACTCTCCAAAATTCTTATGCATCGCCAGTTATCAACTTCTGCCAAAATTTCATAAATGTAGTTTCTAAACCCGAACATTCGCATACCTCCTTCTATTAAAGTTAAAATATTATCAGATTCAATTTAGACAGCCCTCTCGTTCCTTTCTCGTCTTTTGTGGTTCGTTCGAGCATGATTGCTCATTGTTGAGTTTAATTACACATATGATGATATACGGCTTAAATACGTTGAACCACCTCCTTTAAGATTTTATTTAATATGTATGTATTATTGTTGCTCGATCCAATTAAGTAAGTAATTTTTCGTGGCATTGGCAGGGAAATACCATTTTGACCTGATTTTTTTCTTCGGAAAATCATCGTTATAAAAAAATGTGTTTTTCATGGTGTTCAAACATAAACTTGTCTGTCTTTCCAACTCTTTGATATCCCAAAATAATACTTCGTTATCTAGCTTACTGATGTGTTTTTCTAATTCAACTAGATACATTTTCTTTACTTCATTTTCATCTAATTTAATTTCTAACAATTTTTATCCTCCTTTCAATTTATTTTATATCATATGGTTTCATGAACCTTGAATTAATAATATCATGTCATTTCATGCATTGCAACCCCTAATCGAGAAGTATTTAATTAATATTTCTGTTACTTTACAAAATTTATTGATTAATTTCGTGAAACTATGTGCTATAATATGAAAAGTGATGATTATATAGGAGGTTTTTTATTTGGTACGTGAGTATTACTTAAATTTTAATGGGACAATCGGTGACTTCATTAAACAGCATAGGAAAGCAAAAAAAGTTAACTCAGTAGATTTAGCAAAAAGGTTAGGCAAAGCAAACGCTTATGTTTCTCAAATCGAAAACGGGCACAATAAAAAGCCTGATTTCGAAATGCTATATAAAATTTTTTTACAGATTGGAATAGAACAAGATCGAATAGAGGATTATCTTGAGCATTTTGGATTTATTTCACCCGAGAGAGAAGAAGCTGAGCTGCAAAGGGCTATCGACATGCAAAACATTTCAGCTGAAGAAGCTGAAGAAATGGAGAAACAACAAGAGAAAGCAGATGAGGAATTCTATAATAAGATGGAACGATATTCCAAAGATCCTGATTATTTAGAACATCAAGTTGATAAGCAAGTAAACAAAATAAAAGACCCCAGAGATTTGGAAGTAACTGGTGAAAGAAGTGAAATCATTCAGTCCAACCTTGAAAAAATCAACTCTCTTCTATATAGAGCTGCAATGGATAAGAATAATAGAGGGTTTGATTTTGTCAGCAATTTAGAAACATCCTTTAATGCAATGTCGAAAGATAAAAACCTGTATAAATTTTTGATACATTTATTCGATAGTGATCTAAGCGTTTTAGATGAAGCAAGTATGATAAAAATAATCAATGTAGTGTATGGTGAAGTCAATCGAAGAAAAGGCCAAACATCACCTTGGGGAATCGATCCAGAAGATATTAAAAGTGAAATCAACAAACTATAACTAGGAGATGGAACATAATGGCAACTTTTAGAGAAATGCCAAGTGGTAAATGGCAGGCTAGGGTATACAGAAATGGAAAGTATGAAAGCATTGGTACTTTTAGCACCAAAAAGGAAGCTGAAGTAAAATCAGGAGAAATCGAGAGACAAATATACTTCAATGAAACACCTACTGATCGTCATGTTTTGTTCCAAGTTGTCATCGATGATTGGTTTAAATTAAAAACACAGACGGTTAAATCAACCACTCTCGATCAATTAGAAGTAGTAAAAAGAATTCATATTGAGCCTTTTTTCGCGCAGCGTAAACTTTTTCAAATAACGAGAACTGATATTAACACATGGATCAAGTTTTACGAAGATATGAAAGACAACCAGGGTAATGCAAAATACTCGCACGGTGCAAGACAAAGATACCTTTCTACACTTAAAGACATTTTTAATCATGCTGTTTTTGAGATGGAAATACTTAATAAGAACCCATCCGCAAAGATTCAAGTTCCATCAAGAGGTAAAGTGGCAATAAAAAAGGATATTAAATATTATAATCTTACCGAGTTGAATATTCTGCTTGAATTCTTAAATAACTATGAGCCACCACGATTTAAAGATTATAAAATATATTTCATTTTAGTTTATTTTTTATCTCGAACAGGTCTAAGAATAAGTGAAGCATTAGCTTTAAAATGGAGCGACATTGAAGGAAATCGTATTAATATCAATAAACAAACATCTCGAAACGATCAAAACCAACTCGAAATTACAACTTTAAAAACAGTTTCTTCATATAGAAATATAGAAATCGATGATGATACTACTGAAATCTTAATGGGATTTAGAAAGCTACAGAATGATTTAATATTAGAACACAAAGGTTTTAAAAGGAACAAGGATATGATTTTATTTCAGACTTACAATGGTAATTATCTAACACCATCTTCAATTAGAGAAACTTTGCAAGATTATTGTTTTAGAGCTGGCGTTGAATATAAAGGTACTCATTCCTTTAGACACACACATGCGGTCATGGCACTGGAAGCAGGTGCGGATCTATTATACATTTCAAGAAGGTTAGGGCACGGTTCAATTTCTACAACAGAAACCAATTACCTGTCGGTAACAGAGCAATATGAATCGGGCGAATTAAATAAAATTGCCAACCATTTAAACTATAACATGGCACAAACATGGCATAAAGGAAAAACACAAAAATAAACCCTCGCCACTAAATCAATAGCGACAAGGGTTTAAGGTTTTTAACCAATTGAGCCTTCCATTTCAAAGCTGATTAGACGGTTCATTTCTACGGCATATTCCATAGGCAATTCTTTCGTAAATGGTTCAATGAATCCCATTACGATCATCTCAGTCGCTTCTACTTCGGAAATACCACGACTCATTAGATAGAAAAGTTGTTCTTCTGATACTTTAGAAACTTTCGCTTCATGCTCTAATGAAATATTTTCATTAAGAATTTCATTATAAGGAATAGTATCAGATGTTGATTTATTATCCATGATTAACGTGTCACATTCAATGTTTGAACGTGCTCCGTGTGCTTTTCGTCCAAAATGAACAATACCACGATACGTCACTTTTCCACCTTGTTTTGAAATGGATTTCGAAACAATTGTTGATGACGTATTTGGAGCTAAGTGGTGCATTTTCGCTCCAGCATCTTGGTGTTGCCCTTTACCTGCAATAGCAATTGAAAGGGTCATACCACGAGAACCTTTACCTTTTAAAATAACAGCTGGGTACTTCATTGTTAATTTAGAACCAATGTTTCCATCTACCCACTCCATTGTTGCATTTTCATCACAAATTGCACGTTTTGTTACAAGATTATAAACATTATTAGCCCAGTTTTGAATCGTTGTATAACGGCAATACGCATCTTTTTTAATAAAGATTTCTACAACAGCACTGTGTAGTGAGTTAGTTGTATATGTTGGTGCTGTACAACCTTCTACATAGTGTACGGAAGCACCTTCATCTACGATAATAAGTGTACGTTCAAATTGACCCATATTTTCTGAGTTAATACGGAAGTATGCTTGTAATGGTGTATCGACCTTAATACCTTTAGGAACATATATAAATGATCCACCAGACCATACAGCAGAATTCAATGCTGAAAACTTATTATCTGCAGAAGGAATAACTTTACCAAAATATTGTTTAAACAGATCTTCATTTTCTTTCAATGCAGAATCCGTGTCTTTAAAAACAATACCTTTGTCAGTTAATTCTTGTTTCAAACTGTGATAAACCACTTCAGATTCATATTGAGCAGAAACACCAGAAAGATACTTCTGTTCTGCTTCTGGAATTCCTAATTTATCAAAAGTGTTTTTGATCTCTTCAGGTACTTCATCCCATGTTCTCTCAGAACGTTCTGATGGTTTTACGTAATACGTAATTTCATCAAAATTCAATTCAGCTAGATCTCCACCCCATTGTGGCATAGGCATTTTATAAAATTGTTTTAAAGCTTTCAAACGGTAGTCTAACATCCATTGGGGTTCTTCTTTCATGTTCGAAATTTCTTCCACAACTTTTTGTGTTAACCCTTTTTCAGTTCGGAAGATTGAAACATCACGATCATGAAACCCATATTTATATTCTCCGACTTCCGGTGCGTTTTTAGCCATTATTAAACCCCTCCTGTTCAAGTAGTTTGCTTAACTAAACTAGAAAATAAGCATTTGCTAATTTCAACGTTATGCTTCCTCTTGTTCTTTAATACCTTTTTCCATTGCCTTCCAAGCTAATGTTGCGCATTTAATTCGTGCAGGAAACTTTGCAACACCTTGAAGGGCCTCTATATCACCAAATTCATGTTTCTCTGTGTCAACATCTTTTCCTAACATCATGTCAGAAAACATTTGTGACATTTCTAATGCTTCGTTTACTGTTCTTCCTTTAACAGCCTGTGTCATCATTGATGCAGATGATAAGCTAATAGAACAACCTTCTCCGTCAAATTTAGCATCTTTCACTTGATTGTCTTCTACTAAAAGATGCAATTGAATTCGATCACCGCAGGTAGGGTTATTCATATTAATTGTTAATGACTCTTCTTCAAATGAACCACGATTTCGCGGATTTTTATAATGATCCATAATTACCTGACGATATAATGTTTCCAGATTATCAAAAGACATCACCAAAAAACTCCTTCGCTTTATTTAACCCAGTAACGAAACGATCCACGTCATCAGTTGTATTATATAAATAAAAACTTGCACGAGCAGTTGCTGTGACTTCTAACCACTTCATTAGCGGTTGTGCACAATGATGCCCTGCACGTACTGCTATACCTTCAGCGTCTAATACTGTTGATGTATCGTGTGGATGAACATCATCTAGATTAAACGTAATTAATCCAGCACGTTCTTTTGGACCATATGTTGTTAAACCATCTATTGTGCGAATTTGTTCCATTGCATACGTAACAATTTTATTTTCATGTGCTGTAATTTCATTTAAACCAATATCTTGTAAGAAATCAATCGCTGCGCCTAAACCAATTGCACCTGCAATGATCGGTGTACCAGCCTCGAACTTCCAAGGCAAGTCCTTCCAGGTTGAATCGTAAAGATTAACAAAATCAATCATCTCTCCACCAAATTCTACTGGTTCCATTCTTTCAAGTAACGCTTTCTTACCATACAATACGCCTATACCTGTTGGACCACACATTTTATGACCTGAAAATGCATAAAAATCACAATTAATATCTGTAACGCTAACTTTCATATGTGGTACTGCCTGTGCACCATCTACAAGTATAACCGCACCATGTTCATGTGCAATTGTAGCAATTTCTTTAACTGGATTAACAGTTCCTAAAACGTTGGATACATGCATTACCGCCACTATTTTAGTCTTACTTGTTATAGTCTGGCGTACATCATCTAATGTGATTGTTCCATCAGACTGAAGTGGTATATATTTTAGTGTAGCACCTGTAGATTTAGCCAACTGTTGCCATGGAATGATATTACTATGATGTTCCATGTAAGTGATAACAATCTCATCACCTTCAGAAAGATTAGTACGACCATAACAGTTGGCAACTGTGTTAATTGATGTAGTCGTACCTCTTGTAAAGATAATTTCTTCTGTTGATTTTGCATCAATAAATCCTCTTACTTTTTCACGAGCGCCTTCATATTTATCAGTTGCACGCGTACCAAGGGTATGAACTCCTCGATGGACATTTGAATTATCTAGACGATAATAAGCATTAATTGCTTCAATTACCTGTAATGGCTTTTGCGATGTTGCAGCAGAATCAAGATATACTAAAGGACTTCCGTTAACGTTTTGATCTAAAATCGGAAATTGTGAACGGACAGCTTTTACATCCATCAGTATACTTTCCTCTCAATAACTTCAGTTAATTGTTCTCTAACTGCTGCAATTGGTATTGCATTAACAACAGGTGCTAAGAAGCCGTGAATTACTAAGCGTTCTGCTTCTCTTTGCGAGATACCTCTACTCATAAGATAATACAATTGAATCGGGTCAACACGACCTACTGATGCAGCATGGCCTGCTGTTACATCATCTTCATCAATTAATAAAATCGGGTTTGCATCTCCTCGTGCATCTTTGCTAAGCATTAAAACACGGGATTCTTGTTCAGCATTTGCTTTTGTACCACCATGTTCAATTTTTCCGATACCATTAAAAATGGCAGAGGCACTGTCTTTCATTACTCCGTGCTGTAAGATAAGTCCTTCTGAACGTTTTCCATAATTGACAATTTTTGCAGTAAAGTTTTGGATTTGATCTCCGCGTCCAACTGATACAGCTTTAGCATAAGAGAAGGAATTATCTCCAATCAAATGCGTTATATTCTCTGAAACCGTATTACCATCATTCATTTGACCTAATGCCCATTCAATCTTCGCGTCACGATAAGCAATTCCACGTCGATTCATATAAACGGTAGTACCATGCGCAAAGTTATCAACAGAACCAAAAGAAATAGAAGCATTGTCATGTGCAATTACTTCTGCTACAACATTTGCAACAGTTTCTTCATCTTTGTTAAAAGAAATATAGTTTTCTACATATGTTAGGGAACTATTTTCTTCTGCTACAACAATAACATGATTAAATAAAGCAAAATTATTATCTTCTTGCCAAAAAATTGCTTGTAGTGGTTCTTCAACAACAACATTTTTGGGCACATAAACAAAAATACCGCCATTCATTAATGCTGCATGTAGAGCTGTTAAACGATTTTCGTCAAATGCAACAGCATCTTTCATATAATATCTTTGAACTAGTTCCGGATATTTTTGTAGTGCAGTGAAAATGTCAGTTAAGATAACACCTTGATCTGCTAATTTATCTGAAACCATTTCATAAGCATTGTATTGATTACGAAGGATGACTAAATTATGATCATCTTTATCCGTATCAACGAATACTTTGATATCATCTGGTAAATCTTTTAACGAATCAAGTTTATTTATTTCAGCTTCTAAATTAAATTTCGTAAAATTCCATTTAGATATATTCGTTTTATCAGGTCTTGGCATCTCCAAGTTCTTAGAAATTTCTAATGCTTGGGTGCGAAATACCTTCATCCATTCTGGTTCGTTTTGTTTTTCAGAAAACTGTTCGATATATTCTTTTTCATATGGTTGCTTCGTTTCAATAGCCATGTAATCCCTCCTTACTATTACGCGTTGTTACCAACGGTTTCTTCTTCAATGCCTAGCTCTTTTTTAATCCAATCATAACCTTCAGCCTCTAAGCGTTTAACTAATTCTGGTCCACCAGACTTAACAACACGTCCTTGCATCATTACATGTACATAATCAGGTGTAACATAGTCTAAAAGACGTTGATAATGTGTAATAATTAGGCAACCAAAGTTTTCATTGCGTAATTTATTAATTCCTTTTGATACAACTTTCAATGCATCGATATCTAATCCAGAATCAATTTCATCTAATATACCAATCGCAGGTTTTAACATCATTAATTGAAGAATTTCATTACGTTTCTTCTCTCCACCAGAAAAACCAGTGTTTAAATAACGTTGCGACATATTTTTATCCATCTCTAAGTAGTCCATTGAACTATCCATTTCTTTAATAAACTTCATTAAAGGAATTTCGTCTCCTTCTGCACGATGTGCATTAACAGAAGAACGTAGGAAATCAGATGTTGTAACACCGCTAATCTCACTTGGATACTGCATCGCTAGAAATAGTCCAGCTTTTGCACGTTCATCAACTTCCATTTCTAAAACATCTTCACCATCTAAATGTATACTACCACTAGTTATTTCATAATTAGGATGCCCCATGATTGCTGATGCCAACGTTGATTTACCAGTACCGTTCGGCCCCATTATCGCGTGGAATTCGCCACCTTTAATCGTTAAATTAACACCTTTTAATATTTCTTGATCTTCAATTTGAACGTGAAGATCTTTAATTTCTAGAATAGATCCTGCCATTTCGATACCCCCAAAAAAATTATTATTTATGTTGTGTGGAATGAACAATATAATTTTTATTCATTCTCAGTTTATTCTCATTACAATCTTATACTATTTCGAATCTATAATCAAGATTTTCACTCATAATTCCAACTTGTTTTCAAACTTTTTCTTATTAATTGTATTATAATGAAGAAACTAATTTACATGTTTCTATTCTATTATAACGCAAACATCCCTTGCAAATGTATTCGCAAGGGATCTTAATATTTTTCTTTTATTAACGATGCACTTTTCGTTTCATCTCTGTTACTGCTTTCAAGCCATTTCGATGACTTTTCTCTCGTGCTCTTTCAATTTCTAAACGTTGATTTAGTTTTCTTTCGTATTCAGCGAATCCTAAACCGTGATTTAATTGCATCGCCTTTTCCATTTCACTTGTATAAGTTAAAGCTAGATTATCCATGGTTTGTTAAAACCCATCCTTTCTTTATTTGAACAAATTTATTATATCATTTGTAAGATGATGTAACAAAAGAGTTGACAAATCGTTTGGACTAATAAATAACCTTTTCGCTTCACCTATAGAATTGAGTTTAAAATTAGTTAAAGTACATCAAATATCCTTTGAATTCATTTGAATTTCTCGAATTATTCTTCTGATCCACCAACAGCAATTACTTCTCCATTATAATTTTCTGTAATGAAATTTTGAATTTCCTCTGATTGCAAAACTTCTACTAATTTATTTAAGTTTTCATTATTCTCATCTTCTGCATTTGCAACCACAATATTCACATATAATGAATCATCACTTTCAATAAACAAAGCATCGTCTACTGGTGATAAATCTGCTTCAATTGCATAGTTAGTATTAATTGCAACTAGTACATCTTCTTCACTTTGGTATGTTTCAATTAAAAATTCAGGATTTACATCTGCTGAAAAAGTTAAATTTAATGGATTATCAACAATATCATCAACAGTCGCTTCTGATTTTTTAACGTCATCAGCTAATGTTATTAGACCATTTGATTCAAATAAAGAAAGGATACGACCATGATCTGGTACATTACGACTAATAACTACTTCTGTTCCTTCTTCAATGTCATCAATACTTTCAATACTTTGAGAGTAAACACCCATTGGTTCTAAATGAACGCCACCTAAATTAACAATGTCATAGCCCTTTTCTTCAATTTCAGTTTCCATGAATGGAACATGTTGGAAGTAGTTAGCATCAATTGTACCATCGACTAAATCCTGGTTTGGTAAACTGTAATCTGTATATTGTTCGATTTCTAATGTTATGCCTTCTTCTTCTAATAATGGTTTAGCTTCCTCTAAAACTTCAGCATGTGGCACACTTGTTGCACCGACTTTAATCACATTGTCCTCTGAATCTCCGTTTCCACATGCCGCTAATATAATCCCAACAGATACTAACAATAATAATGTTACAAGTTTTTTCATTTTGCATTGCTCCCCTTTTTTTGTTTTATATATAATTCCCAACATAGTGGGTATTATTAACGATTACCTTTTATCCAATTTATTGGTGATCGCATCACCGATAAATTGGAAGATGAATACAATTATTACGATTAAGACTGTACAAACGAAAACAACATCAAAGTCTCTGCGCATAAATCCGTGGAAATAAGCAAAGTCACCTAAACCACCTGCACCTATAACTCCGGCTACTGCGGTGTAACCAATTAAGGCTATCGCTGTCACCGTTAAACCTGAAACGAGTGCTGGAGTGGATTCCTTTAACAACACTTTATAAATAATTGTTGTTGTTTTTGCACCCATTGATTTAGCTGCTTCTACTACTCCCTTGTCAACTTCTCTTAAACCTATTTCCACCAATCTAGCATAAAATGGTGCTGACCCAATAATTAAAGCAGGCAAAGCCGCATTTGGACCACGTATCGTTCCAATAAGAAAATCAGTAAATGGAATAAGTAATAATATCAAAATAACAAATGGAATCGCGCGAAAAACGTTAACGATTGACGATACAATGAAATTCAATAGTTTATTTTCCCAAATGCCATCATTCGCTGTAAGATATAATAATAAACCTAAAATAACACCAAAAATTAATGTTCCTATTAAAGCAAGCATTGTCATATAGAATGTTTCACCCATTGCAAATAGTAGATCCATCCAGTCAACGTTCGGAAATGGATTAGTTAGCATTATTTTTCACCTCCACTTCAACAGATGTAGAAGTAATAAATCTTAGTGCTTCTTCTATTACTTCTTCTTCACCTATTACATTTACAAATAAGGTACCGTAAGCACCTGCCTGCGTTTGCTTAACGTTACCATGTAAGATATTAACTTCCACATCAAATCTTTTAGCAACTTGACTTATAACAGCTTGATTTGCTGTTTCACCAACAAAGTGTAAACGTAAAACCTTTCCTTTTGTAACAGACTTGATTAATGTTTCTTCCGTAACTTCATCATCCGGTTTACCCATAACTTGTTCAACAAATTTCTTTGTAACACCCTGTTTCGGATGCGAGAAAACCTCTACTACATCACCTTGTTCAACAATTCTACCTTCTTCCATTACTGCAACACGATGACAAATCTTTTGGATAACGTGCATTTCATGTGTAATAAGGATAATAGTTAAACCAAGTTTTTGATTAATATCTACTAATAAAGAAAGAATAGAGTCTGTTGTTTCTGGATCAAGTGCTGAGGTTGCTTCATCACACAAAAGTACTTTTGGATTGTTAGCTAGAGCTCTTGCTATGCCAACACGTTGCTTTTGACCACCGCTCAATTGCGATGGGAATGCATCTTCTCTGCCTGTCAAACCAACAAGTCCAATTAATTCATCAACACGCTTATAACGCTCTTGCCTTGATAAACCAGCTATTTCTAGTGGTAAGGCAATATTATCTCGAACTGTTCTTGACCATAACAAATTAAAATGTTGAAAAATCATTCCAATTTCTTGACGTGAAAGTCTTAATTCATTTTTAGATAATGACGTTATTTTTTGATTGTCAATAATTATATCGCCAGTTGATGGTTCCTCCAGTCGATTTATTAAACGGATAAAGGTACTTTTACCAGCTCCGCTATATCCAATTACACCAAATATTTCGCCTTTATCTATATTTAAACTTAAATCATCTACTGCTTGAATAGTTGAAGATTTGGTTTTATAAACTTTTGACAAGTGTTGAATTGATATCATACTATTCCTTCTTTCTACACAAATTAAAAAACACGACTTTCTGTTCAAGAGAACAGAAAGACGCGTTTTTGGCTGGCGAATATAACTTTCCTGTTCTCTCATCTGCCAAAGCAATTGCTCTGCAGGAATTGGCACCTTTTTAAACACAAATAAATGTTTAACGGTTGCCGGGTTTCATCGGGCCAGTCCCTCCACCTCTCTTGATAAGAGATAATGTATGTAATTATTTTAACTAAATGTGATTTTAGCATATGCTAATAATCAATGTCAACATATTTTAACGCCATAAAATGTGTTAGAATAATAGCAATATTCTATTAAAAGGATGATTTAAATGTTAGCACCAAATTTTGTATTACCCTATTTAAATAAAGAAGGTAATTATCATTTACACGATGACCTTGGCAGTATCATTATTCTTACTTTTTGGGCTTCATGGTGCCTAGATTGTAGCATCGACTTACCAAAGAAGGAACAACTTTACCGATCACTAGACAATCCAAAAGTGAAAATGTTGACTATTAATGTTACAGGTAGAGAACGCGATCAATCAGCAGCTGTAGATTTCACTAAAGAATTTTTGGAACAGCCAACTTTAATGGATAAAGGAACAGAAATATATAACTTATATCAATGTCAGGGTGTTCCAACTACTGTATTAATTGATTCAACCGGAACTATTTATAAACAATTTAATGATAAAGCCAATTTCTTAGATATCGTTACAGCAGTAGGTAATATCATGCCTAAATGATAGGTTCAGCGATTTGAATGTAATAAATTATTTAACTTACCTAACGATTCGAACGAGTATATTTTACTCGGCTCTCCATTATTGGTCATCAATAGACAAGGAACACTTTCTATTCTTTCTTGTTGCATCACCTCAGGAAATAAACCTGCATTTAGCTCATAAAATATAACAGCTCCATTTGAAGCTTCTTCAATTTCTTCTAGTATCCTTCTCGCTAAATGGCACGTTCCACAAAAAGGGGTATAAATAAAAATCATTTTATCTGGTTGCACTACTGTACGTATTGTTTCACGCGTTATTGGTATCATATTTCCCACCTTACATAAGATAACTAGGGTTTACAGTAATTCCTCTACTTAATAATGCTGTCGCTAGTTCTAATTCTGGGGTTGCTGCAACTTCTCTAAAAGTCTTGTCAATAAAAATGTGTATTGCGTGTGGTAATTCTATTGATAATTGCTTTCGTAATTTATTACCCGAATGGTCTTCATCAACCAAGATAAAAACGTCTCGATTGTCTAAGTCATAATCTAGTATTAACTCTTCCATCTTCTCAACACCCAGCGTCCCATTTGTACAAATTATCGTAACTGATTCGTCAATTAATTTTTCGATTTGTTTTTTATCTGTACGTCCTTCAACAATAATGATCTTTTTAGTATCATTTGAAGACATGAGCTTCACCTACTTTACTAATTAACGTTATTTACAAGTAATCCCTTGTTACTGCATTTGTAACAAGGGATTATAACTTATACTGTCTGTAATATTGTATGAAAAAGGAAAAAAAACATGCAATAATTAATTATTCGTCATCTTCAATCATTGCTTGGTATTCTTCTGGAGTCATTAATGCCTCAATCTGAGATGAATCACTTGGTTCTATTACAACCATCCACGCTTTATCATATGGAGATTCATTAACAAATTCAGGACTATCATCGAGTTCCTCGTTTACTTCAACCACTTTCCCGCTAATTGGAGCATATAACTCAGAAACAGTTTTAACAGATTCTACACTACCAAATGGCTCATCTGACTCTATATCGTCACCTTCTTCAGGTAATTCTACAAATACAATATCACCTAATTCGTCTTGCGCATGGTCTGTTATACCAATTCGTACTTTATTTCCTTCTACTTTAACCCACTCATGTTCTTCGGAATAACGCAAATCTTTTGGTAAACTCACTCTAACTACCTCCATAAATGTATTTTAAATTAACCTATTTCCAAGTCTGTTCAAATTCTTCTAGTTTAAATCCTAGTGTAACCTTTTCATTATCAGTTGTTAATGGTCGTTTTATAAGCATGCCATCAGAAGCTAACCAGTCCAATTTCTCTTCATCCGTTGCATCCAATAACTTATCCTTTAATCCAAGCTCTCGATACTTTAAACCACTTGTATTAAAAAACTTTTTAATTGGCATGTCACTTTTAGATATAATCGAACGTAATTGTTCTTTGGTTGGTGGGTTTTCTACTATATGTATTTCAGTATACGCAGCTTGTTCTTGTTCAAGCCATTTTTTCGCCTTTTGACACGTACCACACTTTGGATATGCATAAAAAGTAATCGTCATTGTATGTCACTCCTTTATTTCTATTTTATCATAATAACCTCTTTTAATTGTTATAAACCCTGATTATTTCCTATTAGTATATAAGAAAAATGCACACCTGACTAGTAGTATGCCTCTAAATCATCACTGTATAATTTCATTAGTAATGGTGACATTACAAATGCACAAATTAAAAGGAGGACACCACATATGCAACAGCAACAACAAGCAACAAATATGAACACTGCTCAAACTGGTCAAATTATGCAACAACCACCAACTGTTGTATCTTCAAAAGACTTATTATATTTAACTGACATGATGTCATGGAATTTAAATGCAACAAAAAAGGCACATTTTTTTGCTGAACAATGCACTATCCCTGAGCTCAAATCTGCTTTGGAACAAGTCTGTCAGATGCACCAAAAACATTATCAAAAGATTTTACAACATACAAATCAACAACCAAATTCAATGATGCAATAATAAGGAGGATAAGATATGAATCAGCAAAAGGTTCAAAACCCTGAAACACAAGTTAACAAAACACCTGAAATGAATGACCGCGACTTTATTAATGACATGTTATCTACGGAAAAATATATGACACAATCATACAGTATTGCATTAAACGAAGCCAGTAATCAAACGTTTTATCAGGATTTACTAGCTATTTTTAATGAAACGCAAGATTGTCAGAGAAATTTGTATAATTTGATGTTCAAAAATGGTTGGTATAGCATAGATAAAGCCGATCAACAAAAAATCCAGCAAGCAAATCAACAATATAGTGGTTACACTAATCAATTTCCAGTCCATTAATCTTAATAAAAACGTGCTTTTCCTAATGGAGAAGCACGTTTTTTAATTCACCTAACTTACATCACGCTTAAAACGTAACTATTCTTATTTACAAAATGCAATCATTAAGATACAATAGGCTATAGTGAATTTTGTAAGAAAATCGGGGGTTCATAAATTGTCCAAACCACTTATAACAATGGAGAATGTTAGCTTTGCATATGATAATAAACATGCATTAAAAGATATTAATCTAGAAATTAATACAGGTGCTTTTTTAGGTCTTGTTGGACCAAATGGTGGTGGGAAAACGACACTTATAAAGCTATTGCTCGGTCTTGAAAAGCCACAACAAGGATCGATAAAACTTTTTGACAAAAATATTACCGACTTTAAACAGTGGAGTAGAATTGGATTCGTATCACAAAAAGCAAATAGTTTTAATCGAGGTTTTCCTGCAACAGTAAGAGAAGTTGTTTCTACAGGAATTACAGCTAAATTAGGTTATTTCCACTTCTTTAAAAAAGCAGATAAACAAAAGGTTGAACATGCAATTAAAATGGTTGGGATGCAAGATTATATCAATAAAAACATTGGCGATCTTTCAGGAGGACAGCAACAGCGTATATTTATTGCGCGCTCTCTAGTAAGTGATCCTGCCTTATTAATTCTTGACGAGCCAACAGTAGGAATTGACACTGAAAATGTTCAAAAATTTTATGGCTTACTGCATCGTCTGAATGAAGAAAATAATATTACACTATTATTAGTCTCACATGACATAGGAACAATGACTGAGCATGCAGATGGTATTGCTTGTTTAAATAAATCCTTGCATTTTCACGGAGACACGAAATCATTCTCAAATTTGACTGATAGAGAATTATCGCACTTTTATGGTCATGATCTAAACCTTGTCACACATCAGCATTAAATTAGTTAAGGAAGTGTACTTATGCTCACGCAATTTTTTACGTATGAATTTTTACAAAACACCTTTTATACCGGCTTACTAATTGGCTTCATTGCCCCATTACTAGGAACATTTGTCGTTGTTCGGCGCCTATCGTTAATTGCTGATGCGTTATCTCATGTAACCTTAGGTGGCATTGCCTTTGGCTTACTAATGGAAAAGAAATATGGATTAGCCATTATCTCCCCGTTTTATTCTGGGATGTTTTTTTCTGTTATAGGATCGATGTTTGTTGAACGCCTGCGCAGTGTTTACAAGGCATACCAAGAATTAGCAATACCTATTATTTTATCTGGTGGTGTTGGCCTTAGTGTCATTTTCATCTCCCTTGCAGATGGATTTAATACGGATTTATATAGTTATTTATTTGGGTCTGTATCAGCTGTTAGTCGTAATGACCTATGGAGTATTTTAACCATTACCATTATTGTTCTCTTCGTAATAATATTTTTTTACAAAGAGCTTTTTATGCTTTCTTTTGATGAAGAGCATGCGGTAGTATCTGGAATTCATGCAAAACGAATCCATTTCATATTTATTGTATTAGTTGCACTTGTCATTTCAGCGTCTATACGAATTGTCGGTGTCTTACTCGTTTCAGCTTTAATGACATTACCTGTTGCTGCGAGTATTAGAATTGCCAAAGGGTTTAAACAAACAATATTTTATTCTGTCATTTTTGGTGAATTATCTGTTATTATAGGGTTAGTAACAGGATATTACTTTGAAATCCCGCCTGGTGGTACGATTGTTATGACTTCTATTTTTATTTTACTTATTACAATTGGTCTAAAAAAAGCATGGGATTATTTCACTAGAAGGAAGGCGATCATATGAAAGTACAAGAAGCGTTATCCGTGTTGAAAGAAAAAGGCTATAAATATACTGATAAACGTGAAGTTATATTAGATTATTTCTCCAATGAAGATCGATATCGTACAGCTAAAGATCTATTACAACATATGGAACCTAATTTCGTCGGTATTAGTTTTGACACGATATATCGTAACTTACATTTATTTGACCAGCTTGATATTCTTGAATCTACAGAGCTTGATGGTGAAAAGCTTTTTCGCATGAAATGTGATCAGCATCATCATCATCATTTTATTTGCAAAGAATGTGGTGTTACAAAGGAAATTCTAAGTTGTCCAATGGATGATATACAAGAAGAATTAAGTAACTTTATGATTGATGATCATAAGTTTGAGATATATGGAAGATGTCCTGAGTGTCAGTAACTGCATCACGTTGAAAGGGCTTCTCTTACATTTTTTTGTAAGAGAAGCCCTTTTTGTTAAGCAAGTACTTTTTCCAATACCTGTGATTCTTCATGATCTAATATATTTTGATAAAAGATACTATCTACTTCTTTTTGCATGTAACTAGCCAAATCAAGTGCTTCTTCTTTTTCACCTGCTAAATAAATCTTTTTCCAGTTATGATTCTTAGCTACCTTGTCCAAGGTTGGTGCCAGGTTTTTATACCAACGTTTTTGATTAGCTTCAAATCGCTTATCAAACTGATCAGTTTGTAGATTCTTCCCGCTTGTGCTAGCTCGTGGACCAGCAAACTGTCGCCAATCTTCTGTGTCTAGATCTAACTCGAATAGTTCCGTATTTACTATTTTTCCTAGCTCTGCTTCAATAATCTTCACTTGGTTTTGCTGTGCTAAAACGATGCCCAGTTTTGGATATGATTGATTCAAATTCTTCAATTGATCTAATACTGGCGTTTCTTGCCAATAAAACGTTGACTCAACGCGTAATTGTAAAATCTCAGCAAACCATGTTAATTGATCTGACGAGGCAAAGATAATCACACTTTTTTTGAGATTTTTTTGATTTTCGAACATAAAATTTTCCACTTGTTTACGTACTTTTTTAAACTTATCTAGTTCTTCCTTATCGTCACTTTGCTTTAAGTAATTCTCAAAACTATTCATACTATTCTTCAGTTGGATTTTCCACTCTCCACCACTTTGTTCTGGGTCTGATGGATCTGTATTTAAATACATCGTTAAAATACCCTCTGGTTTTACCACTTGTAATGATTCTAATTCTTTTAGTTCTTTATTCAATCGCATTTGCTATAATCCTCCTCTTATTAGATTTGAAATTATGCTTATTTATCTGTATCCTAATTAAAGAGTTATTAAACTTGTATAAAAAAAGTTTCTAGAAAGGCGATTATTCGAATGGCAAAGAAAGTTAAATGGCAAGCATTACAATTTAGTACTATAGGAATCAGCAATGCCGTTGTGGATATTGCACTTTTAAATATATTACTATGGATTTGGCCTACAACAGATTCCAATTTACTACTTATTTTTAATACTTTTGCATACACGTGCGCAATTATTAATAGCTATATTTGGAATACAAAATACACGTTTAGTCATCGTGCTTACTTCAACAAAAAGGAACTAAGCTGGTTTATCTTTCAGGCATTTATTGCATTGTTAATTAATAACGGAACATTTATTGGCTTAATGGATATATTTGCAATCCAAACTGTTATTACAATCCCGTCGCTTCTTGCTCGCAATATAGCTAAGGGAATGGCAATGTTTCTATCTTCAACCGCAAGCTTTTTTCTGATGCGCTACCTTGTTTTCAAAAAAGAAAAAGAGTCAGATGTACAATAAAAATACACCAGACTCTTTTTTAGTGCTTATCAAAAGAATTATTCAACCTCAATACAAAATAGAGAAAAACTGCGACGTAACAGAAGTTCCTTATCCGCTTCGTCAGCAAATGGATTCCCTTTCCGTGGGCACAGTCTCAGCTAACTCGGATAAGCAAAAGTCGCTTTCCGAGTGGATCTTCAACTTGTGGGATTGCGATTACTCATCCCATCGAAAACATTTGCTGTTCCCACAGGAGTGTCATCCATTTGCTTACTTCGCTGGTGTCTAATTACAAACGATATCAGTTTCGATAGAAGAGATGAATTAAATTTGATGAAGTTATAATTTACATGCTAATTTTCACTTAACAAAACATGATTAAAATCCGTTCATTTTTATGTGCAGATTTATACTCTCTGTTAGCGATAGGTAGATGAATATTAGCGTATCAAGTGAAATTGGCGACACTCCTGCAGGAACAGCGCGGGCTGAAGATCCACTCGAAAACGTACTTTGTTTTCGAGTTAGCTGAAGCCGTGCCTGCGGAAAGGGAGTCAATTTCACTTGAGTAGCGGGTCAGGAGATTTTCTTTTAAGTCTCAGTTGATGATTATTACGATGAAAAATAATGTAAATTTTTAATTTTATAAGATTAGGGTCTCTATTATTTAACAATTAAGACTGGGCATTCGGCTCGTTTGGCTACTTTATGACTTACACCGCCAAGAACCATTTCCTGTAAACCATTTAATCCCCTACTACCAATTACACAAATATCAACCTGCTGCGCATTTGCATATTTCACAATTGACGGCCCTGGATCACCGTGCAAAATTTTAATTTCATAATCAATACCTTTTTCTTTAATCTTTCTCTCTGAAATTTGCAACTTAGCTTTTCGACTTTGATCTAAATCAATGGAGTTCCACTGGTGTAACACATCTGTTTTTGAAGTGGTACCATCTACAACATACGCTATAATTATCTTTGCTTGTGGATTATTCTCTGCTAAAACAAGTGCTTTTTCACAAGCTCTAATTGCATGTTCAGATCCATCTGAAGCTAGTAAGATTTGATTAAACATAGCATTTCTCCTCATTGATTATTTTCTTCTCTATATTATACCAATTATTCACTTGTTTTGTATACGTTTTCATTTAAAGTCATTCTTCATTTTTTACTTTATTTTGTTACAAATCAGAAAGTATCCGCTTTTCATCTTTAATAAGCTGACGACTTTTTGAAGTTCCTATTTGTTGAGATGAATAAATGCCCGTATGTCCTGAAAAAAGATAGCTAATGATACATGCAAGAAATAAATATATTGCAGCATCTGCCCCAAATAATTCTATACCCATAATAAAACAAGCTAAAGGCGTATTAGTTGCCCCACTAAAAACCGCAATGAATCCTAAAGCAGCTAAAAATCCTAATGGAAGGTTTAGTATACCTGCTAACATATTGCCGAGTGTTGCACCAATTGCAAACAATGGGGTTACTTCACCACCCTGAAATCCAGCACCTAGTGTAATAGATGTATAGATAATCTTCCACAAAAATGCTAGTGGGTTTACTTCGCTATTAAAGGAATCCTCAATTAGAGGTAGACCTAAACCAAGATAATCTCTTGTGCCCATTATGTATACAAGTATTATAATGACTGTACCACCTACAAAACTTTTTAACATTGGGTTTTTAAACGTATTACTAAATGTTTTCTTAAAGAAACCAGTTAATCTACTAAATAACCCTGCAGCTAAACCAAATAGAATTGACGCAATAATCACTTTCAATACCACTATGATTGAAAATGCTGGTATGCTATCAATGATATAATGTGCATGCGGAACATTAAATCCTCTTGTAACTTGATCACCAACGATACTAGCTAAAAATGCTGGTATTAATGCTTGATAGCTAACTAAACCTAATGCAAGTACTTCTATACCGAAAACCGTACCAGCTAATGGTGTCCCGAATAAAGAACTAAATCCAGCACTTATCCCAGCTATTAAAATAATCTTTCGGTCTATTCTGTCTAAACGAAATATTTTCCCTGTGAAATCAGCAAACGTACTCCCCATTTGCACAGCTGTACCCTCTCGACCAGCTGAACCACCAAACAGATGTGTCATTATTGTACCAAATAAAACAAGTGGTGCCATACGTAGTGGAATACCCTCTTTACGATCTCTTATTTCTTCTAAAATTAAATTATTTCCTTTAATTGCGCTACCACCAAATCTCATATATAAAAAACTAACGAACGCACCCGCAAAAGGTAAGAAAAATAAAAGATAAGTATATGATTCACGCGTTGTCGCTGCCCAATTTAAGCTAACAAGGAAAAATGCAGAGGCAGCTCCAGCTAAAGTTCCAACTATACTAGCTAAGCATATCCATTTAATTAAATAAATTAATGAAACAAAATGAAAGCTATTTTTAAATCGCTCTATGTAATGCAGTGTACTGTTTCTCACTTACATTTCCTCCTCAAATAAACAGACTCCTACCAGTAGAACTTATACTGGTAGGAGTCATTAGCATTTTGCGGTTTATTTGGTGAACTCCATCACCTATTTTAATATTTCACTCATTATATAACAGTAGAAGTAATTGGTCAAATAGCTTCATTCACTCTAAGTGATAAAATTTTTACTTATTTTTTACAAAAAACGCATCGTATTTTGTATGAAATTTGTATATCTTTACAGTAGAGCTATTAAGATAAAAGGAGGGAAAATATGCGTATCGCTATTTTTACTGACACCTTTTCTCCAGATGTAAATGGGGTTGCGACAACACTAACTAACTTTATTAGCTATTTAGACCAAAGCGAGCACACGTATCATATCTTTAAACCTAGTCTTGATCAAAGCCAACCCCTATATATTCATCCTCTCTTAAGTATGCGTTTTTTCTTGTATCCCGAATATCAAATTCATCTTCCTAACTACGCACAAATTAAGCAATCATTAAAAGCATTCAAACCGGATATTATTCATGTTGTAACACCTTTTTCAATTGGTTTATATGGAATAAGATATGCGTTAAAAAATCAAATTCCTTTAGTTGGTTCTTATCATACTAATTTTGATCAATATTTAAGATACTATCATTTACGCTTTTTATCGCAAGCTGTATGGAAGTATTTACATCGTGTACATGAACCAATGCAAAGGATTTTCGTTCCCTCGCCTGATACAATGCAACAATTAAAACGGAAAGGATTTACCAACTTACGATTGTGGCAACGTGGTGTAGATACCAATGCCTTCAAGCCAAGTATTCATAATGAGACATTTAGAGAAAAATATAACATTACAACTCCATTCATATTGAGCTACGTCGGACGATTGTCTCCAGAAAAAAATATTGATTCTCTCATACAAATTATTAGCGGTTTACAAACTTCATTTTCAAACAAAATACATTGGTTAATTGCTGGAGATGGTCCTGAACGCCAACGCTTAATTGAACTTAATATCCCGAATATAACTTTTACTGGCTACGTACATGGTCAAGAATTAACTGATGTCTATGCTAATTCTGACTTATTCGTCTTTCCATCTGCCACCGAAACATTTGGAAATGTTGTTTTAGAATCGCTAGCATCTGGAACTCCAGTTATTGGTGCCAACACAGGAGGAGTAAAGTATCTATTAGAAAAGCACACATACGCTCATGGAATAGCATGTGACCCTAATAAACCTGATCAATTTGTTAAGGCGATCACTGAACTCCTAACAAATCGTTTAAAGAGAAAACAAATGGAGACTTCTGCTAGAGTTTTTGCCAAAACAAAAAGTTGGAAAAAAATATTTGACCAACTTTTAGATGATTATGCTGAAGTATTACAAGAGAAAATTGACCAGATGAAACAGGCATAAGTTAGATTATTAAATGGTTTGCAAGTTCTAAGGGTACTTCTTTATTTTCATGCCATATTTTTTCATAATAATTTAATGGAACTGGCCTAGGACCAATCAAAGGAGCTATTTCAACCGTAAGACTTGGTCGTTTAAAATAGCTAATAAACCAGTCAGTAAAGCCACCTCCACTCGGGTTATCAGTTGGATAAATCAACTGATAACCTGTTTTATTACTAGCTAATTCCGCGATTTTCTTTGCATATTCTTCTTGTTGACCTGTGCTTTTATACTTCCAGAAGATTTCTTCCCCGGATGAATGGTAAGCTACAGCTATCTTGAAATCATGTTCCAGTACCAAATCATAAACTGCTTTCACTTCTGGTTCACTAAGGACTGCGTACCCTTTAAAATTCATTGCAGCTGGTTGGCCTGGATCATGCTGAATTTGTTCCCAGTCAGCCGGGTACTGTCGGTTTAAATCTACGCCATGGATATTTGCCTTCCAATCCATAAAGTCATCTTTATTTTCATTCCACTCACGTAATTCTTTACTGTTGGGAAATAAATCTGGACCTTGCTGTACCAGTGTCACACCATCTGGATTAACCATTGGAATAAAGTAGATCGTTACTAGCTTTAGAATATCTTTTACCTGATAAGTACTAATACACTGATTGGTTGAGGCTGCTAGACAATACGTTTCAACCATATCCATAAGTAGCGTTGTTGTTAGCCATTCTCTTGCATGATGCGCACCATTTATGAGAATCTTTTGCTCGCCGCTTCCAAGCTTTATCGAATAAATAGAGCGATTATTCACAGACTTACCAATAATATCAACAGCGAGTAGATCCGGATATGTTTTGATTAATTGCTCTATGTCTGCCGTTAACTGTTGGTAGGTATATACTCTTTTTGGATTTATTATTTGTCCCATCACATTCACTCCTTCCTATTATGGATATGAAGGAAAGGAAGGATTATAACAACTAATAAGCATCATTTTTCAAAACACAAGCAAAAAAGGCAGTCATTTAATTAACTGCTCTTTTAGCGAGTATACTTATTACCATATCGTCCATTGGTGGATTATGAAGGCCGGCTCTAACATCTCGATAATATTGTTCAAATCGATTCTCTTTAGATAGTCCTCGTCCTCCAACTATGCGCATTGCTAGATCTACTACTTCATTTGCACTATTTGTTGCAACTGTCTTTACAGCGGCTAGCTCCGCACCTAATTGTCCTCTTTCTTCAGGATTGTTATCCCATCGCTCTGCAATACTATACATAAAGTAGCGTGCTTGCATGAGCTTTAAATCCATTTCACCAATCTTTTGTTGAATATGGGCCACTTCTGAAATTGGTGTATTTAAGCTATTCGGCTGAAAATTCTTAGCAAATACAATTGCATCGTTACGTGCTGCAATTGCAATCCCTAGATAACAAGCTGGAATATGCAAAAGCCATCCCTTAGGAGTAGGTTTTTTACCCTTTTGATGTAATTCAACAAGCATATTTTCTGCAACTGTAACATCTTTTAAAATAACATCATCACTTCCTGTTCCGCGCATTCCAAGTGTATCCCAAGTATGTTCTATGCTAATTCCTGGTGTATCTTTAGCAATAAGAAATGAACCGACTGTTTCTTGATCTTCAATATATGCGGTGACAATATAATAGTCTAGTACACTAGCCATTGATGCAAATGTTTTTCTACCATTTAATAGGTAGGAATTTCCTAAACGTTTTGCTTTTGTTTCCGGTATTCCTCCTCTCGTTGGACTTCCTGTTGCTGGTTCTGTTGCTAAACGATTTACTAACAATTGCTTCTCAGCAAGTTCTTTCGCAAATGGTTGATAAATAGCATCATTCCATAAATGATCCTCACTCAGTTCTTTGACAACTCCTAAATGCCAACCAACTGATAAAGCAGTGGCACCATCACCAGCAGCTAGTCTTTCTTGCATTAATAAGAATTCATATAACGATAAAGCTTCTCCACCATAAGATTTAGGTAATGTGAGAGACATATAGTTTACCGCTCTTAGATCTTCTACATTTCCAATTGGCATTGATGCAGTTTCTTCAGCAATTTTAACCCTTTTTTCTACTTTTTGTGCTATTTGAGCTGCTTTTTCTAACAATCTCACTTGTCTTTCACTTTTTACAAAGGTTTTAAATAAATCCATTTTAATCTCCTCCATATCTACTAATACTATTATTTTATGCTACCCTTTGGATTTTTACAAAAAAAAGAAGAGCGGTTAGCCTTTTTCAGCTATTACCTCTCTTCTTTACATACTAGAAATTCAATTTACTAATACCTGTTTCTAGCTCTTCTTGTCCTACGCGAATATTTTCAACAGATCCACTCAAACGTTCTGATGCAGATTCTGCTTCTTGAATACCTGCTGCTGATTCTTCTGACACACTTGCAATGTTAGTAATCGAGTCATTAATAACCTTAGTATTATCAAGTACATCATACAAGTTATTTGAGACATCCTCGATCTCTTTACCTATATTCGTTATAATAGTATTTAACTTGTCAAATGTAGAGCCAGTCGTTTGAATTTGTGTTGATCCTTCATTAACTGCTTGGTATCCACGTTCCAATGCTTCTACAGCTTCTTTGGACTCGTCTTGAATGCCACTTGTTGTCTCCGTAATATCGGTAACAGATAAGCTTACTTGTTCTGCAAGTTTCCTAACCTCATCTGCTACAACTGCAAAGCCTTTTCCATGTTCGCCAGCACGCGCTGCTTCAATCGCTGCATTTAACGCTAGTAAATTAGTTTGTTCTGCAACTTCTTTAATGACAGTTACTACCTTGGTTATTTTTAATGTCATAGCATCAAGTCCTCTTACTTTATCTAACGATTGTTTAATCGTATCATCAATAACCGACATTTTATCAACCGATTGATGCATCAGTTGACTACCCTCATCTGTGATTGATAACATAGATTTGGACTCTTCTTTTATATTTTCACCATTTAATACAACACTCATTATTGTATTGGAGAATTTCTGCATCGTTTCTGTTAAAGAGGAAGCAGAATTTGCTTGTTCTTCAGCACCGCTTGATATTTCTTGCATCGTAGCAGTAATATAACTACTATCCTTCTCTAAATCATCTGTATATTGATGTAATGTGCTACTTTGTTTATTCATATGCTCTGTTATCGTCGAGATAAACTGTAATGAATTTTTAGTTTTCTCAAATAGATGGTCAATTTCTTCATTTAATAAAATAAACTCTTCATTATTCATATTTGATTCAGGCAGATCTTCTACTTTATCACTTGCTAATATTTCTATTCGTTCACTAGTTTGTTTTAATTGCTTCACAATTTTCAGACTTGAGAAGTGAGCAATTGCAAAGCTCGCGATCAAAACAACACCGAAAACAATAATTATTGGTAATGAAAACGCGTCCACTTTTACCAACGCAAATATACTATAGCCAATAACTGCAGTATGTAATAAAATAACTAGCAAAAAACTAACAAATAGACTTAATCTGATTTTCATGATCGGATGACACCCCTTACTATTATTTTAATCTTCCCTTTTATTATCGGCTCTGTTTTGAAAATATTAACTATTATTTTGTAGTAATGAAAAAACGTAAAAGATTTTCTTTTACGTTTTTAAATACTTTAAAAGATTTTAGATAAAGCTTGCTGAATACGATCTTGGTCAAATGGCTTTACAATAAAGTCTTTTGCACCTGATTGAATTGCTTCTAACACCATTTGCTGTTGTCCCATAGCAGAACACATAACAACTGTAGCATCCGGATGATTTTTCTTGATTTCTTTAAGAGCCTCAACACCATTCATTTCAGGCATTGTAATATCCATTGATACAAGATCAGGCTTCAACTCATTATAAAGATCTATAGCCATCTTTCCGTTCTCTGCTTCTCCTACTACTTCGTGACCTAAAGAAGTAAAAATATTTTTTAATTGCATGCGCATAAATGCGGCATCATCTGTTACTAAAATTCTAGCCATACTATTTCCTCCTACATCAAGTCTTATTTCTCTTCAACAACTTGTTTTAATTCATTTAATTCTTCATAGTTCAACACATATTCTAGATCGACCAACAATAATAATCGATCCTCTAATTTTGCCACACCATGCAAAAAATTCGCATTGACACCTTTGATTGTTGTTGGTGCATCTTCAATATCAGATTGATCAATATCAATTACGTCGGATGCTGCGTCTACTACAAAACCAACATTTACTTCACCTTCATTGACTTTAGAAACAAGCATTCTTGATTGTTCTGTTTCATCAGACCGCTCTAAATGCATTCGAGTTTTTAAATCAATGACAGGAATAACTTCGCCACGCATTTTCGTAATACCCTCAATAAAATCTGAAACTTGCGGCAGTGCAACAACATCTTGTAAACGTTCAATTGAGATAATTTGTTGAATACTTGCCCCGTATTCTTGACCGTTTAATTGAAAGATAATATATTTTTCAGTACTCATTTGCTTTCCCCTTTATAAATAAAATATGTCATTCACTAGTATAAAATAATAATAGCATGATAAGTTACGTAACGAATGATCTTATAGACACATTTCATCTAGTATTTTCAAAATAAAAGATAGTATCAGAATACCTGTTTTATACGTATAAATCAATATCGGTTAAAGTACTTTCATTTATATACACAAATCTATTTCAGACTATTGATTTAACAGTATGAAAACCTCTAGTTCTTTTCCTTGTCCATAGTCTACTTTAACTCGTAATGCTCGCTTAAATCCAGTTAATTTAGTGCTACCATTTAATACAGTGGGATGTGTAATATCCGTTTGAACTTTAACTTCTGCTAGATAAGTAGATAAACTTCCTGCAACCATATTTCCTAATTCACCTGCAAAAGAATCAAGCATCTCTTCTGATAACGGCATACCAAACATCGCTTCACCAATCTCACTAAACAATTCTTGGCTAGCTTGTAAAAGTAACTCTCCTTTTAAATCTCCTGTAAAGCCAATTAAAACACCAAATTTAACCACTAATGGTGGAGCTATAAGCTCTGGAGAACCCATTACTGGCTCCATTGGTATAACCTTTTTAACCGTATGGATGGTACCATTATATAAATCTTTAATCATTTCATTGATGTTCTTACTCTCCGTTGTCAATAGATTATCCTCCCTTTTTCTTAATGTATCTTTTATTTTTAACGCTAAACCCAATGCCTTTATTTTTTTCAAAGCGATAGCTTTTTAGCACTACTTCTATTTTCGACATAAACCACCAAATAATTAAGTACTTTTTCCTATAAATTTTTAAAATAAAAGAGATGGTTATATTAACCACCTCTTTTACTATTAATCTACTTATTTATAAAGCTTATTCTATTCCTGCAGCAATTTCATTAACCATTTCAGCTACAGATATTAGACCGCCACCAGAAAGATACCAATAATCAGGGCTTAGAAGAACAATATGGTCTTCTTGTGCTGCGTTAGTTGAATTAACCAATTCATTATCTAGCGCACTTTCAGCAGTGTAATCGCCACCGGTAACTTGGTTTCGATCTACAGCAAATATATAATCTGGATTTGTTTCAGAAACATACTCAAAACTTATATTTTGACCGTGTGTTGAACTTTCAATTTCTTCATCAGCAGGAGTAACACCAAATACATCATGAATTATTCCAAAACGTGAACCAGGTCCATATGCATTAAGACTACCATCATTTGTTAGAACAATAAGTCCTGTCTTATCTGTTGGAATGGATTCTTTTAAATCTGCTATTTCTGTTTCAATTTCTTCAAATGCAGCACTAGCTTCTTCTTGTTTCGTGAAAATTTCACCTAATAGTGTAACATTTTCTTCAAATGACTCCATATAGCGTGTAGTATCTACACCCATATAAATCGTTGGAGCTAATTCTGATAAATCATCATATACTTCTGATGTACGACCAGAAATTATAATTAAATCTGGATCAATTTCAGCTAGTTTTTCAAAATCCGGTTCAAATAGTGTACCAGCATTTTCATAAGCACTATCTTCATAGCTTGATAGATATGACGGTAAGCTTTCTTGTGCCACTGCTGTAACATCTACACCTAACTTGTCAAGGCTATCTAATGTACCAAAATCAAATACAACAACCTTTTCTGGATTTACAGGGACAGTAGTAGTGCCAAGTTCATGCTCAACCTCTATCTCAGTGGGAGCCTCAACTTCTTCTACCTCTTCTTCTGTTTGTTCTTCTTCTATATCATCTGTTGCTGTTGCTTCGTCGCTCTCAGAACCACAAGCTACTGCAACTAGTGCGAAAAGCAACATAAGTAATAACAATGCAAGTTTTTTCATTTCTTCACTCCTATTTTCTTAAAATTTATTTAAACAGATGATAATTGGTCTAACTATCTGTGATTGCTTCCTATTAAGATTTGCTTATTTCTTGGGCCCAGCTATCCAAATAGAAATCCAGACTCCCAGCATTATAGACACAACTTCACCATGATTTAAAACATATTAGCTAAGATTGCGTGGACGTCACTACTCACGCAAAATAAAGGCAGATACGACATTGATCAATATCTTGAATTTGAATATCCATGTCATAAACCTCTTTTAAAACACTTTGCTTAATAATTTCATTTTTTGCACCTTGTTTAACGACTTTTCCGTCTTTTAAGGCAACTATATAATCCGAATAAACGGAAGCGAAATTAACATCATGAATAACTATAATAACTGTTTTACCTAATTCATCTGCTAATCTTCGTAATACTTTCATAATTTGAACAGAGTGTTTCATATCAAGATTATTTAAAGGTTCATCTAATAAGATATAGTCAGTGTCCTGGGCAATAATCATGGCAATATATGCACGTTGCTGCTGCCCACCACTTAATTCATCAATGAATTTATTTTCCATCGTTTCCAATTCCATATAAGCGATTGATTCATTAATCATAATGGTATCTTCCTTCGTCAATCTTCCTTGTGAGTAAGGAAAACGGCCAAAGCTTACTAGTTCTCTGACTGTTAAGCGAACAGTTATATGATTAGATTGTTTTAAAATAGATATTTTTTTCGCTAACTCATTATTTTTCGTCTGCGTGATTTCTTCATCATCGACTAAAACTTCACCGTGATCTTTAGCAATTAGACGACTCATCATTGATAAAAGTGTACTTTTTCCTGCCCCATTCGGACCAATAAAGGAGGTGATTTTCCCTTTAGGGATATTCATAGAAACATGATCAACAACAAACGAATCGCCATATTTTTTTGCAACTTCTTTTATTTCTACCATGTTTTATTCTCCTTTAATATAAGATATAGAAAATAGATTCCACCTATAAAATTAATGATTACACTTAATGTTGTAGAGAATGTAAAGATTCTATCAACTATTAATTGCCCGCCAACTAATGCAATAATACTAACTAAAATGGAACCAGGGATTAGATAGGTATGTCGGTAGGTTTTGAACATCTCTTTCGTAACATTCGCAACTAAGATACCGAGAAACATGATTGGTCCGACAAGTGCGGTTGCTACTGACACTAAAATTGCAATTACAATCATTAGGCGTTTGACAATAAAATCATAGTCTAATCCTAAGTTAATCGCTTGTTCTTTACCAAGAGATAAAACATCTAGATATTTCACATATTTGGCTAGATAAAGGCAAGTGATAAAAAGTATTCCAATAGATAAATATAATAGATCTGTATCGACATTATTAAAACTTGCAAACATTTTATTTTGCACAATAAAGAATTCATTCGGATCTATTAATACTTGCATAAACGATGATAAACTTTGAAAAAAAGTACCAAATATTAAACCTATTAAAAGTAGAAGATATATATTACGGCCTTTCTTAAATAATATTTGGAATAGAAACAGTGCAAAAGCAATCATAAATCCAATTGCGATAAAGAAATTCAAATTTTTATCTAGAGCCGTAACACTAGTAGAACCATAAACAAAAATAATAAATGTCTGAATTAATAGATACAATGAATCCAAACCGATTAAACTAGGTGTTAAGATTCGGTTATTTGTGATTGTTTGAAATATTATAGTTGACAAGGCGATCACAGCACCTGTAATAACAATTGCTAAAATGCGAGTTGCTCTTCTCGGTAAAATATAATCCCAGTTTCCTGTTATACCAATAAATATGTAAATGAGCACAAGTACTACTGCGCCTGAAGCTAAAAGAAGCATTTTAATTTTATTACTCATAAACCTTTCTCCTCATTACCAAATAAAGAAATAGTCCACTACCAATAACGCCTACGGTGACACCAATTGCAATTTCATAAGGGAAGATAATAGTTCTTCCAATAATGTCACAAACCAATACAAATATGGCACCTAATAATGCAGTATGTGGCAAGCTATTCTTCAAGTTATCACCTTTATATAGCGTTACAATATTCGGTACGATCAAACCTAAGAATGGAATCATTCCAACCGTTATGATAACAACAGAGGTCATTAACGCTACAATTACAAGCCCTATATTCACAATTTTCTTATGATTCATTCCGAGATTCGTAGAAAAGTCTTCGCCCATTCCTGCTATTGTAAAACGATTTGCATAGATATATGCGAGAACAACCAATGGTATACTTATGTAGAGCATTTCATAACTCCCTTGAATGATCAGCGCAAAATTACCTTGTAACCAAGAAGACATATTTTGAATTAAATCATTTTTATAAGCAAAAAACGTCGTTATTGAACTTATGACACTACCAAACATCAATCCCACTAAAGGAATAAATATCGGGTCTTTGAATTTCACCTTATCTAAAATTTTCATAAAGATAAATGTTCCAGCTAATGCAAAAACAAATGCAACTAACATTTTTTGAATAGGTGATGCAGTTGAAAATAACAACATAGATACTAAAATACCAAATCTTGCAGAGTCCATTGTTCCAGCAGTTGTTGGTGAAACAAATTTATTTCGACTCAATTGTTGCATGATTAATCCACAAATACTCATGCTAACTCCTGCAATTATAATACTGATTAATCGTGGAAATCGGCTAATCCATATTATTTGTGACTGACTTTCTGTTAAGTGAAACAAATCTCCTGGCGTTAAATTAACTACTCCAATAAATAAGGATAGAATAGATAATAGAATTAGTAGAATAATCAAGTATCTTTTTTTCATAAAAAATTCCTTTACAGAAGAATTAAACAATAATGATATTCATTATCAATTAAATTACTTACTATCTTAACATGTTACACTTCGCTGTCAATATCTTTTTCATATTTTAAGCCATTATTTGTTATTCTGATTTTTGGATTTGGTTTAACTGTGCTAAAATAAATGAAGTGTTACTTAAACTTTTAATAAGGAGTGCATAGAATGAATGCATATGAAGAATATATGAAAGAAATTACACAACCAATGCGAAGTGAATTAACATCTGCTGGGTTTATGGAACTTACAACTCCAGAGGAAGTAGATACATTTGTAAAGACTTCGACAGGTACAAGTTTAGTAGTTGTCAACTCTGTTTGTGGTTGTGCTGCAGGATTAGCTAGACCTGCTGTGATAGATGCCTTGTCACATGGTGTAGAGCCTGACCACCTTGTCACTGTTTTTGCTGGACAGGATAAAGAAGCAACCGAAAAAATGCGTGAATACTTTACAGGTATCCAGCCATCTTCTCCTTCTATTGCTCTAATGAAAGATGGAAAAGTTGCTCATTTTATTCCGAGGGACGAAATTGAAGGTTATGAACTAGAAGAAATTACAAATAATTTAACTAAAGCTTATCACACACATAATTAAGCAATCATAAAGCCAGAAAGCACTTACAAGTGCCTTCTGGCTTTACTTTTATTTCTGATAAAGTTTTATTTGACTTTCAAAAAATGAAAGTAACACTTCTTTTTGTTCTTTTAAAAACTTACACCATTGATGACCAATAGGTGTAGGTAATATTATTCTTGAACATAGTTTGCATGTAGCTTTTTCTTCAAATACATGTTTAATATTAAGAACAAACAGACGTTCACCAGCCCCCACTAACAATTGGAATTTCTGATCGTTGATCGTAAAATAAACATGATATCCACTAAATTCAGCAGCATTTTTCACTTCTATATTTTTAATTAAATTAGTATCGAATGATTGTTCAACCAAATTGTTTCTCCTTTCTTATATATCTATCCATAATATAGACATATTTGACATAATATAAGAAAAAAGCCCGATGTAAGGTTATGAACGTTACATCGAACTTTTGATAAAGTGAGCTTCTATGCCACTTAAATGAATGTATTAATTAACTCTGCGAACATGACCACTGAATTTATCTGCCCAGTATCCGCTACCCATATTTGCAACTGCAACACCTGTAGATGATTGTGAACCAATGAATTGATTACCGCCTAGATATATTCCGACATGACCGTTTGTCTTGTATGTATTGAAAAACACAAGATCTCCAGGTTGCATGTCACTAGTTGAAACCTTTTGTCCAACTCCGCTTAATCCACTAGTACTAGCTGGTACACTTATTCCACCTTGTGCAAAAGCCCATGAAACAAATCCTGAACAATCAAACAAACCATTTGCTATATCAGAAGAAGTACGTCCTCCACCAAATTTATATGCAGAGTTTCCGATATATTTATAACCAGCAGACATGATGCTACTTGCATTTCCACTAGATTTAACAGTTACTGTTGACGACGTTGTAGAATTTGAACTGCTTGAACTACTAGAAGTACTTGTTGTCGCTGCGTACTGTTCAATTACTTGACTGTTTGCTTCTTCTGCTTGTGCTTTAGCTTGTTCCTCTAACTGTGCCAATTCACTGTCTTCTAATTCTAGTTCAGCAATTATAGATTGACTAGCCTTTTCTTTTTCATTTAAAGTCTCTTTTTTTGCTTCATTTTCTTCTTTTTGTTCTAAAATCTGTGCTTGCATTAATGTTAATTCTTCTTGCATTGCAGATAATTCTGCTAACTCTTCTTCAACTTTAGCTTTTTGTACCTCTAATTCTTCTTTGTCCGCTTCAAACTGATCAATTAAATTACTGTCGGCTTTAGCGATTTTACTTACTAATGAAACACGATCAATAAAATCAGTGAAACTTTCTGAACCAAAAATCACTTCAAGATAACCAGCAGAACCTCCAGATTTTTGTAAAGATGATGCACGATCCTTCAAGATTTCAAAACGTTTGTCAATATCTTCTTCTAATTCCTTCACTTCTTGTTCTTTTATCTTTAATTCTTCTTGTTTTGTTTCTATCTCAACTTCTGTTTCTTTAATTTTGTTTTCATTCTCTTCTATTGTTTCATCAACACGTGCAATATCTTCATTTAAAGCTATTAATTCAGCTTGCACATCTTGTAAATCTTGTTTCTTATCTTCTAATTCAGATTGAATTTCCGCACGATTTTCTTCAATCTCATTTTGTGTTTCAGCATAGACCAATTCTTTTTCTACTGGAAAGGATATTATTAAACCAAATGTTAATGTCATACCAACTAAGATTTTTTTATTATTCAATGCTTCCACACTCTCTTTCTATTTACAATTTTTTTTAGTATTTATGTATACTATTCTTCTATGTAGGTTATAGGTATATATATAGTTTTAAATACTTAAATTTGCGCTGTGAATTTTCCAGCAACGTCAGTATAACATCTTGAAGTAACAGTAGTGTTATATGAACATTACAATTATATTTCAATTTGTGTCATTTTTGCTAGATTCATAAATTATAGTAATCAAAAAAGAGATCTAATAGATCTCTTTTTTGATTACTATAATTTATTTAAGATTTGTACCAAGTCTGAAACAGCTAGTTGGCCAGGGGCTGATGCTTGCTCTGCAGCAGCAAAAGTAACTGCCGAACCAAAAATCCCACCAGCCATACGGCTAATAACACCTATACTCCCCATTGACATCGTGATAATTGGCCCTTTTGCATATGACCGATACATTGTTTCTGTTGCGTCTAACAATGTTATAACATCTCTAGGACTACGTGGCATGACAGCAATCTTCGCTACATCAGCATTTATTTCTTCTGCAAGACATAATCGAGAGATAATTTCATCCTTCGAAGGCGTCTTATCAAAGTCATGATTAGATACAATTACAGATATATGATTAGCATGTGCACATTCTATAAGTGCTTGTCTTTTTTCTTTGTTTGTAGAAAGTTCAATATCTATCATATCTAACATATTTGTTTCGATGATTTCTTTATTTAGCTGAAAATAATCAACTAATTGATCTTGCTTTTCTCCCCCTTCACTTTCTGTGCGAAAAGTGAAAATTAATGGTGTATTTGGGAGAACGTGACGAATTTCTTCAAGCGCTTCTTTTACTAACTTTACATTACCAACATCTTTGAAAAAGTCAACACGCCACTCAACTAAATCAATTTCAAGTGTGCGCAAAGCCTTTGCTTCCTCAACCAATCTATCCGCTGAATTTTCTATTAATGACACACAAATCTTTGGATTACCTGAACCAATTGTTACACCTTTTACATGAATTTCTTTTTTCACATGCTTCCCTTCCCTTTTATAATAATAATCTTATTATAGCAATAATTGTGCTATGAAAGAAGCTATGCATCTCTTTTTCTTAAACGGATTTGTAGTTTACTTGTGTTGTAATAATTACACCTACTATTACAAGCAATGCACCACCTATTTGTATGAGCGTAATCGATTCACCTAACCAAAGATACGCACCGAGCATTGTAATGACTGGTAAGAAATTTAGAAATAATGACGCCTTAGATGCGCCTAATTTTTGTACGGCATGATTATATAATAGTAACGCAATTAAACTTGGGAATATACCTAAATATAATAAACTAACGACATACTCACTTTGGAATAGATCTGGTACACCTAAGAATAACCACTCCATCATGACCAGAGGAAATAATACTATAAGTGAAATACTTGTCATCACAAGCAGTCCAGCAATGGAAGGAAAAAAGTGCATGTATTGCTTTACATAGATCGAATATACCGCCCAACAAAGGATAGCCCCAACCATAATAAAATCACCGATATTCCAATTAATCGTCGTTATTTGCATGACTTCTCCATTAAGTACAACCCAAACTGCTCCAAAAACAGATAAAATAACACCTGCCCACTGTATTTTTCGCAATCTTTCTTTTAACAACCAAGCACTTAATAAAATGGTTATCACCGGAATAACCGTCTCTAACACAGACACATTAGAAGCAGTGGTAAACTGTAACGAAGCATAGATAAACATATTAAAAAACGTTACACCTGTCAAACTCATTATAATGAAAGGTTTTTTATATTTTAAAAATAGTTCCCTGTTGTTCCACGCTGATTTTAAACCAACTGGCAAAACAACTAAAAATGCCACAAATAACCGAAAGAAAGCAATCGTAAACGGTGCTAAGTCATTAATTGCTTTCCCTATTAAAATATTTCCCGCAAAAAATATAACTACAAAAATAAGGAAAATATAAGGAATACTATCACTCCTAACTAAAAGTTCTTTTTATATACTCTATAAGCCTAACAAGTACACACAAAAAAACAAGATGTTCGCCTTTCTGCGAACACCTTGTTTTTATTTAATGATCAACACTGGGCAATGTGCATGTTTTGCGACTTTGTGACTGACACTACCTAGAATCATTGTTTGTACTTTATTACGTCCTCTACTTCCCACGATAACACAATCTGATTGATTACTTTCAGCAAACTCAATAATACTTGGTGCTGGTTCTCCATGAGTAAAGTGAACTTCATAGTCAATTTTCTCTTTATCCAAAAGTGCTAATACAGGCTTTATTTTCTCTTGTCTTTCTATTTTCAGTTCATACTTATCGACATGGTGAAGAACATCTGATTTTGATTTTTTTTCGTCAATTACATAAACAACATCTACAGTTGCATTAAACTGTTGCGCAAGTTGTACCGCGTAATCAGCTGAACGAATAGAATGCTCTGAACCATCTGTTGCAAGTAGTAGTTTAGAAAACAATATAGCCACCTCTTCACATTTAATTTGTTGAATAATCTTTTAATGTCCGGAAGCTTTTGACAAGCCACCAATTTTATTTTTAAGCGATTCGCTTTCTTCATTTAAACCTGAATAAATCACTTTAACATGGTTTTGTTCAAATTTTGTCTCTATCTTATCTAAAGCACCTATTGCTGAATCATCCCAAAGATGTGAGTTAGATAAATCAATTTCAATCTCTTCTATATCATCTGTATAATCAAACTTGTCGATTAGATCATTTACAGAAGCAAAAAAGATTTGGCCATAAATTTTATACACATGTTTTGTGCCTTCTACTTCTACGATTTTCTTCACTTTCACCTTAGAAATTTTTGCAGCAAAGAAAATAGCACTTAATAATACACCCGCCATAACACCAATAGATAAATCATGGGTTATAACAACAGTTACAACAGTTACAACCATAACTAATGCATCTGTTCTCGGTATCTTATGAATATTTTGTAATGAGGACCAATCGAATGTACTAATAGAGACCATGATCATGACACCAGCTAATGCTGCCATTGGGATTTGTACAACGACCCCACCAAGTACAATAATCAAGAACATTAAGAATACACCAGCAACAAGGGAAGATAATCTACCACTTCCACCTGATTTGACATTGATAACAGACTGTCCAATCATTGCGCAACCTGCCATTCCACCAAAGAATCCCGTTACGATATTGGCAATTCCCTGTCCACGACTTTCTTTATTTTTATTACTTGGTGTGTCTGTCATGTCATCGACAATATTTGCAGTTAATAATGACTCAAGTAAACCGACAATTGCAAGTGACAATGAATAAGGAAATATAATCATTAATGTTTCAAAATTAAGCGGTATAGATGGAATTAAGAAAACTGGCAATTGGCGTGTTAGATTTCCTAAATCACCTACTGCTCTAATATCAACATTCATAAAGACAACAAATGCTGTAACAGCAATAATTGCCACCAGAGTTGATGGCACTACATTTGTAATTCGCGGAAATAAATAAATAATAGCTAACGTAACTGCAACGAGCGTGTACATAACCCACGTTTCACCTTCGAAATGTTGAAACTGTGCGGTGAAAATCATAATAGCAAGTGCATTAACAAACCCAACCATAACAGAACGAGGCACAAATTTTATAAAACTCGCTAGTTTAAAAACACCAAATAAGATTTGGAGTACTCCTGTTAAAATTGTAGCAGCAAATAAATATTGTAAACCGTGATCTGCAACTAATGTAATCATTAGTAAAGCCATCGCACCAGTAGCACCAGAAATCATTCCTGGACGGCCTCCGATAAATGCAATTACTACTGCAATACAAAATGCAGCATAAAGTCCAACCATTGGATCTACACCAGCAATAATAGAGAAGGCAATTGCTTCTGGTATAAGTGCTAACGCAACAACAATACCAGCTAACACATCACCTCTTACATTACCAAACCAATCTTGTTTTATTTTTTGAATGTTCAATTTAACACCTCTTTTAGTAATTATATTTTGTCCGATTTGAGAAATCCGATTCGTTTTGAACAAAATGAATCATATCATATTCTATTAAATGATCAAAACCTAAAG
Organism: Paraliobacillus sp. X-1268; assembly: GCF_003426095.1. NCBI lineage: Bacteria > Bacillati > Bacillota > Bacilli > Caryophanales > Bacillaceae > Paraliobacillus > Paraliobacillus sp. X-1268. The sequence continues at coordinate 95,592 of NZ_QJSK01000008.1, forward strand.
AAAACGCATACAATTATGATATCCTTTAAGATTCTTTGTTTTTCTTTACATAGATACTTTTTTAAAAAAATATGTTGAATATAACTGAGTATAATTGAACATCACTATTTTCAAAAAGAAAGATTATTATGATATGATAGGTTTAGTTGATTATTGGGAGGCGTCTATTTGGAGAAAGCAATTATGACAATTGCACAAGTTGCCGAATACTTGCAGCTAAGTGAAATGACTACATATAAACTCGTACAAGAAGGAAAACTCCCTGGCTTTAAGATAGGTAGACATTGGCGAATTAAAAGGGATGATTTAGACGATTTTATTGAAAAGCTAAAAAAAGGTGAAAGACTATAATAAGGAGTAGCCAGTTTAAACTGGCTACTCCTTATTTTTATTTAATGATTAACACTGGGCAATGCACATGTTTAGCGACTTTGTGACTGACACTACCTAGAATCATTGTTTGTACTTTATTACGGCCTCTACTTCCCACGATAACACAATCTGATTGATTACTTTCAGCAAACTCAATGATACTTGGTGCTGGTTCTCCATGAGTAAAGTGAACTTCATAGTCAATTTTCTCTTTATCCAAAAGTGCTAATACAGGCTTTATTTTCTCTTGTCTTTCTATTTTTAAATCATACTTATCAACATGGTGGAGAACATCCGATTTTGATTTTTTTTCATCAATTACATAGACAACATCTATTTTTGCATGAAACTGTTGCGCAAGTTCAACTGCATAACCAGCCGAACGAATAGAATGCTCTGAACCATCTGTAGCAAGTAATAGTTTTGAAAACAATATAGCCACCTCTTCACGTTTAATTTGTTAGATAATCTTTTAATGTCCGGAAGCTTTTGACAAGCCACCAATTTTCTTTTTCAACGATTGACTTTCTTCGTTCAAACCTGAATAAATTACTTTAACGTGATTTTGTTCAAATTTCGTCTCAATCTTATCTAATGCCCCTATCGCTGAATCATCCCAAAGATGTGAATTAGATAAGTCAATTTCAACTTCTTCTACATCATCCATATAATCAAACTTGTCGATTAGATCATTTACAGAGGCAAAAAAGATTTGTCCATAAATTTTATACACATGTTTTGTTCCTTCTACTTCTACAATTTTCTTTACTTTCACTTTAGAGATTTTGGCAGCAAAGAAGATGGCACTTAATAACACACCAGCCATAACACCAATAGATAGGTCATGCGTAACAACTACAGTAACAACCGTTACAATCATTACTAAGGCATCTGTGCGTGGTATTTTATGAATACTTTGAAGAGAAGACCAATCAAATGTACCAATTGCAACCATAATCATAACACCAGCTAATGCCGCCATTGGTATTTGTACAACGACACCACCTAAAACAATAATCAAAAACATTAAGAACACACCAGCAACAAGGGAAGATAACCTTCCATTCCCGCCTGATTTCACATTAATAACAGATTGACCAAGCATCGCACAACCTGCCATGCCACCAAAGAATCCAGTAACTACGTTAGCAATTCCTTGACCTCGACTCTCTTTATTCTTATCACTTGGTGTATCTGTCATGTCATCAACAATATTAGCAGTTAATAATGACTCAAGTAAACCGACAATTGCAAGCGATAATGAATAAGGAAATACAATCATTAACGTTTCAAAACTGAACGGGATAGATGGGATTAGGAATACAGGTAATTGACGTGTTAGATTTCCTAAATCACCTACTGCTCTAATATCAACATTCATAAAGACAACAAATGCTGTAACAGCTATGATCGCCACCAGAGTTGATGGCACTGCATTTGTAATTCGCGGAAATAAATAAATAATAGCTAACGTAACTGCAACAAGCGCGTACATAATCCAACTTTCGCCTTCGAAATGTTGAAATTGCGCGGTAAAAATCATGATAGCAAGTGCATTAACAAACCCAACCATAACAGATCGTGGTACAAATTTTATAAAACTTGCTAATTTAAAAACGCCGAATAAAATCTGCAGTACTCCCGTTAATATGGTAGCAACCAGTAAATATTGCAATCCGTGATCTGCAACCAAAGTAACCATTAATAATGCCATCGCACCAGTAGCACCAGATATCATTCCTGGACGTCCACCAATAAATGCAATCACAACTGCTATACAAAATGATGCATAGAGTCCGACCATTGGATCTACACCAGCAATAATAGAAAAGGCAATGGCTTCTGGTATAAGTGCGAGTGCAACTACAATCCCCGCTAACACATCACCTCTTACGTTGCCAAACCAATCTTGTTTTATTTTTTGAATGTTCAATTTAACACCTCTTTTAGTAGTAATATTTTGTCCGATTTAAAAAATCCGATTCGTTTTGAACAAAATGAATCATATCATATTCTTTTAAATGATCAAAACCTTATTAAAGCGTATTCATTGACAATATACTTTAATATTCTTTATTTTTCTCTATATAGGTACTTTTTAAACAAATACGTTTAAATATATTTGAGTATAATTTAATATAAATGAATGTTATATTTTTAAAATAAATAGTATTATGATATCGTTATCTTGATTAATCGGAGAGGGCATATGGAAAAGTAATTATGACAATTGTACATATTGAGAAATACTAGCAAATAAACGAAATGACTACATATAAACTCGTACAAGAAGGAAAACTCCTAAGCTTTAAAATTAGTGAAATTAGGCGGATTAAAAAGGTTTATTTAGATAAATTTATTTAATAACTAAAAAAAGGCAAAAGAACACAATAAGATATATCTATATTAAACAAAATAAATCTTATTCCTATTTTATAAGTTAGAAAACGATTGAATTAGGGAATAGTAAAAGGGTATTTTGTTAAAATAATGTTCACTTCATTAGCCGTTATTAAATTTCATTCAATTATATTCAATAAGGAGAGATTATAGATGCCACAACAATCTATTAAAGCGTTCGTCTTCGATGTCTACGGTACACTGTTTGATGTTCATTCAGTTGGCGACAATTGCGAAAAAATGTATCCTGGAAAAGGTACTGAAATCAGTAAAACTTGGAGAGAAAAGCAAATACAATATTCAAACTTACACCAATTAATGGGGAATTATCAAACTTTCCTCACTGTTACAAAAGAAGCACTACGTTATGCAGTAAAGCAACACGGTGAACAACTTGATCAAAACTCAGAAAAAGAATTAATTAATAGCTACTTACATCTTGTAACCTATCCAGAAGTAAAAGAGGTACTATCACAAATACAAAATAAAAAAATTGCCGTTTTCTCAAATGGTTCGCACGATATGTTAGACCCGTTAATTAAGGAATCTGAAATCTCCAGTCTTATTCATCAACTCATCAGTGTAGATGAGATAAAACAATTTAAGCCTACGGTTGCTTCCTATGATTATGCTTTACAACAACTTGGTGTACAACGTGAAGAAGTATTATTTATGTCTTCTAATGGTTGGGACATTTCTGGAGCGAAAAACTATGGATTCCAGACAGCCTGGATAAATCGCAAGAATTTACCTGTAGAAGAATTAAACCTTGAACCAAATAGTATTTATCAAAATTTACAAGGCATTCTAGAATGGAAAGATTAATGAAGATTCCAAAATAAACTTTTAGCTTTCCCTTTTTCAGGGAAGGAATTTAATAAAGGAGGAGTATTCAATGTCAGAATTTGAACTTGGAAAAACTGTTCCTAATCTAATTCTTCCTACTGCAACAGGTGAGGAATATAATTTTGAGGAACAGCGCAAACAAAAAGAAGATTGGTATTTAATTATCTTTTTCCGTGGCTCATGGTGTCCAGCATGTATGAGTGAGTTGGATGCATTAGAAGAAGGAAAAGATTACTTTAACAAATAAGACATTCATATCATTACGATCTCAACTGACAATTTAAATGCTTTAACAGACATGACAAAAGAACATAAATTCAGCTTTACAGTACTTTCAGATGAACAGCATCAGGCAATCAAAGATTATCAGGTTCACTATCACAAGGAAAATGCACCATATGAAGATCACGGTGCACACGGAGAACCCGCTTACTTTTTAGTTGATGAAAACGGTCGTTTGCTTTATCAACAAAGACAGACAAGTCCATTCGGAAGGCCATCTGTAACAGAACTAAGAAAGATCACAACTTATATCCATAAAAATATGAAATAAGAAAGGGCTAGAGGGTAAATCTTCTAGCTTTTTCTATATTAAAATGTTTAATACTGACAATTACAGTGAAATACTACTATATAATCTATTACACTAGGAGGCTTATAATTGGTTAACGAAAAGTTCACAAAACAATTTATTAACGGACAATGGATTAAGGGTTCAAGTGATGCGGTTGTTGAAAATTATAATCCATATACAGAAAAAGAAATCATGACGAGCCCTTCAGCAGATGAGTCGGATGTAAATAAAGCGTATCAAGCGGCTGAAAGCGCACAAAAAAGTTGGCAAGATGTTACACCTGCTGAAAAACAATCACACTTTTTAAACCTATTACAATTAGTGGAGAAACGTAAAGATGAAATTATTGACTGGTTAGTAGAAGAATCCGGTAGTACTCGAGTTAAAGCAAATGTGGAATATGGCATTTGTTACGAAGTGATTAAAGAAGCTCTCTCTTTTCCAACACGAATGACAGGTACGATACTACCATCTAATACACCTGGAAAGGAGAATTTCGTTTATCGGAATCCCAAAGGCGTAATTGGTATTATTGGTCCATGGAATTTCCCATTATATTTAACATTACGTTCTGTTGCGCCAGCAATTGCAGCAGGTAACACCGTAGTAATCAAACCAGCATCTGATACACCAATTACATCAGGTCTTCTAATCGCTTCCTTATTTGAAGAAGCAGGATTTCCAAAAGGTGTCGTAAACGTTGTTGTTGGAAGAGGTTCAGTGATTGGTGATTCAGTTGTAACAAATCCTATTCCATCAACTATTTCCTTCACAGGTTCTACTGAAGTAGGTAGTCATTTGGCACAATTAGCAGGTAAGGACCTGAAAGATACTGCTTTAGAACTTGGTGGTAATAACGCAATGATGGTTTTGGATGATGCGAATATTGACGAAGCTGTAAAAGCAGCTGTCTTTGGTAAGTTTCTTCATCAAGGTCAGATTTGTATGGCAATCAATCGAATCATTGTTGATGAAAATGTTCACGATGAATTTGTTGAAAAGTTCACTGCAGCAGTCAAACAACTTAAAACAGGTGATCCGAATGAAGAAGATACATTTATCGGACCACTAATTAATAATGGTCAAGTAAGTCGTATTCTAGAAGATGTTGCAAAAACCAAAGAAGAAGGCGCAACAGTTATGACCTCTGGTGAAGTAAATGGTAATTTAATGGAACCAATTGTACTTGCAAACGTAACAAATGAAATGACAATGGCAAAAAATGAAATTTTTGGCCCTGTTGCTGTAATCATTAAAGTAGAGAATGAAAAAGCAGCAATTCAGGTTGCAAACGGTACACCATATGGTTTAAGCGGCTCTGTCTTTACTAGTGATCGCTGGCGCGGTCTTGAAGTAGCAAAAAAAGTCCATACAGGAATGATCCACGTAAATGATCAATCTGTTAATGATGAACCACATGTAGCATTTGGTGGTGAAAAGCACTCTGGACTAGGAAGATTTGGCGGAAGCTGGGCATTAGATAAATTTACAACAGAGAAATGGATCAGTGTCCAAAGTGAATATAGAAAATTTTAAACCTTACTAGATAATAAAACGCGTTTCGAGATGATAAGATTCATTTCGAAACGCGTTTTATAGTTTTAATTGAACCTAACTGGCTACTCTTAATTAATTACTTAATGAATACTCCCAATTATTATATAGATCAAGCCGTTCAGCACGATAAGCACGAGCCCCTTCAGGAAATTCAGACACTTCAGCATGCCAAACGATTTCTCCATTCTGATTTACTTCAAAGATTCCACTTCTTTCATCTTCATTAACATATCCAAAATCAATTAGATAGTTTCCTGTTACTTCCATATAACGCGCACTACCAACAATATAAGTGAAGTATTCTTCTCCTAGTTCCTCGCCAAAGCTCCACATTTCTTCAGCCGTCTTTCCATTTTCATCAATACGATACACCACGCCACGGCTATATTTATCTGATAGTTCTTCATTACCACGCGTGACAACTACATTATTGTCGTAAAGTAAAACATCTATTGTATTAGATTGATTATCTTGATCTGGTAATATTTCTGGTGCATGTTGACCCGCACTATATTTAAAATCATCACCTATACCTTCAATTAATACATCTTGATATTCCTCTGGCCAACCTTCTTCATCGGCAAGAATCCAAACAATTTGATCCTTTGTGAATGTTTGTGCAGTATAATCAATTTTCATTATCAAATCTTGATTGCGACTTGAAACAATAATTGAATCATCTGATTCATCATAAACTACAGCATTTTGATGAAACCAGTCAATTTTACCATCATCACGTTCTGTGGCGTCATATTCTTCATAAAACGATTCAGGTAATAGATCCTTTAAATCAATTGATTTAACTATTTCACCTGTTTCACTATCTAACTCAACCATAACATCTTCAATATAATTACTATCCCCATTAATGGTTAAAAGATAGTTCCCATTTGGTAATTCAATTGCGTCATGATGGATCATAGTTGACTCATCACTACCTGCTTCCCCAATAACCGTTTCTGAATTTAAGTAAAAAGCCTTATAATATTTTCCGAGATAGTCCATTTCAACTAATTCATTATATGTACTAGAGCTATTATCTTCTTTAGTTAGGTATAAAATGTGCCCATTTTCTAGTTCATGAAGAACATGACTATTATAACGCGTATTATACCAACGAACATCACCATTTGAATCAAATGCATAAGAATATTTAGTACTTGCTATGAAAAAGGTTAAGGAACTATCGCCCAACTCCATCTGTTCTGTATCTGCTTCTTCAATATCGACTGTTCCAATATAATCAGGTAATACTTCTGTTTCAATAGAAACCATTTGTTCAGTTACTTTCCCTGTTTCTGTTTCTACAGATACCTTTACTTCATTTATACTGTCTGGTAGCAAACCTAATATAGGAATCTCATGTTTCGTTTCATACGTATCATAAGTATGTGTGATGGTTGTTGCATCTGTTGATCCTGGAACTGACCGTTATTTTAGATGGTTCTTCTGTTTGAAATAACGCTAAGGCTGTTAATGGCGAATTCTCGTAAGGGTCTTTCACCACATACATGTTCTCTTCGGTATATGCCTCATTTTCTAGTATTTCTAAATAGGATTCCTCTAGCACTTCTTGTTCTTCAATCCCATCTTCTAAGACACTTACAACAAGACCCTCTGTATCTACAGCTTTATTTTGTTCTACTAAATCGCCTCTTTCTGCGTTAGTCATATTACTAACTTTTTCATTGTTACCATTCACTACTATGTAAGCAATCGCTACTACTACTACTAGAATTAGTAGTGATAACCTAGATATCTTTTTCAATTTAATGCTCCTCTTTTTTAAATATTAACTAGTATAATACTTTTAAAATGTGTCAGTCTAATGTCAATCTATTAATAGATTATTAAGTTCCCGTTTTTATTTAACTTAAAACAAATACTATTGGTACAAAAACTAATATGAATAGAATGACTATTATAATAGTCTGTTAATTATCTAAGTATTAGTTAAATCCGTCTCTTTTATTATCAAGTACACTAAAAAGATGATCTCTTTATATAAAGAGATCATCCATAACTGCTTGAAGCGTTTTATTATTTAGTTCGTTTTCCATTGCCAATTGAACATTTTTAAACGTAACATCTAAAGTTCCTTGGATTTTTTTACCGACAGGACATGCGGGGTTAGGTTTTTCATGAATCGAAAATAATTCTTTTTCTATATTAACAGCCTTATAAATGTCTAATAAGGTAATATCCTTAGGGTCCCTCGTTAAAGAAAAACCAGAAATTCCGACTTGTGCGGTTACTAAAGCAGCTTTTTTCAACTCACTGCTTATTCGTCTTATTACAACTGGATTTGTTGTCACACTATTTGCAATCTCTGTAGAAGATATCCTTGGATACGTTGCAATTAAAGACATAATATGGATTGCAACAGAAAGACGCGTATTAATCACATTATTCACCTCTTTGTAACATTCTTAGTTACAAATGAACATTTGTCAAGAATAATGTAAAAACCTCTTATCCAACATTAATAGGTTGTCTCGTCACCTTAACCTCATAAAACGCGGTCTTATTCTTTATTATGAAATCCGGAACCCCTCCACGGTGTGCATGTGATTCTCTAAACGCATCGCTCTTCATCCATCCTTGAAACCCTTTTTTATTTTCCCATCTTGTGAAAATCGTGATCTCTTCAAATTCTTTTGTGTTTTCTGTTACTAATACCTCTAAACCAACGAATCCCTCCATTGTTTCGACCTTACCAACTTTGTTGAAACGTTCTACAAACGCCTCTGCGTGACCATTTTTCAACTGAACAGTATTTGTTGCAATAAACATAATAAACATCCTCCTCTATTCTATTTTTGATAGTGGTACTATAATAGGATAATTATCCTCAAATCTTATTTTTGCATGAATATGATAAACATCTCGAAAAAATTTCTGATTAATTACATTTTTTGGTGAACCAAACCGAATTACTTCACCTTCTTTCATCGCAATGATATGACTACAATAGGCTGCTGCATACTGTATCTCATGAAGCACCATTACAATGGTGATCTTATGCGTAGTGTTAATACGTACAAGTAGTTCCATTAATTCTAATTGATGCGCAATATCAAGATATGTCGTCGGTTCATCTAATAATAGAATATCCGTTTTTTGCGCTAGTGCCATTGCGATACGAGCACGCTGTTGTTCTCCCCCAGATAACGTATGAAATAGTCTGTCTTCCAGTTTAGTTAGTCCCGTTTCTTCCAGTGCCCATTTTATAATAGACAAATCATCTGTTTTTTCAGATCTGTAACCTTGATAAGGAGAGCGACCGTATGCTACCAGCTCATGAACTGTTAAATTTGGTAAAGTCTCTTTTACTTGTAATAACATAGCCACATATTTTGCATACATTTTTCTCTTATAAGTAGTAACTGATAGTTGATCAAGAAGAACCTCACCCTCATTAGCGTTATACAGTTTTGCTAATATTTTTAATAATGTTGACTTACCTGATCCATTAGGACCAACAATTGCCGTCATCTTACCTTTTGGGAAGGTGACATTAATATCATTTAAAACAAAACTACCTTGTTTAAAGCGCAGTTGTTTTGTTTCCAACGACTTCAATTACATCACCCGCTTTCGACGTAATAAGAATAGAAAGAACGGTGCACCGATACAAGCTAATAAAATGCCCACGGGTAACTCAATTGGTTCAAACATGGTTCGAGCTATCGTATCAGCAAATACCACTAGTATGGCCCCACCTAACATTGATAAAGGTAGTAACATTCGATAATCTTCACCTATTAATAAGCGGATGAAGTGTGGAACAACCAATCCTACAAAGCCAATTAATCCGGAAACACTCACAGCTATGCCCGCTAAAAAAGAAGCTAATAGAATTAATAATAATCGCATTAATTCTACATTTTGACCAAGTAGTTTAGCAGACTCATCACCTAGTAAGATTATATTTATTGGCTTTATTGCAAAAAAGCTAAGCAAAAGACCTACAATTGCATAAGGATACATAAATTCTAAATGATACCAACTCCTTCCATTCAATCCACCTGAAAGCCATGAAATAACAGACTGAACACGATCACTATAAATAACCATCACACCATTCATAACAGCTCCGAGTAATGCATTCATTGCAACTCCAGCCAAAATGATTTTGATAGTAGAAGCGCCATTTTCCCATGCTAATAAATAGATTACAATCGTAGTAGCAAAGGCTCCTATAAACGCCATTACCGGTAATAAATAACTATATTGCGGAAATATCAACATCGTAATAATCGCCATTAATCCACCACCTGCTGACACTCCAATAATTCCTGGATCAGCTAAGGGGTTTTTCATTACACCTTGTAATAGAGCACCAGATGTTGCCAAACATGCCCCCACCAACAAACCAATAATAATTCGAGGCAATCTTAAATCAATAATAATACTTTCATATCTATCATCAGCTTTAGCAACTAGTACCTGCCATATATCTTGCAAACTGATAGGTACCGCTCCAAAAGTTAAACCGAGATACACAGTGAAAATCAGTAAACAAAAGGTAACTAAAAATATATACTTCTTTTTCACTTTTCTTCCTATCAAACTCATACCATTCACTCCAGATCATTCAATATATCAACCATATAAGAAACAGCTTCAACTACCCTTGTTCCTGGATTTGTACCAAACAAATCTGAAGGTAAAACATTAATATTTCCTTGTTCCACTGCAGAAATATTGTTCCATGCTGCATTTTGTTCCATTTCCTTTATAAATCCTTTTTTTACTTCTTCCGTGTTTCCATGGGTGATTAATAAAACTAAATCAGGATCCGAGTCTACTACATGTTCTGTATTTATTTGTGCATACTGTGGAAACTCTTTAAGAGCAGGGTATTCAGAAGCAATATTCATTCCCCCTGCCGCTTTAAGAATGTCACCACTTAAAGAATTATCGAGTGCAGCCATGTAGGTACCTGGAGCACCATAAACTAACAGAACTCTCGGACTATTATCACTTTCTTGAAGACTTTCTAGCTCATTATCTAGCTTAGCATTGAGCTCAACTGCCTTATCTTTCTGATCTAATAGATCGCCATATAAAGTTATTTGATTCTTAATATCTTTAATTGAGTTAGCATGGGTTAAAATAACTTTTGTACCAATTGCCTCAATTGTTGGGACATCTTTATCATTCAATCCGCTGTTAGCAAGAACGACATCTGGTGCTAGCAAAGCTATTTTCTCATAATTAATCTCATGTGTGGTTCCTACTTCTTCAGCATCAATAGCTTCAGCTGATCCATCCGTTCCATTTGGTCTTCCTATAACTGCACCATCTAATGCATAAATTATGTCAATATCGCCATTTCCAAGTGCGACAATTTTTTCAGGTGTTTCAGAGAAGGTTATTGAGCGATCCGTAAAATCTGTAACTGTAACAGAACCTTCTTTATTAACAGCTTCTGTAACATTATTTGTTTGACCGCAGGCACTTATAGTGAGTAAAAAAATTGCTCCTATAGCATATTTCACTAATTTTAAATTCATCATTCACTCGCCTCTCTTTGCACTAACTTAGCATGAACAACTAACCTTCCGTTGTTATTATCCAAACTATAATCACAGGTTGATAACGTAACAATTGTATCTTCATCTGAAATAGATACATTGGATTGATAGAGTGACTTATCTCTTAATCCTTCAATAAATGTCATAAAATCATTTTCCTCATTGAAGTCTGTTTGTATGTAGTAAAAATCACTCGTTGTTTGATAGACTGAAAATACTTCCAAACTAAATCCTTCATATAAAGTATCAAGATACACTTTATTGCCACTTTCAAAAAATTCTTCACTTAAATATTTTTTTAATTGTCCAAACATAGATCCATCTTTCATTCTGTGGCCATAGAGGATAATATTTTTGTTTGTCTCTGAATTAATATCATTTCGATAATCCATAAAGATACTTCCAGCTCGAGATTCTTCTTTTTTATAGTTCCGATTCAAATAATAGTCATTGTTCTCTTCTTGAAGAATTGGGTAATCTATCTGTGTTTCTTCAATAGTTATCCAACCAATGATATCTGAATTAATTTCTCTTAGAGAATCAAATTGGTCGCGAATCTGACCGGTGCTCTCAATTGTTTCTGTACGAGTTACTTCGGAATGATAGATTTCATGTGCTTCGGCTAGCACCTGTCTATTCTCATAGTAACCATAAAGAATAATCGAGAGTGTATAACCAGAATATAAAAACACGCCAATTGCTATTATCGTTAGAATTCTTTGCAAATTTTTAATTATGTTTTCTCGATTCATAGATATCTTCCTCATTTAATGCTTATATTCCGATAGGAACAAGATACAGCCCTGCTAACTTGCTGTTGTATACAGCAACATCTACACCGTAGATTTCTTTCATCATTACATCGTTCACAATTTTATCTGGAGCACCATTTGCGTAAATTTCGCCATTCTTCATCACAATAAGTGAATCACTGTATCGAATTGCTTGATTAATATCATGAAGTACCATAACAATTGTTAATCCATATTTCTTGTTTAACGAGCGCACTAACTCAAGTATTTCCATTTGGTAATAGATGTCCAAAAATGTAGTAGGTTCATCTAAAAATAAAAATTCTGTTTTTTGAGCTAAAGATAATGCAATCCACACGCGTTGACTTTCACCACCAGATAATTGATCCAATGTTTTATGCCGCTTTTCTTCTAAACGTGTGGAAGAAATAGCCCAATCTATGACCTCTTGATCTTCCTTTAATTTCGGATGAAATAAATTTTTATATGGTACTCTTCCAAATGCAATTAATTGTTCAACAGTCAAATCTTGTGGTGCGTCATTTTGTTGATAAACCATTGCAATTGTTCTTGCTAACTCCTTTGGTTTATAGTTATTAATATCTTGATCATTTATTACAATTTGACCTGATAAAGGTTTGTTATCTTTTGAGAGTACTGATAATAATGTTGATTTACCACAACCATTTGGACCAATGATGGTTGTAACTTTACCTTTTTCTATAAGTCCTGAAATAGAATTTAACTGGTTGCTTTTTTGATTATATGAAAAAGAAATAGATTTAAATTCCATTTATTCGCTCACTCTTTCTCAATAAGTAGATTAAGAACGGTCCACCAATTACGGCCATTAAAGTAGATGCCGGAATCTCTAATGGAGAAATAATCGTTCTTCCTATTGTATCAGCTGTTAAAATCAGTAAAGCACCTGCTATTGCTGAAAAAGGAATTAAGATTCGATGATCGGTTCCTACAAGTTGACGGGCTATACTTGGAATAAGGAGACCAACAAATAGTATGACCCCAGCAACTGAAGTGGCTACTGCCGCTAATAGTACTGCAACCGCTGAAATCAATAATCGTGCAGCGGTCACGTTTAAACCTAGATTTTTTGCTTTCTTATCTTGCAGAGAAAGTAAATTACACCAGGAACTTGCAAAGAATGCTAGGACTAATCCGATCAGTCCATAAACGATAATAATATGAACATCATCCCATGTTTTCATTAATAAATTTGAAGTGTTTGATGCGCCCACCGAAATATTAAAATAACTACAAATCATCAACATAGCTTCTCTAAATCCAGTAAACATAGCACTGATTGCTATACCAGTGAGAATAAGTCGTAATGGGTGTAAGCCTGATTTCCATGAAAGCCAGTAAACCAAGAAACATGCCAAGGCCCCACCTATAAATGCAAATAGAGGACTACTAATATACAATGTAGGTAGAAAAAGGATGCCAAATAACGTAAAGAAGCTCGCACCTGAGGATATTCCTATTACACCAGCATCAGCTAGCGGATTTCTCATGACTGACTGAAGCAAAACCCCAGAGACAGACAAAGCAGCTCCTGCAAACATAGATACAAAAATTCTTGGAAAACGTAAATCTTTTATTACTTCTACTTCTTCGACACCACCATGTATAAGGCCATCTATTAATTGATTAAATGAAATAGAAATACTTCCAGAAATTGCTGAGTAGCAAAACATAATAATTATCAATAAACTGACCACTGAAAAACTTATTACTTTTTTATTCATACTAATCTTCCTTTATTTATAAATGACTTATTCATATAAGATCGTAACGAGTTCATCTAATGCCTCTATTACTTGGATATTTGCTGTGGTAGCAAATACTGGTTCCTTCAAGTCATACACGCGGTCTTGTTTAACAGCATTAAAGTGTTTCCAAATATCATTCGTATCAAATTCTTTATTAAACATTTCAACCACTTCATCAGGCATTCCATGAGATAAACGTAAAATAACATCTGGATTACCCTGTTGAAGATACTCCATATTTGCTGATAAATATTCTTCACTATGGCCTGTGATAACATTTTCTCCGCCAGCAACACTTACTAAATCTCCAACATAGGAGTGCTCAGTTGCAACGAGATAACTACCAGGAACACCAAGCAAAATTAATACTTTAGGTGGATTTTCATTTTCTGTTTTTGTTTCAATTTCATTTATTTTATCTTCAATAGATCCAATTAACTTATTTGCTTGATCTAATCGATTATATTTTGTTCCTAATGAGAGAATCGCTTCGTTCATACCAGAGACACTTTGTAGATTTAAAAAACTAGTTTCAACTCCAGCTTGTTCAAACTGTGGTTCCAAGTCGTATTTTAAAGTTGTAACAGATAAAACATCTGTTGGTTTTAAAGAACTAATAAGCTCCATATCAGGTGACATTGGATTTCCAACCTCTGTAACCTCTTCATAACGTTCAGGTACAGAATAAGATGTTGTTGGGATACCAATTAAATCAAGTTCAAGCTTATCCATTATCTGTGTAATGGCAAAAGTTGTTGCTATAATTCTTACATTCTCATCTTGTTCAACTTCTGGATTTGTACTTTCTTGTTCCACATCCTGATTAGATTCTGCATTAACAGTTGTTGAATCTTTTTGGTCTTCAGCCGAATTTACTGAACATGCACTAACTAGTAACAGCAACAATATTCCGAAACAAATTTTTAAGTTTCTCAAATTCTACTCTCCTTCCGTTAGGAAATACTTGTATAGATTTGAATAGTAAGTTGCATTAATCTGCAACTTACTATTCCTTATTCTATATACCTATTAAAATGAAAATATGAATTATTTAGTAATTAGTCTAAATTTATTACTGCGGTACCTAACAACTAAATAACTTAGTGAGCCTAGTAAAAATAATAGGTACATGCCAATTTGTACTGCATCTCCAGTTTTCGCATTATTTTCCTCAGTTTCACTATCAGATGAAACAGATTCAGTAGCATTATCTGTATCAGCATCGCGATCAAATTCAGGACCATTTTCATTACTTTCTTCATTTATTGAATTTTCAACGTTATCTACTATATTATCTGTGTTATCAGTATTAGATGTTGGGTTTTCCTCATCATTCGAACCGGTTTCTCCCTCATCCACAACATCTATTTCTAATTCAGATAGATCAAAAACAAACCTTACAGGGTAAAGATGTGGTGCTCCAATTGCTTCAATTGTCGCTGTATAGCTCGATTGTATTTCATCGATATCAAGTGTTAACACTCTTGTTTCATCATCCTTGCTCTGTTCAACCAATGTGTGTTCCACTCCATTGATTTCAAATGTTATCGCACCTAATGCCGAAAGATTATAATCATTTTGAGTTATAACAATCGTGTACTTGCCATCGACTACTTTTAATATAGCTGTCTCAGTAAAGTACTTTTCAAAAGCTGAACTTGAATCTGAATCAACAGATAAGACGCTTAACGGAAGGTCATATTCTCCATCAGCTAATTCCTGATCTTCTGTGGTATCTTCTTCTGGCGTTTCTGGAGATTCTTCCACTATTTCAAAAACACCATAAATACTAAAGTGGTTTGTTTCAGCAGTTATTATTCCATCTTGATAATTACCACCAATCGATTCCCACTCTTTCGTGCTCTCATTGTAATAACGCACTTCTATATCTTTATTACCAACAGAATTCGGGTCAACATTAAACTGCAATGTCACAGGTTGTTCAAATGTATCTTTATTACTAATGTTGAAATCAAAGATCTTACTTAATGCTTGATCAGATCCTTCTACATCTTCAATTACATCCACATTGAATTTAAATTCTCCGTCTGGTAATTCACTAGCTAAAATAGAAACAGTAGTTTCTTTGTTAACAATAATTAATTTAACGTTTTTCGTTTTTAACTGTTGAACTTGTTCGCTAGAAAGAGATAATTCTATTGTTAATTCCTGATCAACATTAACAACTAATTCACCATCTTGTTTTACTTTGTCTACTGCGTCATCTTCAATTGTAGCCATTCCATTACTCACGACTGGTTTAGCAGTAACACTTTCTTCCTGCTCTGGTGTTTCAACCACTTCTGTTATAGATTCTTGATCATAGACTAGTTGGATTTCATGTGTCATACCATAGGACATTACCAACTTCACATTTGTTTCTGTCAAATCCTCCACTTCGAATTTTAATTGACGTGTTTGATTCTCTAAGTCTTCGCTTACAATTTCCGCTTTGGTATATTCACCTGCATATTCTGTTTCAAACGATACGATTACATCACTTCTAGATGTAGTAAAACTAACGTATTGCTTGCCATCTTCAACAGTTAATATTGCTGGAGTTGAAAAATAACTACCAAAACTTGTTTCTTCACCTTGATAGAAAACATCATAATCAATCGTATAGTCTCCATCTTCTATTTCATCGCCATCATTCTGGGCTGGTGTTTCTTCTTCCTCTGGAGTCTCTGATTCTATTGGTGTCTCTGTTTCCTCTGGAGTTTCTGTTTCTACCGGAGTTTCAATGACTTCTGTTATTGATTCTTGATCATAGACCAGTTGAATTTCATGTGACATACCATAGGACATTACAATCTTCACGTTTGTTTCCGTTAAATTCTCTACTTCAAATTTCACGACACGTGTATGATTTACTGTGTCTTCACTAACAACTTCCGCCTTACTAAACTCCCCTTCGAACTCTGTTTCCAATGAGACAATTACATCACCGCTAGATACTGTAAAGCTAATGTATTGATCGCCATCCTCAACAGTTAATTCTGCTGGAGTTGAGAAGTAACTGGCATACCGTGGTGCCTCTTCTCCTTGATAGAAAATATCATAATCAATCGTATAGTCTCCGTCTTCAATTTCAATATCCTCATTTTCGACGGGAGTTTCTGTTTCCCCTGGAGTCTCCGATTCTACCGGTGTTTCTGTTTCCTCTGGAGTCTCAGGTGTTTCTAATTCTATTTCTGTTATTGATGCTTGATCATATTTCAATTGAATGTCATGTGTCATACCATAAGACATTACTAATTTAACATTTGTTTCTGTTAAATTCTCTACTTCAAATTTTATAACTCGTGTTTCATTAACTGTGTCTTCACTGACAACCTCAGCTTCACTATATTGACCCGCGAATTCTGTTTCGAATGATAGAATTATATTACTACTAGAAGCAGTAAAGCTAATGTACTTCTTCCCATTTTCAACAGTTAATTCAGCTGGTGTTGAGAAGTACTTACCAAATACTGTTTCTGCTCCTTGATAAAAGACATCGTAATCTATCGTATACGCTCCATCAGACAATTCTTGTTCTGCAGCAACAACACTCACAGCTGGCTGAACCTGAGGCAATACTGTGAATATTACAACAAACAAAGCAATTAATATTTTAAAAGATTTCTTCAATAGTGCTCTCCCCTTATCTATTAAACTTGATTTTTTTGGAAAATAAAAATACTATAGACGAAATAAGTAGCAACGATAATAGCGTTATTGACATAGTTTCACCTGTTTCAGGATTACTGACTTGTTCACTGCTTACATCGCTATCACTTGTTTCACTACTAACTTGCTCATCTGTAGAAGCAGTCGAATTCGATTCAGTTGATTCAGTTGTATTAGTCTCTTCTGTATTTGATTCAGCTAATTGAATAACCTCTAAAGAACTCTCATCAAAAGAAAATCTAATTGTGTACCAATGGTCATAAGACTCATTAGCTATTACATGAATTTCTGACATAATTGGATTAGAAATAGTACTAACTGGGAATTTAACTGTTCTAATTTCACCGCTAGAACTTACTTCCGTTACATCCTTTGATTCAACCTGTAATTCTTTAATCATGCTACTGGTTAGATCTATTTGTACTGTAATCTCACCACCATTAATCTCTAACTGTGCTGGTTTCGCAAAATAACCATCTGCCATTGACGCTGAATCATTGTCCGCATGTAAAACAGAGTAATTAATTTGATAGGTACCATCTTCTAGTGAAGTGGCAGCAAATGCATTTGGTAAAAGCAAAAATAAGAAAGCGAACAATACAATTCCCATTGTGAATATTTTCTTCAATTTAAAGTCAACTCCTTTTTAATTTTTGATAACGATAATCATTATCAATGAATAAGTAAAAAAATAATGAGTTAAGATAACTCATTTAATAAATTATTATTGTACCTTTTTCATTTCGCAAAAAATATTTACTATAATAATTTTCCTCCTTTATCAAAGACTTTGGAATTCCTGTTGACTTAATCTACTATCTCCATAGTCATTATGTAATTAATACCATACTAATCGATAATGATTATCAATGTCAATAACTTTTTTGGAATTATTTGTTTTAAAAGTATGGAAAATGATTATGAATTTCTGCGTTTTTAATGAAAAAATTCTGGACTAGGAAGATCTAATGAAGCAAGAAATAAGGTTTCAAGCTAACGCATGAAATAGTTCGAATGCGTGTAGCACAAAGAGGCTGGGACAAAACTCAGATAAACAATAAAAAGTTGCATCTTCCAACGGTAGTTGGAAGATGCAACTTTTTTATAAAATCGAAAATTTTAGTAAGTAAAAAAGGATACCTTCTGATAAAATT
>NZ_QJSK01000009.1:0-109494 GCF_003426095.1 Paraliobacillus sp. X-1268
TTGATGTGTTATTGATAGATATTAAACATCATACAATGGCAGAGTATTTTATTTTACTGGTATATTTGGGTAATAAGTGTTTCTTCTTATTCAGCAATAACTGTCTACTCTAGTTTAGCAGTCACAACATGAGAAAAAACTAGAAATATAATCAGCTATAAAAAATGGGTTGATTGTTTCCTCCATGACTGGATTATGATATCTAGGAATAGAATAATCATTATGTAAGATACTTGATAATATAAAATATGTATTATGCAAAAATAAAAGGCTCAACCTTTTGAATATTGAGGTAATACTTGGGATTTCAAACGTTGTTATTTATATGTAATATTGATTATATACAATTTTTAACTTATGAAATAAGATTGGAGATGCAACAAATAATTGTATATCTATGGAGGTTAGTACAATGAGTATTTGGAGAAAGCTTGGTTTAGTCACATTGTTTTTAGTAGCAGTAGTAGTATTATTTGCATGCAATAATGAAAGCGCTTCCGAACAAGGTGGTGAAGAAGGATCAGATAACACCTCGGATACAGAAAATGGGACATATGAGTTTTCAATCATGGCGAATTTACACACACCTGAGGTGCCATCAGAAAAGGTACTAGAAGAAATTGAGAAATTAACAAACACAGATATTGAGATGCAGTGGATTCCTGATAACAATTATGAAGATCGTTTAAACACTGCATTTGCAACGAATACTTTGCCAGAAGCGGTATTTTTGAAGAACCAAAGCACATTTGTCCAATTTAGGGATGCTATTCAGGATGATCAGTTCTGGGATCTAACGGAATTGATTGATGAATACGAAAATTTAAGTAAATTAAAAGAAAATGTTGTAGATAATACAAGGGTTAACGGGAATGTTTATACATTATATCAAGGGCGACCTTTATCAAGACAAGGTATAATTTATAGAAAAGACTGGGCGGATAACTTAGGACTAGAAGCGCCAACGACAACAGAAGAATTTTATGAAATGGCAAGAGCTTTTACTGAAGATGATCCTGATGGGAATGGAAAGGACGATACATTTGGGATAACTGACAGGAGTGATTTGATTTATGGAGCATTTAAAACTGTCTCTTCTTGGTTCGGTACGCCTAACTATTGGGGAGAACAAGATGGAGAGTTGGCTCCTGAATTTATGTTTGATGAATACGTTGAAACAATGGATTTCTTTAAAGACCTACATGAAAACGGATATATTAATCAAGATTTTCCTGTAACAAGTAAAATTGATCAACAAGAATTTATAAAAAATGGAACTGCTGGTATTTACGTAGGTTCCATGGGTGACGTAGGCAGTCTTTATGATGATGCAGTTGCGATTAATCCTGATCTTGAATATGATGTCCAAAATCATATAGCAGGTCCAGATGGTGAATTTGGAATATGGTCAATTCCTGGTTATGGTAACTTGGTTATGTTTCCTAAAAGCGCAATCGAAACAGAAGAAGAGTTGAAGAAAATCTTGGGCTTTTTCGATCAGTTTATGTCACCAGAAGTTATGAACTTAGCTTATTGGGGAATTGAAGGTGAGCATTATGAAGTGACTGATGGAAGTGCGCTTCCTGTGGATGATGCATCATTATTTGAACGAGAAGTTAAACCATATCAGTCAATTGAAATTGGTGAACCTGCAACAAATGGCCGTTATGAAGGTGCATTTGATTATGATGTCAAAGCTAAGTCAGAGGAATTAAATTTAGATAATGAAAAGTATCTAATTGATGATCCTACTGTTCCGTTATACTCTGAGACATTTGCTCAAGACGGCGCTAGATTGCAGCAAATTATTACAGATGCAACTTATCAGTATATTTTAGGACAGTTAGATATGGACGGCTTTAACGATGCAGTTGAAAATTGGAAGTCACAAGGTGGAGATAACATTATTACTGAATATAATGCGGAGTATAGTGTGAATTAACCTTGTAATTTACTTTATGGCGAAATAAGTTTTTGGAGTGCCTGGTTCCTTCGATTTAATAAGGAGGCAGGCATTTTATTTAATCGTGTTAATTATCATAAAAGATTTTAGTCTTTCTTCTACTTCAAAGCTATATACTTTCAATTGAAAGACGTTCACAACTACATCGTGCTTCACATCTTTCCATCTAGAATTAGAGCATACATCATTTATGATTTTTTGTGCTAATAAAGCCAGTAATTGATGCTAATAGTTTAAAAAAGGTAGAAGGAAAGGTGAGAATTCTATGAATGTAGTAGGTAAACGAATTGGCTATCTTGTAATAGTAGCAATGCTTTTGTTTATTTCTGTTTCTTCTGCAACACAGCCAGTAAAGGTACTTGCAAAAGACGTTGTTGTTTTTCAAACTGATTTTAACGATGATACAACTGGTGATATACCAAAAGATATTGATGTGACGGAAAGTGGGGGAACGGTTCGTGTTGTGGATCTTCCTGACGAAAATAATAAAAGCGTTTTTTTAAATGATATTAGTGATGCAACTAATGTTAGTATCAGTAAATCTTTTGAAGACTTAGAAGGTATAGTGACAGTAGAAATGGCATTTATGCAACCGACGTACACAAGCTCGACAAAGGTCATGAGGGTGAAAGGTGACGCAACGCCAGTTATTATTGAAACGAAGAATGGAAGTATAACTTATCGGACTGGTGATAACTATCAACCTTTAATAGAGGTAGTAGAAAACCAATGGTACAAAATAAAAGTGACTATTAATTTAGATACACAAAAGGCAGATGTCACTATTAATGATGAACTTTTATTAGAAGCGACTTCATTAAATGAAGCGGCGACGAAAGTGAACTTTATTGAGACTTTCACACCAAATAGTAGTACAGATGGGCACTATATCGATGATATCAATATTCAGGGATCCTCATCAGAAGAAGAAGAGGAACCAACAGATCCTGAACCAGAGGAGCCAACAGATCCAGAACCAACAGAACCAGAGGAAGATGGAATTAATGGAATTTATGAAGCTGAATATGCAGCGCTTAATGGGGCAATTGTGGATAATCAACATATTGGTTTTACGGGAATAGGTTTTGTTGATTACAATCCAAATGCTCCTGGTGGAAGTATCGAATGGAAAGTTGATGCTCCATTAGACGGAGAGTACAATCTTGATTTTCGTTATGCACACGGTGGTACAGATTTACGTCCTGCAGAGATAATGGTTAATGGAAAGGTAGTGAATGAGGAACTAGTATTTGATTCAACTGGCGGCTTTGCAATATGGGATTATACATCAATTAAAGCAGAGTTAAAAGCTGGAGAGAATACCATTGTTGCAAAAGCTACAGGTGCTAGTGGAGGAGCAAATATTGATCATTTAAAAATTTATATGGAAGTTGATGATATTTATGAAGCGGAAGAAGCAACATTAGAGCCTGACACAGTTATTGTTGATAATCAACATATTGGATTTACTGGCACTGGCTTTATTGACTATAATCCAAATACACCTGGAAGTTGGGTTGAATGGACAGTTGATTTACCAATTGAAGGAGAGTATTACTTGGATTTTAGATATGCTCATGGCGGAACAGATTTACGTCCAGCTGAAATAATGGTAAATGGTGAAGTAGTTGAACCAGAATTAGCATTTGACCCATCTAATGGCTGGGCAACTTGGGTTTATACTTCTACAAAAGCAAATTTAAAAACAGGTGAAAATACTATTCGTGCAACTGGTGTTGGTGCAAGTGGAGGAGCAAATATTGACCATTTGCGAATTCATAATAAAGATGAGGTAGATACCGAAGCACCAGTTGAGGTAGAAGATGCTGAAATAGCAGAAATCGTTAGTGGATTGGAATTGAAGAAACTGAAAGAGTTAGGAATGGTTGTTGATCAAAAAGCTACTGATGAGCAATCGATTACTAGAATTGCCTTCATGTCTTTAATTAATGAAGTCTTTGGATACGTAGAAGAGGAGAAATTTAAAAATCTTAGTAACGATACTCATGTTTGGGAAGTTTCTCTTGAAGAATGGTATTCTTATGTACTGAAAGTAGCAAAGCAGAAAAGATATATGGACAGTCTAGTTGTGGATGGGAATATTAATCCTGATAAAGAGTTAACAAAACAGGAAGCTCAAGATATTATTGCTACTATTCAAGGAGAGTCAACTAGTTCTGTCGGTGAAGATATATTGACATGGGGAGAAGCAAAAGAATTAGTAGAACCTCTTCGAGAAAGTAATAGTAGTGAACAAGTTAATATTGTTGGGGTTCATGCAGTAGCGACTAATCTTATGGTGGTAACGTTTGACGGCTAC
Source organism: Paraliobacillus sp. X-1268 (assembly GCF_003426095.1). Lineage (NCBI taxonomy): Bacteria > Bacillati > Bacillota > Bacilli > Caryophanales > Bacillaceae > Paraliobacillus > Paraliobacillus sp. X-1268. The sequence goes on from NZ_QJSK01000009.1 coordinate 4,284, forward strand.
TTTGAAACATTTGATGTATCTGATCTTGATGTTGTTATTCCAACAAATGAGTGGGAGCTATTGTCGCCAGGTTTTAAAAATTTACGTATTGATAAAGCTGCTCAAGGAATCAATGAATTTGGGCAAACGGTAGTGGTCTTACGCAGTTTAGATGAGTGGGATGAATATGCGGAATATGAGCAACAAATAGAGGAAGTTAGATTTTCGGGTGATCTTGATCAAGCGATTGAAGAAGCAGATAATCTATTAACTTGGCAAATGGACCACGGTGGTTGGACTAAAAATTGGCCGCAAATATACACACGCCCATGGGATGGTTTAGAGTCCCGTTCGGAATGGATAGAAGATGGTAAAGAATTAGGAACGATTGATAACAATGCCACAATTACAGAAATGTTATATCTTGCACAGGTGTATCAGGAAACAAAAGATTCAAAGTATCAAGACAGTTTAGAGAAAGCTTTGGATTTTCTATTTGAATTACAATATCCAACTGGCGGTTTTGCACAAGTATATCCAGCTAGAGGGAACTACTCTGACTATGTAACTTTTAATGATGAGGCAATGGTCAATGTTTTAGAATTAATGGATCTAGTAGCAGAACGCAAATATCCATTTGATTCTGATTTAATTAGTGATGAGTATCTTGTTAAAGTTAATAGTTCAATTGATTTAGCCGTTGATTATATTCTTCAAGCACAAATCGAAGTTGATGGAGTATTGACAGCATGGTGTGCGCAACATGACCCAATCACATATGAAGCAAAAGAAGCTCGCTCATATGAACATCCATCCATTTCTGGTCAGGAGTCAGTCGGCATTATTCGTTATCTAATGTCTAGGCCGCAAACAGTGAGAATTAATCAATCGGTTAAAGCAGCATTAGAATGGTTAGATGAAGTGAAACTTGAGAACACGCGTTATATTAGTGGGGATCCGAATGATGAATACTTTGTAGAAGATACAAATTCGACAGCTTGGTATCGTTTTTATGAAATTGGAACGAATAAACCGATCTTTTCAGGTCGAGATGGTGTTATTAAATATGACATTATGGAGATAGAAGAAGAGAGACGTAATGGCTATTCTTGGGGTGGTCATTGGGGAACATCGTTACTAGATATTGCACAGCAAACTGGTAATTACACAAATAAAGTATTTGTTCAAGTGGCTGAAACGAAATCAGTTGACACATTTGGTAGAACATTAGCCGAAGGAAATGTAAAGGAGTTGGAGGGACAAATGAAGCGTTTAGCCGAAATTGATAGCACAATTACAGTGGCACAAGATGGAAGTGGAGATTATGATACAGTGCAATCTGCAATTGATGCTGTACCTAGTAACAACAGTCAAACTGTAATGATATATGTAAAAAATGGGACGTATAAAGAAGTTATTACTGTTCCAGCTAATAAACCTTTCATTACATTAATTGGAGAAGACGAAAAAGAAACGGTTATCACGTATGATAATTATGCTGGTAGAGATAACGGAGTAGGTGGCACTCTTGGCACAAGTGGCAGTGCAAGTGCATACCTTCGTGCTGATGATCTGATTGTAGAAAATATAACATTTGAAAATTCTTTTGATGAAACAACAGATACTACTGGAACACAAGCGGTTGCGTTATACGCAAGTGGAGATCGACTTTATTTTAAAAATGTAAGTTTTATTGGCAATCAAGATACATTGTATGTAAATGCTGGTACGCATTATTATGACAATGTTTATGTGGAAGGAGATGTAGACTTTATTTTTGGAGCCGCTAGAGTAGTATTTGCTAATTCAGTGATACATTCCTTTGATAGGGGCTCTGAGTCTACAAATGGATATGTTACCGCAGCTAGTACTCTGATTTCAGATGAGTATGGCATGATGATTATGAATAGTAAATTAACGAGTGATGCAGCAGCCGGTACGGTTTATCTAGGAAGACCGTGGCCATCCGGTGGAAATCCCAATGCAATTGGAAGTGTTTTGATTAAAAATAGTGAACTGGGCGCACATATCAATCCAGATGGATGGACATCAATGAGTGGTTTGCAACCTGAAGATGCGCGATTATTTGAATATAAAAATACTGGTCCAGGCGCTGTAGTAAATGACTCCAGAAGACAACTAACAGATGAAGAGGCAGCTGAGTGGACAGTTGAAAATGTATTGAAAGGTTGGAATCCAGTTCCAGATCAAGAGGAACCGGAAGATAATCCTGATGTGGAACAACCAGAAGATGATCCTATTGATGAAAATGAAGAAGTAGATGAAGAACTGGAAGAGAAGGAAGATGAAGCCGTAGATGAAAATCAGCAAGACATAGAAGATAATGAATCTAGTCAGGGTGAAGATTTAGAAAAGGAAAAACAAGAAAGTGCAGTCACTGATAATAACATAGAAGATACTAATTCAAGTGACAAGAATGAAGAAGAAATAAAAGATTCAAAATCTTTGCCAGAAACCGCAACATCGATGTTTAATTGGTTATTGATTGGACTCGTTACATTATTCGCTGGTGTAGTTTTGTATAAGTTGAATCGTAGGAATAAACTAAATTAATTATTAAGGAGCATTCACACATATGAATGCTCCTTTTAAAGTAACGACCTATAACCAACGTGAATATAGGATAATCATTATCTTATATTCACGTTTAAATCATCCTTTCAATAATGTAAACGCATACTTAATTATAGTTAATAACATAATGATTATTTACGTAGTCATTATCTTACTCTACATTGATTGTAAGCAAGGATTGATGGGATAAAGAAAAAATTATAGAAAGGGTTTTGCTAATGGCTAATACAGTAGTAACAGAAGCTAATACAAAAATACCTGTTGATTACAAGAAAAAACGAAGACAAGAATTGTGGAGGCGTACGAAAAAAAATAAAATGCTTTATCTAATGATTCTTCCAGGGATTATTTATTTTCTAATCTATAAATATCTTCCTATGTATGGATTAATCATCTCCTTTATGGATTATAAACCGTATTTAGGTATAACAGGTAGTGAATGGGTGGGGTTTGAACATTTTCGTCGACTATTTTCCAGTCCAGAGTTTTGGAGTATTTTTAGAAATACGCTAGTATTATTTGTTTTACAAATATTCGTATTTTTTCCGATCCCAATTATTATCTCTCTCATGTTAAATGAGGTAAGACATTCATTTTATAAGCGAGGCATCCAGACATTAATTTATATTCCGCATTTTATGTCTTGGGTTGTTATTGTATCTATCAGCTTTGTAATGTTTACTTTGGACGATGGTATTATTAATTCAATGCTGGAAGTTTTTGGATTTGAGAAAATTAATTTTCTAATGAGCTCTGATTGGTTTCGTCCAATGTATATTCTCCAAGTTATATGGAGAGAAGCTGGCTGGGGAACAATTATTTTCTTGGCAGCAATAACCGCAGTGGATCCGCAGTTATATGAAGCTGCAAAAATAGATGGTGCCACTCGTCTTAGGCAAATGTGGCATATTACACTTCCGGCAATTCGAAGTGTCATCATAGTATTACTTATTCTTAAAATTGGTGATGTACTTGAACTTGGTTTTGAGCATGTATATCTATTGTTAAATTCTTCGAATCGAGAAGTAGCTGAAATCTTTGATACGTATGTATATGTCGCTGGTATACAGCAAGGACAATTTAGCTACAGTACAGCCGTTGGATTTTTTAAAGGAGCTGTAGGGTTGGTGATGGTAATATTTGCTAATAAGTTAGCTAAGTTATTTGATGAAGAAGGAATCTATTAATTGGCATAAGGAGTGAAAAACATGACAAAAAAACGAAGAAAAAATAGAGTGTCAGTCGGCAGTAAGGTATTTGATACATTTAATTATATACTGTTGGGACTTATTGGGCTGATAACTATCCTACCATTTATTCATGTATTGGGAAGTTCTTTCGCCACAAGTGCCGAAATTGCTGATACGACGTTTTTACTATTTCCGACTGAATTTAGTTTGAATGCTTATCGTTATATTTTCTCCACTGATACTATTTTTAAAGCATTAGGTGTTTCTATTTCAGTAACGATTGGTGGAACTATATGGAGTATGTTCTTATCAACATTAACTGCTTATGGTCTTTCGCGTAGGGATCTTATAGGTAGAAGGCATATAAATTTTCTTATTGTTTTTACGATGTTATTTAATGGTGGGATGATTCCAACGTTTTTAGTTGTTCAACAGACGGGGTTGTTAGACTCACTTTTGGCACTAATTGTACCTGTTTCGATTAATGCTTTTAATATGATTATTTTAAGGAGCTTTTTCCTTAATCTCCCACAAGGTTTAGAAGAGTCCGCAAAAATAGATGGTGCCAATGACTTTGGTATATTATTTCGAATCGTAATTCCAATTTCATTGCCAGCCATTGCAACGATTTCACTTTTTTATGCAGTTACGTACTGGAACACTTATATGCATGCGATTCTTTACTTGAGTGATGCAGGAAAGTGGCCAGTTCAAGTTCTTTTAAGACAAATTGTGGTACTTGCAAGTGGTATTAGTTATGATGGATCGTCATTTACAGATGTCCCACCACCAGAGGTTACTGTAAAAATGGCAACAATTGTTGTCGCAACAGTCCCAGTTTTATTAGTATATCCCTTCTTACAAAAGTATTTCACCAAAGGTGCATTGCTAGGATCTGTAAAAGGTTAACAAAGAATAGTTGTTTTTCAATATTCAGACTTGATATATAGTACGGCGTAGTGAAACTTTCTTAAGGCTATGTCAGTAAACGGATTCCCTTTCTATGCCTGTGGAAAGGGAGCCAATTTAATTTGAGAAGCGTGTAATTTACGTTGGAATATATAACGATTTATGTCATGAACACAGTCTTTTAGAAAGCGGGTGGGAGCATGTCTACTTACTCAAATGGTTATCTGGGGTTATTAGATAAGATGGATGATTTATTTCCAGATTTGTTTTCTTGGTTAGCAAAGCAATATGATCCAAGTACTGGTGGATTTTATTATGCAAGAAGTTCGAAGACAATCGATGGATTGATCCCAGATATAGAATCAACTGCTCAAGGATTAAATATTTTGATCAGAAATAACTTATTAGATAGTCTATCTGAGGATATGAAAGAACAAATGATTGTTTTCTTTCAAAAGAAACAAGATAGTAAAACGGGCTACTTTTTTGATGACAATCGAGCAATGAGAAATGATGAAGTTATGGTTCACCGTGCTATTAGTTATGCAACAGGTTCATTAAAAAATCTAGGTGCTGGACCTTTGTATCCATTACCAATGGATCAAGATACAGCTCCAGCGTATGTGAAAACAACCGCTTCTTACTTAGAGAAATGGAAAAGTATTGATTTACGTAATAGTTGGCGCGGATGTGACTTATTTGCAAATTCTTGTGTTTATATACGTGAGCTTAAAGAAGAACAACAGCAAGTATATCTAAACCAAGCGGTTTCGTATTTGAAAAGTATACAAGATAAACAAACAGGATTATGGGGTCAAGGTAGTTTATATGTAAGAATTTCTGGGACGTTTAAACTACTGACGTTTTATAATAAATTCCGATTAAAAATGCCTAATCCAGAGTGTATTTATCAAAGTATTTTACAATGTCTTCGTACAGAAGAAGCGGAGGACATGTGTTATATCCGTAATCCTATTAATCTCCTTTCTTACTTGGATATAGCGATACCACCGCCTGATTTAAAAGAGATTATCGAGATAACTAATAATAATATGAAAAAGTTTAAAAAGAAGGATGGAGGATTTTCTAGAGAAATAGTTTGTTCGCCATCTGCACCAAATGTTGCTCAAGTAAAAAGCGGTGAATATTATCCTGATATGCCAGACCCTGTACATTTAGGATTAGGTTTAGAAGAAGGGGATATGAATGCAACTACACAGGCTACATTGATACGCCTGCAACTTTACCAATTGTGTAAAAAAGAGATTCTACCGCTACCAGAAGTGAGTGAATTTCACCATTATCTCAGCAAATATTAATTGAAAGAAGTGCATGAAATAAATGAAAAAATGGAAAATGAATCGAAAGAAGAAATTGTCTTCACAAGCGGTGCAAATTCTATTTAATCATGGGATTTATCAATTTGGAAATTCTTTATCAATTATATTTGTCAATCTATACTTATGGCGCCTTACAAATAGCTTATGGATTAGTGGAATGTACAATTTAATTGCGATATTGGCACAAGCGGTAACAACGATCTTGATAGGAAAGCGTTCTAAAAAAATTGGACGCACGTTGATGTATCGGTATGGAATTTTACTAACCGCACTATTTTATTTATTTATTGTTGTATTACAGGAAAATATAATTCAGCACTTTTATTGGTTCGCATTGATTAAAGGAATTGCTCAGGGTATGTATTGGGTAGCGTATTTCACTATTGTTCATGAATTTTCTTCTGATCAAAATAGGTTTCGTTATTTGGGATGGAACCAAATTGTGATGGGTGGATCTAATTTACTTGGTCCCGCAATTGCTGGTTTTATTATTAGTTTATCAAATGAGCTTAGCGGCTATATGATTGTATTTTCATTAGCATTTTTAATGTTTGTTATTGCTACAATAGGTAGTTTTCAAATTCAAAAGGAAAAGATGCCACACAAGTCATATTATATGAAATATTTAAAATTGATCATTATTCGAGAGCCAAACTTTTTAAAAGCACTTATTGGCTGGTTTGTTCTTGGGTTTCCACAAGGTATTCTCATGTACATTCCACCAATTTTGATTTATAGCATTTTTAATAATGAAAGCGTTGTAGGTTATTTAAACATAGTGTTTTTAAGTTTATCAATCTTATCTAGTTATCTAATTTCTAGATTAGCAGAGATTGAAGCAACAAGAGGATATTTGTTACTTGCTGCTTTAGGGTTTATTTTAGCTAGTCTGTTTTTAATTTGGGATATAAATATGATTACAGTAATTTTGTTTATGTCTGTGCATCATTTGTTTAAACCATTACAAGGAAACGCCTATGCGGCTTTTTACTTCCAATGGATAGATTTGTTGCCACTAAAAGGTGCGTTTCGCGTAGAATCTATTGTGCTTCGTGAAACGTTTATCAATTTGGTTAGGGCGATGGGAATTATTACTTTTATGATTTTTTCAGCAGAGATTGATGGTTCGATTGTAGCCTACGTTATTCTCGCAGTGATGTTGATGCAATTGATCCTTCCTTTCTTTGCAAAGAATAGCCCACATAAATGAGGAGGAATTGTTATGTCGCATATTGGTGAATGGGAAATAGTGGATCCAGGAGTCACGAGAAAGATTCATCCGACTGGTAATGAATTAATGATGATGGAAGTGAAATTTGATGAGGGAGGAGTCGGAAAGATACACAGTCATCCGCATGAACAACTGACATACTGCTTAAAGGGAAAGCTTGAATTTACATTAAATGATTCGATTCATATCTTATCAAAGGGAGAGTCACTGTATATTCCAAGCAATACGGAGCATGGTGTGATTGCATTAGAACCAAGTAGTCTATTAGACACATTTACACCATTACGTGAGGATTTACTTTCTTAGCAATACGTGAAGGGTATAAATAAAGGAGGTCTAAACCATGTATGCTTATAATGTTGTAGAATTTGGAGCGATAAATGATGGTCAAAAAGATAATAGTCTGGCGATTGCAAACACAATAAATGATTGTAGTAAGAATGGCGGTGGGATTGTTTATTTTCCAGCTGGCACTTATAAAACAGGTGTAATTCAGTTAAAAAGTAATATTACTTTGTACATTGATGCTGGTGCAAAGATTTTATTTACGGATGACTTTACTACGTATGATCCTGTACAGACGAGATGGTCTGGCTATCAATGTTATGGATTTTCTCCACTTGTTTATGGAAGAGGATTGAAAAATGTTGCAATTAAAGGTGATGGTGTCATTGATGGGCAAGGGATGGCATGGTGGGAAATTAATAAAGAATTGAAAAATGGTGTCGATTATCAATCTGAAATGACAGATAAAATTAGAGAATTAAATAAGGATTTTACCGAACCAAATGAAACGAATTTAGTTGAGTGGCCGTCACAATTTCTACGACCACCATTAGTACAATTGATTGATTGCGAACAGGTCAAATTAGAAGGTGTTACGTTACAGAATTCTCCTTTTTGGAACACCCATCTAGTATATTGTAATAATGTAACTGTTCGAGATCTGACTATTAAAAATCCATCAGATACCCCGAATGGTGATGGATTAGACATTGACTCATGTTCGAACATAAGAGTGTCTGATTGTCATTTTGATGTTGGGGACGATTGTATCGCAGTTAAATCTGGAATTAATGCAAATGGTAGAGAGATTGGAATACCATCTGAAAACATAACAGTTACTAACTGTACCATGTTACATGGCCATGGCGGAATTGTTATGGGGAGTGAGAACTCTGGAGGAATAGAAAATGTTACTGTATCAAATTGTGTTTTTATTGGTACAGATAGAGGAATTCGGATAAAAACAAATCGTGCGCGTGGTGGCTATATTCGTAATATTCTAGTTAATAATATCGTAATGGAAGATTGTTTATGTCCGATAGCTATCAACGCATTTTATCGGTATGGTGTCGACTTAGATGATCCTTCGATGGTAAAGCATGAGCGAATACCTGTAAGTGAGAAAACGCCGGTAATTGAACACATTCAATTAAGTAATATAAACGCTAAAAACTGTCGCGCAGCAGCTGGTTTCATTTATGGATTGCCAGAGATGCCTATAAAAGATATTTCATTAAATCAGATAACAATAGAAATGATTACGGATGTAGATGCAGTAGGCGGTGAACCTGATATGGTAAAAGAACAACTATATATGGTTGGTGATGGCATCTATGGAAGATACATTGATGGAATTGAATTAGACAGGATTCGGGTAGAGACAAGGCAAGGATCATCTTTATTATTAGAGAATACCAAAAATGTTGACATAAATAATTTCACAACCAAGACCGTTCATCTTGATACGCCAATTATTCAATTAAATCAAGTCAAAGGTGTAAGTATCACTGGTAGACAATTCACTAATCTATCAAAAAGTTATTTAAAGTTAGTGAAAACTGATCTTGATAACGTAATCTTCTATTAATGAGAAGAAGGAGGAAATAAATGAAAACGTTTAAAAACCCAATAATTGCAGGCTTTTACCCAGATCCATCAATTTGTCTTGTTAACGATGACTACTACTTGGTGACATCAACATTCGAGTACTTCCCAGGAGTTCCAATCTTTCATAGTAAAGATTTAGTTCATTGGAAACAGATTGGCCATGTTTTAGACAGACCTTCCCAACTGAACCTTGATGAAACGCCATATTCTAAAGGTATTTATGCACCAACGATTCGATACGACGATGGTATTTTTTATATGATTACGACTTTTGTAGTTAGTCAAACTGGTGCAAGGAAAAATTTTTATGTTACTGCAACAGATCCAGCAGGTCCTTGGTCTGATCCAAACTGGTTAGTCGATGCTCCAGGAATAGATCCGTCTTTGCTTTTTGATGATGACGGAAAAGTATATTATACCGGTAATCGTCGCCCACCTAACGGCAGTGAATATCCGAAACATAATCAAATATGGTTGCAAGAGCTTGACCTAGAGCAGAGAAAACTAGTTGGTCCAACTTTTGCTTTATGGGAAGGTGCATTGAAATATGCGCATGCGCAAGAAGCACCACATCTATATAAGATTGATAATTACTATTATTTGCTGATAGCGGAAGGTGGAACTGGTTTTACACATGCAGTAACGATCGCACGTAGTGAAAATATAACAGGACCATATGAGTCAACCGAGACAAATCCAATTTTAACTCACCGTCACCTTGGAAGGGATCATGAGATCGCTAATGTTGGTCATGCAGATATCGTTCAAACCCAAACAGGCGATTGGTGGATGGTTTGTCTTGCTTCACGTCCATATGGTGGTTACCGAAACCTTGGTAGAGAAACCTTCCTTGTTCCATTTAAGTGGGAAAACGGTTGGCCAGTAGTTAATCCTGGAAAAGGAATGATTGAATCTGAAATGGCATTTCCGAATTTATCAGAACACAAGTGGCCATCGTTGCCTGCTTGTGACCCATTTGAGAAAGAAGTGCTTGATTTACGATGGAACTTTTTGCGAACACCAAGAGGAGATTTCTGGTCATTGACGGAACGACCTGGTTTTCTAAGGTTAAAGCCAAAGAAGGAAACAATAATGGAAGCTAGTAATCCAGCTTTTGTTGGACGACGTCAACAAGATATTAGTTTTTATGCGAGTACAGTAATGGAATTCAAGCCAGAAGACCCTAGTGAATCAGCGGGATTAGTATTGCTACAAAATGAGGGTTTCCAGTTTCGTATGGAGCGAATTTTAAAAGATAATAAACAATATATTCAACTCGTACGTCGAGAAGCTGGTAAGGATGAATTAATTGCTTGTCAGGAACTAGATGATCTAAAAAAACTGTATCTAAAGGTAGAAGCATATGGTCAAGCATATAGTTTTTATTATGGAACAATAGTAGATGAGTGGAGAGCACTAGCAACTGATCTAGATGGAACAATTCTTAGTACGGATAAAGCGGGAGGATTTGTTGGAGCGTATATTGGCTTATATGCCAGTAGTAATGGAAATACAAGTAGTAATTATGCTGATTTTGATTGGTTCGAATACAAAGGCACAGAGTGAAAAACAACTTGTAAGGAGGCAGAGAAATGAAGGAATATCAAGGGAAAACAGGATTGGGTTGGGCAGAAACAGCTTGTCGTAGTTTAATGGATCGATATGAACCAAACTTCCTTCCACCTAAAAATCGTTGGCATTATCACCAAGGGGTTTTTCTTTGTGGTATGTATGATGTATTTTTGCAAACAAAAAACAAAATCTATTTTGATTATGTAAAAGAATACGTGGATAAGTTAGTTGATGAACAAGGGAATTTTCTTTTTGCACGGGGTGAATTAGATGCAATTCAACCTGGGTTACTATTACTACCTTTGTACCAAGAAACCGGTGATAAACGCTACCAATTAGCCGCTCTAAAGCTAAGAAGCTTATTGAAGACATTGAATCGAACGAAACAAGGTGGATTTTGGCACAAAGACAAATATCCATACCAAATGTGGCTCGATGGCTTATATATGGCTGGTCCATTCGCTATTCAATATGGCCAAATGTTTCGGGAACCTGAATTAATTGATTTAATCATGCATGTGGAAAAATTGATGAGAGAGCATACAATGGATGAAAAAACAGGATTGTATTTTCATGGTTATGATGAAAGTAAAGAAATGTCGTGGGCAACAACTAAGGGCCATGCTCCTGAAATATGGGGACGTGCGCTCGGTTGGTATAGTATGGTGTTAGTTAACTTTATTGAACTTTTGGAAGAAGGACATCCAAAAAAAGAGGAGTTACGTGTAGTAGTGCAACAATTAATAGACCGTTTACTACATTATCAGGATAAAGAAACGGGTTTATGGTATCAGATAATAGATAAAGGAGAACGAGAGGATAACTGGCTTGAGAGTTCATGCTCCAGCTTATTTGTTTATGCGATAGCCAAGGCTGTTAACAAAGGCTATATTAGTGAAAAATATTTTAAAAGTGCAAAAATCGGTTATGAAGGTATTTTGAAACATAAGGTGAGTTTAGATGAAAGCGATGGATTTCAGCTGCATGGTATTTGCATTGGAACGTCTATTGGAGAATATGATTACTATATTAATAGAGAGACGAGCGTTAATGATCTTCATGGTGTAGGTGCTTTTATTCTTGCTAGTGTTCAAATAGATCAACATGATGCTGTCTAATATTCCAACTTTCTCATCAGAAAAAAAATGTGAAGCGTTGACTACTTTATTTAAGTTTTAATTACATCTCTTATGTTACTTGACAGTTTCAAAATAAGCCTGCTTCCGAGTTAGCTGAAGCCGTGCCTGCGGAAAGGGAGTCAATTTCATTTGAGGAGCGGGTAAGAAAGAATGACTACAACGGATTTCTTTAATTTCGTAAGATGAAACGTAATAATAATTACAAAAGGAGCAACAAGTCAATCTCAACTTTGGATTGTGAGACTTTATAGTATTACCATGACTTGAAGGCCTGTTTTGCGACACGAAAGTTGAGTAGTAATATTTAACTAAGGATTTCTAAAGAAGGGCAGGTTGAAGATGATGCAGATTTTTAAACGATGGACAATACTTATAGCTTTTAGCTTCCTATTGGCAGGCTGTGGTGATAATGAGGAACAAGTGGATTTACTGTTTTTTACAGATATCGAAGAGACGGAAGTAGAAAAATTACGCACAACGGTTCAAGGACAACTTGATGATAGTCTAAGTCAATCAATCGATCTAGAAGTCTATTCACCTGTCTATGAACGACTAATTTCAGAGATTGCAACTCATAATGGAGACGTTATTCTAGTGGAAGCAGATATGATTTCACCTGCTGTATTAGATCCTGAAGGTTTGGTTGAGCTCGATGATATCGTTACAGATAGCCAAACATATATAGCAACAAATCCAAAAACTGAAGAAGAACATGTATACGGCATAACTATAAGTGCAAGCGAGTACAGTAGCCATGAGCTTGTAGCACTTATACCAATATATAGTGATTATGCAAAGCAGGCTATTACGGTTTTAGAGAAATTGAGCGAGTAGAGGTAAGGGAGGGCGTGAAAAAATGAACGTATTTTTAGCTGGTGACTCGACGATGTCTTATTATCCAGTAGAAAGATATCCGAGAACTGGATGGGGCCAAGTTTTTCAGGACTATTTTAATGATGACGTAATGGTTATTAACGATGGAGCTTCAGGACGATCTACGAGGACGTTTATTGATGAGGAACGTCTAGATAAGATTGATGGGCAACTTAGAGCAGGAGATTATCTATTTATTCAATTTGGTCATAATGATGCAAAAGCAAATAGTGAGCGATATACAGAACCACAAACAACGTATAAACAGAATTTAACTAAATTTGTTGAAGTTGCTTGGAAACGTCAAGCGAATCCAATCTTGTTAACACCAGTACAAAGAAGAAACTTTTATGCTGATGGTACAGTACTAGATTCGCATGATCAATATGCTATCGCTATTAGAGAACTAGCAGAAGAATTAGACGTTCCTTTACTTGATATAACCAGATCAAGTACGGAACTACTTGAGAAAATTGGTGACGAAAAGTCAAAAAAATTATTCATGTGGATAGAACCAAATCAATATGAATATTATCCTGATGGAGAAAAGGATAATACCCACTTTTCTAGAGAAGGTGCAAAGGAAATTGCTAAATTAGTTATAGAGGCTATTAAACAGCAACAACTTCCATTATGTCATTACTTGAAAAAAACGTGGGATAAACAACAACTACCGACTTTTTCAGTTAATAGTCCAGATATACCTAGTAAACAATTTGATATAACGGAATTTGGTGCAATTGGAAACGGAATTTTTGATAATACAGAAGTGATTAAGAAAACAATTGATGCATGTGTTAAAGCTGGAGGAGGAAAGGTGATTGTTCCTGCGGGCATTTGGCTCACTGGATCAATTCAGTTACAAAGTAAAATAAATTTTCATGTAAAAAGTGGTGCTCTTGTACGATTCACAGATAACTTTAATGATTACCCATTAATAGTGTCTAGCTTTGAAGGTAAGGAGACAGTCCGTTGTCAGTCACCAATAGATGGAGAAGGACTTGAGGATATTGCAATCACAGGAAAAGGTATATTTGATGGGGCGGGTCATCAATGGCGACCAATTAAAAAATGGAAGATGACAGGATTACAATGGAAGGAATTAATTACGTCAGGAGGAGTGATTGATGAACAAGCACAGATTTGGTGGCCTACAGAGAATGCTAAGAATGGGGCAAGGATAGTTGATGAACTGGAAAAAAGATCAAATATAAAGATTGATAATTTCTTGCCTGTACGTGACTATTTAAGACCTAATCTTGTAAGTATAAGAAAATGCACTAGAGTATTATTAGACGGTCCAACTTTTCAAAATTCACCAGCTTGGAATATCCATCCGTGGTTATGTGAGCATGTAAAGATCAAAAATATAAAAGTTAGGAATCCTTGGTATGCTCAAAATGGAGATGGATTGGATTTAGAATCATGTCGTTATGCAATCGTGTCTAAATGTGAATTTGATGTAGGTGACGATGCTATCTGTATCAAATCTGGTAAAGATGAAGTTGGGCGCAAGTTGGCAGTACCTAGTCAAGATATATTAATCGAAAAATGTACTGTTTTTAATGGTCATGGGGGTTTTGTTATTGGGAGTGAGATGTCAGGAGATGTACGAAATATTCAAATAAAGGATTGTGTTTTTTCAGGAACAGATAAAGGTGTTCGTATAAAAACAGCAAGAGGTCGAGGCGGTATTATTGAGAGCATTGTAATTCAAAATATCAAAATGCATGATATCTCTAAAGAGGCAATTATTATACAAATGTATTATGAAAGTGAACAAGTTGGAGATGCACAACCATTTACTGAAAAAACACCTATCATTCGAAACATATGGTTAGAAAAAATTAATTGTTATGCTGCAAAAGTAGCAATTGTCTTAAAAGGGCTACCAGAAAGTCCAATAACCGCAATAACCTGTAAAGAAATGTCGCTCACATCTCAAGAAGGGATAACATGCTTATACACAAGTTCCTTGAGACTAGAATCTTTTGAAGGGAATATTGCTCATGACCCTTTGATTCAATTAGATAATTGTGATCATATCCAGATTAGAAAATTCAGAAACAAAAACAAGGTAAAAACATTGGTCAAATTAACTGGCAAAAACACGGAATTAATTGATTTTTCAGGACTTCTTGATACCGAACAATTAGTTGAGATCGGTAGAGAAGTTGATGTTAATCAAATTGTAGGATCCAATAAATAAAGTTACTCACAAAAATGGTAGGTGATCAAATGGAATTAAATCTAGGAATACGGGCACATGATATTAATTATCATACAGCAGAGGAAATAGCTAATGAAGTGGCGAATAAAGGATTATCAGCAATTCAATTAGCACTTCAAAAATCATTTAATCAACTTTCGTTTGAGAAGGGTTTTTTAAATCCTGGCTTTGCAAAACATATAAATAAATCGTTTCAAAATAAACAAATCGATATCGCTGTCTTAGGTTGTTACATTAATATGATCCATCCGAATCAAGAAGATAGAAGGAAAGCATTAGAGCGATTTAAAGAACATATTCGCTTTGCACGTGACTTTAATTGCAGTGTTGTAGGTACGGAAACTGGGAATGTTCATGCGAAAATGGGTTATACAACTGATAATTTCACTGAAAAACCTTTTCTTGCTGTTGTTGATAGTGTTAAGGAACTCGTCAACGAAGCAGAAAAATTCGGAGTTATTGTTGGGATTGAAGGTGGTGTTAATCATCCAGTCCATACTCCCGAATTAATGAAAGAACTAGTAGACCGTGTTGACTCAAATAATCTACAAGTAATCTTTGATCCTGCGAATTATATTACGATTGATAATTATAAACAACAGGAAAAGTTATTTCAAACAGCAGTAGATTTGTTTGGAGATCGAATCGTAATTATTCATGCTAAAGATTTTATAGTTGAATCGAATCAAATTAAGATGGTGCCTGTTGGAGAAGGGCTACTAGATTATCACCAGATTTTCTCTTGGGTAAAAAAAACCAAACCAGCTATTCATGTTTTATTAGAGAATACTAAAGAACCATATATTGAAGCAAGTATTAGTTATTTAAAACAAACATTTGAGATCAGCAAGTAAATAAAAGAAAGGGGTGTGGAGGAGTAATGGGAATTTTACAAGACTTACTAAAAGATATTCCAATTCCGCAAATGGCAGCAGTAAAGCAAACATTTGCAAATCAGCAAATTGATAATTTGTCTGAGGAACTACGTAGTCGTCTCGATCAAGACGGATTAAAGGAGCAGATAAAACCAGGAATGGAAATAGCGGTGGCTGTCGGTAGTCGTGGTCTTGATCGACTTGTTGAATTAACGAAAGAGACGATTCTTTTTTTACAAAGCTTAGGAGCAAAACCATTCATTGTGCCAAGCATGGGTAGTCATGGCGGTGCAACTGGAGAGGGACAAAAGGCAGTACTTGAACATTTAGGGATAACACAAGAGAGCGTCAACGCTGAAATCCGTTCATCGATGGAAGTAATAGAAGTGGGAAAGTTACCTAATGGATTACCAGTTTATATCGACAAACTAGCAGCAGAAGCAGACGGTATTGTTGTGATCAATCGAGTCAAACCTCATACTGCCTTTCGCGGACCAGTGGAAAGTGGCATTATGAAGATGATTAGTATTGGTTTGGGTAAACAAAAGGGTGCTGAAGCCTGTCATCAACTAGGGTTTAAACACATGGCCGAACATGTACCAGCGATGGCAAAGTTAACCTTAGCAAGTATGCCGATTCTATTTGCTGTTGCAACCGTGGAAAATGCATTTGATAAAATTGCTAGGGTTGAAGTTTGGAAACCAGATGAAATTGAAGAAAAAGAAGCAGGTATGCAAGAATTATCGAAACAGTTGTTACCAAAACTGTTCTTTGAAAAAATTGATGTACTCGTAATTGACCAAATTGGAAAGAACATTAGTGGTGATGGTATGGATCCAAATATTACGGGACGTTATCCTACACCTTATGCATATGGAGGACCAGAAGTAACGAAAATGGTCGTACTAGATTTGACTAAGCAAACTGAAGGAAACGCCAATGGTGTTGGTACGGCTGATTTCACAACTCAAAAACTAGTAGATAAAATGGATCGGGATACAACTTATGCTAATGGCTTAACGTCGACAGTTGTAGGACCGACAAATATATCAACAACACTTCCAAATGATAAGCAGGCAATTCAAGCAGCGATCAAAACGTGCAATATTTTAGATTTTACAAAAGTAAAGCTTGTACGAATTAAAAATACGTTGGATATAGGAACAATAGAAGTATCTGCAGCGTTATTAAATGAAGTGGAACAACATGATAATTTAGAAAAACTAACTGATTTGAAGGATATGAAGTTTAATAGTTTAGATGATTTACTGTGATGAACCATAAATGGAGGGGTATAATGAGTGATTTATTTAATTTAAGTGGTAAAGTAGCGGTTGCAATTGGTGGAAATAGCGTTTTAGGTGGCGCAATAGCCAAAGGTTTTGCTCAACATGGTGCAAAAGTAGCGATAGTGGGGAGGGATTTAGAGAAAGCTGAATTGATAGTGAAAGAGATTATCGCAAGTGGTGGTGATGCAAAAGCATTTCAAGCAGATGTAAGTGATTTAAAAACCGTCGAACAAGTGGCAGAAGAAATAGAGGATTGGAGTGGAGGTTGGGATATCATCCTTAATGCACCAGGGCAAAACAGCGCTACACCATTTATGGAATTAGAACCAGATGAATGGGATAGCATTATGGACGTGAATTTAAGAGGACTTGTATTTTCAACGCAAATATTTGCTAAACGAATGATCAATCAAAAAAGAAAAGGTAGCATCATTAATATATCATCTGTTTCATCTACGACTCCTTTATCTAAGGTCTTTACGTATTCAGCCTCTAAAGCTGGTGTGAACAACATCACCCAATTTTTAGCGAAAGAATTTGCCGCAAATGGAATTCGTGTCAACGCGATTATTCCAGGCTTTTTCCCAGCGGAGCAAAACCGTAAAATTTTAAGCGAGGATCGGGTCAATTCAATTATGAATCACACGCCGTTAAATCGTTTTGGTGTTCCTGAAGAATTAAAAGGAGCAGCAATTTATTTAGCTTCAGATAAGGCTTCAGGATTTGTAACAGGTACATTCTTACGCGTGGACGGTGGATTTGGAAGTATGACGATATAATGGTTGAATTGAAAGCGTTTAAAAGAAGAAACGTTGTTATTGGTGTAGATATTGGTACAACGAGTACGAAAGCAGTATTATTTGATTGCAATGGAGGTTTCATTTTTCAAGCAGAAGAGAAGGTAACAACACTTTATCCTGAACAAGGTTATGCCGAGCAAGGACCTGAAGAAATTGAGCGTAAAACAAAACAAGTTTTGCGACAGGTAATTGAGCAAGTTGTCTCTAGAAATGAAAAACTACTAGCGATTGGATTAGCAACAGCAATGCACTCTTTAATTTGTGTCGATGAGAAGAAACAAGCACTATCTAACGCAATTATCTGGTCTGACAGTAGAAGTAGTAAGCAAGCTTCGGAATTGAATAACGATGAAGGGAAGGAGTTCTATTGTAAAACGGGCACACCAATTCATCCAATGTCTCCATTTCTGAATCTAATTTGGATGAAGGAAACAGAGTATTATGCCTATCAAGAGGCTTCCTATTTCATGACAATCAAGGATTATCTGGTATGGAAATGGTTTGATGAAAGATGGATTGATGAAGCGATGGCCTCATCAACAGGATTATACAATCTAAAGAAACATGCTTGGGATCGTGATGCTTTACAGTTAGCGGGCATAACAGAAGCACAATTATCCAAAATAGTTTCGCCAGATACAGTTTTAACTTCCGTCCAGATCGCTAAAGAACTTGGAATAGGAGTAGATATACCATTTATAATTGGGTCTGCTGATGGCCAGTTGGCAAATCTTGGTGACGGCATGATTTTACCTGGTGAAGTTGCAATCTCAGTCGGGACTAGTGGTGCTATTAGACAGTTTATCGACGGTACAGAGGTTGATCCGTTTGAGGAGACTTTTACCTATGCTTTTACAAAGGAGACATCAATTGTTGGTGGTCCGACGAACAATGGTGGAATTGTTCTTCAATGGTTAAAAAATTTATTAGAATTTGAAGGTAGCGACCAGCAATTGATTGCATTGTCAGATGGAGTGAAACCAGGTGCTGATGGTTTGTTCTTTTTACCATATATAAACGGGGAACGTGCACCGTTTTGGAATCAAGATGCAACAGGAAGTTTTGTTGGATTAACAATTAGACATAAAAAAGAACATTTAGTCAAGGCGGTATTGGAAGGTATTTGCTTTAATTTATATCATATCGGTGAGTCATTAGAAAGAGTTGCAGGCGTACCAAAACAGATTTGTGCAAATGGTGGCTTAACCCAATCAGAAAAATGGGTGCAAATTCTTGCTGATGTATTCGGAAAAGAAATTCATCTATCTGAGACACATCATAGTGTTGCGTGGGGAGCGGCTTGGACCGCATTATTTGGTATAAAAGAAGTTGCATCATTTGCAGCGATTAAGGAGAAAAGTGGTCCACAAAAGGTGGTGCAAACAATACGAGAAAACCATCAACAATATCGTCAAATTTATCAAAAATATCGAGACTTAACAAAACTTTTATCGTGAGTTTAAAATTGTAGTTTAACTGAGGTGCTTGAATATGCTAGAGGATATTTTACAACAAGTAAAAGCAGGAACGTTAACTGTTAAAGAAGCAAGTAAAAAGCTAGGGTCTTATGAGAATCTTGGTTTTGCGAAAATTGATCATCAAAGACAACAGCGTACAGGATTTCCAGAAATTATTTATGGAGAAGGTAAAACAATTGAACAACTTAGTACGATCATTGAAGCAATTAAACAAAAAAATAATACCGTTTTAGCTACACGTATTTCGGAACAAAAAGCAACAGCGATTTTAGAGCGTTTTCCGTCTTGTGTCTATGATGCATGTTCACAAATTCTATTTTGGAAAGAAGAGAAAGAAGAGAAAAAAACAAAAGATGGTTATATTGCTATTATTTGCGCTGGTACTTCTGATTTAAAAGTAGCAGAAGAAGCTGCGATTACAGCTGAGGTATTAGGTAGTCAAGTTCATCGAATATATGATGTAGGTGTCGCGGGTTTACATCGATTACTAGATAATTTAGAAGAAATTCAAGGGGCTACCGTTTCGGTTGTCGTTGCAGGAATGGAAGGGGCACTTGCTAGTGTTGTAGGAGGTCTTGTGGCACATCCGGTACTTGCCGTTCCAACTAGTGTCGGTTATGGGGCTAATTTTCAAGGATTATCAGCGCTATTGGCGATGTTAAATTCGTGTTCTTCTGGGATCAGTGTTGTTAATATCGATAATGGTTTTGGGGCTGCTTATAATGCGGTTATGATAGATCGCTTAGCATATTCACATGATTATGCTAAATAAAATATCAAACTTGGAGGTAGCTAAATGGTGAAAAGACATCCCCCTGATCATGAACATGTTGATGATCAAATGATGAAAATGGAGATTAACTTAGACGATACACCGAGTGAATGGCTTGGTTATGTTATGGAACTCCTATTTGAAGCGGGTGCTAATGACGTTTACTATACCCCTATTTATATGAAAAAAAACAGACCTGGAATTCAAGTACAGCTTCTTTGTGCAAGTGATCAGGTTGAGCAGATGAAAGAGATTTTATGGAGAGAGACTACTACTCTAGGAATCCGTTATTATCCTTTAACTGTCCATCGTATGGCGCGGAGATTTATTAAAGTAGCTACTGAGTGGGGAGAGATAACAATAAAACAAGGAATAAGAAACGGAGTAGTTTGGCAAAGTGCACCAGAATATGAGGAATGTAAAGCAATTGCTATGAAACACCAAGTACCACTAAAACAAGTCTATCAAGCTGTTTGGGAGAATACCAAAGTTCGAGAAGAATAAATGAGAGTGAGGAGAATAAAAATGCTAGAAAAAAACCGAAAATTAGGAGAAACACTTTGTGAGATGAGACGTGTGCTTGTTGCTTTTTCTGGAGGAGTGGACAGCACATTCTTATTAAAGAGAGCGCATCAAGAATTAGGTTCTGATAATGTTTTAGCAGTTGTTGTAGCATCTGAATTATTTCGTAAAGAAGAATTTAAAGGGGCAGTTAACCTAGCAAAACAAATGAATATTCCTGTTTTAGAAACAGAAATAAAAGAACTGGAAGACGATTCTATCGTAGCAAATTCACCAGATAGTTGGTATTACAGTAAAAAAATGCTATATAATCACCTCAATAAATTAGCGAAACAAAAAGGTTTTCACTATGTACTGGATGGCATGATTATGGATGATTTAGATGATTTCCGTCCTGGATTAAAAGCGCGAACCGAAGCGGGCGTTAGAAGTATACTTCAGGAAGCTGGCCTTTATAAGCGAGAAATTCGTATCTTAGCAAAAGAACTAGAAGTCCCTGTTTGGGATAAACCAGCATCTTGTAGCTTAGCTTCTCGGATACCTTATGGAACAGTAATAACGAAAGAAAAAATTGATCAAGTCAATCAGGCAGAACAATATATTCAGTCGCTAGGGTTTAGTGTTGTACGTGTACGTCATCATGGGGATGTTGCAAGAATTGAAGCTTTACCAGAAGATATAGAGGCTTTACTTGCGTGTAAAGAAAGGATAGGACAGAAATTACAATTGCTAGGATTTACGTATGTTTCTGTTGATCTATTTGGCTATCGTGTAGGAAGTATGAATGAAGTTTTAGATGAGAAACAGAAACATTCTGAAGTTAGTTAGACGAGGTCTTTATAATAAAAACTAACAAGAGGCGTCTCTAGTAATTATCGAGTAGCGCCTCTTATTATATGTTAGGATAGAATCAATTTTTTACATATGCGCATGAAGATCTCTCTACTAGGGTTGGGTTCATTTTTTTTGTAATTGGATTTACCTGTTCTGTGTCTATCAAAGCGATCATTGCTTCAACAATTTCTTTAGCTAGTTCTTCCAATGACACACCAATTGCTGTTAAAGGTATTTCCAGTGTTTCCATTTGTGGGATATTGTCATAGCTAATCACTGACATATCCTTAGGAATACTAATATTGTTCTCTCTTAAGCAACGGATAACACCGCCACTTATATCATAACTGCCACTCACAATAGCGGTAGGTAATGGATTTGTGTTTATTAGTTTTTTAATTGCTGTATAACCATCATACCAATTCAGCCCATTTGTATTTATTACATGACTATTATCAAAGAATAGTTGATGCTGCTTTATCGCAGTTTCAAAACCTCGATACTTTTCCATTTGTAGTGGATCAGTGGGAGAAATATTCCCGATATAAGTTATTTTTCGATGTCCTAATCGATATAAATAAGCAATGGCTCTTTTCATTGCTTGTTCATGATTAGCATCAATTATTGGGTAGGCAGCCTTTTTTTTACTTGATACACCATAAGAAATGAGTGGGATATTCTGTTCACTAATCGCAACGTTGTTATTTTCTTCAAATAATATAATGCCATCAACCTGAAACTTTCTAAATGTTTCAAGAGCTTTAGGAACAGGATCTACTGATA
Organism: Paraliobacillus sp. X-1268; assembly: GCF_003426095.1. Taxonomy (NCBI): domain Bacteria; kingdom Bacillati; phylum Bacillota; class Bacilli; order Caryophanales; family Bacillaceae; genus Paraliobacillus; species Paraliobacillus sp. X-1268. Next base: position 26,588 of record NZ_QJSK01000009.1, read on the forward strand.
GAATCATTGAATAATCGGTTTTATCGATTTCATTACTAATGTTCGTGACAAGCGTTGATAAAACGGTTCTTTCTATTGTAGGCCATATTAAACCAATTATTTTTGTTTTCTTACTTACAAGCCGTTGGGCGGCAAAGTTGGGCTCATACCCCATTTTATTTGCTAGAGTAACAATTTTTTCTTTTGTTACTTTTTTAACAAGCGGGCTATCATTAAGAGCTTTGGAAACTGTTGAATAGCTAACACCTGCAACACTTGCTATGTCTTTAATTGTTACTGTCATTTTACATCACCTATCGACTTATATTCTTTTATATCGAGTTATCCCTATAATGTACCATAACTTTAATGCGTTTTCACTTAAAAAAATATAATCTTAAATTTACTAATAAAAACTGTTGTTGAATCATTTTAAATAGGTTATTATTAAAATAACAACGTTGTTATTTTAAATTATAAAAAGGAAAATCAATTATTTGAAAACGGTATCAATTGGGGGAGTAAAAATCATAATTAAAGGGAGAAGTGGAGAAATGGATTCTTTAGTTACAGTACTTCAAACATTAGCAGAAGGAAAAGTTGCCATCTCGAATGAACAGGTTAAAGTTTATCGCGACTCTTTTACAGAATATAAAAAAGATAAGTTGATCATGGTCAAAGATTTAGAAGCGAAATGGATCTTAGCTGTAGGAGATGGTGTACTCTATGAATCACTAACAGGTGAAACGCTAAAGGGATATGGAAAAAGATGTGCCTTATCTCATGAAAATCGTCTAGTCTTAAATCAGTATTTTCCATACACAGTGCCACAGGCTTTTGGAACTGAAATAGCAACAATGGGATTAGGGGATCGTCTTGGATTAGCCTCACCTGGGCATATTGAAACAATTAAACCGTACCGCGTTAAACCGATTTTAGCTCAACAAAGTATTCGTGAATTAACGCTTACTAATCGATCCATGATAGATATTCTCGATGCAGCTGCCTTTGCCGTTTTTCAAGAAGGTTATAAAGATGGGTATGGTGCAGATGGAGATCATATTAAGCTCGAGAAAGATATTGAATATGCACTATCTTTAGGCATATCTTTTCTGACATTAGATTGTTCTGATCAGATTAGAAACGACCTAGAAACTATATCTGTTAGCGATATAGAAGGAGAATACGAGAAGTTGCCTGCAGCAACAAGGGATTATTACTATGAAACCTATTTTAATAAACAATTCGATGTGAATGGGTTAGAAATTGACTATGATAAAGTAGATGTAATTAAGAATGCATTATTATATGGCGAAGCTTTAGATTATACAGAGCACGTCTATAAAACTTATATTCAAAATGCTGAGAAACAAATAGACTTCGAGATATCAATTGATGAAACCGAAACGATAACCTCACCTGCAGCTCATTTTTTTGTTGCTAATGAGTTAATAAGAAGAGGCGTTAATGTCACTAGCTTGGCCCCAAGGTTTTGTGGGGAGTTTCAAAAGGGAATTGATTATATTGGTGATATTACTCAATTTGAAAAGGAATTAAAAGCACATGCGATAATTTCCCAATACTTCGGTTATAAATTAAGCATCCACTCAGGAAGCGATAAATTTAGTGTGTTCCCTAGTATTGGCGAACATACAAATGGATTACTTCATATTAAAACGGCAGGAACGAACTGGCTTGAAGCAGTCAGAGTTATTGCTGCTATTAATCCTGAATTATATCGAAGAATGCATGTTCATGCCCTAGAACATTTTGAAGAAACACTACAATACTATCATATCACGCCAAACCTAGATACAATTGCGCCGTTGGAAGAGCAAACGGATGAATTGTTACCTGCATACATGAATCATGATGCTGCTCGCCAGTTATTTCATGTCACATATGGTATTTTGTTAACGGCAAAAAATGATCAAGGTAAATTTCTATTTAAAGACGCCTTCTTTCAAACATTAAATGAAAATGAAGACGCTTATCGTCAAGCGCTTGTTAAACATATCGGAAAACATCTTGAATTATTGGGATTATAATCTTAGCGACAGAAAGGAAATGTGGAATGAAGCAGTTTATGGATGAAGATTTCCTATTGGAAAGTGATTTAGCTAAAACGCTATTTAATGATTATGCGAAGGATCTGCCAATCATTGATTATCACTGTCATTTGAGTCCGAAAGAAATATATGAAAATAAGATGTTCAAAAATATTACGGAAATATGGTTGTACGGGGACCACTATAAATGGCGAGCAATGCGAGCAAACGGTGTTGATGAAGCATATATAACAGGTGATGCGAATGACTATGATAAGTTTATTGCCTGGGCAAAAACAATTCCAATGCTGATTGGTAATCCATTATATAATTGGACGCACTTAGAGCTCCAACGTTTTTTTGATATTGATACTGTATTTAATGAAGAAACAGCTCCAGATATTTGGGGAGCGGTTAATAAAAAGTTAACGAGTGGTAAGTTCGGTGCCCGTAATTTAATTGAAATGTCGAATGTAGAAGTGATTTGTACAACGGATGACCCGATTGATGATTTGCAATATCACCAAAGACTACAACAAGATGATAGCTTTTCGGTTAAAGTTTTACCAAGTTTCCGTCCAGATAAAGGATTGGAAATAAATCGAGACGGTTTTCAAAATTGGACGAAATCATTAGAAGAAGTATCTGGCGTTGCGATTGCGTCTTACGATGATTTTTTAAAAGCGCTAGAATCAAGAGTGGAGTTTTTTCATGCTATTGGTGGTCGAGTTTCCGATCATGCACTTGACGCAGTGATGTATAGCGAGTCTACGAAAGAAGAAGTAGAGGCAGTTTTCAAACGTGCTATTAATGGAGAAAAAGTTTCCGAAATAGATGAAGGTAAATTTAAAGCGCAAACACTTTTATTCTTGGGAAAACTGTATACCAAGTTTAACTGGGCGATGCAATTTCATATCAATGCGTTTCGAAATAACAATACAAGAATGTTTAATCAATTAGGTCCTGATACAGGTTACGATGCAATGAATGATGGTTTAATTGCCAGACCATTAGTTAAGTTACTCGATTCGTTAGAAAGAGAAAATGCTCTTCCAAGGACAATTCTATATTCACTAAATCCAAAAGATAATAGCACCATAGCAACAATTAGTGGTAGTTTTCAAAGTGGTGGAATTCCAGGCAAAATTCAATTGGGAACTGCATGGTGGTACAACGATACAAAAGCTGGAATGTTAAGTCAGATGGAAACCTTAGCGAGTATTGGTGTATTCAGCCGTTTTATTGGTATGTTAACGGACTCCAGAAGTTTATTATCCTATCCAAGACACGAGTATTTTAGAAGACTAGTATGCTCGTTAATTGCAAAGTGGGTAGAAAATGGAGAAGTGCCAGAAGACGAGGAATCCTTAGGAAAAATTGTTAAAGGTATTTCTTACTATAATGCAAAGAATTATTTTCAATTTGAGTAATGCCACAATTAATATTTTTTAAGACTCTTGTTTAATAAAAGCAAGGGTCTTTTTTTGTCTTTGAAAGAAAAGAAAGAATATAATCTTAGTGCCATTATGTAGTTATTTTATCCGTAGGTCTGGCTACGGAAATACACTAAGCGTTCCTGGGACATAACCTCAGCTAATTTTCAGAAGAAGATCGCTTCTGAAAATGGATCTTCGGTTCGTGGGATTGCGATTACTCATCCCATCGAAAACATTTGCTGTTCCCAAGGAGTCTCCGTGTATTTCCTTCGCCATGATCATGTTGATTGCTTAAAAAGTAAAACACTAGATGCTAACTCTTCTTAGTTTTTTTGTGATAATTACAAATCAACGGGCAATGATAAAAACAAGTGAACAAGAGAAGGGAATTAACCGTTAAATGAAAAAAATCGCAATTATAGGTGGTTCTGGAACCGTAGGCCAGATTTTATACAAAGGTTTAAGTGAAATACATGATTGTTATGTGTTAGATAATCGTATTGAAATGGATCATGCTCATTTTATTTATGTTGATGCTACTGACTATCAGCAACTCTTAGAGAAGATTCCCTCACAAACAGATGTGATTATAAATCTACTCCGGATGGAAACAGATCATGCAATTGAGAATATCGAAGCATTTGATAAAATGACAGCTGTCTTCTTTCAAGCGAGCTATTATATTTTACAGGCTGCAAATCAATTAAACATCTCTAAGGTCATTTTTGCTAGTAGTAATCATGTATCGGATTATTATGAAGAAGACGGGAATTCGTTATTAAATCGAGAAATTAATGTCAAGGATTACCCGTATCCAAAAGGGTTATACGGTGTTCTAAAGCTAGCTTCTGAACAGCTTGGATTTATTTATTATTTAAATAATGACATGTCAATTATTAATATTCGGATTGGTTCTGTACCTGCTGAAAGTGAGCAAAAGGCTATTGAGGAAAATAGCCGCTTAGAAAAGACAATCCTACACAAGGGGGATTTGATTGACTTATTTTCGGCAGCTATTACAGCAAAAGTTAGGTTTGGAACCTATTATGGCGTATCCGATAATCCAGATAAGCCATGGGATATTTCGAATGCGGTAGCAGAACTAGGCTATCAACCAGAGTGAAACAAATATTCTTACAGACAAAATAGACAGGTGAATATATTTATGTCAGTACATTAATATCCAATTTTATATTAGTGTTCTGTCTTATAAAAGTGCATTTTAATTTATTAAAGATATTGGTTCATACTATCAATGGGTGATGTATATGTTTTGTCAAACAAATAAGGAGTTAGAAGCATTAGTGGAGGAAGCAAGGAGTTACACACAATATGGAAAAGTTGCAGATTATATTCCGGCACTAGGAAAGGCAAATCCAACTGATTTATCAATTTCTATAAATTATCCTGATGGTCGTTGTGTATCAGCTGGAGATGTTCAGAAGAAGTTTACGCTTCAAAGTATCTCAAAAGTAATTAGTTTGGCTTTCGTCCTGATGGATAGGGGATCAAGCGAAGTATTTGAGCATGTTGGAATGGAACCAACTGGAGATCCATTTAACTCTATCGCTAAACTAGAGAAAATGATTCCGGCTAAACCGCTTAATCCGATGATAAATGCAGGGGCGCTTGTTGTGACCCACATGATAAAAGGAAATTCAGTAGAAGATAGATTTAAACGGCTTTTATCCTTTATTCAGGAGTTAGCAAACGATGCGACGATTAGTTATAGTGAGGGGATAGCACAGTCTGAGTTTGAAACAGCTGATTTAAACCGAGCATTATGTTACTTTTTAAAACAACATAATCGATTGGATGGGAGTGTGGATGATCTCATTAAACTGTATACAAAACAGTGTGCAGTTGAAATGAACTGTTTGGATTTGGCTCACATTGGTCTAGTATTTGCAATGAACGGATTTGATCCACAAACCAATAAACAAATTATACCTCAGAATGTAGCACGTATTTGCAAAACCTTTATGGTAACCTGTGGCATGTATAATGCTTCGGGTGAGTTCGCAATGAAAATAGGTATCCCAGCAAAAAGTGGTGTGGCAGGTGGTATTATGGGTGCGACACCTGGAAGATTTGGTATTGGAATCTTTGGACCGTCTTTAGATGAAAAAGGTAATAGCATTGCAGGCATACAGTTATTAGAGATGTTATCAAAGAAATATAGCTTGAGTATGTTTTGAGGGGATCCATACGTTTTCAAGATTATGATAAATAAAAATGAGGCTGCTAGTAGCAACCTTATTTTCATTTAAACTAATGAATTAAAGTGTTCAATAATTTTTCTTTGAGTTGCTTGTGTTGCTTTAGCAGAAGGTGCCCAATCTTTCTCTTTTATAAAGTTACTAATGTAATTCATGTAGGTAGCCTGTTGAACAGCCATATTATAATGAACATGTTTAACATTTTCATTCTTCATCATTAAAGCTGAATTAAAATTTGTATGCGCCATCGATTTTGCTGTTGATTGAAGTTCTAGTGTAATTCGTTTAGTTAGGGTATTAAAATCCGAATGAATTGGCCATGAAAAAGCTAATTCTTCTTCTAGATTTATGTTCGGTAGTTCAATCCAGTTTTCATTAGAAGGATTTAATAATTCTAACATTACGCGGATGTGTGTTTTAAGTAACGTTTGCTGTATAGTTACTATTTTTTTTAGATACGTGGCTGAAGATTCGGTTTGATAGAGATCTAATTTTCCGAGGAGACCTTCGTGTGTTGAAAGATGTTCGTTCATTAATCCGACATCTATAATTGGTAATAGCATGCATAACACCCTTTCAGTAAATCATTAATACATGATATGAAAGTGGAGTGAAATGGTTCTTTGTACTAGAGAGTTACTATTTAACTCTCACATAGGGTTTCTTCGTTCGTTTATTATTTGGTAGCACGTCAAGCGTAGATGAACAATTTGGACAAATAATAGCTTGGTTAGGTATCATTGTACAACAATACGTACACTCTTTTTTAGTCATGGCATCTAATGGACTTTGGTGTGGTTTTTTCCATCGATTTATTTGACGGATTACAAGGAAAACAACAAATAACACAATGACAAAACGAACTGACGCGGTGATAAATAAGCCATAATTAACTGTTGCAATACCAGCTTCCTTTGCGTCAGCCAAGGAAGAATAGCGCGTACCACTTAGACTAATGTACATGTTCTCGAAATTCATTCTTCTATATATAAGACCAATAGGTGGGAGTAGGATATCTTTAACCAATGAATCAATAAGACCACTAAATGCAGCACCTAATACTACCCCAACTCCCATATCGACCGCATTTCCCTTCATTGTAAATTGCCGGAATTCGTGTAACAGTCCCATACTAATCCCTCCTCTTAATAATTCTATGAGTGAATAGGACAGACTATGAGAAAGTCATGCTGCTAATTTAGTTTTTGCTTTTTGTGTAGGGTATGTTTCGTACCCCATTCATGCATGGCTTCTAAAATAGGCTCCAAACTCCGACCATAATTTGTAATGGAATATTCAACTTTAGGTGGAACTTGTGCATAAACAACACGCTCGATAATATCCTCGTTTTCTAATTCACGTAATTGTTTTGTTAACATTTTTTGCGTAATTCCTGGCATACTACGTTTTAATTCATTGAAACGTTTTGTGCCATTCTGTAATAAGTGTAATAAGATAACTGGTTTCCATTTTCCAACTAAAATTCCTAATGCATCTTCTACACGACAATATTCTGGTGCCTTGTCCACGTTATCTCCTCCAATAGTATCTTTTTGTATACTATACCACTATAAAGTGCTTACTTACTAAAATGTATTATATATTCTATAATAGCAACATAACATAAAAAAGGATTGATATATATATGGAAAAATATCGGATTGATCAAAGTAAAGGATTAGAGTTTGGGATATATACGTTAGGTGATCATTTGCCTAATCCATTAACAGGAGAACGAATTTCTGCGGAACAACGGATTCATGAAATAATTGATTATGCGAAGCTGGCAGATCAAGCAGGCATTGATTTCTTTAGTGTAGGTGAAAGTCATCAAGAATATTTCGCAACACAAGCACATGCTGTTGTGTTATCTGCTATTGCTCAAGCAACAGAAAAAATTAAAATTGCAAGTTCATCAACGATCATTAGTACGTCAGATCCAGTACGTGTATATGAAAATTTTGCAACGTTAGATTTAATTTCAAAAGGTCGAGCGGAAATTATTGCAGGACGTGCATCAAGAGTAGGGCTGTTTGACTTATTGGGTTATAACATTAGAGATTACGAAGAGCTGTTTGAAGAAAAATTTGACTTATTACGACAGATTAATGAAGAAAATATTGTTAATTGGAGTGGAGAATTTCGTGCCCCTTTAAGAGACGCACAAGTTCTTCCACGTCCGCAAAGTGGATCAATGCCAATTTGGCGTGCGGTTGGTGGCTCACCTGCAAGTGCAATGAAAGCGGGTTATGCTGGTGTTCCAATGTTTATGGCGCATTTAGGTGGACCGGTTAGTGTTTTCAAACAAACAATTGATGCCTATCGTGGTGCTGCTGAACGTGGTGGTTTTGATCCAACAGAACTACCTGTTTCAACTGCAGGTTTTTTCTATGCGGCAGAAACATCTCAGCAAGCGTTAAAAGATATGTATCCTCATATTAACGAAGGTATGAAACGAACAAATGGACAAGGATTTCCTAAGCAACACTTTGCACAGGGTGTAGATCCACAAAACGTTATGAATATCGGTAGCCCACAAGAAATTATCGAAAAGATGCTCTATCAACATGAACAATTTGGACATCAGCGTTATATTGCTCAAATAGATTTTGGTGGCATGCCTTATGATAAATTAATGAAAAACATTGAAATTATTGGTACGGAAATTTTACCAGCAATTAAGAAACACACTGCAAAAAAGTAGGAGGTTGAGATAATGAAGATTGTAGGATTGTCAGGATCAAATGTAGGGTCTAAAACGCGAACCGCTATGGATTATACAGTTAAATCAATTAAAGAAAATCATTCAGAAGTTGAAGTGACACTAATCGATTTAGCGGACTATGATTTGCAATTTAGCGATGGTCGTAATTATTTAGAATATAAAGGAGATACAGGATATGTTGTACAAACGATAATGGAGGCAGATGCCATTATCATTGGTACACCTATCTTTCAGGCCTCTATTCCTGCTACACTGAAAAACATTTTTGATTTATTACCTGTTAATGCTTTTCGTGATAAAGTTGTTAGTATGTATGCAACGGCTGGTTCACAAAAACATTATTTAATCATAGAACAACAATTAAAGCCGATAGTAAGCTATATGAAAGCTCAAATTGTTCAGTCCTATGTATTTATTGAAGAAAAGGACTTCCAACGAAAAGAAATTATCAATGAGGATGTCTTCTTTCGAATTGATCGTTTAGTAGAAGATACAGTAGTACTTACAGAAACATATAAAAAAATCCGCGAAGCCAAAGAGGCTGCATATGATTTTTAATAGAATAAATAAATACCCTTAACAGTAGTTAAGGGTATTTTAAGGTTTTGCGCTTAGGCTATGATTATAGGAATAATAATCATAGGAGTTGAAAACGTTGAATATTTCATCAGTTGGTATAAATAATAGTACATCACAAAGTACTTCGATTACTTCAGTTAGTGACTTAGAAAAGCAAAAAACACAGCTTCAAAAAGAAATAAATGAAATTAATGCCTCATCTCAAGATGCTGAAACAAAACAAGAAAGCCTTAAGCAATTGCAACAAAAAATGCAACAAATAGAAACTAAAATACAACGTTTAAAAGCAAATACAGAGGAACAGGTTGAAGTAACTAAGAACAAGGATCCCCAAGATACTCTTGAAATTAGTGATCAGGCAAATTCACTATTTCTCGAGTTACAAGGAGCAGATTAATTAATAAACTTTATTCTAAAAGTTCGTTGATTTTGGAGAGTAACTTACCTTGCGTCGGAATAACCTTCAACAGCGACACAACTTATACAGTTACTACGCTCTGAAAATCCACTATGCTTTCCGCAGGCACGTCTTCAGCTAACTTCATAAAGCAAAAAACGCTTTATGAAGTGGATCTTCAGATCGCACTGTTCCTGCAGGAGTCGTAGTGGATTTTCATCGCTGGTCGGTAATATGTTTATTGATGAAGTTACAATATCAACAATTACAGACCTTTTCGGACTTTAAATTCTTTCTAGCGAAGGTTGTGCCCACGGAAAGCGAAACCATTTGCTGACGAAGCGGGTAAGACTCTTCTGTTACGTCACAGTTTCTATCTACTGTGTCTCTTAATAATTTGACAGGGGTTTATAAAAAAACAGTGGTTTAATAAGCTGTTATAAAAACACAACGTTTACTTATAGCGTTGTGTTTATTATCTATACTTTTAATTATGGTTTAAATAGCTGTGTTTTATTTCTAACTATTTAAAAAAGGCCTCTTACCATTTTAATTACGGGTCCTGCCTGGCTTGCTACGCCCATAACATTTCTAAAACCTTTCCCTACTTTGCCCATATCTAATTTCCCATTTTCATCTGTTATTAATGATCCTAATCCTTGTGTAAGATTGTTTTGACCTTGAAGTTGTTGTCTTTGTGGGATCATGAAATCTCCTCTAAACGGACTATTGACCTGCCCAAACGGGCTATTATTTTGGAATGGAAAAGCATTTGGTGGTAAAGCTCTTCTACCTTGTCGTTGATTACGATAAGGACGACGTTGTGGTGGGGGTCCTAGCTGTAACATATTATCTCCTCCTTCCTATCTTCAAGTACTTTGATCCCATGGTATGTCTAATCAATTGATAGCGGCACGGTAAAAGAACTAGTTTAAAATTTTGGAATTTGCACCTATTTAACTCAAGTTTTTGATACTATAGTAGTATGGTATAAAAAGGGAGAGCATAGTATGCAAACGCTATTTATTTTATTTGGTATTTTTATATTAATACAAATTTTTCTTAATATATGGTTGCGCAAAAAATTAGAAGTTAGAAAGAAAGATTGGTTCTCTTATAATCATGTAAATAAGCTACATAAATGGCTTGATTGGTCATTACGACTCGTAATGGTGTTTGTTTTGCCAATTAGTTATTTTATACCTTTTACTGTTGAAACGAATGAATACGCTGGGCTACCATTCATTATTCTCATGGTATATTTTATTTTAGACGGCTTGCTAAGAACGTTTATGGAGTGGAAATACTATCCTGGACGAAAAGATTATATTGTGACATTGATTAATACAATAGTTTTATTTTTCTTTATTTGTATGTTTTATATTTGGATAATCAATCAGTTCTAAAACTATTTCTTTTAATAAACCTATACATAAGATTTTAAAAAGTCCTCATAGTATAGATATTCCTATACAAAAGAGGTGGACTACTAGAAATGGATAATGAAATGTCATACGGAGAAGATTATAAAGCAATTCCTGCTACATCAATAGGTAGTGGTGTTGGAGTTTCTGTTTTACCGGATTTATTTTGTTATACGGTACAGATTGTGAATGTCTGTTTATTTGGTGATGAAGAATCAAATGATTTTGTTTTAATTGATGCAGGTATGCCAAACTCTGCTGAAGAAATTATTAAGATGACTGAAGATCGTTATGGTGTTAATAGTCGACCAAGAGCTATCATTTTGACGCATGGCCATTTTGATCATGTAGGAGCTATTTTGGAATTGATTAACTATTGGGATGTTCCAGTTTATGCTCATGAACTAGAAATACCGTATTTAACTGGAAAAAAGAGCTATCCTGAGCCGGATCCGAGTGTTGAAGGTGGTCTGATTGCAAAGTTTTCTGGACTTTTTCCAAATGAACCGATAAATATAACGGGCCACGTAAAAGCACTACCAGAAGATAACAGTGTTCCTCATATGCCAGGCTTTCGTTGGGTACACACGCCGGGACATACAGCAGGGCACGTCTCGTTTTTTAGGGGAAAAGATAAGGTGCTTATTGCTGGAGATGCGTTTATAACTGTTAAACAAGATGCATTATATAAAGTCTTCACACAAGAATTAGAAATAAGCGGTCCGCCGAGGTATTTGACACCAGACTGGAAAGCAGCACAAAAGTCGGTTGAGCAATTAGCGAAACTAAAACCATCAATTGTGGTTACAGGTCATGGACAGCCAGTTTCTGGGGAAGAACTAACAAAAGGGTTGAAAAAATTAGTTGATAATTTTGAAACAGTGGCAATTCCTGATTATGGTAAGTATTTAAATTAAAAAAAGCAGGTGTCTTTTATTTTAATAGACACCTGCTTTTAACGTTTAACGATCCGCAAACTGTATTCGATGTAAGTTGGCGAAGATACCATCTTTGTTTAATAGTTCTTGATACGTACCTTGTTCTGCAATACCGTCATTGGTTACGACCACCACACGATCAGCATCACGAATGGTAGCTAGACGATGGGCGATAACTAGTGTTGTACGATTTAGAGCTAGTTGATCTAATGATTTTTGAATTATTTTTTCCGTCTGTGTGTCAAGTGCCGATGTTGCTTCATCCAATATTAAAATCGGTGGATTTTTCAAGAATGTTCGAGCGATAGCTAGGCGCTGTTTTTGTCCACCAGATAGTTTAAGACCACGCTCACCGATTTGTGTATCATAGCCATTTGGTAGGTCTGCGATTACATCATCTAAGTGTGCTTGATGGGCAGCTAATTGTATTTCTTCGATTGTTGCGTCTCTTTTTCCATATGCGATGTTTTCACTTACTGTTCCAGCAAATAAAAATACGTCTTGCTGCACGATACCTATTTGTGAGCGAAGCGATTTTTTAGTCATATCGCGTATATCTGTCCCATCGATGGTGATTTCGCCTTGATCAATATCATAAAAGCGCGGAATTAAGGAACAAATAGTTGTTTTCCCTGCACCGGATGGACCAACGAACGCAACGGTTTCTCCAGGTTGGATTGTTATATCAATATCTTTCAAGACATTTTTATGTTGGTCATAAGAAAAACCAACCTTGTTAAATTTAATATTCCCTTCAAAAGTTTCAACATCTATTGCATCAGGACGATCTTGAATGTCTGGCTCTTGTGCGATTAGTTCTTGGAAACGTTTAAATCCAGCCATTCCTTTTGGATAAAGTTCTAACAGTGCACTTACTTTATCAATTGGTTTAATTAATACATTCGTATAAAGGATGAAACTAACTAATTCACCGTACGATAGATTATCATTAAAGCTAAGCCATGCCCCAACAACTAATACGAGCAATGTTAAAAGTCGTGTCATCATATAAATACTAGAATGGGTACCAGCCATGACACGGTATGCTTTTATTTTTGCGGTCCGAAATAGTCCGTTATCTTTTTTAAAACGTTCAATTTCAAAATCCTCGTTTGTAAAAGATTGGACAACGCGCACACCAGAAACTGCATCTTCTACGCGACTATTCACATCGGCAATTTTCCCGTACATATTATGCCACGCTTTGTTCATTGCTATATTGCAATAAGTAACCAACGCAATAAGAAATGGCACCATTACAAGCGCTATTAAGGCAAGAGTGGGATTAATCGTGAACATGATCCAAAACGCACCAGTAAAAGTCATAATAGAAATAAACAAGTCCTCTGGTCCGTGATGGGCAAGTTCACCAATATCGAACAAATCATTCGTGATTCTACTCATGATATTACCTGTTTTGGTATTATCAAAAAAACGAAAGGACTGTCGTTGAACATGACCAAATAATTCCTCACGCATGTCGGTTTCAATATTAATACCTAACTTATGACCAAGGTAGCTAACGATGTATTGTAACAACGTACTAAATAAGTAGATGACGAGTAATAGAATACTAACGGTCACAATAACATGCCATTTACCTTCGTCTAATAAATCATCGATAAACCATTGGACAGCCAGAGGGAATGCAAGTTCCAATAGTGCGACGATTACTGCACTGCTGAAATCGATGATAAATAAGCGTTTGTGCGGTTTATAATAAGAGAAAAATTGTTTTATCATGTATGTAACTCCTTATCTAATTCAAATCTTACATATTATATCAAAAATTGACGCAAGATGCTTGAATATTGCTATTTTCCTTATTCAAAGATAAGTTCAAATGTTACAATAGTATAGATGTTAAGCGTACAAGGGGAGATAAGGATGTTAAAAGAGAAGTTATTATTAGTTGATGGATTTAATCTATTAAGTAGAGGCTATTTCGCTACAGCATATAACAAATCAGAAGAAGATCTAACAAAAACAAGTGACGGTATCTATACAAACGCACTACGTGTATTTTTTCAAAAGTTGTTTAACTTGATTGATCAACATGATATTAGTCACCTCGCGATTGCTTGGGATGTAAAGCGTGAAGAAACAAGTAGAAGAGTAAAATACGACTTTTATAAGGCTAGTCGTAATGCATTACCTGAGCCACTTATCCAGCAATATGAAACATTAACACGTGTTCTGGAGGCTATTGGCATAACACAACTGGTCGTCCCACCGTATGAAGCGGATGATGTTATTGGGACGTTATCAACAAAATGGTCCAATGATACGGATAATCACTGTCTTATTTATAGTAACGATAAGGACCTGTTACAGTTATTAGATAAACAAACAACGCAAATCATTGCACAAAAACGGCAAGAAACACTCTATACTATCGATCATTTTCAAACGGAATATGGAATTGATTCAAGTCAGTGGATTGATGTCAAGGCATTATTAGGCGATGCAAGTGATAATATTCCGGGATGTCCAGGAGTCGGAGCGAAATCAGCACTTCCGTTAATTCAGCAATATTTGAATGTCGAGCAATTATTTGAGCAATTAGATGGTTTAGATCCAAAATTCAATCGGTATAAGAAGAAATTAACTGAGGGGAAAGAATCTGTTTTTATTAGTAAAGAGCTTGCGACAATAGAAAGAGATATTTCTCTATTCGATACGTTTGATTTAAATGAATTGAAGCTTGAAGTGGAACATCATATGGTAGAAGAAGCAATGAAAGGATTGGAATTACGGATTAAATACAAAGGAAAACAAGTGGGATGAATCTTATTAGTAAAGGTTCATATCTAGGGAAATATATACTTCTTTCGGTATATAATATTAATGATCAAGGAGGAAAGAGATGAAACCTGTAACAGTTTATCATTATGATACATTTAGTTCTGAAAAGAATAAGGGAAATCCTGCAGGAGTGGTGTTAGATACAGAAGGTCTAAAAGAAGTGGATATGCAAAAAATTGCTCTTGAAGTAGGTTTTAATGAAACTGTGTTTGTAGGGCCATCTTCAGTAGCGGATTATCATTTGCGTTTTTTTACACCAGGTCATGAGATGCCTTTATGTGGTCATGCGACGATTGCGTCCATCTATGCTTTACAAACAAAAGGCATCTTGAAAGACAAAGTAGACATTACAATTGAAACAAAAGCAGGTATTTTACCGATTTATATAGTAGATGATCCATCGGCTAAAAGAATATATATAAAGATGGAACAGGTAGCACCGAAGTTTAAAGACTTCAATGGTTCAAAACAAGAATTAGCAGAGTCAATGGGACTATTAGTAGAAGATATTGATCACGACTTACCAATTGTATATGGCAATACGGGAACATGGACACTTCTGGTTCCAATCAAAAAGTTAGCTAGTTTTGTAGAGATGAATCCGGATAATAATCGTTTCCCAGCGATTTTAAATGAGATGCCCCGTGTCTCTGTTCATCCGTTTTGTTTCGAAACACATGATGCAAAAGCTACAATGCATGCACGTCATTTTTCATCACCTTTTTCAGGAACAAAAGAAGATGCTGTTACAGGTACTGCATCAGGTGTAATGGGTGCATACTATGCTACCTATGTCGCACCAGCTAGCTCTGAATTTAATTTAATCGTCGAGCAAGGATTAGAAATGAATAAAGACGGGCGTGTTCATGTATATGTCAAGAAAAAGCAGGCAGAACTTGCTGTCAGTATTCAGGGGACTGCTGTTTATGTAACAAGCTTTATAGTGAAAATATAACTTGACAAGTATTTCTATTAATCGTATGATGAATTTAATATTAAAGGGGAGTAGCTGCTACAATTATGTCGTCATTACGAGAAGAATCTCCGGCATAGTTGGCAACCGACGTTGTTAGCAAGACCTTTATCGTTTGTGTTTACAAACGGTAAAGGTCTTTTTTTTATTGGTTTTAATCTGCAGTTTTGGTTTAAACTATATCTAATAGGGCTAATGATGGAAATAGCAGTATTTTGGAAAAGGATATTAGAAATAGCAATTTATTAATAGCACTTAACTAAAAGCTAGTAGATTTAAGAGGAGATGATAAAACAAATGGAATTTTATCGTGCAGATAAAGATACTGTTCTAAAAGAAGTTGAAGCAACGGAAGAAGGACTCTCATCAGCAGAAGTAACACAGCGGGTGGAACGAGATGGTTATAACGAATTTGAAGATAAAGAAAAAGTACCGACTTGGAAATTATTCTTAGAAACATTTAAAGATGCCATGGTAATTGTCTTATTGGTTGCAGCAGGTGTGCAGCTGTTACTAGGTGAGGTTGTTGAAACAATCGTCATTGTATTTGTTTTAATAATGAATGCAATAATTAGTGTTGTGCAAACTAAGAAAGCAGAAAGTTCACTCGATGCTTTAAGGGATATGTCTGCACCGGAAGCAAAAGTTATGCGAAATGGAACGAAACAAACTGTTCCAGCTAGGGAATTAGTTCAAGGAGATATTGTATACTTAGAAGCTGGTGATTTCATTCCAGCAGATGGCCGCATTTTAGATAATGGTTCCTTAAAAGTAAATGAAGGAATGCTTACTGGTGAATCAGAAGCTGTCGAAAAAACGGTAGGCGTAATTGAGGAAGAATCCGCATTAGGTGATCGAACAAATATGGTTTTTAGTAGCTCCCTTGTGGTATACGGACGTGCAACTTTTGTTGTAACAGGTACAGGCGAGAAAACTGAGATCGGTAAAATAGCAACTTTACTATCTACAGCCGAACAAAAACAAACACCACTTCAGCGTAAATTAGACGTATTTAGTAAAAAACTAGGAATTGGAATCTTACTATTATCCGTTGCCATTTTTGCTATACAAGCAGCACGTATTTGGCTAGGTGATGAAAATGTTGATGTAACAACAGAAATATTAAATGCTTTGATGTTTGCAGTAGCAGTAGCTGTTGCTGCAATTCCAGAAGCGCTTAGCTCGATTGTAACAATTGTTTTATCTGTAGGAACGAATAAAATGGCGAAGCAACATGCGATTATTAGAAAGCTGCCTGCGGTTGAAACACTCGGTTCGACTAGTGTTATTTGTACAGATAAAACCGGAACATTAACACAGAACAAGATGACGATTACAGATTACTTTATTCCTGGAGATGGTGAGAAAGAACATCTGCCTGAAAGTCCGGCTAATTGGAATGAATCAGAACGTCTATTAGTTGATATTGCAGTTCTTTGTAATGATTCATACATCAATAATGATGGAAAAGAAGTTGGCGATCCAACAGAGGTTGCTTTAATAAACTTTGCTAATAAGAATAATCAAGATTATCAAGAATTGCGTGATACGCATAAGAGGGAAGCAGAATTACCTTTTGACTCTGATCGTAAACTGATGTCTACACTTCATACGATTAAAGGCGAGAAATTGATGCTAACAAAAGGTGGACCTGATGTTGTCTTCAACCGTGCAAGCTATATCTTAGTTAACGGCGAAGAACAACCACTAACAGATGAATGGAAAGAAAAGTTGCATATAGCGAATGAAGATTATTCTAAACAAGCATTGCGTGTGTTAGCTTACGGTTATAAACGATTTAATCAAGATAAAGATACAGTAGAACTTGATGATGAATATGATTTAGTTTTAGTCGGTCTTACGGCAATGATGGATCCGCCACGGGATGCTGTCTTTGGATCAATTGAACAAACGAAAAAAGCTGGTATTAAAACGGTTATGATTACTGGCGATCATAAGACGACAGCAGAAGCAATTGGAAGACAAATTGGTCTGATGGATGAGGATGACATTGCCTTAACTGGACAGGAACTAGATGCTTTATCAGAAGAAGAACTAAATGAAAAATTAGAAAAAATTTCCGTTTATGCTCGTGTATCTCCTGAAAATAAGATTCGGATTGTTCGCGCATGGCAGAATAAAGACCAAATTAGTGCGATGACAGGTGACGGGGTAAATGATGCACCAGCTCTAAAACAAGCCGATATTGGTATTGCAATGGGAAGTGGAACAGATGTAGCAAAAGACTCTGCTGCAATGATACTAACAGATGATAATTTTGTATCAATTGTTAGTGCAGTTGGTGTAGGTCGTACTGTCTTTGATAACATCAAAAAAGCAATAGGTTATTTATTTGCTGGAAACTTAGGTGCGATTATTGCTATATTATTTGCTGTTATATTCGGATGGGCAAATCCATTTACAGCGTTACAACTTTTATTCATTAATCTTGTAAATGATTCATTACCAGCAATCGCGCTAGGTATGGAAAAATCAGAACCAGATGTAATGAAACGAAAACCGCGTCGTGTTGATGAAGGGATTTTTGCAGGTGGAACAATGCGGTCGGTTGTGACACGTGGAACCTTGATTGGTATTGCGGTAATAATTTCTCACTTTATTGGTTTACAACATTCCGATGAAATGGGTGTAGCGATGGCATTTACGACGTTGATTTTATCTCGTACCCTACAAACGTTTGCCGCTAGATCAAATACACAAACAATTTTTGGTGTTGGTCTATTAACGAATAAATATGTACTTGGTGCTGTAGCTCTTTGTTTCGCTTTGTATAGCCTAACAATCTTACCGTTCACGCGTGATATTTTCGCTATTCCAACAACATTTGGTTGGAATGATTGGATTATTGCAACTGGACTAGCTATTGGTGCAGTAATTATGATGGAAGTTGTGAAAGTTATCTTTCATAAATTCAAAAAATAATATCAAAAAAATCCTTGGTTAAAAGCCAAGGATTTTTTTTGGTATTTTCAATATACTATAATGTAGTTATCTGATTATTAGTGTTATAATTGATATAGGTAAAAATTACTATTTGAATATTTTTTTATAAAGGGGTTAGCTACTTGAACTACGATCAACTATGTTACCAGGATGTTTTAAATGGAATACAGGATATGGTGTTTGTAATGCGTGTCAGTGACGATCTAGAATATTTTTACTATGAGTTTGTTAATAAGCGAGCGATGTTAATGACTGGTTATAAATCAGACGTAATTGGACAGGAAATAGCTAATGTTAACTCACATAATCTTACAAAATTCTTATACGAAAAATATAGAGAAGTAGTCAAAGGAAGAAAACCACTTACATATGAAGACAATTTCCATTCGAATAATAGAGAAGAAAAAATTAGTGAAAATACCTTAACCCCATTAATTGTTGACGATAAGGTTGTAAGAGTTGTTACTGTAACACGTGATATTACGCAACTAAAACGGGCAGAACTGAATAGAGAAAGATCAGATGAAAAATTAAAGATTAGTCGGCAACGCTATAAATCATTATTTGAACACAATCCAGATGCCATTCTCCATTTAGATTTGAATGGTAAATTAATGCGAGAAAATCATGTGTTTAAACACCTTACTGGAAAGAAACCAGGAAGTTTAAAAGGTATTTCGATGCTTAAACTTATTGCTGAAAAGGATAAAGATAAAGTTAAACAAGCATTTGCTGAGGCAATTAGAGGAAAACCAACTTATTTTGAAACGATCCTATCTACAGCTTATGTGAAAGAGGCGTTTTTACAGGTTAAATTAGCACCTATTATTTTAAAAGATACAATTAACGGCGTCTATGCGATTATAAAGGATATGACAACAGAGCATAGGGCGAAAGAGAATTTAATTGAAAGCGAAGAAAAGTTTCGTCTTATTACGGAGAATTCTTATGATTTAATTACGCTAGTAAATAAGTGTGGGAAGATAATTTATGCGTCACCCTCACATACATTTGTTCTCGGTTTCCCTTCACAAGCTTTTATTGGTAAGTCATTATTACATTTAGTTCATAAAGCTGATGAGCCTCTAGTTGAAAAGGCATTAGCAGAATCTATTAAGGATAAATTTTCATTTTCTATTGAATTTAGAGTAATGAATAGTGAAAAGGAATGGCTTTGGTTTGAACTAAATGGACAACCAGTATTCTCACAAAATGGTGAACTAAAGCATATGGTTGCTGTTGGCCGAGATATTACAGTTAGAAAACGATATGAAGATAGTTTAAAAAGATTAGCATATCGGGACTTTTTAACAAATTTACCGAATCGACGTTTGTTTCAAGATCATTTATATAAACTACTTGCTTCTTATGAGAGAAATGAAAAAGAATTTGCTGTTATGATACTTGATTTAGATGATTTTAAAAAGATAAATGATGAAATGGGTCATGATGCTGGAGATGAAGTGATAGTTGAATTTGGACGTCGTTTGCAATTTTCCACTCGAGAGATGGACATAGTAGCTCGGATGGGCGGGGATGAATTTCTCATTTTATTAACAGAAATAGAAGCGGATAAAAATGTAGTACATGTAGTTGAACGAATCGAATCAGAAATTTCAAAACCTTGGGAAATAGCAGGGCGGATCTTTCACATGAGTTCAAGTATTGGGGTGGTCATTCCAAAGTGTAAAGGCTTTACAGTAGAGGGGTTAATTAAACAAGCTGACCTAGCGTTATATCAAGCCAAAAACACTGGAAAAAATAAGTCAATAATCACTGTTTGTAATAGTAAGTAAAAGTGATTGAAATTATATGGTATCCTTTTTACCATATAATGTGTCATAATATATGGTAACGCTTACTTGTAAAATAAATTAACTTGGAGGAAGAAAATGATGAATAAAAGGATTGTATTTATAGGTGACAGTATTACAGAATGGGGGAAAGAACAGGGTCTAGACAATATAGGAACTGGTTACGTAAAATATATTTATGACTATTTGTTAGTAAGCGATCCACAAGATTTCCCTGAAATAATTAATTGCGGAATTGGTGGAGATCGAATTACAGATTTAGCTAACCGTTGGCAACAAGATGTAGTTGATCTTCAGCCAGACATATTATCTATTTCTGTTGGAATAAATGATGTTTGGAGACAACTTGATGAACCAGAAATAGAACAAGTTATGCCAGAGAAATTTGAATTGATTTATCGAGAGCTTTTGCTAAAAACATTAAAAGAAACAAATGCAACGATTATTATTATGGAGCCAACAGTTATTGGAGAAGAAATAAAATCTGAAGGTAATAAAAAACTACAAGCGTATGTACAAATTATTGCTAAACTTGCAACTGAATTTAATCTTATAGTTGTCCCAACACATCAAGCTTTTCTTACTTATTTACAAGCTAACAATGAGCATGAGCTCACAATAGATGGAGTGCATATGAATGATGTTGGTAATCTATTAATGGCAAAAACATGGTTAGAAACATATAATAAATTAAATGCTTAACAAAAGAAAGTGAGCGATCAAGGCATAAAAGATTAAACTTTGATCGCTCAAGACTTTCCTTTATTAAATTCACTATCTACGCAACATTTTGGCAATAAATACAACCAAAGCAATTACTAGTAGAATGTGGACAAGGCCACCTGCAACTTCAAATGCAAACCCAAGTATCCATGCTAGTAATAAAATTCCTATAATAGTCCAAATCATTTATTTTCACACTCCTTTATACTTCATAACTTACCCGTATATACTAAAAGTAAACTATTTGGATATTTTAGTGAGAAAAGTTTTTGTTTGTTTTGGAGAAGTGAATTCTAATAATTGGGCATGCTGAGCACTATTCAAGCGTTCTCGAATTGATGGTAGTTTATCTTTTTTAAATCTAGCTAGCTCGGATCTTTCAATCGGGTTCCAACCAGGTTTCCAAAAATAAGCATCCAAATGGTAAACTGGTATATCTAGAATTTCTCCTAAAGTTTTAGCGAGTGTAGATTTACCAGAACCACCACTTCCAATTATCATTATTTTTCGCATAGTCTGCTCCTTTTTACTTAAGTAGAGAAGAAATAAGGCCAGCATCTAGTTGGTAGGCTGCTTGTAATGCTCGTGTTATCGATCCAGGTTGTCCATTTCCAATCTCTGTTTGATCTACCTCAACAATTGGCATCACTTCAGCTGTACTACTCGTTAAAAAAACTTCATCTGCATAGGCTAAATCATCCGTTACGAACGCAGTTTCAGCTAATTCCATATCTAAAGCGTGAATGAATGTCTTTATTCGATCTCGCACACATCCATGCAATATTTGATTTGTTTCTGGATGTGTATAAATTATATTGTCTTTTACTAAGTATACGTTCGAAGAGCTACATTCTGTTACGATTCCATCGCGATGTAATATCGCTTCAAAACATCCTTGTTCAAACGCTTCTTGTTTAGCCATAACATTTGGTAATAAATTCAAACTTTTAATATAACAGTTTTGCCAACGGATATCAGGTAATGTAATTGCCTTCACACCAAATTGAAGCTTTTCAACGGGACGTTCTAATTCCTCCACATAGGCATAGAAATTCGCTTCAACTGCTGGGAAAATATGATCACGTTTTGCCGATCCGCGTGTTACTTGCAAATAAATTTTCCCGTTAGTAGTTAATTGATTAACCTTTACTAGTTGTTTTAACTCAATTCGTACTTGCTCTTTGGTGAAAGGTAAAGTTAGCTTAATTGCTTCTGCTGAACGAAATAAACGATCGATGTGCTTTGAAAGCAAATAACAATCTCCATTATAAACGCGAATTACTTCATAAATGCCATCCCCGAATTGTAAGCCGCGTTCTTCGAATGGATAATGCAATTGTGTACTATTTATTAATCCAGTCTGGGTCAGGATCATCGGATTATCAATCATTATTATCAACTCCCTTATTCATTAATTTAGTAAAGTTTATTATAACAAAAATTTATAATAATAGCGTGAGAGTTTACTAACTCTCACGCTTTACGATAGTTTCAATGGTTTTGTATTTCCCTTTCTTTACGTTTCGAACGATTATGCCAAGTTTTAAATAAAATACCATGCTTCGGACTAAAGAAAAAAGCAAGAGCAAACAAGATACCAACTGCTGTTGCCATTGAACCCGCAATCGAAACATTCCAATAAACAGCTCCTAGATATCCTAATAATGCAGATACAACACCAATTACTCCGCTCAGTATTAAGATATTTAAGAAGCGGTCTGTTAACAGATAAGCAGTTGCACCAGGTACAATTAACATGGCAACGACAAGTATTGCACCTACACTATCAAATGAAGCAACAGTCGATAAAGAAACCATTGTCATTAGTAAATAGTGCATAAAGACAACGGGTACCCCGATTAACGTAGCAAACTGTGGATCAAATGTAGAAGTTTTAATCTGTTTATAGAATAAACCGATTAATACGAAGTTTATTACAAAGACACTGCTTAGCATCCAAACTGCTTTGGGCCCATAATCATTACCGTTAATTTGAACAGTATCCCACGGTACAAAAGCTATTTCTCCCATTAAAGCATGTTGTGTATCAAGGTGCACTTGATCACCAATAAAGGAAATAAATACAACAGCTAAGGCGAATAATGTGGTGAAAACAACGCCGATTGCTGCATCGGACTGAACGCCTGAGTTATCCAATGCTTCTACTAAAAATGCGGTTACCAAACCAACAATAGCTGCACCAATCAGCATTGGAATGCCATTTAAGGATTGTGTAATAAAGAATGCACCGACAATTCCTAAAAGGACAGTATGACTAATTGCATCTGCAATCATAGACATTTTTCGTAAGACTAATAAGGAACCAGTTACCCCACAAGTTAGTCCTACAAGGCAGCCTGTAAGAACAATCCAAAATGTATAGGTCATACTATTCTCAACCCCTTTAGTAAAATGCCTTTACGCTTACCAAATAACAAACTAATGAAAAAAATAAAGGAGGCACTTAAAACGATCATAGGTCCAGTTGGTAAGTCACTTATAACTGTACTCATACTTGCACCAACCATCCCGGAGATACCCCCAAATATTCCTGCTAACCAAGCCATAACACTCAGATTTTCAGTCCAATATCGAGCAGCTAATGGAGGAGTAATTAATAAGGCCGCAATTAATACGACACCTACCATTTGAATTCCAATCACAACAATCCCGACAATAAGAAAAAGTAAAACGCCATTAAAGAAGCTTACAGGTATACCTATCCCACGTGCGAATGATGGGTCAAAAATACTTATCTTAAACTCTTTAAAACAAAACGTGGTAACAATCATTAATAAAAGGGAACTAACAGCAATTAATTGAACGTCGCTTTTAATTAAAGAGGCAGCTTGCCCAAAGATAAATGAATTTAATCCTGCTTGATTCCCACTAGAGTTTTGTTGAATATATGTTAATAAAACAATTCCAAAGCCAAAGAATACCGAAATAATGATACCTATTGCTGCATCTGTCTTTATTCTAGAGTGCTTGATAATAACCTGAATAGCTTGTGTAGCTAGCAAACTTGTAATAGCAGCACCTATTAATAACAATGGCATCGATTTTTCTTGAAATATAATGAAAGCAATACAGACACCGGGAAGTGCAGCATGTGCCATAGCGTCACTGATGAGACTTTGTTTTTTTAACAAAACAAAACTTCCTATCATGCCACTTGCAAATCCCAATAATAAACTGCCCATTAAAACCCATTGAACATTTGCACTTGAAAACAACGAGACAACTTCAGTCCACATCTTACAATCCTCCCTGAAGTACGATTGGAGTCTTTTGTAAGAATGATATTTTCCCGCCATATGTTTGTTCTAAGTTATCTAAGGTAAAAACTGATTGTGTCTCACCGTATGCGATTGGAGTTTTATTAAGCAACAATACGTGATCAAAGTAATCTTCAACTGTTTGTAAATCATGATGGACAACTAGAACTGTTTTTCCTTGATCTTTCCATTCTTTCATTAATTTTATAATTGCCTTTTCTGTTGCAGCATCGACTCCAGCAAAAGGTTCATCCATAAAGTAAATTGTCGCATCTTGAGCAAGTGCCCGTGCTAAGAAAACCCGTTGCTGTTGTCCACCTGAAAGTTGACTGATTTGTCTCTGTGCATAATCTAACATACCAACTTTATCTAGACATGTTCGTGCCCAATCTATTTCTTTCTTTTTTGCTCTTTTGAAGAATCCAATTTCACGATATCTGCCCATTAAGACAACATCCAGTGCATTTGTCGGAAAATCCCAATCAACTTCACTTCGTTGTGGAACGTAACCGATTAGTTGCTTTTGTTGTGCATAAGGTTTCCCAAAAACTTGTACATCGCCTGCTTGCATAGGAATGAGGCGTAATATTGATTTAATTAATGTTGATTTACCTGCCCCATTTGGACCGATAATACCTGTAAGTGATCCAACTGGTACACGAAAAGAAACATGCTCAAGTGCGGGTTGTTTATCATACAAGACTTTCAGGCCATTTATTGTTAAAGCATCCATTTTACATATACCTCCTTTATTTTAGTGCCTCTACAATCGTATCAACGTTATGTTTAAACATTCCTGCATACGTACCTTCTTCAGTTCCAGCTTCACCCATAGCATCAGAATATAATTCTCCACCAATGGAGACATCATGACCTGCTTCTTTTGCGCCTTCAACGACTGCGTTGATAGAACGGTCAGAGACACTACTCTCAACAAAAACACCTTTTACATTTCTATCAATTAATAGATCAATAATTTTTTGGACATCATTCACACTATAATCGGATTCGGTGCTTAAACCTTGTAAACCGACCACTTCAAATCCGTAAGCTTTGCCAAAATAATTAAAAGCATCATGAGCTGTTACTAAAACTCTACTTTCTTCAGGGATTTCTTCAAAACGTTCTTTTGCGTAGATATCTAACGCTTCTAACTCAGCTAAGTAGTCAGCGGCATTTTGACTATAGCTTTCTTCGTTGTCTGGATCGATATCGATTAAATCATCACGTACTGCCTCCACACTATATGACCACATCGATATGTCGAACCAGACGTGAGGATCAGTGATAGTAGGGCTCTCTGGATCACTTAATAATTTACTTTCGGGAATGTTTTCTGACACTGGTGTAGTTGTTTTATCTTGTTCCATTTGTTCAAAGATTTCCCCCATTTGGCCTTCCAAATGAAGTCCGTTATAAAAGATGATATCAGCTTGATCCAGTGTTTGGATGTCTCCTTGAACTGCATTGTATAAATGGGGGTCAACACCAGGACCCATAAGGCTTGTTACATCTACATGTTCTCCTCCAATATTTTCAACTGCATCTGCAATTTGTGCGATGGTGGTGACTACTTTTAGTGGTTCTTCTGATTTATTAATTGTTTCCTCATCTTGAGTAGAGCATCCAAATAGTCCAACTAAAAGGAATCCTATACTAACAATTAAGCGTTTTTTCATTTAAACTCCTCCTTATAAATTAGCTTTGCTTAAATTTTATGCGTTAAACTAAAAAAGTTTCCTTAAGGCAAATTATATTCTTTAAGGAAATAAAGTCAAGAGGTATTCTGGAATTTTACAAAGAAAATAGTCAAAGTTAGCAAGAAGGGGTTGCATTCATAAATTTAGGTAGGTATAATAGAAAACATCATTTCAAACAGCGACAGATTATGTGACGATGAATTTTTAGGAGTCCATTTAAAAATGCGGGTGTAGTTTAGTGGTAAAACCTCAGCCACGAGCATAAGCTTCATGAATTAACATCGAGTTGTCCCGAAGCATGAATCATCACTGAATAAGCTAGAAGATACAGGGACATGATTTGTGGGTATAGATTAAAGAAAAAGAACAATTTATAATGCGGGTGTAGTTTAGTGGTAAAACCTCAGCCTTCCAAGCTGATGTCGAGGGTTCAATTCCCTTCACCCGCTCCATACATATGTGTACAACGCAGTGTTTCGTTGATTTACAACGAAGTATTGCGTTTTTTTGATTGTTGCTACTATTAGAAACTAAACTCTCACACAAAAAATAAGTGTTACTTGGTGATAGTAATAACCGACTACATTTAAAATTTGTCTAGCGAAGGAAGCAAATGGATGAGACTCCTGTGCCCACGGAAAGCGAGTTCATCAGATGAAACGCCATCATGATTACAATAGGGTACTAAGTAAACTTCAACTTTGAATTGAGAGACTTATCTAGCACTTTTATTCTGTAAAAGTTGTGTTAGTAATATATAGTTAATTAGATATATTACTTGATACATGCTTAAGAAAGGTTGTATTCTAAGAGGGCACAATGTATGAGAAGGTGGTTTGAAAATGAAACAATTACAAGAAAAGTTACAACAAATAGATGGTAAAGGTTATAAAGCATATAAATCAATTTACGGGAGATATTCATTTCATCGATTTGAATTATGTGTGGATTATGTTCAAGGAGATCCATATGCTACTCCATCAAAAGTACGAATAATTATACCAACAGCTTACCGGAAAATCAGATCGGACTGGAAGGAAGACCGTAATCGGAAAATATATGTAGAAGATTTGATTGCGCGAAGTTTAGCGAAGTCTATTACTGAAAACACCTTAAATAATAGAGAAAAAGGTTTAATTACTATTGATGAACCAGGACAAGAAATTTTAGAACGTACTGCAGTGTCAGTTGATGCCGAACATGTAACGATTTGCTTAACTGTTAACCTGCCAGCAAACGGTCGTCGAATTAATGGAAAAGAAGCAAAATATCTTTTCTTTGAAATGATGCCCAATGTATTAACAGGATCGATTTTTGCTATTAAAGATGAATCGTTTCAAGAAGTAGTAGAATTATCTGATCAACACCAAGCTATCAGAGCTGAAATGAAGAAGAATAAGTGGATTACCTTTGTTGCAGATAATGCAATTCTGCCGCGGGAAAGTGGTATTAGTAACCGCCCATTAAAGAACGCTGTACCGTTTAAGAGTCCAATTGCTAATCAGGTGAAGATAGACCTGCCACATCGGGAGGAAGCAATTTCTGGATTGGCGATATCGGAGGGAATTACACTTATCGTTGGCGGAGGATATCATGGTAAAAGCACACTATTACAAGCGATGGAGCGTGGTGTTTATCATCATATAAAAGGCGACGGACGTGAATATGTTCTAACTGATCCTACTGCTGTAAAAGTACGCGCTGAAGACGGCCGAAAAGTTAGTGGTGTGAATATCTCTGCTTTTATTAAGCAGTTACCACATCAGCAACATACAACGAAGTTTACAACAGATAATGCAAGTGGAAGTACTTCACAGGCAACAAACATTATGGAGGCTCTTGAAGCGGGAGTAGGTACGTTGTTAATTGATGAAGATACGAGCGCAACAAATTTCATGATCAGAGACAGACGGATGCAAGAATTGGTTGCGAAAGAAAAGGAACCAATTACCCCATTTATAGATAAAATTAATCAATTAAAAGATCAACTTGGAATATCAACAATATTTGTTATGGGTGGATCTGGTGATTATTTTGACATTGCTGATCAAGTGATTATGATGGATGAATATAGACCGAAAAACGTAACGAAAGTAGCGAAAGAAATAGCTAGTAAGTATCCTGCAAATCGTTTAGAGACAAAAGAAACAGATTTTGGCGACATACCAAATCGCATTCTCTTACAAAATAGTATACAAACGTATAAAGGCAAGAAATCAAGAGTACAAGCAAAAGGGCTGTCAACAATTATTGTTGGAAACACAGCTATTCAATTGGATTATCTTGAACAGCTTGTTGATAGTTCTCAAACGAATATGATTGCTATGCTTATTCATTATTTGGATAAAAACCAAATTTTAAAAAGTGAAATGACAATAGCCGACTTATTAGATGAAATAGAAATGCAATTTGAAACAGAAGGTCTTGCTTCATTTGCTCCTTTTGCTGATAAACATCCAGGTGAATTAGCTAGACCACGTCGGTTTGAAATAGCTGGTGCTTTAAATAGAATGAGAACTGCAATAGTAAAATAGCGTTTATCAGGGATAAAGAAAGGAGGTAATATGATGGCTTATGAACAATTAAAAGCAGAGATCATCGCGTATAGTAAAGAAATTGGTATTGATAAGATAGGATTTGCTGCTTCAAATGAATTCTCAGAAATGAAATCCCGTTTGAAATTACAACAAGAAGATGGCTATCAGTCTGGTTTCGAAAAAGGAACGATAGAAGAGCGAACAGAGCCAGAACTTTTGTTAGCTAATGCGCAGTCAATAGTAGCAATTGCAGTAGCTTACCCCTCCAGATTAAAGAACCCGCCAAAAAGTAAAAAAGGAGATCGCCGTGGTAATTTTTGTCGAGCTTCATGGGGAACGGATTATCATACAGTTCTAAATGAAAAGTTAGATAAATTGAGTGCCTTTATTGCGACAAAAATAACAGGATTCCAATTTCGATCAATGGTAGATACAGGTGAATTATCAGATCGAGCGGTAGCAGAGCGAGCAGGTATTGGTTTTAGTGGAAAAAATTCAATGATTATTACACCTGAGTTTGGATCTTATGTCTATTTGGGTGAGATGATAACAAATATTCCGTTTCCTCCTGATCAACCAGTTGATGATAGTTGTGGTGAGTGTACAAAATGTTTAGATGCTTGTCCAACAGGTGCACTAGTTGCACCTGGAAGGTTAAATGCACAAAATTGTATTGCATTTGTTACACAAACAAAAGGATTCTTGCCAGATAAATATCGTGAATTGATGGGCAATCAATTATATGGCTTTGATACATGCCAGTTAGTTTGTCCGAAAAATAAGCAAGTGGATACCCACCTACATCCTGAATTAGAACCTGATCCAGAACTTGTAAAGCCTAAATTACTTCCATTACTCTCCATGTCAAATCGTGAATTTAAGGAGAAATTTGGTTCAATGGCAGGAAGTTGGAGAGGGAAAAAGCCAATTCAGCGTAATGCTATTATTGCATTAGCTCATTATAAAGATGAAACAGCACTAGATGAGTTAACACGCTTAATGAAAGAAGATCCACGTCCGGTAATACGAGGAACTGCCGCATGGGCTATTGGGAAAATTGGTGTAACTTCAGGTTATGATGCAATTCGTGCTGCTCAATTAAACGAAGTGGATGGGGAAGTTTTAGAAGAAATGGAAAAAGGATTAAGATTTGAACAAACAAAAGTGAATGTATAACCTCAATGTTCATGCTCTTCTCACTAAGTTCATATAGATAGTGTAGAGGAGTTGATATAAATGCCATGGACAAAAAAACTTCAACACTATTGGCAAGAACAATTAGCCGTAGATCGTGCTTCAGTAGCCGATAATTGGATTGTATCAAAGAAAAAGTTACATGAACAAAGAGGTAATAAAGTACCGCACATGTATG
Source organism: Paraliobacillus sp. X-1268 (assembly GCF_003426095.1). NCBI lineage: Bacteria > Bacillati > Bacillota > Bacilli > Caryophanales > Bacillaceae > Paraliobacillus > Paraliobacillus sp. X-1268. The sequence continues at coordinate 56,499 of NZ_QJSK01000009.1, forward strand.
GGCAAGGTAAAGTTATTAGAAGTAGATCAATAAATCAAAAAGAAGTACAAATTGACTATTTGTTAAGTGTCACGTTCTTAATTAAACAAGAATCAGATTTCTATCAAGAAGAGGAACAATGTGAACATCAATGTTCCTTCTATAAAGGAACGCTAGTAGAGGATAAACCTAAAATTGTAGAAACGACGCCATCAAAGGAAGTAGTTAAGACAGGTGCAGATGAACCGTTGCTAAAGATAAGGGAACAGCGGTTTTCTTATGATCGACGTAAAGCTGTTCAATATGCTGAACGTTGGTGGAACGATTATAATCCAGCATACAAAAAATTTGATGTAGATTGTACCAATTATGTTTCCCAATGCTTACATGCAGGGGGGGCTCCAATGAGGGGGTATTCTAATCGTTCCAATGGTTGGTGGTATCAAAATGAAAATTGGAGCTACAGTTGGGCTGTTGCCCATTCACTTAGGTGGTATTTAAGTGGATCGTCACAAGGTTTGAAAGGAAAAACCATTGAAGAGGCAAATCAATTACTTCCAGGTGATGTTATTTGCTATGACTTTGAAGGTGATGGGAAATGGGACCATAACACGATCGTTGTTAGTAAAGATGAAAGTGGAATGCCTTTAGTAAATGCCCATACAAACAATAGTAGACATCGGTATTGGGATTATCAAGACTCTTATGCATGGACACCAGAATGCAAATATAAGTTTTTTCGAATTGGTGAAGATTAAATGAATTTTATGCTATAATAAGCTAGTTATTATTGTTCTAGAGGTGAAAAAAATGGGCTTGCATGTCGTATTATATCAACCAGAGATCCCTGCCAATACAGGAAATATTGCACGGACTTGTTTAGCAACAAATGCAACATTACATCTTATTCATCCATTAGGATTTTCCACGGATGATAAAATGCTTCGTCGTGCTGGGCTCGATTACTGGCAAGATGTTAAAATTATGTATCATGATTCAATTGAAGAGTTATATGAGAAATTCCCTGTAAGTGAATTTTACTATATTGAGAATTTCGGTAAGAAGTATTACAGTGATTTTGATTTTAGTGATGCAGAAAAAGAACTTTTCTTTGTATTCGGTAGAGAAACAAATGGCATACCGAAATCTTTATTAGAAGGAAAAGAAGATCGCTGTTTACGAATTCAGATGGCGCAAAATGATAAGGTTCGCTCACTGAATCTCTCTAATACTGCAGCAATAATTGTCTATGATGTTTTAAAACAACAAGGGTTTCCAAATATGCATTAATAAAATAAGTGCGATTCATTTAGTGACAGACTAAATGAATCGCACTTATTTTATGCTAACAAGCATTCATTTTCTTTCGTCACCCGACATAGAATAAAAGTATCTAGTGAAAGGGATACTTAGGGAGGCAATTGGATGGACATATTGCGTAAAGTTAGAGAATATCGTGAAGAACAGGAAACATTAAAATGGGAAGGCACATTGGAAGATTATTTAGAACTTCTAAAGGAACGGCCTTATTTGGCTCAATCGGCACATTCACGGGTATATCAGATGATTCAGGATCAAGGAATAGAAGAAATAGATGGCCACAAACAATATAACTTTTTTAAAGATCAAATTTTTGGTTTAGAAGAGTCATTGGAACGGTTAATTGAAGAATACTTTCATCCAGCTGCAAAAAGACTTGATGTAAGAAAGCGAATACTATTATTGATGGGCCCTGTTAGTGGTGGTAAATCAACATTGGTTACTTTGTTGAAAAGGGGACTAGAGGAATACACTTTTACAGATAAGGGTGCAGTTTATGCTATCAAAGGTTGCCCAATGCATGAAGATCCGCTTCATCTAATTCCACATCATCTACGAGCCGAATTCGAACAAGATTATGGAATTAGGATAGAAGGTAATCTATCACCGCTTAATGTGATGCGTTTAGAAGAAGAGTATAAAGGTAGGATTGAAGATGTCTTAGTGGAACGAGTCTTCTTTTCAGAAGATAAACGTACCGGGATTGGTACTTTTAGTCCATCAGATCCTAAATCACAAGATATTGCTGATTTAACTGGTTCAATCGACTTCTCTACAATCGCAGAGTATGGTTCAGAGTCTGATCCGCGTGCTTATCGCTTCGATGGTGAATTAAATAAAGCAAATAGAGGGATGATGGAGTTTCAGGAGATGTTAAAATCTGATGAAAAATTCCTTTGGCACTTATTATCTTTAACACAAGAAGGAAACTTTAAAGCGGGAAGATTCGCACTGATTTCTGCAGATGAATTGATTGTTGCTCACACAAATGAATCAGAGTATCGCTCCTTTATTTCTAACAAAAAAAATGAAGCATTACACTCACGGATGATTGTAATGCCAATTCCATATAATTTAAAAATGAGTAAGGAAGAACAAATTTATCAGAAAATGATTCAAGAAAGTGATATCAAAGATGTGCATATCGCACCGCATACTTTGAAAGTTGCAGCTATGTTTACTACCCTAACGCGTTTAAAGGAATCAGCAAAAGGTAGTATAAGTTTACTAAAAAAAATGTATCTATATGATGGTCAAACCGTTGAAGGTTTTAGTGATACAGATGTACCAGAGTTGAAAAAGGAATTTAATGATGAAGGAATGAGTGGGATTGATCCAAGGTATGTTATTAATCGTATTTCATCTACTATTATAAAAAAAGAGATGAATTCCATTAATGCCTTAGATGTGTTGCGTTCTTTAAAAGATGGTTTAGATGCCCATGCTTCTATTTCAAAAGAACAAAGGGAAAGCTATTTAAACTTTATTTCTATTGCGCGCAAAGAATATGACGAATTAGCGAAAAAAGAAGTACAAAAAGCATTTGTTTATTCATACGAAGAATCAGCTAAGACGCTTATGGATAATTATTTAGATAACGTGGAAGCATTTTGTAATAAATCAAAGTTAGAAGATCCTTTAACGGGCGAGGAAATGCAACCAGATGAAAAGCTAATGCGATCTATTGAAGAGCAAATTGGTATCTCTGAAAATGCAAAAAAGGCGTTTCGTGAGGAAATTTTAATTCGGATTTCTGCCTATGCGAGAAAAGGAAAGAAATTTGATTATCAATCACATGAACGCTTACGTGAAGCAATTCAGAAAAAACTTTTTGCGGATCTAAAAGACGTAGTGAAAATTACCACTTCATCGAAAACACCAGATGAACAACAATTGAAAAAAATGAATGAAGTTGTTGCAACATTGATTGATGAATATGGATATAATTCAACGTCTGCAAATGATTTGTTACGTTATGTTGGAAGTCTTTTAAATCGTTAATCCTCCATATTGGGGGATTTTTTTTATTGTTTACAAAAAACACAAAAATTTGGACGAATATCACATTGTTTCCATGAAAAGAATAGGTTATATTAAGAAATAAGAGTTACTTAGAAGACATGGAGGGATTTCACGTGACGAAAAGAGAATCAAAGGAGCGATTCTGGCGCAATATTCATGCTGCTAACAGAAGCTACATCGAAGAACAATATCGCATGTTTTTACAAAACGCTACTAGCGTTCCTACATCCTTTCGTGACATGTTTGAGCAATATGGTGCCCCTAATTGGGCTGACCAGTCTATAAATGAAGAAAATAGAAAAGATATATCGTTTGATATGATAAAAAAGGTAACTGCCACCATACAACTTGTTGAAGCCATTCGGCGATATGGACATCTAGCAGCTAAGATCTATCCTGTAGGGAGAAAGAAAAATCGACATTCGACATTAATATTACCTGTGAGCTATGGTTTGACTGAAGAAGATTTAATGGCTATTCCTGCAACACTAATTTGGGAAACACCTCAACTTGGGCTTGAGACAGCACATGATATTATTGAGATGTTAAAAAGCTGTTATTCTAATACGATATCTTTTGAATATGATCATGTAAATCAACATGAAGAGCGGAAATGGTTACAGGACCAGATTGAATTAGGAGATTATAGGGTTCCTTTTTCAGAAAGTAAAAAAAAGAATTTATTAACAAATTTAATTGAAGTAGAGGGATTTGAAAAGTTTCTTGGGAAAACATTTGTTGCACAAAAAAGATTCTCTATTGAAGGTTTAGATGTTATGGTCCCGATGTTAAATTTACTTGTTCAACAATCTTTATATGATGAGACAGAAAATGTCATGATTGGTATGGCCCATCGTGGCCGATTAAGTGTCTTAACACATATTTTAGGTAAACCATTTGATTTGCTATTCTCTGAGTTTCATCATGCACAGAACAAAGCATTACTTCCAATTTCTAATACGCATTCTATTACGTATGGCTGGACTGGAGATGTTAAATACCACTTTGGGGCAAAGCGTGATATTGGTAAAGAGAAACCTTCTCCAACTCGAATTACGTTAGCGCATAATCCATCACATTTGGAATTTGTAAATCCAGTGGTAGAAGGTTTTACACGTGCTTGTCAAGATTATCGATTTCAATCGGGATACCCAAAACAGGACCAAGATAAAGCATTTAGTATTCTAATCCATGGTGATGCTGCATTTATTGGGCAAGGTGTAGTCGCTGAGACACTTAATTTAAGTGCTTTACCGGGTTATCAAACGGGTGGAACCATTCACTTAATTGCTAATAACCAAATCGGCTTTACAACAAATCATGAACAGAGTAGATCGACGCGTTATGCTAGTGACTTAGCCAAGGGATTTGAGATTCCAATTGTTCATGTTAATGCGGATGATCCAGAAGCGTGTCTTTCAGCAATGAAGTTGGCATGTGCTTACCGTAAGAAATTTCATAAAGATTTCTTGATTGATCTTGTTGGTTATCGTCGCTACGGCCATAATGAAATGGATGAGCCTAGAGCAACGCAACCAGCACTTTATCAAGAAATTGATCAGCATCCAACAGTCACAGCACTTTATGCTAATAAGTTAATAAAAGAATCGATTATAGATGCTGATGCATTCCATTCTATCCAACAAAAAGTATGGAATGATCTGCAAGAGATATATGAAAACATGAAAGAAAATAATAACGATACGTATGAACCAAAAGCTGCTCCAACAGCGTTAGCTTATGGATTGGAACAATTTAATACTGCTGTGCCATTTCAATTACTAGATCAATTAAATAGTAAGTTACTAAATCGTCCAGAAGGCTTCACTACATTTCAAAAGCTGGAAACAATTTTAAAGAAGCGAGCCAGAGCATTTGATCAGAATCAAACAGTTGATTGGGCAAGTGCAGAGGTTTTAGCCTATGCTTCGATTTTGACAGATGGTATTCCAATTCGTTTGACAGGTCAGGATACAGAACGTGGAACATTTGCGCATCGTCATCTCATGTTACACGATGTGCATACTGGCGATCGTTATTGTCCATTGCATGGTTTAGGTAATAGCACCGCATCATTTTCTATTCATAATAGTCCATTATCAGAAGTTGCAGTATTAGGATTTGAATATGGTTATAGTGTTGAAGCACCAAAAACACTGGTTATATGGGAAGCCCAGTTTGGCGATTTTGCAAATGTGGGTCAAGTTATGTTCGACCAGTTTATTTCGTCAGGCCGAGCGAAATGGGGAGAAAAATCAAATATGGTATTTTTATTACCACATGGTTATGAAGGGCAGGGGCCTGAACATTCGAGTGCTCGACTGGAACGTTTTTTATCCTCAGCTGCAGAAAACAATTGGATTATTGCAAACGTCACAACAAGCGCACAATACTTCCATCTATTACGAAGGCAAGCAGCCCTGGTCGACAGTGACGCAGCTCGTCCGCTCATTGTGATGACGCCTAAAAGCTTGTTACGACATGCTGCTGTTGTTTCGCACATCGATCTATTGTCAGAGGGTCAATTTGAAACTTGTATGTCAACTAGTAAAGTAGACGGGGATTATAGTAGCGTTAAACGTATTATAATTGGTAGTGGTAAAGTTATGATTGATTTGAATGAAGCGTTAATCAAATTAGACAATACAGATTGGGTACATGTGATTCGTCTAGAGCAAATCTATCCATTTCCAAAGAGTGAAATTGATTATATTTTCGCTGCTTGTGAAGGTTTAGAGGAAGTGATTTGGATTCAGGAAGAACCAGAAAATATGGGTGCATGGAATTTTGTGAAAGATAGGTTATACCGTCTATTGCCAGAAACAGTCAGACTACGATTTGTTGGCAGATGGGAAAGATCAGCACCTGCTGTAGGTGACTTGTCTATTCATAAAAACGAACAAAAGCATATTATTGAAACTGCTCTAGAAGACAGAACAAGTGCTTTTCAGAAACCTGCATATTTTGTTAAATAATCTTAGGCGGGAGGATGTCCTGATGATCGAATTGAAAATTCCAGAGTTGGCTGAATCTATTACAGGTGGAACAGTTGTAGAATGGCTTGTAGAAACAGGAGATACAGTAAAAAAGGGAGATCCTGTTTTAGAAATAGAAACGGATAAAATTAATGTAGAAATACCCGCAAATGCTAGTGGTGTCATAACATCTATTCATAAGCAAGTGGAAGAAGAAGTACTAGTCGGTGACATTGTTGCTATCATCAATGATAAGAAAGAATTAAGTGCTAGTAAACCAGGTAAAGATGAAAAAGAATCTACATTACGAGAGCGTGCCATTCATACTGGCGAATTTAAAAAGGCTGAGGATTACATTGTAGCAACGCCTTCAGTTAGGAAAAAGGCGCGACAGTTAGCTATCGATCTAAGAGAATTAAATGGACAAGATCACATTAAGAGGATTCAGCATAGCGACATAGAAGCGTTTGCTAAACAAAAAGATTTAATAGTAGGAAATAAACCTCTAACAAACGCTTCTGAAGAAGGAGAAAAACAAGTAACGAATACATTCATAAAAGAATCTACTAAAGAAATCGAAAGAGTTAAAATGAGTCCTCGTCGTCGTACGATTGCTAAACGATTAGTGGAAGCACAACAAGAGGCAGCGATGCTAACAACATTTAATGAAATTGACTTATCAGTCGTGATGGAGATTCGTGCTAAACGAAAGGATGCATTTTTTAAGAAACATGGTGTTAAGCTAGGTTTGATGTCATTTTTTACGAAGGCAGTTGTTATGGCACTCAAGGAATTCCCTATTTTAAATGCAGAGCTACAGAGTGATGAAATTTTATTGAAGAAGTTTTATGATATTGGAATAGCAGTATCTACTAATGATGGTTTAGTTGTACCAGTACTTCGCGAAGCAGATAAACTTGGATTTGCTCAAATTGAATCAGAAATAAGCCGATTAGGTGAGAAAGCAAAGGCAAGAAAGTTAGAAATAAGCGATTTACAGGGGGGAACGTTTACTATAACAAATGGTGGTGTATTTGGTTCATTATTTTCAACACCTATTCTAAATGCACCCCAGGTCGGGATTTTGGGAATGCACACCATTCAGAAAAGGCCGGTTGTATTAGAAGACGATACCATTACAGTTAGACCAATGATGTATGTTGCACTTTCATATGACCATCGTATTATTGATGGAAAAGATGCTGTTCAATTTCTGATGTATGTAAAACAATTACTTGAAACACCATATGATCTTTTATTAGAAAGTTAATTTCAAGAGTCACATTAGATGTGACTCTTTATTTTTATGTTAATTAAATTAATTGATTTTTCTAAAATCTTAATCAAAACAATATCTACTGCATATAATAAGGAAACACACACAATAAGGAGGGGATTTACACATGTCTAAAAGTTTCTTGATTTCAGAAGATGACTGGTCACTTCATCGCAAGGGATATGATGATCAAAAGCGTCATCAAGATAAGATTAAAGATGTTCTTAAGCAGAAGCTCCCCGACCTCGTAAGTGAAGAAAGTATTGTTATGTCTAGAGGGAAAAATATTATTCGAATTCCAATTCGTTCATTAGATGAATATAAAATCCGCTACAGTCAGGAGAAAAATAAACAAGCAGGGCAAGGTGATGGTGAAAGTAAGGTTGGTGACACTGTTGCAAAGGGTGGAAAGCCTAAACAAGGTAATGGAACAGGTGAAGGAGCCGGTGATCAACCTGGAACGGATTATTATGAGGCTGAAATATCTATGGAAGAGTTACAAGAAGCTTTTTTTAGTCAACTAGAGTTACCTAATTTACAAGAAAAAGAGAAAGATAATATCGTACTAACTGATGTAACCTTTAATGATATTCGGAAAAAAGGTTTAGAAGGTAATATTGATAAGAAACGTACATTATTAGAAGCCTACAAACGAAATGCAAGGCAAGGAAGTGCTGTATTTCATCCAATTTATCCCGATGATTTACGATTTAAAACGTGGAATGAAATTGAAAAACCACAATCTAAAGCAGTTGTCTTAGCAATGATGGATACGAGTGGAAGTATGGGGCAATTTGAGAAATATATGGCACGTAGCTTCTTTTTTTGGATGACACGTTTTCTACGGACTAACTATGCAACAGTAGATATTGAATTTATAGCGCATCATACGGAGGCGAAAGTAGTAGATGAAGAAGCGTTTTTTTCTAGAGGTGAAAGTGGAGGAACCATCTGTTCATCAGCTTATAAAAAGGCATTAGAATTGATTGAATCAAAATATGATCCTGCGCAATATAATATTTATCCTTTTCATTTATCTGATGGTGATAACCTTACCTCAGATAACAGACGTTGTGTAGCGTTGGTAAAAGAACTGTTATCATACGCAAGTTTATTCGGTTATGCGGAAGTAAATCAATATCAGCGTCATTCTACATTAATGCAAGTATTTAAAGAATTTGATCAACCAAATCTTGATCATTTTATTTTGCGAAAAAAAGAAGATGTTTATTATGCGATGCAACACTTCTTTAAAAATGATAAAAAGGAAGTATATGCATAATAGATTTGTAATAATATATCAATTTAAAAGACCAAATCGAACATTGATTTGGTCTTTTATTGATTGATAATAAATAGATAAGTTTCCTATATATATATGCTAAAATAAATTTAAAAGAAAACAAGGGAGAGCGAAAAATGTTAATACATAGGATTGATGGAGAAGTCTCATTGAGAATGTTTAATGAAAGTGACGCTGAAGAATTTTACAATTTAACGATTAGCTCAAAAGACTATCTAAGAGAATGGCTTGGATGGCTTGACTATATTGAAAGTATAGAAGATACTACTCAAAATATCAAAACGAGATTAAAGGCTTTTGCAGAAAATGGTGGCTACCCAAAATCTTTTGCGATAATTTATAAGGGAGATATTGCAGGAACAATTGGATTTAATACTCTTAATAAAAACGATAAAATGGGTGACATTGGTTATTGGTTAGGTAAAGATTTTCAAGGTAAAGGTATTATGACAAGGGCTTTTATGGCTATAATTGATTATGGATTTAACGAACTTGGACTTAATAGAATTGAGATAAGCGTCGCTACTGATAACAAAAAAAGTAGAGCTCTTCCTGAACGTTTTGGTTTTAAAGTAGAAGCTGAATTAAGACAAGCAGAATGGCTGTATGACCATTATGTAGACCACGTTATTTATGGACTTTTGGCGGAAGAAATAGAAAAAATCCATGTTTAAAAATAAAAACGCTCAACGTACTTGAAGAATTCCAAGTGTGTTGAGCGTTTTTCTAGTTTTTAAGGTGTCCAATATGTGTAATCATCGCTTTCCCATAAAGTAAGGAATAAATCATTCCATTCTGTTGCTAATGTAGTATTTTCAATGGAAAAAAGAAGTTCTTGATTTTCTTCACTAGAGTTGTCTGTATAATTAAATGAACCAGCCACTACTGTTGTTTGATCTGCAATTGTTAATTTTAAATGCATTTTAGTTTCGGTATTTATCTTGATTGGAATACCAGCTTCCCAAAATGAGGTAAAAATCTCCTCACTATCTTCATTCGTTATCTTCTCTTGATCTGTTATTATCTGAATAGCTACACCACGCTGATTTGCCTCAAGTATAGCCTCTGAAATAACTGTATCATCAAGATTATAAATAGCTATATCAAGGCTTTCGGTTGAATTGTTAATGATATCTAGCAATTGTTGTTCGGGATCTCCCTCCAAATTACTGAGAGAATAGGAGATTTTGCTTCCAGTTGCATCTATTTCATTTGTATTATTATCAAAGATGAAATAGACATTTAACAGGATGGAAAGTGCCAAAAAGACACTAATAATTTTATTCATAAAATGTTCCTTTCTTAGGTGAGATGATATCCTCTACATTACCGATTATAAGATTCATTTCTTAAAAATCCCTTAACTGCCAATAGTATATTTATTTAAAAGATAGTTTTTTCAGAATATTGTATTTACTTTTTGTCAGAAAGTGTTACTATATGTATACTTTACGATTTTAACAGGGGGAAATGGATATGGTAACATTTTTACTTGCATTATTTGCACTTATACTTGGTTATATTTTTTATTCTAAATTTGTCGAGAAAGTTTTTGTAGTAAACGATGAAACAGTTACACCTGCATATAGTAAGCGTGATAATTTAGACTTTATTCCAATGAGTTGGTGGAAGGGAAACTTGATTCAATTGCTAAATATTGCGGGATTAGGTCCAATATACGGAGCGGTTGCTGGCGCTCTGTATGGGCCAGTAGCATTCTTTTGGATTGTGTTAGGTAGTATATTTGCAGGGGGCGTACACGATTATTTTTCAGGAATGATGTCCTTACGTCACGGTGGGGCACAATTTCCAACGCTTGTTGGCCGATATTTAGGAAAGTATATCAAGTCATTTATTAATGTTATTTCACTTGTTTTAATGATTTTGGTTGCAGCAGCATTCACTGCTGGACCTGCACAATTGATTTCGCAAATTACACCATTAAGCTTTTTTGTTTCCTTAGTAATTATCTTTGCTTATTTTGTTATAGCAACTGTATTGCCAATTAATCGTGTTATTGGACGAATCTACCCAATTCTAGGAGCGATCTTGTTAATAATGGCAGCTTCTGTTGGAATTGCCTTGCTGTTTTCAGGAAAACCAATCCCTAATATTACATTGCAAAATTTGCATCCTGGTGATTTACCTATTTGGCCTTTATTAATGGTTACAATATCGTGTGGAGCAATTTCTGGTTTTCACTCGACACAAAGTCCAATTATTGCGAGTACAATGAAAAAGGAAACAGATGGGCGTAGAATTTTTTACGGAGCAATGATCACTGAAGGAGTTATTGCATTAATTTGGGCAGCTGCAGGGATGACTTTCTTTAATGGAACTACTGGATTACAAGAAGCATTAGCCGCTGGAGGTCCGTCAGGTGTTGTTAACGAAATTTCAACGTCATTACTTGGAGTTACTGGTGGGATTCTAGCGATATTCGGTGTAATTATTCTGCCAATAACAACTGGGGATACTGCATTACGATCATCACGAATGATTTTAACAGATATGCTTTCGAATATATTTGATATGAATAATAAAATTAAAGTACTACTTATTGCAATTCCAGTTTCTATTCCTGCATTCTTTCTAGCGACCATTGATTATACATTTTTATGGCGGTATGTTGGCTGGACAAATCAAGTGGTTGCAACAGTAATGCTTTGGACAGCTGCAATGTATCTAGTTGAAAGTCATAAATTTCATTGGATAGCAGCAATACCGGCTATTTTTATGACTGGTGTATCGACAACATACATTTTTTATGCTCCTGAAGGATTGGGACTTGATTATAGTCTTTCTTTAACAATTGGTTTTATTTTAACTTTATTAGTAGTAGCGTGGTATATAATCCAATTAGTTAAATATCAAAGAATTAAAAAAAGAAGTGCACAATTAAACATAGCATAACTAAAAGGTACCTTCTAAAGGTGCCTTTTTAAAGTTAATTTATTTAAATTAGAACTACTAATTTAGAACATATTATGATATTATATTTAAGCAATTATAACTATATACTTTGGCAAACTTATTGAAAAATGAGGACGCAAAGCCACGAATCTAAAGCTTTAGAGCAAAGATAGTCGAGCTGCATTTAGTCATTTAGCACGTATTAAAATGATTGTGAGCCTACAAATGTTTTTGTAGGCTTTTTTGCGTACATGGTATAAAACAGGGGGAAAGTGTAATGGAAAAGTATAGTATTAAGGTTGATGAAACAAATAAGAAAGTAGACATGATTGTAAGTGGTTCGTTTGAGCCTGCAGATGTGGAGCAGTTCGTGAAAGATTATCAAACAAAAATAGGTGCTATTACAACTAATCAATATACATTAGATGTTGATTGTACCACTATGAATATACTGACAAAAGATATGGTGCCGAGTTTAGAAAATTCATTTAAAATGTACAACCAATCAGGATTCGAAAAGATTCTTTTCACAATCAAGAAAAATCCTGTAATAAAAATGCAGTTGAAACGAATTGCTAAAAATTCAGGTTTAACAAATTCTGAAGTAGTCGAGATTGCGTAAAACTATTTAAATGATATTGGTTTAAAGGTGGGTATTGTTAGTGGAAAACATTAGAATTAAAGGGGTAGATGTTTATCATCCGGATAAGATTCTGGATAATGCATATTTCATTAATCATTTTGCTGAGAGAGATAAAGATATAGAGAGATTTTTAACACATATGGGTAGAGATAAGAGATATGTGATTGATAATTCAGAAGAAAATGGATTGACAATGGGAGTCGCTGTTGCACGAAAATTATTAAAAAAGCTAAATCTCACTGGTAAGGATATCGATATGATTGTATTTTCAACGCAAGTACCAGAAACTACTTTTCCTACTAATACGATGTTTTTACATGCTGCAATTGAGGCAGATAGTGAGACGATAATATTTGACTCTAATGCTAATTGTGCTGGCATGACAGTTGCTGTAGAACAAGCGTCTTATTATATGAAAGCAAATGCTCGAATAAATAAAACACTTGTTGTAGGCTCTGACTATAATTCGCTTATTAGCAATCCAGAAGATGAGATTACATATGCTAATTATGGTGACGCTGCTGCCGCTGTAGTGTTGGAGAAAACAAAAGAAGATTCTGGTTTTATTGATGCTATCTACCATACTGATTCAGTTAATCATGATAAAATTATGTATCCTGGAAATGGCTTATCGAATATAAACAGTGAAGAAGATAAATATATTAAATGGCTTCCTTTTAATGCCGATTTGGCAATGCCACCAACTTATAGAATGTTAGATAGACTATTAGAAAGAAACAATCTAACAACAAATGACATAAAAGCCTACTGCTTATCCCAATTCTCTTTAGCTAATATCTTGAAAATTCAAAATAAATTTGCTTTAGATCAGAAACAATTGATTTATGTTGGAGATCGCTTTGGTTATACAGGTACCAGTAGTCCATTTATTGCTTTACATGAAGCAGTAGAAACTGGAGTTGTAACACGTGGAGATTATGTTGTTTTTTGGACGATAGGTGCAGGTTTTCAACTTGTCGCAATGTTGTTTAAATATTAGTTTAAATGATAGAATGTTGTTAGAGGTGAATTATGTATGCGAGCAGTTCTTTATATATGCCATGGTAGTAAAAATGATCAAACGAATAAACAATTTCAATTAGAATTGGAACAGATGGAACAATACATCAATGCTCCAATCCAGATCACTGCTTTTCTAGAAGCAGAGCCATCAATTATTGAAGGTGTTACAAAATGTTCGGAGCAAGGTGCGACAGAAATTATTCTTGTGCCTATTTTTCTATTACCTGGAGTGCATGTAATAAAGGATATTCCTAATGAAGTGAAAATTGCACAACGCACATTTCCCGAGATACCTATCCATTTAGGGGAACCATTAGGTGCTAGGGAACAACTTATTTTAAATACTCAAAAGCGTATAGTAAATAAGCGTTTGAAGGGTAAACAAAAAAGAGAAGCAGTTCTCCTTGTTTCACACGGTAGTAGGTATTTAGAAGCAAGTAATACATTTACTTATTTTGCACGTGAATTAGAAAATAGATTGCTAGAATTACCTGTCTTCGAATCTTATTTGAATTCGAACAAACCAAATTTCGAATCTGAATTAAGACGTTTATTGGCAGCTGATTATGAGGTTATTTATCTAGTGCCACACTTTTTTTCAATAGGGTTTTTCCCTGAAAAGATAAAACAAACAGCATCATATGTTCAGGGGAATCAAGAACAGACAGAAGTTATTTATGTAGATCCTATTACGTTTGATCAGGATATTTATGCAAATATCAAAACTAATTATAACAGAACAATTATCCGATAAATGGATATTAGTTCTGTTTTTTTTATATAAACTGAAACGGATCGAACGATTTCTACGTCTAATAAATAACATGTTTTTTGTTGAAAAAATAGAAGGAGGGACGAAAATTAATGAAAAAATATGTTTTCTTGTGTATGATAAGTTTTTTTACACTGATTGGTTGTAAACAACAGGTAGCGATTCCTGAAGGTTATTATGCTTATGAAAATTCGGAAGTAGAAAAAGCTTTAGAGGGACTTTCATTCAATCCTGAAACACCGGAATTCGTCCCTATTCAAGTGGATTTTATTATTTCAGATCAGTATGTAGTTAATGATACAAATCAAGAGGCTGTAGATATTAGTTTTTATTCCCAAGAAAATGATCTTTTAACGTTTCAAGCAGTTGAGGGAGAATTTAAGAATCTTATTGACGGGGATCCGATTAAATTGGAAGGAGAAATAAGCGGCTCTTACATTGATAATAACTTCGCAAAAACACTTCATTGGAGTAAAGCAGGTATATCGTATAAATTAGTTTACCGTTCTGGTATTGTTAAAAAAGAAGAAGTTTCCAATAAAATAACAAAAAGTGAATTAGTAAGAGTGGCAGAATCATTTCAATCATAAAAATATCAGTTCTTTTTTCTAATAGTAATTGTTTCATACATATTTGCGTTCCTTTTATGATAAAATCCGTATAGAGCACTGTGAAAAAAGAGAGGATTTTATTAATGAGTAAAAAGTCTATTGTATTTACTGGTGGCGGAACAGCTGGTCATGTTATGGTGAACATTGCAATTATTCCTACCTTTTTAGAACAAGGTTGGAAAGTTGATTATATTGGATCGAAAACGGGAATTGAGCGTGAGCTAATTGGGAAATTAGAAGGTGTTACATATCACCCAATTTCAACAGGAAAGTTACGTAGATATATGTCTATGGAAAACTTTAAAGATCCATTTAAAGTATTAATAGGTATAGAGCAAGCGTATCGAATTTTAAGAAAAGTAAAGCCACAAGTTATTTTTTCTAAAGGTGGATTTGTTTCTGTACCGGTCTTAATAGCAGCTCGAATGAGACGTGTGCCAGCTGTGATACATGAATCAGATATTACCCCTGGATTGGCGAACAAACTGGCAATGCCGTTTGCTAAAAAAATTCTTGCAACCTTTCCTGAAACGATGCAACATTTACCTGAGAAAAAAGCTGAATGGATTGGAGCAGTTGTGAGACCAGAGCTTTTGCAGGGAAGCAAACAAAAGGGATTAGCATATGCTGGACTACAAGGTATAAAACCTACACTACTAATTATGGGAGGTAGTGCGGGAGCGCAGCAAATCAACCAAACTGTAAGAGCTGAATTAACGACACTAACCTCAGAATTTGAGATTATTCACATTTGTGGAAAGGATAATGTTGATCACACTATAAGTGTTTCAGGGTATAAACAGTTTGAATATGTCCACGAACAATTAAGTGACCTATTTGCTGCTACTGATTTTGTTTTATCACGAGCTGGCGCCAATGCGATTTTTGAATTTTTAGCATTGCGAAAACCGATGCTTTTAATACCATTATCTCGTCGAGTAAGTCGTGGTGATCAAATATTAAATGCTGATTCCTTTAAGAATCAAGGCTATGCACATGTATTAGAAGAAGAAGAATTAACGGGAGACACGCTAGTAAATGCCTTGCAAAAATTAAAAGAAGAAGGCCCGATTTTTGAAAAAAATATGCGCAAGTATGAAAGTCGTCAAGCAAGAGACGAAGTAATTACTATCATTAAAACTACAGCAAAATAGTAAGTAAATATAAACTCGCAAACGATTGGTTGCGAGTTTGCTATTTTTTTCATAGGATAAGTTCGATAATTCGTTTTTTTTCTGATAAAATTGTTGTTTATGATTAAATTTTTTTAGACACTGACGTAACAATCTGGTCTTACTCGCTACGTCAGCAAATAGTTTCGCTTTCCGTGGGCACAACCTCAGCTATCTATAGAAGCAAAGAACGCTTCTATAGAGGATCTTCGGTTCGTGCTATTCCCACAGGAGTCTCAACCATTTGCTTCCTTCGCTGATTAGTGGATCTATTTTTAAGTATAAGAGAGAATCATGTCGAAACATTTTCAAGAAACTAATGATTAATGTGTTTATTTGTAATTGATAAAATGTTTAATGACAAAACTAGCGGATCAAGCGAAATGGGCGAGACTCCTGCAGGAACAGCATGGGCTGAAGATCCACTCGGAAACGTTCTTAGTTTCCGAGTTAGCTGAAGCCGTGCCTGCGGAAAGGGAGCCCATTTCGCTTGAGGAGCGGGGCGAAAATTCTATTGCATTGCAATTTATATAAAGAATGCTATGTCGCAGTTTTATTTCTATTTCGATTTAAAAGTGATTAAAATTTAAGTGCAAGAAGGTTTTTTGATAGTTAATTGATTTCAGGAAGTTATTTAATTTTTAATAAGTTTAAAAAGATTGTTATAATTAACAGATTGAAGGGAGAAAAGTGATGAAATTAATTATATGTCCATATTGTAAGAAACCAATTGAAAAACGAGATGAACTTGTTACCGTAAGTAACATGTTTCGTATTCGACCTTATCATTATGTTTGTTATCAAAAAGTAGAACTAGAAATAAAGGCTATTTGGAGTCTTTGGACACCTTTAAATGGTATTTCAGGAACTGTCCGATTTATAATATTGTTAGGTATAGCCATCTGGTTACTAACGACTAACAAATTCGGTCTAGGTGGGGAATTATTAGGTTTATTTGCTATGTATAATGTTATTGTGCACATTACTGCTTACTTAATGTATGACCGACGTCTACCAAAGTTATAACTATACTTTAGCTAATAGCTTGTTACATAAAAATAAAAGGTGACATGCATAAATATAATATGCATGTCACCTTTTATTTTCTGATTAACTTTTAGTATCCTTTGATAACTAAATCCAACTTACCTGTATGAGGATCTATTACTAACCCATGAACAGGAATATCTTCAGGTAATAGGGGATGACTCTCTATAACGGAAACAGAACGTTTAACGGATTCGTCTACATGACTAAAACCTTCTAACCACTCTGAAGCGTTTACTGGTAATTGTTCTAAATTATCTTCTGTAATTCCTTTTGATTTCATTTTTGTTATTAGTGTCTCTGTGTCTAGGTTATTCATTCCGCAATCATGGTGCGCAACAACAAAAACTTCTTTTGCCTGCAATGCGTGAATAGCAATTAGGATGCTTTTCATTACACTGTCATAAGGATCTGTAAGGATTGCTCCTGCCGATTTAACTATTTTGACATCACCATTTTTAAAGTTTAGTGCTTTTGGTAATAATTCGACTAAACGTGTATCCATGCATGTCAAAATAACTGCCTTTTTATTTGGCAGACTGTCTGTTGCATATTGTTGATAGGATTTACTTTCAACAAACTTTTGGTTAAAAGTAAGTATTTCTTCTAATAACATATTTAGCCCCCCTTTAATTTAACACTCCTTATATAATAGTTGATACAGGCTATATGTTTCAAGTTTTTTGTCTTAAATTCTCATTATGGTGAATTTTTGCAATTTTCATTGACTGAAGAAATAGTTAAGCTTATAATATGTATATTGAATTCATGAGAGGAGGTCATTAAAATGAAAATGCATAAAACTTATTCAGTTGTAGTTTTCACTAATTTTATAAAAAACGTGACCTCCAAAGCGAAATTAGGATTTGATTGAATTGTTTGATCAATTCTATTGAATAAGTAATTGTATTACTTTGGTCACGTAACTAGTCCGTGACTTTATAGGTATTTGTGATAAGCACATACGTCTTCGGGCGTATGTGCTTTTTATATTATGTAAAATTTTTCTAATAATAGGTACAAAACTGGTAATGCAGTTTTTATCATAAATAAACAAAGAAGGAGTGAGGGTAAATGTTTAAATTTATTGGTTTACAACAACATGTAATGGTGAGGAAAGATGGCGGTTGACTAAATTGAATATTGGATGAAACGGGTGATTTTGTGATAGTTGAAAAAGAAAATAAAGAGTTTGTTTTAAATCGACTACTTAAACGATATGTATTGATATGCGTGATTTTCAGAAAAGAAAACCGAATAGGAATAGATAGAATTATTTTTATTATATGTCGAAAATAATAATTACAAAGGAGATATAAGAATGGAAACAGGTCATTTAATAAAAAGAGGAATAACAAAAACAAAATGTTGGAAAGATAGTGGCTAGTAACCCTCAACCATTCTATTTCCCAGGAAATAAATGTCGAAAGTATTATTAATAACTCGAAAACAACAGTCATATTAAGTTTAATCTGTTAATGTTAGAATGAAGCTAGAGTTTGTTAATAATGGGGTGAGACTTTTTGAATGGTGATAAAGACAAATCCGATATGATTGACAAGGATTTATATGAAGACATAGATGAAGAAGAATTAATAGAAATTTTTGATGAAAATCGTCAAGAAGTGAAAGATGATGATGTAGAAGAAAAAAAGACAAAACGTCCTTTTCCTAAATGGGCATTTTGGCTAATTGCAGGTTCATTGTTTTTGAATGTAATAGCCATACTTCCCCAAACATTTTCTATACCGGCAATTGAATTTTTGATAACATCAACAAAGTTGTCTGC
Organism: Paraliobacillus sp. X-1268; assembly: GCF_003426095.1. Taxonomy (NCBI): domain Bacteria; kingdom Bacillati; phylum Bacillota; class Bacilli; order Caryophanales; family Bacillaceae; genus Paraliobacillus; species Paraliobacillus sp. X-1268. The sequence goes on from NZ_QJSK01000009.1 coordinate 75,344, forward strand.
TGATTCATCTATTAGCACTTATAAAAAGGCAGTCGTTGTAGTAGAAGCTGGTGATAGTAAGGGCACTGGTTTTTCGATTACCTCTGATGGTGTGATTCTTACTAATAATCATGTGATTGATGAAGAAGAACAAATTTCTATTTCATTCCCTGATGAGGGGTTGTTTGCAGCCGAGGTAATTGAATCTTATCCTGCGATCGATTTAGCCGTTTTACAAGTAGAAGCAAAAGACCTACCTTACTTAGAATTAGCTGAGGATGTAGATTTTGAAGTAGAAGAGAAAATTAATTTTATTGGTAACCCGCTCCGCTTTAATGGGATAGCCAATCAAGGGAATATAATCGGTTATACGAATTTGGAAAGTTGGGATCAAGAAGTACTTATGTTAAAAGCACCAGTATATCGTGGTAACAGCGGTAGTCCAGTTATCAATAGTCAAGGGAAGGTTATAGGTGTTATTTTTGCTACTATGAATCATGAGCAACATGGTAAAGTCGGATTAGCTGTTCCAATTGATTATTATAAAAATATAGAAAAAGAGTGAGAAACCCCGCAGACAGCAAGGATAAATTGTCTGCGGGTTTTTAAATGGATAATTTTAGTGTTGTTCTCTATTTATGACTAATTATTTTCATTTAGATGATAAAATAGGTGAATGGCACTATTTTTTGATATACACTTTTAAGAATTTGTAAAGTTCCTGTGATGGTTTCCTTCCTATTTCTCTTGTATCATTTGATTAGATAGAAAATTACTGAGAACAATAATTCGATATAAGTAAACTGGAGTTGAATCAAGATGAAAAACTTAATAGATATGGAAACTGATACATTAGAAAAACAAGTTCATCTTGTACAATTAGGTGACCGTAAGTTACAGAATAAACTATTGAAAGCTTATAAGCCGTATATTGCGAAATGCGTTTCAGAAGTGTGCAAAAGATATATTAATCCTACTAGTGATGACGAGTTTAGTATTGGTCTGTTTGCTTTTAACGAAGCAATGAATTGCTATTCACAGGATAAAGGAAGTTCTTTTTTAAGTTTCGCTAAATTAATTATTAAACGAAAAACAATAGACTATATCAGGAAAGAAAGTGCAAGGTTAAGGGTGACCTCATTAGATGAAAACTTTGACGAAGTAATGGTAGATAAACCAATTGAAATACAAGTTGCTAATGAGATGAATAAATTTAAAGTGGATCAATGGAATTGTCGTAATGAAATTCTTGTGTTTGCAACACATTTAAGTTATTATAACCTATCATTTTCGGAATTAATGCGGATATCACCAAAACATAAAGATGCCCGTGAATCAGCTATTCAAGTTGCACGAACTTTGTATCAAAATGAAAAAATGCGCCAATTTGTTCAAAGTAAAAAGAAGATACCTATTACAAAATTAATGGAATACGTTACGGTAAGTAAAAAGACGCTGGAGCGTAATCGTAAGTATATTTTAGCAATATTTATCGTATTGGATGGGGACTTTCTTTATATCAAGGAATATATAAATGGAGTTGGCTGCTTGAATTAAAAGATAAATAAAAATGGCAATTCCTTCATAAGTTCATGCTATACTGTGCTTATCTATTGATTACAGGAAGGTGAATGCAATGAAAAGGAAAGTTCGTGTTGGTGTAGTTGGGCTGGGAGGAATAGCACAAAAAGCGTATTTACCAATCTTAACGAAACAGGAAGATTGGGATTTAATTGGTGCGTATACACCAAATCAGGAAAAGTTAAAAAGAATATGTACGAGCTATCGTTTACAACCTTTTTCGAGTATGGAAGCTTTAAGTAAGGAATGTGATGCTGTTTTTGTTCACAGTTCAACAGAGACACATTATCAAGTAGTTGATTATTTATTAGATCAAGGCAAGGATATATATGTTGATAAACCTTTAGCATCAAGCATTGAAGAGGCGGAGCTATTAGTAGAAAAAAGTGAGAAACTAGGCTTGAAGCTGATGGTTGGTTTTAATCGAAGGTTTGCCCCAGTTTATCAAGAAGCGAAAGAATTGGCAGGGGATTTTGACGCAGTGCACATTGAAAAGCATCGTCCTTTTGGAATAGGCCCCATGTCTTTTAATGAGACCATGTTAGACGATTACTTACATGTAGTGGATACGGTTCGTTGGTTAGCAGATGATGATGATCTTTTGGTTAAAAATTTTTTCGCCAAGCAAACAGCTCAAAAGGAAATGATATTTGCTAATCACATTTATGAAAGTAAAACTAGTTTATTTACAACATCCATGCACCGTCAAGCTGGTTTGGATTTGGAGAAATTAGAATTTGTATCAGATCGTTCGATTATTCGTGTGTGGAATATGCGTGATTTAGAAATTAATGAAGAGAAGCTCACAAAGAAAAGAACTTCTGGATCATGGCAAACAGTGGGTGATATTAGAGGGTTTGAAGGTGCAATAAAACACTTTATTTCGTGTGTTGAAAACAATACAACGCCAATTGTAGATGGAGTGGAAGCTCTTAAATCACAACGTTTACTGCAACTAATGTTAGATCATGCCAGATAAAAATTTAATTATAAAGAAGGGAAGAATACTTCTCCTGAGTACTCTTCCCTTGTTAATTTTACAGCATCTCTATTTCAGCAATTGGTGTATACCCCATCGCATGATCAATATAATGCAATAAGGAATCATGATCGGTCATGATTTGCTGCTCATTGTGACTATAATGAAAGGCGTGTAGAAATGCCTCGATTTTTTTTGACAAGATATCATCATGGGTGCGTACCATTAGCACTAGTAGATCATCCCACTGGCCCCAAAGCGTAAAGTATAATGCTTTATCATAATCGGGTATTCCCATCATCCGTCACCCCTCTTTCAAGTTTATTCCATGGTATTTGGAACAGTATCTAAAGGGCTACTGTTAGTATGGCTTACTTCTTTAAATTAACGATGCCACATTCTTGGTTCTCTTACCATTTATTAAATCATATGCAGAGAATAAGTATTAAGTGCAAATATTTAGTGTAAGATGAAAGGTTTTACTGTTCGTCATAGATGAATAAAGAAATACTTCATTCACATACTAGTCATGACTCTTAAAAAATAAGGAGGAGTTAAGTATGGAATGGAAAAAAGTAAGTATCGCATTATTAACTGTATCAACGTTAGTTGCTTGTGGTGCACAAGATAATAATGAACTGGGTCAGCGTGGTACAAACAACCTTGAACCCGTTCGTAATGAAAGTACGTTAGATGCGCCGTTCGGAAATCGAAATGTACAAAACGGGCAAATGAACAATGGTACAAATGGTAATAATGGAACTACCTATGATGGTACGTATCAGCGTGGTACAGATTTAACAGCAGATAATGTTAGACAGAATAATACAAACGGAAATCAAAATAACACTAGTAGTAGACATAACACGAGTGGCAATCAACAGGGAAATAATGAATATGAAGTAGCTGACAAAGCTGCAGATCGTATTGCCAAAGAAGTAGATGGTGTTGATCGTGCTTATGTTTTAACGACTAATAATAACGCATATGTAGCAGCTGAATTGAATGAAGGTAATGGAGAAAATGGTAACAACAATGGTGAAGTAAGTGACGAAGTGAAAAAACAGGTTACAAAAGCTGTGAAAGCTGAAAATGATGATATTGATAATGTGTATGTTTCAACAAATCCGGATTTTGTTAATTTAACAACAGGCTATAGAAATGACGTTGAAAATGGTGAACCAATTGAAGGTTTTTTTGATCAATTTGGTGAAATGATTCAACGTGTATTCCCGAATCAAGCAGATTAATTAATATCAGAAAAGTGACTGTTATATACAGTCGCTTTCTCTTTACATACAGCTTATTTCCACGATTGCCTTTTTTGTGTTATCTTATTTCTATAGTAAGATAAATGCTTAAAGGAGCTGAGGAGAAATGGTCGAAAAAATGAATGTAGAAAGTTTTAATTTAGATCACACAAAAGTGAAAGCCCCTTATGTACGTTTAGTTGGTGTTACTACTGGTCAAAGTGGGGATAAAGTATATAAATATGATGTTCGTTTTTGTCAACCGAATAAAGAACATATGGATATGCCAGGCTTGCATTCAATTGAGCATTTGATGGCAGAAAACATTCGCAATAATATAGATGATGTCTTGGATATCGGACCAATGGGGTGTCAAACAGGTTTTTATTTAGCGATATTAAATAATGACAGTTACGATGCTATTTTAGTTGCTCTAGAAAAGACGTTAAATGATGTACTAGATGCTACTGAAGTGCCTGCTTGTAATGAAGTACAGTGCGGTTGGGCAGCTAATCACAGTTTGGAAGGTGCAAAACAGATTGCTTCACGTATGTTAGAACAGAAAAATGAATGGCACATTGTATTTGCTGAGTAAATAATCATAAAAGAAAGAAGAGCTGGTACATGATTGTGCTGCTCTTCTTACGTTTATTATGAAAAGGAAGTGTATGGAACATGACAGAAAACGTCCTACAATATTTAAAAGAAAATAGGGAAGCACAACTAGATGTTTTACATAAATTTTTATCAATTCCTAGTGTTAGTACGGAAAGTTCGCATAAACAAGATGTGAACAAAGCTGCTCAGTTTGTGGCTGATTATTTAAAAAGTATTTCGTTTAATAATGTAGAAGTAAAAGAAACAAAAGGTCATCCACTTGTATATGGAGAGTGGCTTGGTGCTGGTGAAGATGCTCCAACTGTTTTGTTGTATGGTCATTATGATGTGCAACCCGCTGAGCCTTTAGAGTTATGGGAGAGCAAACCATTTGAGCCGGAAGTGCGGGATGGCCGTTTATATGCTCGTGGAGCGAGTGACGACAAAGGACAGGTATTTATGCATTTAGCTGTCTTTGAAGCATTTATCAAGACAGAAGGTGCTATACCAATTAATGTAAAGGTTTGTATAGAAGGAGAAGAAGAAATTGGTAGTGAGAATTTATATGCTATCTTGAAAGAGAAAAAAGAATTGTTTCAGGCTGATTTTGCAGTTATTTCTGATTCCGGAATGGTGGCAAGTGGACAACCTACGATTTTATACGGTTTAAAAGGTTTCACAGGACTTGAATTTACATTGGAAGGTCCATCTAGTGATCTTCACTCTGGATTATATGGTGGTGCTGTAAGGAACCCTGCTATGGCAATGGCTCATCTTTTAGCATCCTTAAAGGACCAGGATGAAGTAGTCCAAGTAGATGGTTTTTATCATGATGTAGAGCCATTGACAGAAGAAGAGAAACTGTTAATTGCGGATGTTCCTGGTGAAGATTATCAACAATCCACCGGTGTCACAAAAACAATATCTGAAAAAGGCTATACTGCAAAAGAACACACAATGGCACGTCCAACTTTAGAATTAAATGGAATATATGGTGGTTATCAAGGTGAGGGAACAAAAACAATAATCCCAGCTTCTGCAACTGCAAAAATTACTTGTCGTTTGGTTCCGGGCCAAGAACCTGAAAAAATTCAAGATTTACTAATTAAACATTTGGAGAAATATGTACCAGATGGAGTGAGATTGCATGTGAAGCGCGAAGCATTATCAGCAAAAGCATATAAAGTAGATCCTAATCATTATCTTATTAAAAAGGCGGCAGAAAGTTATACAAAAGCGTTTGGAAAGGAAACGGTCTTTGTAAGAATGGGTGGTTCTATCCCAGTTGTAGAATGGATTGATGCCATTTATAAAATGCCAATTGTTCTATTAGGCTTTGGTACTCCAGAAGATCGGTTACATTCACCGAACGAGAGCTTTCCTCTAGAAAGCTTTGATAAAGGTTTAGAAACGCTTGTGCATTATTGGAATGCAGTGAAGCTAAAATAATGTAAATGTTGGGGTCCTAAGATTAATTTAGGGCCCCTTTTATAACGTAACGCACAGATAAGTTAAAGCAACATAAAATAGGAGGAAAAATCATTTTTATTGACCTTATACCTATAAGGGTATAAAATAAATTACGTATGATAAAGTATTAATAATTGGAGTGATATAATTGATGATACTAGTGGTATTTCTGTTAGTGATTATAGGATATATGCTATATGCTCGATATTATCCTGTCAAAGGTGTGCCGTGTATGGACGAAAAGGAATCAAAAGGTAAAAACTCTAGTATTACTTTAGATATTCGAGATTATAATACTTCATCAAAAGAGTCGTTAAATGATTCGATTTTTATTCCTATAGCATATTTAAAAAGATATCATCATGAAATACCATCCAAGTATATATATTTAATTGCCTCTGATAAAATAGAAAAGAATTTAGGTATTCGATTATTGAGTCAAAGAGGATATCAAGTAATTGGGTATAAACTGGCTAATTGCAACTGCAAAGATAAACTAAGGAATTTAATATAATCACGGAAAGAGACGGAGGAAATATGATGGAATATACAGATCAAATGAAAAATAGAGTGAAGCGGATAGAAGGACAGTTACGTGGAATTTTAAAAATGATGGAAGAAGGAAATGATTGTAAAGATGTGATTACACAAATGTCTGCTGCTCGTACAGCGATGGATCGTACGATGGGAGTTGTGGTAAGTTCTAACTTAGTTGCTTGTGTTAAAAAGGCTGAGGAAGAAGGAGAAGACACAGCTGAGTATGTTAACCAAGCTGTTAATTTATTAGTGAAAAGTAGATAAAGAAGTATTAATTGCAATCCATTTAAAAAAACAAGTCCAACACTCTTCATCATTCATGCGCGCGAATCATATACTGAGGATAATCCAGTCAAAGGGAGCGATCATGAATGAAACAATCAGATCAGAAACAATTGGAATACGCGATTGACGAGATCACAGAAATTGCGAAAGGTTTTGGACTTGATTTTTTTCCTATGCGTTATGAAATTTGCCCCCCCGAAATAATCTATACATTTGGTGCCTATGGCATGCCTTCTCGATTTTCCCATTGGAGTTTTGGCAAACAATTTCATATGATGAAATTACAATATGATCTGGGATTGAGTAAAATATACGAACTGGTAATTAACTCAAATCCCTGTTATGCATTTTTGTTAAACTCAAATAGCCTTGTTCAAAACAAACTAATTGTTGCACATGTTTTAGCACATTGTGATTTTTTTAAAAACAATGCTCGTTTTCAGAATACGCAACGTGATATGGTAGAAAGTATGTCAGCAACAGCAGAACGAATAGCTACTTATGAAAAACAGTACGGTGTCCATGAAGTTGAAATTTTTCTAGATGCAGTATTAGCTATTCAAGAACATATTGATCCTTCTTTGATGAAATCAAAATTCGATTGGAAATTAGATGGGATAGAAGAAGAGGAAGAAGTAAAAAGGGAAACTGTTTATGACGATTTATGGAAATTAGATGAATCATCAAAAATTGGAACTGAACCGATTAAAAAGAAAAAAAAGCAGTTACCGCCTAAGCCAGAAAAGGATATCGTTTTGTTTATTGAAGAATATAGCCCTCACTTAGAAGATTGGCAACGGGACATTTTAACGATGATGCGAGAAGAAATGCTATATTTCTGGCCGCAATTAGAAACGAAAATTATGAATGAAGGATGGGCTTCATATTGGCATCAACGAATTCTAAGAAGTTTGGATTTGACAAGTGACGAAGCTGTCGAATTTGCTAGTCTGAATGCAGGAGTTGTTCAACCTTCTAAAACCCAAATTAATCCTTATTATTTAGGAGTTAAAATGTTTGAAGACATTGAAAAAAGATTTGATAACCCTACAGAAGAAATGAAAAAGTGGGGAGCGGTTCCTGGAAAAGGACGAGAGAAAATGTTTGAAGTTAGAGAAATCGAATCAGATATTTCATTCTTACGTAACTATTTAACAAAAGACTTTGTTGAGAGAGAAGATTTATACTTATTCCAAAAACAAGGGAATGACTATAAAGTTAGTGATAAAAATTGGGAAAACGTCCGAGATCAATTAATTTCAATGCGAATCAATGGAGGTTTTCCTTTTATTACGGTTTTAAATGGTGATTATGCTGGTAATGGAGAGCTTTATTTGAAACATAATTATGAAGGTGTTGAGTTGGATATGCGTTATCTTGAAAGAACGATACCATATATTTATCAACTATGGGGAAAATCCGTGCATATGGAAACAGAGTTGGAGGATAAACGCGTTGTATTTAGTTACGATGGGAAAAAGGTAAGTAAAAAACAATTGTAATGTGGAAAATGAAAAGGGAAGCAGTTTGAAAACAACTGTTTCCCTTTTATTCATGTAAAGCATGATCTATAGTTTGTTGTAATGTTTTCATGACATGTTCGTCGTCATGTTCATAATACATTGTTTTACCATCACGTCGATATTTAACTAAACGTAAATTTTTCAAGAACCGAAGTTGATGTGAAACGTTTGATTGCTTTAATTCAAGGCATTCTGAAATCTCGGTAACAGAGCATTCCTTTTTAGAGAGTAAATGTAAGATGCGTATGCGAGTTGGATCAGCTAATGCTTTAAATGTTTGAGAAACAATAAATAAAGTTTCTTCATCAAGACCGTTATAATCCTTCTTTATTAATTCATCCACTACGAACAACTCCTATTTCAATCTAATTACAGCAATCTTCATGATCTTGTATCGCGGAACCTTCTCCTTCAATTTGGATGGTTGTGTGGTTTAATTTAAAATTCTCCAATAATAACTTTGAAGCTACTTGTAAGATCACATCTCTATTGTGGTTTTGATCGACAATTAAATGACAACTAAGGGCAGGGAAGTTAGATGTTATTGTCCAAACGTGCAAATCGTGCATATCTACTACACCATCGATTGACAGTAGGCATTTTTCTACTTGCGTAATATCAATTTGATTTGGTATGCCTTCCATTAAGACATGGAATGAGTCCTTCGTTACGCGCCAACCACTAAATAAAATTAAGCTAGCAACAATTACACTTGCAATTGGATCAGCAATATTCCAATTAAATAATAGGATGAGTATCCCTGCAATAATAGCTCCAACTGATCCAAGTAAATCTCCAAATACATGTAACAGCGCACTACGCATATTTAAATTCTCTTCTGTATCTCCACGCATTAGAATCCAAGCAACTAAAATATTAACCAAAAGACCAATAATGGCAATTATCATCATGCTTCCATCTACATTTGGAGGCTCTAAGAAACGATTATATGCCTCCCAAAAAATATAAACGGAAATGGCTAGTAATGTAATGCCATTGATAAATGCTGCTAATATTTCAAAACGTTTATAACCATAAGTTTTAGTAGAAGTTGCAGCTCTTTCACCAAACTTAAATGCGAATAAACTTAATCCCAAGGCGGCAGCATCGCTTAACATATGCCCTGCATCAGATAATAATGCTAAGCTATTCGTTAGTATTCCTCCGATAACTTCAACAACCATGAAAGTAGCAATGAGAATAAAACTTAATAATAATGCTTTTTTATTTGCATGATGTCCGTGTTGGTGGTCATGTCCATGACTATGCTCATGTCCCATACTTATCTCTCCTATACATTCATATGTTCATGTATTCATACTATAATATTTTAAATTAGAATACAACCGACTTCGGCTAAAATACATTTAATTATTAAAAGGATTTGTTGGTTAAAATGAAAAAGATAATTTAAAATTGATTTAAAAGAAAACCGCCAAAAGCCCCAATTAATACAATCAACCAAGCGGGAAATTTCCAATATACTAACATACTGAATAAAACTGCAGCAAATGCAAAATCAATAGGGGTAATAATCGCAGTTCTCCAAATTGGTTGATAAAATGCAGCAATTAAAATGCCGACAACAGCAGCATTAACACTTATAAATGCTGCTTTCATTTTAGTGTGATTGCGTAGTTGATCCCAGAAAGGCAATGCTCCGAATATTAATAAGAATGATGGCAAGAAAATAGCAACTGTTGCGATCAAGCCTCCTAACCAACCTGATTTTATAGCCCCAATATATGCAGCAAACGTGAACAACGGACCAGGTACAGCTTGTGCAGCACCATATCCAGTTAAGAATTGTTGTTCTGTTAAAAATCCATTGGGTACAAATTCTCTTTCTAATAAAGGCAATACAACATGTCCACCACCAAAGACTAGCGCTCCGGATCTATAAAAACTATCGAACATTGCAATCCAATTGGTTCCAATTACTTCGCGAAGTAACGGTAAGACACCTAACAATCCGATAAATAGTACAAGACAAATGCCTGCAACTTTTTTTGAAATGGCAACAGTAATCAATGTTCTATCTTCTTCTATTTCATTACTAAATAAAAAAAGGCCAGCAAAAGCTGCTAATAGGATAACAACCACTTGTGATAGAGTGGTTTGCCATAAAAGTGTAGTAAGAAGTGCAAGTAATGCAATTAACTTATGGGTGAGTGTAGGTGTTAGTTTTTTCCCCATATTTAAAATAGCATGTGCAACTACCGCGACTGCTACAATTTTCAAACCTTGGATAGCTCCTGATTCTGCGATTGAAAAAGCATTCAAAAAGTAAACAAAAAGAATAAGTGCTATCACAGATGGTAATGTAAAACCAATGAATGAAACAATACCACCTAACATACCGCCTCTAATAATACCGATTCCCATACCAACCTGACTACTTGCTGGTCCAGGTAGAAATTGGCATAAAGCAACCAAATCAGCATAACTTTTATCGTTCAACCATTTTTCCTTTTTTACGTACGTATCGTGAAAATAGCCTAAATGTGCAATTGGACCACCGAACGAGGTTAAACCCAATCGAGTTGATATTTTTAAAATTTCCCATAAGGTTGCAATTTTTGTTTTATTTTTAATCGTAATCACTCCTAATCATTAATTAATAATCTTTTTATAGGTAACGCTTTTCGTTTAAAGTGTAAGGCAGTGCTGGTATTTTATCAATAACAATAATGTAAATTATAATTTATTAAATAAAGCGTAACGATTACTATTTACAATACGTAATGATTACGATATAATCCATATAAAGCAAATATACGGGGGAGAGACTTAAGAAATGAAATTATTAATGCGATTTACATTATTTATGTTAGTTGGTGGACTATTGGTAGCTTGTGGTAGTGAGGAACAAGCGGAGTCTGAGTCAGAAGCAGTATCTGGAACCGATTCAGAAGAGGAAAAACTACAAATTTATACGACCTTATATCCATTAGAATATTTTGCAAACGAAATTGGTGGCTCATATGTTGAAGTAACTTCTATCTTACCCGCTGGAGCAGACGCACATACATATGAACCAACATCGAAAACGATGGTTGATATTGCAACAGCAGATTTATTTATTTACAATGGTGCTGATTTAGAGGCATACGCTGAAAAGATTCAACAAGCTTTAATTGATGAAGATGTAGAAATGGTTGAAGCTGCAGAAGGTTTAGATCTATTAAACTACGAACACGAACATGAAGAAGAAAGCGAAGAACACGCGCACGATGAAGAAGAAAGTGAAGAGCATACACACGAAGAGGAAGAAGCAGAAAGTACAGAGGATGATGGTCACGATCACGGAGATGTTGATCCACACGTATGGCTAGACCCAATGCTTTCCGTTTCGCTGGCAGAAAACATTAAAGAAGAATTAGTAGCAAAAATGCCAGAACAAGAAGAAACTTTTGAAGCGAATTATCAAGACTTAGTTTCAAGATTGGAAAGTTTAGATAGTAATTTCCATGACACGATTGAAGGTTATGATCAAAATGAAATTTTAGTCTCACATGCAGCTTACGGATATTGGGAAAAGGCATATGGAATCGAACAATTGGCGATTTCTGGTATAACTTCTTCAGATGAACCATCACAAAAGGAATTAGAGAATATCATTGAGGAAGTTGAAGAAAATGACATTCACTATTTGTTTTTTGAGCAAAATATCACACCAAAAGTAGCAACTGTTATCCAACAAGAAACTGGTGTTGAGTCATTAGAATTGCATAATCTTTCTGTATTAACTGAGGAAGATATAGATAATAGTGAAGATTACTTTACATTAATGGAACGGAATTTAAAAGCAATTGAAACAGCGTTAGCTGAATAATAAAAGCGTGTATCTTCTTAAAAGTAGAGGGTACACGCTTTTTGTCGAACAAATAGAACTTTGTACCTAATTAAACCTATTTAAGTTAATTTAGCTTGTAGATTACGCCTTTTTTGAACAATTTATGCAAGAAAATTTGTAAATATGATTTTATAATAGGTCATTTTACCTAATTATGTTAAAAGTATTCAAAAAAATTGATTTGAATTATCTTATAATTAGCATTAATGTATAAATATATACAAATTTGTATTTAGATTTAGATTTTTGATGTATTGTTTCTTATTAAAGTTCAGTATTGGAGAAAATTATATGGTATATGATGGTATTTTATTTGCTATAATTGTTGGATTTATCCGAAAAGGTAATTTAAAGTTTTTAACAGAGCCGTTATTTCGTTGGGGATGGATATTCCCAGTCATCTTTATAACTCAAATTTTAGTTTTTAACTTTCAAAATCAACTCCCTATTCTAGGTGAATGGAGCAACACAATATTTATCTTTGTCTATATAGTTGGTTTGTTCTTCCTTTGGCTTAACCGGAAAAATGCCGGTTTTAATCTAATAATGATTGGTGTGTTATTAAATTTCATTGTTATGGCCATAAATGGTGGACGCATGCCAGTTTCTGAAGAGGCTTCTACTATATTAGATCCAATGTATATGGAAGCAATTAAAAATGGATTCTATGGAAAGCATGCGCTTATGACTGAATCTACTAAACTAGCATTTTTGGGTGATATTATTCCTATCACATCACCTTATCCAAGAGATCAAGTTATTAGTATTGGTGATGTAATTATGAATATTGGTATTTTCTTCTTTATTCAAGATAAAATGTTGAAGGACAAGCCAACAGAAGAGGAAATTATCTCAATGCAACTTAAGGGAGGTGAAATTAGATGAAAAAAGCAATGCAAAGCAACACAGGAATTAAAATTACTGGAGTAGTAATCAATGCTATTATTATTGGTACACTTTTGGTAGGATTAACGTCAGGATTTAAATTAGGTTAATATTTTAGTAGTGGAGAGTTTAGACTCTCCATAGTTTTTTTAAAGAGAGTTGATAAAATGATAATGGAAAAAAGAAAATTAAATATATTAATATTTCTTTCATTTATATATCTATTTGGTGTATTCTCTTTTTTAATTTATATTGATTTTTCTTATCAATCTAATTTAGAATGGATTCTTTTGTACTCTCTTGTAGGTGCTTCGCTTATATTAAATCACTATAAAATACAACTTTTACCTGTTGGTAACTTTTTGTCATTAGATTCTTCTATTTATTTAGCAATACTATTTACATTTGGTATAAGTTTAACCCTAACTGTTTTATTGATAAATAGCATTATTTATTTCTTTTATGAAAGAAGATTAATTTGGTGGAAACATAGTTTTAATTTTTCGATTTATACAATTATGTTATTTTTTGCATTTCATGTTTTTCAATTACTAGGTGGTAGTGTTGGATTTGTAAATTCGCAAAATGCGATTGCCTATATAGGTTCATTGCTCAGTTATTTTATTGTGAACACTCTTTTAGTCAGCATATATTTTTGGTTATTTGAAAGAAAAAACTTATTAGAAGCACTAAGAGGTTTAATGAAAGGTACAATTGAAAGCTATGCCACTACAATGTTACTTTCGATTGTATTAAGCATTTTATTACAAAGGACACCAATTTTTGGTCTGTTTCTTTTTGTAACCATAACATTACTGCTATCATTTACTTTCAGGCAACAATTTGCTCTTTACGAATCAGTAAAAACCAAGGCAAATATTGATCACTTAACGGGTCTTTATAACCATGGTTATTTTAAAGAAATACTAAATGAAAAGTTTGAGCAAATGAAACAGATTACTATCAATAAACCGTTATCTATGGCTATGTTGGATATTGATGATTTTAAGATATTTAATGATAGTAATGGACATATGAAGGGTGATCATGTATTAACTTTATTTGGCGAAATATTGATAGAAAAATGTAAAGAGAAAGATTATGTAGTGGCAAGGTATGGTGGGGAAGAATTTGTGATTTTAATGCCCGAAACAACCGAAAATCAGGCGAATGATTTAATTGAGTGCATTAGAAAAGAATTAAATAATACATATGTAGATGGAGTAGAAAGATTACCATACGGATGTTTATCATTCTCAGCTGGTATTATAGAGTGGAATATAGAAATGTATAATCCGACTGAATTTTTAACGCATGCAGATCAAGCGATGTATTATGCAAAAGAACAAGGAAAAAACAATACACACATATACGGTCACGAATTTGAGCCATTGGAAATTACAGCTTCTCTAGAAGAATTGGAACAGCAGTTAAAATTACTATTAGCAAAAGATATCTATACATATAGACATAGTAAACGTGTATTTAAGTTTGCAGTAGAGTTTGGTAAATATCTATTACTTAATGAGCAAGATAAAAAGATACTTTCCCTAGGGGCACTCGTTCATGATATAGGGAAACTAGAGGTACCTAGAGGTATTATTAATAAAACTGGTAAATTAACAGCTGAAGAATGGAATGCTGTGAAAAAACATGTTACATGGGGAAGAGAAATTATACAAGTTGATAAAAAAAATGCTTCATTAGTACCTTTAGTTGAATTACACCATGAACGATTTGATGGAAAAGGTTATCCATATGGTAAAAAAGCTGATGAAATACCTAAGTTAGCTAGGATATTATGTGTTATTGACTCATTTGATGCAATGACTACTGAAAGACCTTATCAAAAGACGAAATCATATAATGATGCATTAGATGAATTACGTGATTGCGCAGGAACTCAATTCGATCCATTTTATGCTAAAGCTTTTATAGATTATTTTAATAAAGAGTATATGCAGGTTGAGGAAGATATAACTACTATATAAGAATGGAAATGTTGCTTGGATTAATTTATCCAGGCTTTTATTATGGGAAGAAATCTGTCTTTTTTTGAAGTCTTGTTTTTGTTTCTAAAAAAATTTAAATACTAATTCTATAAATATTATGGTTTAGTTTTTTTAAAACTTTTTCTCAAATATGAACTTTTTGTGACACTTTAATGTAATGTGTTACTTATTTGCGGATAATTGTTAGAATAAGATTTGGCAACACTATTATTTACACTTTGTGTTCATTTAAGTATAATAACTCTTGTTATGTGCAAAAATCTGTAATAGATTACTATTTGGTTGAAAGAAAGGAGAAGATGTAATGAAGCGTATTCGTACTATATTTTATATCACGGCAATACTATTAGCTACATTAACGTTAACTGGTTGTGAATCAACGCTTACGGTTTTTGATCCACAAGGACCAGTGGCACGAAATTTAACTGAATTAATTATATTCTCTATTATTTTCATGCTATTAATTGTTATAGTAGTATTCGTTTTATTTGGTTTCATTGTTTGGAAGTATCGTGCAAAACCAGAAAATGAAGATTATGAACCTCCACATGAGGAGGGAAGTACAGCGTTAGAAATCACATGGTTCTTAATTCCTGTGTTGATCGTTGTTGCTTTAACTATACCAACTATAATTACAATTTCAGATGTTGAAGATATTCCAGAGGGTTATGATGATCAAGAACCTCTAGTTATTCACGTTACTTCTGCAGACTGGAAATGGATTTTTAGCTATCCAGAGCAAGATATTGAAACAGTAAATTATGTTAATATTCCTGCTGATCGCCCTATTCAATTTAAAATGACATCTGCTGGAACAATGCAATCGTTTTGGGTTCCGTCTCTTGCAGGCCAGAAGTATACAATGGCTAACATGCAGACACAACTGTATCTAGTAGCTGATCGTCCAGGTGAATATATTGGAAGAAACACAAACTTTAATGGTGAAGGTTATGCACATATGTCTTTTGAAGTTGTTGCGGAATCAGCAGAAGACTTTAACGAATGGGTTTCTGATGTAAAAAACACGGCAAATGTCTTAACAGAAGATGAATATCGAGAAATTCTTACGCCAAGTATTATTGGACGTAAGACATATAATGAAACACATCTACAATGGATTGACCACGCACATGGTGGTTCAGAAGAATACATTAATCCAGAAGATTATGAAACACATCTTTATGAACAAGAAGGCGAGATAGATGAAGAAGATTCGGACGTATCTATTACAGATACTGAGACTGACCAAGAGCAAGATGAGTCTGAATCAGAACAAAGTAATGAAGAAATGGATATGGATGAATCAGAACATGAAGGACATGATGGACATTAAGTTGGGGGTGAGAAGCATATGAAATTAGATGAATTTTTTGTAACTGGTGATCCGATTATTTTCTTATCCCAAATTGCGATTGGTTTAACAATTATCGGATTGGTTGCACTTATTAGTTATTTAAAAAAATGGAAGTATCTTTGGCAAGAGTGGTTTACTACAGTAGATCATAAGAAAATCGGAATAATGTATATTATTGCCGGTGTGTTAATGTTTTTCCGTGGTGGAGTAGATGGTCTGATGATGCGCGCACAAACATCACGGCCTGGATTGGAACTTTTAGACGGACAGCATTATGATGAGATATTTACAACACATGGTGTCGTAATGATTCTATTCATGGCTATGCCTCTACTGATCGGTATTATGAACGTGGTTCTACCTTTACAAATTGGAGCGCGTGACGTTGCATTCCCGAAATTAAATGCTTTAAGTTTTTGGTTGTTTTTCGGTGCTGCAATGTTATTTAATATTTCTTTTGTAATTGGTGGTTCTCCCGATGCAGGTTGGACAAATTACTTTCCGTTAGCAGGTGTGGAATTCTCTCCTGATATAGGAAATAACTTCTATGCAATTGCACTTCAAATTGCTGGTATTGGAACACTTGCAACTGGAATTAACTTTATTGTAACGATTCTTAAAATGAGAGCTCCAGGAATGACATTGATGAAGATGCCAATGTTTACGTGGACTTCATTAGTTACATCGGTTTTAATTGTAGCTGCATTTCCGATTTTAACAATCGCTTTATTAATGATGACACTTGATAGAATGTTTGGGGCTCATTTCTTTACAGTAGCAGCTGGAGGAGACCCAATGCTATGGTTAAATCTATTCTGGCTTTGGGGACATCCTGAAGTGTATATTGTAGTTTTACCTGCATTTGGTATGTATTCAGAAATTATTGCAACTTTCTCTAGAAAGAACTTGTTTGGTTATAAAACAATGGTAATTTCTATTGTAGCTATTGCATTTTTAAGTATGCTAGTTTGGGTACACCATTTCTATACAATGGGTAATAGTGCAGCAGTAAACTCAGTCTTTTCGGTAACAACGATGATGATTGCGATCCCTACTGGTGTCAAAATATTTAACTGGCTATTCACGATGAGGAAGGGCCGAATCCAATTTACCAACGCGATGATGTGGTCGCTAGCATTTATTCCTTGTTTCACTATTGGTGGGGTAACTGGTGTTATGTTAGCAATGGCAGCGGCTGATTATCAGTATCACAACACAATGTTCTTAGTGGCACACTTTCACTATGTATTAATTCCTGGTGTTGTATTCGCAGTATTTGCTGGTTTATATTATTGGTGGCCAAAAATGTTTGGATTCACTTTGAATGAAAGAATTGGTAAATGGCATTTCTGGTTATTTGTAATTGGATTTAACATGACATTTATGCCAATGTTCTTTGTTGGATTAGATGGAATGTCACGTCGTATGTACACTTATTCAGAGAGTACAGGTTGGGCACCGTATTTAGGATTCTCAGCTATTGGCTCTTTAGTGCTAGCAGCAGGTTTTGCTGCCTTAGTTTATAACATTTATTGGAGTTTCCGTTATGCATCGCGTGATATCGGAGGAGATCCTTGGGATGCGCGTACCCTAGAATGGGATACAGCATCACCTGTTCAAGAATATAACTTTGCTGTAACGCCTGAAGTAACTGAATTAGATCAGTTTTGGAAAAATAAAAAAGAAGGCAAGAACAAGCTGAAGAAAGAGGAGATAAAAGATATTCATATGCCAAGTAACTCAGGAATTCCAATTATCATGAGTGTGGCATTTGGTATTGTCGGTTTCTTCTTAATATTTGAATGGTTTACCTTAGCAGCTATTTTCTCTATTGCGATAATTGCTGGTTTGATTGCTAGTTCATTTGATTATGATGACGGTTATCATATCCCAGCTAAAAAGGTATTAGAAACAGAACGTAAGTGGAGAGGTGATCTATAATGGCATCACAAACATCAACACCGTTAGAGTATAGTACGCATCAAAATGAAATGAATATTTTAGGTTTTTGGTTATTCCTAGGTGCAGAGATTGTCTTGTTTGCTACTCTATTTGCTGGCTACTTTGTATTAGAAGGTGGCACAGCTGATGGACCAACATTAGCTGAAATCTTTGTCTTAAATGACGTATTAATTGAAACCTTTTTACTTTTAACAAGTAGTTTCACAATGGGATTGGCGCTGCATCAAATGCGTCATAACAACCTTAAGGGTATGCTCATTTTTACTGTGATTACCTTGTTACTTGGAGCTGGCTTCATGTATATGGAAATTAATGAGTTCATCCATTATGTACATGAAGGTGCGACGTTGCAAACAAGTGCATTTACATCTGCTTTCTTTACCTTATTAGGTACACACGGGGCACACGTATCGTTTGGTATTGTTTGGATCACGATGTTAATCATTCAATTGGTTCAAAGAGGTATTACACCAGTGACTTCTCGTAAATTCTTTATAGCAAGTCTATATTGGCACTTTTTAGATGTTGTTTGGATCTTCATCCTTACCTTTGTCTATTTGAGAGGAGTGTTGATGTAAGATGAAAAAACAAACTTTATTTCCGATGAATCACGTAGTTGGTTTTGTTTTGTCAATTGTATTAACAGTCGCAGCAGTATTAGTTGTTTATGAAACTACTTTTGCAGCATCGGTTAAGATGGTCATTATCGGTATTCTAGCTATTTTTCAAGCCTTAGTTCAGCTAATTATGTTTATGCATGTTACTGAAGGTAAATCAGGTGGTATTAACATTATTAATGTTGCATTTGCTGTTTTCATGGCGCTTGTTATCGTAGCAGGTTCAATATGGGTCTTAACTACTGGACATGCAGCACATTAATTTAATCAATAACCCGTTGTTATCTCAATGAGATAACAACGGGTTATTTTTTTGGTATGAGAAAAAAATCAGTCCACAGACGTAATCTAATTCAAGCTTACTATGGTTTTGAAAGCTATTCATAAACGATACACTTATATTATCAAGAAAAGGAAGGAGGTTAAATCTTATGTGTAATGTTTATGAATTAGAGAATCAGATTAATGACAGGCGACCGAAGTAGAAACCTAATTTAGGAATGGAGGTACATTGATATGACGGCCGTCATAAATAGGAGTAAATAAAAGCTATTTCCATGTATTATTTGAGGAAATGGCTTTTATTTATTTCTATTTTTAATCGTGATATACTAGTGTGAAAGTATTAAGAAAAGGGACCGATCAAAGAATGGAAGACTTCACACATGTTATTATTGATATCATTCGAAATATACCAGAAGGAAAAGTTATGTCTTATGGTCAAATAGCACGTGTAGCAGGAAATCCAAGAGCGGCAAGACAAGTATCCCGTATTTTACATAGTATGAGCAAGAAGTACAAATTACCTTGGCACCGTGTGATAAATAGTAAAGGTGAAATTAGTTTGCAAGGAGAAGGTTATGCATCACAAAAGTGGTTACTTGAACAAGAAGGTATTCTATTTCATAAAACATCTAAAATTGACTTAACTGTCTATCAGCATCAGATGGAAGAAAAGATGTAAAGAATGGTTTTATTCTTCATAGTAGGATAAAGTAGTAACTAACACGTTAAAAGGGGAGAGAGAATAGTGGGTCAACAATTCGATACAAAGTCCGTGCATTTAGCTTTAAAAAATAAGAATGTTATAGATAGCAAAGTAACACCAATTTATCAAACAACAGCTTTTAAGTTTTCTGATTTAGATGATTTAGAGGGTTTTTATCAGGGGGAAAAAGACTATTTGTATTCAAGAGTGGGTAATCCGAATACTGATGAACTTGGATCTGCTGTTGCCCAATTAGAAAGTGCACCTAAAGGGCTTGCAACTTCTTCTGGTCTTTCAGCTATTTTAGTCGGAATTTTAGCTATCGCTAAATCAGGGGATCATATTCTAGCATCTACAGATATTTACG
The DNA here is from genome assembly GCF_003426095.1 of Paraliobacillus sp. X-1268. Classification (NCBI taxonomy): domain Bacteria; kingdom Bacillati; phylum Bacillota; class Bacilli; order Caryophanales; family Bacillaceae; genus Paraliobacillus; species Paraliobacillus sp. X-1268. The sequence continues at coordinate 95,586 of NZ_QJSK01000009.1, forward strand.
GTGGGACTTATCAGTTGTTAGCACATGAATTAGCTGATTTTGGGATAGAAGTTACCTTTGTTAATTTTGAAAAGGTTGATGAGTTGGAACAACATATCCGTGAGAATACGAAGCTATTATATTCCGAGTCTGTAACAAATCCGTTACTTCGTGTTGAAGATATAACGTCTCTTGTTAAGCTCGCTAAAAAGAATGATATATTTACCATGATTGATAATACATTTGCTACACCCTATTTATGTCGTCCATATACAGATGGAGTTAACTTAGTTGTACATAGTGCGACTAAATATTTAGGCGGTCATAGCGATGTAACAGCAGGAGTACTTGTTGGTGATGTAGATTTAATTGATAAGGCCAAATCAAAGGTCGTGAATATCGGTACGAACTTAAGTCCGTTTGAGGCTTGGTTAGCATGTCGTGGTATTAAAACACTTAGCGTACGAATGGAACGGCATGTAAAAAATGCACAGGCATTAGCTGATGCATTAGCTAAGAATAATGCTGTTACTAAGGTTTATTATCCTAAAAATGTTGCAACTAATGGAAATGGAGCAATTGTTTCTATTGATGTTACAGGTAATTGTGATATTAATAAGTTCTTTCAATCATTAGATTGGGTAAAGATTGTGCCAACTTTAGCGGGTGTAGAAACATCGGTTTCTTATCCATTGACCACATCCCATCGCGCTTTACCTAAAGAATCACAGGATGAGTTAGGTATCACAGAGGGACTAGTTCGTATATCTGTTGGTATTGAGGATGCAGCAGATATTATTGATGTATTTGAACAAGCAATTAAAGTTTCAAAATTATAAAGGAATGCATCTCCCAAAATTTGGAGGTGCATTTTTAACTGGAAGTTGTTTCACCAAAGTATTACCATTATGTATAATAGAATGAACTAGGAGGTTGAAGGATGAAATATGCAGTTATAACAGGTACTTCAAGAGGTTTAGGAGCGTCCCTCGCTAAACTATGTATTGAACAAGGAATGCATGTATTTGGGATTTCTAGAAAAATGGATAGTTCATTAAAGAAAATGACTGAAAGTTTACCAGGAACGTATGAACACCATGCATGTAATTTAGCGAATGCAGAACAAGTAGAAAAAGTGTTTTCAACAATTGCGGAACAGCTGTTTAAAAGAAAGACTGCCTACGTATACCTTATTCATAACGCAGGAGTAGTTAATCCTATTGCCACTTCTGATAAACACACAATGGAAGCTATAAATTCCCATATGCATGTTAATTTAATTGCACCAATGATAACGACTAGTTTATTTTTAAATAAAGCCCAAAAAACAGATATTCCACTAATTATTGCTACTGTTACATCTGGTGCAGCAGATCGTTCTGTCTATGGCTGGAGTGCATACAGTGCAAGTAAAGCAGGATTAAATCGTTTTACGGAATCTGTTGCATTAGAACAAGCACAATTGAAAACGAAAAATAAAGTCATTTTATTTGATCCTAGTATTATGGATACAGAAATGCAAAGCGAAATCCGTTCATCAAGTAAAGAAGCATTTCAAGATGTTGAACAGTTTAAGCAATATAAAACCGAAAATCAATTAAGAAATACTGATGCAGTTGCAGAAGTTCTAACTTCGATCTTATTTAAACCAGAACAAGTAATCAATGGTAAATATTATAGTGTAAAAGACTTCCTTTGATTGGTAAATATACCATATAATACCCTTATGAAGGGCTAGAAACGTTTAAAACTAAGTAAAACACCCATTTTTTTCGTTTAGACTTCCATTCTGGGGCTTATTACATATTCTATAAGTGTAATAAACAAAGGAGGGGTTATAAAGATGAGTGCAGGATATAGTTATGGTTCTGGATTTGCGTTGATTGTTGTTTTATTCATCTTACTAATTATCATTGGTGCTTCATGGGGCTTCGGTGGATACTAAACTACCATAAAAGCATCTAGAAAAATAGAGGGCTCTTTCATTAGAGTCCTCTATTTTTATGTGTTACTTGGTAATTTTGATTGAGATACACAGACGGTGCCATTCCTGTAACTTTTTTAAAAACACGGCTAAAGTAAAAGGCATTTGAAAAACCTAATTTTTCACTTACCTCCGAAACATTATTTACTTCCGTTTTGAATAAATCCATCGCTTTTTCAATTAATATTTCATTCTGAAACTGTGTAATACTTTTACCTGTTTCTTTTCGAAATATAGTCGATACATAAGCATAATTCATATCCATTGCTTGACTAATTTCTTTACCAGATAGTTTCTTTGAGGCCTGTCTGCATATTTTTGTTAATTGCGCAATTATCCGCTGTGTTCTTGGATGAACTTTTGATTCCTTTGAGTGCTTATATAAGTTAATAAATAATGCATAAGTCATTTGTGATAAAAGAAGGGGTCTAATTTCATCTTGGCTTTTATCTTGCTCAATTAATTTATCTAATTGCAATGTGTAGAAATCAGGTTGAGTTACGCTACCCTTTTTTGGTAACTGTAGTTGTTGGTTATATGTTTCTTCTGCAATTAATGAGGTTTGTTGGAAATTATGATAATCCTCTAACGGAACTATTACCGTTGGTGGATCATAAAAGTGAATATAATACCAACTTGTCCCTGGAAGATAGGATCCAGCACCCCAATGAGTTATGTTTTTTCTTAAAAAAAGATAGGATCCAGCTGATAGTTCATAGAAATTATCATCTTCAATTACTTCTATTTTTCCTTTAACAACAAAAATAAAGACATTAATATTATCTAGTTTACGATGGGGATGGTTTAAAACCCCTTTTTCATCAGTCATAAAACCAACTTCTCTAACTAAAGGTAATTGATAGGTAGGTAGTTTTATTGCGTACATATAAAGCCTCCACGTTTCTTTTTAGTATAGCATATAAAAACAAAAATAAGATATGTTTTCTATATTTAGGTGTATTCCAATCATGTATGTTAACACGCATAATAGAAGTAAATTATGGTGTGAGGAGAATAGATATGAATAAGGTCGTTTTAAATAGTGGTCTTTTTAAGCAGTCAGAAGAAAAAGGTAAAAGTTATTTATTATATTTAGATGTTGATCGATTAGTGGCCCCTTGTTATGAGGCGATTGGTAAAGAACCAAAGAATAAGCGATATGGTGGTTGGGAATCGATGGAGATTGCTGGTCATTCAATAGGTCATTGGCTCTCTGCTGCAGCCATGATGTATCATGTAACTGGTGATGAAAAGATGAAAGAGAAATTAGATTATGCTGTCGCTGAGTTATCCTATTTGCAATCATTTGATTCGGAAGGATATGTAAGCGGATTCGCTAAAGATTGTTTTGAAGAAGTATTTACTGGTGATTTTCGAGTTGAAAGCTTTGGATTAGGTGGCTCTTGGGTTCCTTGGTATAGTATCCATAAAATTTATGCTGGTTTAATTGATGCATATCGCCTAACAGGTAATATTCAGGCACTAGCTGTAGTTAAGAACTTATCTGATTGGGCATATAAAGGTTTGTCAAAGTTAACGGATGAACAGTTTCAAAGAATGTTGACTTGTGAATATGGTGGTATGAATGAAGTGATGGCTGATATGTATGAGATTACGAATGATCCTCGATATCTTGATCTGGCTATCCGTTTCTGTGATCAAAGTATTCTCAACCCATTAATTGAGGGTGTTGATCATTTAGAAGGACAACATGCAAATACACAATTTCCAAAAGTGATAGGTGCTGCGAAATTGTATGATGTAACAGGAGATGAAGTTTATAAAAAACTCGTAACCTTTTTTTGGGAGCAAGTGATTAATCACCGCTCATACGTAATAGGTGGCAATAGTAATGCAGAACATTTTGGTCCAATTGATACAGAGCCACTAGGTGTTCTGACAACAGAAACATGTAATACGTATAATATGTTAAAGCTTACCGAGCATTTATTTGATTGGAGTCCAGATAGTAGGTATATGGATTATTATGAAAATGGTCTATATAATCACATTTTAGCTTCACAAGATCCTGATTCTGGAATGAAGACTTATTTTGTCTCAACAGAACCAGGACATTTCAAGGTATATTGTTCACCAGATGATTCGTTTTGGTGTTGTACAGGATCAGGTATGGAGAATCCTGCACGATATACAAAAAATATATATACAAGAAAAGACAATGCACTTTATGTGAATTTATTCATTAATTCTACTATTACCCTAGAAGACAAAGAAATTCAATTAGTACAAGAGACAACTTTTCCAACAGGAAATAAGAGTGAAATTCTAGTTAAAGAGGCAAATGGAGCAGAATTATCAATAAAAATTCGTGTTCCGTATTGGCTAGCAGGTAATATGAATACGCGTATAAACGGTGAGTTAGTTAATGGAGAAGTTATAAATGGTTATCTTGAGTTGAAACGGGAATGGACTGCAGGAGATCGGATTGTATTTGATTTACCAATGAAGTTACACAGATACGTGTCGAAAGATGATCCGCAAAAACAAGCATTCATGTATGGACCAATTGTTTTAGCAGGTGCGTTAGGAAAAGAAAACTTCCCTGAAACAGATATTGTCGCTGATCACCAGCAATTTAATAATTATAAATTGATAGATGTTCCCACACTTGTAACAGCAGAAGATGATTTAGATAAATGGATTAAGCTAATTGATGATAAAACATTGACCTTTGAGACAAAGGCTATTGGTCAACCTGGATCTGTCGTAGTGAAAATGGTTCCGTTTTATGCACTTCATCATGAACGATATACATTGTATTGGAAAGTGATGAATGAAAAAGAATTTGCTTCCTTTGTGGATCACGAAAAAGAAGCAATGGAAAAATTGCGTGCGATCACTGTTGACCACGTGCAACCTGGAGAACAACAGCCTGAAAAGGATCATCAGGTAAAAGCGGAAAACTCAGAAACGGGTTATTTAAATATTGTACATCAAAGCTGGCGTGACGCCAAAGATGTTGGCTATTTTAGTTATCAAATGGCTGTTGACGGTAAGTTGCCAATGTTTTTACTTGTAACGTATTATGGTGGAGATGGTAAGCATTATATCGACGGTAAAGCCTATCAAAGAGATTTCACTATCGAAGTGGATGGTAGTCACGTTGCGAAACAAACATTAATATCGAGTAAAGCTGGTGAATTAATAGATGTTTGTTATCCAATTCCAACTGTGCTAACAAAGAATAAAGAAAAAGTAGAGGTGAAATTCACTTCTACCGAGGGAAATATTGCTGGAGGTATTTATGGGGTTCGTATAATAAATGCAAATACAGAAATATAATAATAGACTTAAACTGCTAATTGATGCACTTTCATCAATTAGCAGTTTTTTGTGCAAAATGGTCATGGAAATATCTATTTTGTGATAAACTTATTGTAATATTGGATACATAATAGAAATAAGAAAATATGATATAGTAAGTAATGAATGAAAGGGAGTATGAACGATGATCACACGAAAAAGTACAAGAGAGGTAGCTATGATGGAAGAGGCAGGTAAGCTATTAGCATCTTGTCATAAAGAAATAGCTAAAATGATGAAACCTGGTGTCACAACAAAAGAGATTGATGACTTTGTTGAAAAATATCTAGCAGATAATGGTGCAACTCCTGAACAAAAGGGATATAACGGTTATGAATATGCAACATGTGCATCTGTAAATGATGAAATTTGCCACGGATTTCCCCGAAATGAGCCATTAAACAATGGTGATATTGTAACAATTGATATGGTAGTTAATTTAAATGGTGGTTTGGCGGATTCTGCTTGGACGTATGTTGTTGGAGAGGCGGATGAAAAGACAAAACGGTTTTTGGATGTCACCAAAGAGTCACTTTATAGAGGGATCAAAGAGGCAAAAGCGGGAAATCGTATTGGAGATATAGGACATGCGATTCAGCAATATGCTGAGGCTGAAGGTTATGCAGTAGTACGCGACTTTACTGGGCACGGGATTGGTCCAACTATTCACGAAGAACCACATATTCCGCACTATGGTTTAGCTGGTAAAGGCCCTCGTTTGAAAGAAGGTATGGTGATTACGATTGAGCCAATGTTAAATGAAGGATCTTGGCATAGTAAGATGGATAATAATAATTGGACAGCAAGAACTGTAGATGGAGAAAGATCAGCACAATTTGAACATACAATTGTAGTAACAAAAAACGAACCACTAATTCTTACAGATCAAGAATAGTATAAATCTAGGAAGTGAGGTAATAATTACCTTACTTCTTTTTAAATTTTCAACTGAGCAGTAGACAAAAAATGCGACGGAGTTAGGCTTTATTACCCGCTACGTCAGCAAAATGGTTTCGCTTTCCGTGGGCACAACCTCAGCTATCTATAGAAGCAAAGATCGCTTCTATAGAGGATCTTCGGTTTGTGCTGTTCCCACAGGAGTCTCAACCATTTGCTTCCTTCGCTTAATAGTGTACCTTTTCGATATGTAATAAATTTATTCTCTTCTAATATTGCAGTGTAATAAACTAGCGGATCAAGTGAAATTGACGACACTCCTGCAGGAACAGCGCGGGCTGAAGATCCACTTGGAGGCGTTCTTTGCTTCCAAGTTAGCTGAAGCCGTGCCTGCGGAAAGGGAGTCAATTTCACTTGAGTAGCGGGTCATTCAGGAGATTCTGTGGTGTCGCAGTTGATGGTTATACCGAAGTGTTTGAGGAAAGTGTCGTGTATTTTTAGAGCCAGGTAAGAGTTTAGTTGGGTATTTTGAGAAAGGTATTATTTTTCACAATTTCACATGGTGCAATAATATGTTAAAGTATCATACATAAAGCAACACAGGGGGTATGGTAATGGCCAAAGTAATGATTGAGCGCCATTCATCACAAAAAATAAAAATGATTCAAAATGGTTTTTTGACTGGTTTACCTATAATGTTCGGTTATTTACCGATTGCGATTACATACGGTGTTCTTGCCTCACAGTCAGGTATGACATTAATGGAGTTAACAGCAATGAGTGTATTTGTTTATGCAGGAGCAGCACAGTTTATGGGCGCTAATATGATTGCGATTGGTGCTGGTTCTATTGAAATCATTATTGCAACATTTGTACTAAACTTCCGTCATTTTGTAATGAGCTTATCTTTTATGAATAGGTCTAAAAATCTTGACTTAAAATGGAAGGCTCCGCTTTCTCTGGGACTAACAGACGAGTCGTTTTCAGTAGTGTCTTTACATACTAAAGAAGCAAACGAAAAGAATGGTGGATACTTCTATGCAAGCTTAATGCTAACTGCTTATTTATCATGGGTGTTAGGGTCTGTTTTGGGTGGTATATTGGGCGATGTTATACCTGAATCTCTAAGTATGAGTATGGGAATCGCATTGTATGCTATGTTTATTGCGCTGTTAATTCCATCAGTTAAGGTCGAAGTGCGTTATGGTGTTATTGCCGTTTTGGCAATGATTTTTAATTATTTGTTTAGTATGCAAATGGATCAAGGTTGGGCCATTGTATGTAGTACATTATTAGCCAGTTTTATTGGTACACTTTTCGTAAAGGTGGTAGAAAAATGATTATGTTTACGATTATTGGTATGGCACTTGTGACAATTATACCAAGGCTGATTCCTGCTTTCATAGTGGATAAAATAATTTTTCCTGGTTGGGTTAACAAATGGCTCAATGTAATACCTTATGCTGCATTAGGGGCATTAATTTTTCCAGGTGTTTTAACCGTCATACCTGAAGAACCTTGGATAGGTTTTTTTGGCGGGCTAATTGCGGTAGTATTAGCTTTATTTAGATTAAATATAATTCTTGTTATATTGGGTGCTTCAACTACAGTATTTCTATTAACTATCTAAAAAAAGTAACGAGAGATTATCTCCTCGTTACTTTTTTTTAGATGGATAGGGTTCAATATGAATGTGTGCATGTGGTACGTCATGTTTCTCAGATAATAAATCTTCAATTCGATCTGTAATGTGATGACTTTGTTTTACAGTTAATTCTGGATCGACATAGATAGTGATCTCGATTAATGCTTGGTTCCCATGCAAACGTCCTTTCATATCCTTCACTTCTATCACTTCTTCATCACTTATTATACTCGCTCGAATGATATCTAGCTTTTCTTCGTCAAATCCATCCGTTAATGTATGACTTGCGTTTTTAAAAATATCCCAAGCTGTTTTACATATGATGAAACCAACAAGTAGTCCTGTGACAGGGTCAAGCCAATATAAACCAATTTGTGCACCGACAATGCCGATAAATGCACCAATACTAACAAGTGCATCCGCTCTGTTATCTTGTGCAGCGGCATATAATGATGTGCTATTTACCTTTTTTGATAGTTGCAAGTTGTAGTGATAAACACCAAACATGACAAACGCTGCGGTTAAAGCAGTCCAAGCAGTTAACCAACTTGGCTGAGTATAGTTTGTTTCAATTATAGATTGAAATGAACCAATGATAACTTGTAATCCAACGCTGATCATAATAAACGCTGCTACTAGTGACGCAATTGTTTCAGCACGAAAATGACCATAATGGTGATCTTCATCTGGAGGCTTTCTCGATATACGAAGACCTATTAAAACAGCAATTGACGCAATGACATCAGTTGTATTATTTAGTCCATCCGCTCTTAAAGCAGCTGAACCACCAATTGTTGCAATGATCAATTTAGAAGAGGCTAGAGAGAGGTATGCGATGATACTTACCCAAGCTCCTTTTTCTCCTTTTTTATAATTATCATACTGGCTCATGACGTCTCCTCCAATAGTTTCTAACTAGCATACATAGCTTACCAAATATACTATTAATGAGTCTAGAGAAAAAAAGCTTCGGCAGGCAATATCAATTGGGATATAGCAAGGATGTTTGCTTTACGAAACAAATTCCATAACCTATAGCTTTTTTGTTGTTATGGTGAGAGTTTGTATCTTTTTTCATAAAAAATACATGAAATAGATAGGAAGAAAGCATAATAGCTTATAGTAAAACGCATGTTAATATATATTACTTTATAATTAAGATTAGGAAGGGATGACTTTATGGCTCGAAATAAATCGGGAACTGGTCAAGATGAAGTACACGAAAAAAGGTGGGCAATTGTTTCGTTAGCCTCTATCCCCCTTATCATGACATTAGGAAATTCAATGCTTATTCCGATATTACCGTTAATGGAAAAAGAGCTAGATATTTCAAAAATTCAAACAAGCTATATCATAACGGTTTATTCTCTGGTTGCAATTGTACTTATTCCAATAGCAGGTTTTTTATCCGATCGGTTTGGAAGAAAGGCAGTTATTATTCCTTCGTTGTTAATATCAGGTGCAGGAGGATTATTGTCAGGTTATGCTGCTTGGAAAATGGAATCACCATACATGGTCATTATAATCGGAAGGATATTGCAAGGCGTAGGTGTATCTGGTACTGCACCGATTGTTTTACCATTGGTAGGAGATATGTTTAAACGTGAAAAGGACGTCAGCGCGACATTAGGACTTGTAGAAACATCGAATACATTTGGGAAAGTATTAAGTCCAATTTTAGGTGCTGGGTTAGCAAGTTTTTTTTGGTTTTTACCATTTTTATCTATACCGATTTTCTGTGTAATTTCTGCAATTTTAGTGTTGTTTTTAGTGAAAAAACCAAAGAATGAACAAAAACCAGTAGCAGTTAAGATTTTTTGGAAAGATACAAAAAAAGCTTTTAAGAAACATGGAAGATGGCTAATTGCTGTGTACATTATTGGTGCAATCTTAATGTTTATCTTATTTGGAATCTTATTTTACTTATCGAGTATGTTAGAAGATAAATATGCTATTACGGGTATAAAAAAAGGTTTTTACTTAGCTGGGCCATTAGCTGCTTTATGTTTGGCATCATATCTGACAGGTAAACGAATTAAGTCTCATGTAAAAGTAATGAAATGGACAGTGTTTTTTGGGCTTCTTATATTAGCAACTGCAGTAGTTGCTATATATTTTTCGGATCATTTCATTTATATTTTAATCGTTTTTTTAATTGGAGGAGTTGGAATTGGTGTTGGATTGCCATGTTTAGATGCGATTATTACGGAAAGTATTGATAAAGAAGTGAGAGGAACAATCACTTGTTTCTATAGTTCAGCACGTTATTTAGGTGTAGCAGTCGGACCTCCAGCAACAGCTTTTTTAATGCGCTATGACGTAATTTGGATGGTAATAACATTCAGTGTGTTTATTGCAATTGCAATCTATTTTGCTTTAGTGAAAATAAAACCTAAGCGTAAAAGTTCATTATTTTAATGTTTAATTATTTATATTCTGGGGTAATATTTAAATAAATATTCTGAAAATTGTGCGTTAAACTATTGCATTTAAACCTGAAATCTAGGATAATGGAAAAAAGGGACTAGGAGGCGTGTTCCATGAAGAAGCAAAAAGTGAATTACACGTTGAGAGCATTTAATGGTAAGAAAGACAAACCAATTGAAGCAAAACGAGAAATTTCATTTGAGATCAAACTTGCATCAACATTAATCTTGGATTCATTGGTTTCACAATGGAATAAATCTAATTTAGAGAACAAAATTAATGATTCAATTGACAAGCAGGATAAAGAGACGTTTCTTCATTTAAGCAAAGAATACCAAGCATACTCATGGGAATATTAAAATAGTCAGTCCTTGTCCATTAATGACAGGGGCTTTTTTTGTGCAAAAAAAAATGCTTTAAATTTCCTCTCTCACGAATATTAGAATATGTTATAGTAAGTAAGAATTTAAAATAGTAATCGAAGGGATTTTTAGTATGCGTTTATGGTTATTTCCACTTATTTTATTTAGCCTTTTGTTTATTACTGCGTGTGAAGAGAGTAATAACGAGCAAGAACCTATAACTCAAGATGATACAAATCAAAATGAAACTGTTCAAGAGGAACAAGAAGAGAATACGTTAGAGGAAGAAAACGATAGTATGGAAGAATTAGAAGAAGAGCAAGAAGATGAAGTAAATAAACATATAGCAGAGGTAGAAGATGACACAGGTCTACATGTAGTAGATAATCCGGAAAGTAACCAAGTTTATCTTAATAAACAACGTAAGCTTCCAGATGGTTATGAACCAGCTGATTTAGTTGTTCCAAATGTGCAACATTATGCAGCAGAAGGTGATCCAAAACGTCAAATGCGAGAAGAAGCGGCTAAGGCATTGGAATCATTATTTACCCGTGCTCAAGAACAAGGAATTGAACTAATTGCTGTATCAGGCTATCGTTCTTATGATCGACAGAAACAAATTTATGATAATAGTGTTGCAACTAATGGACAAGAATACGCTGATAAATACTCCGCTAGTCCTGGTACAAGTGAACATCAAACAGGTTTAGCTATGGATATAGGTTCTTCGACCGAAACAGTGGCAACTTTATTAGAAGAATCATTTAAACAAACGAGTGAAGGAACATGGCTAGCAGAAAATGCCCACCAAGAGGGATTTATTATTAGATATCCAGAAGGAAAAAGTGAAATAACTGGATATAATTATGAACCATGGCATATTCGTTACGTTGGTAAGGAAATTGCTACTGAAATTCATGATCAAGATCTTACATTAGAAGAATATTTTGGTTATGACTATTAATTTATAATGAAATCCTTTCTCAAAAATATGAGGAAGGATTTTTGTGTGTAGTTATCAGAGAATAAACACGGTAGAATAGAAAGTAAATAGTGAATATAGAGGGAGTGTTGTTAACGTGGATTACCGGGTAGAAAAAGATACATTAGGAGAGGTTAAAGTACCAATAGATAAATTTTGGGGAGCTCAAACACAACGAAGCATAGAGAACTTTCCAATTGGAACAGAGAAAATGCCAATAGAAATTATTACAGCTTTCGCATTATTAAAACGAAGCGCGGCCATTGCGAATCATAAATTAGGTATATTAGAAGCGGATAAAATGGAAGCGATTGTTTTTGCAACAGATAAAATAATTACCGGCGAGTTATCTGCTCACTTTCCATTAGTAGTATGGCAAACAGGCAGTGGAACGCAAACAAATATGAATATAAATGAAGTAGTTGCCAATGTGGGAAACGAATGGTTACAGGCTAAAGATAGTAAATATACGATTCACCCAAATGATGATGTTAATAAATCACAAAGTTCAAATGATACGTTCCCGACTGTTATGCATATAGCTGCTATTCAACAAATTGAAAACCAATTATTACCTAGTATAGACAATTTAATAACCACATTAGTGGGCAAGATGGAAAAATATCAACACGTGATTAAAATTGGTCGAACGCATTTACAGGATGCAACACCATTAACATTTGGACAAGAGATAAGCGGTTGGCATCATATGCTCATCAAAACGAAAAAAATGATTGAAGATAGTAGTAGTTATTTATTAGAATTAGCAATTGGCGGTACAGCAGTAGGAACTGGCTTAAATGCACCTGATCAATTCTCGGAAATTGTATGTGAAATTATTAGTGATTACACAAAAATACCATTTAAAGCAGCACCAAATAAGTTTCATGCATTAACAAGTCATGATCAAATTGTACATACGCATGGAGCGCTAAAAGCATTAGCTGGTGATTTAATGAAAATCGCTAATGATATCCGTTGGCTAGGGAGTGGACCTCGAGCAGGTATAGGAGAAATCAAACTTCCTGTTAATGAACCAGGAAGTTCGATTATGCCAGGTAAAGTAAATCCGACACAGGCTGAAGCAATGACGATGATTGTCTCGCAAGTAATGGGAAATGATACAACAATTGGCTTTGCAGCAAGTCAAGGTAACTTTCAGCTTAACGTATTTAAACCTGTAATCAGTTATAATTTTTGGCAATCTGTACGGTTATTAGCTGATGGTGTGGCATCTTTTGATAAACGATGTATCCAAGGGATGGAGCCAATTGAAGCACAAATGGAGGCACATCTAAATAATTCTTTAATGCTTGTTACGGCATTAAATCCTCATATTGGTTATGAGAATGCAGCTAAAATAGCAAAAAAAGCCTTTCAAGACGAATTAACCTTAAAGGATGCGGCCGTAATGTTGAAAATAGTAACAGAGACTGATTTTGATAAATTTGTTGATCCAAAAAAAATGATTTAACCAGTTAAGGTTAATTTTCCAGAAATTGAGTTTAATAAGATTAGCGATTCTGTTTACACTATTTATTGTAGGAGGTGAACAGTTGATATGGCACAAAGTAACCAATCAAATCAATTACTAGTACCGGGAATCGAGCAAGCTCTTGACCAAATGAAATTTGAAATTGCACAAGAATTTGGTGTATCTCTAGGAGCTAACGAAACATCTAGAGCTAACGGTTCTGTAGGTGGCGAAATCACCAAGCGTTTAGTTCAACAAGCAGAACAACAATTTAACACTCCACAACAATAATTAAATAAAATATGGCAGTAAAAAAGGGGCACATTATGTGCCCCTTTTATTTTAAAATTGTTAAAACAAAAAAAAGGTTTTACGTTGACAGTACTTGAAAGAAGTTGATAACTTGTATATGTGTCCTATCTGTAATGGATTAACAAAAATTGATACGATTTGTTCAACATGTGACACACAAATGAATGAGAAAGGTCGTTTAATTGAACAGTTAGGTGATTATGCTCCTTACTTAGATAATGAAGGTATGAAACTCTTTGATGGAGATATTAAATCACAAGCTAATCATACCTGTGTACATGTATTTTTTTGTCCCACGTGTGAGAAAGAACAACTAAAATCGATTCAAGAAGTAATTATATAATGTAGAATAAGAACAAAAACATAACGGATTCGTAACAAACTTTTTACATGAAAAAAAAGAGGCTGGGACAAAACTCAGATAAACAATAAAAAGTTGCATCTTCCAACGGTAGTTGGAAGATGCAACTTTTTTATAAAATCGAAAATTTTAGTAAGTAAAAAAGGATACCTTCTGATAAAA